>ONGG01000046.1 GCA_900317305.1 uncultured Prevotellaceae bacterium | reverse complement strand
GTGCGCCTTGATTCTTTGAGCAAGAGGTCCAATTCGGGGCAATTTGTTACATTTTTATCTCGACTGGCTTATAAATCCCCAATTTTTATCTAAATTTGCGAATGAATCTACTGGATACCTGAAAGAGAAGAGAAGAACCATAGCCATGGCGCCAAAGGCAACTTCAAATCGAATGAGGAAGAGTTCAAGACAACACCTAAGATGCATACGACAATATGAGAGCAATCATACTACATCGGTCATCAGCCACCTATCTGACTAATAGAGAAATTCCTCAACTGACGAGCCAGAACGATGTGCTTGTCAGGGTGTATTACGCAGGAATTTGCAGAACCGACATCGGCATAGGGAAAGGAACCGTACCAGCAAAAGAGGACATTGTGCTGGGACATGAGTTTTGTGGAAAAATTGCCGGTTTCATGAATGGTGAAAGCGAGATGGGCAATTGGAAACTGGGCGATGTGGTCAGTGTCAATCCCATGTCATTTAGCAGTACAGGCGACACGATGTGTGGCAAGGACTGCGATGGAGCATTTGCGGAGTACATCGCAGTACCAAGCCGAGCGTTGATTCACCTGCCACCCCACCTGCTCTCTCCTCTCGGCGCATTCCTCGAACCTGTAGCCGCAGCCCTTGCCCCACTGGACTATATCAATGGCAGGACCTGCATATTCGGCGGTTCCAGAATTGCCGAACTCACCTACCAGGTAGCCCAGGCTATGGGTAAACGCCACATAGAAAGAATAGAACACACCGATGACTTGCAGAGGAATTGTTATGACTGCATTATTGAGACCGAGCCATTCAATATCGATGCTTATATCGAAGCCCTCCGACCAGGCGGAATGTTAGTGCTGAAGTCGCGGTCGTACACTCCCAGCTGTTTCACTGCAAATACGATTGCCATGAAAGAAGTCTGCATAAGAGGTGCAAGATATGGAAATTTTAATGTTGCCAGCCATATACTGACCGCCACAGCCCATCATTTGGCCAACTCGCTCAACACGAGCACACTGTTTGGAAACACCTACGAACTATCTCAATACGAGGCAGCCTTTGCAGAAGCCGAGCGCACCGGAAGCAAGAAGACATTTTTCAAGATATGTGCGGAATAATAGGAATGGTTGAAAGAGAGGCGGCACCCGACCGTAGGAGTCTTGCTGCTGCTCTTGAAACGTTGGAACTTCGCGGCCCCGACGACAGCGGCATGTGGCAACAAGGACATGTGGCCTTGGGGCACCGACGGCTTTCCATTGTCGGAATAAGTCATGGGCACCAACCCATCAGTTCGCGAGACGGAATGATAACCATCGTGGTGAATGGAGAGTTCTACGACTACAAAAGGCTGAGGCAAGAACTTTCATCGACCTACACCTTCCAGACCAATTCGGACAGCGAACTGCTCATACCCCTCTATCTGAAATACGGCTACGTGGGGATGATGGAGCATCTGAGGGGTGAGTTTGCCTTCTTGCTGTACGACAAAAGAAACCGCTTGCTCGTGGCGGGAAGAGACCGCTTCGGCATCAAGCCCTTGTGCTGGTGGGACGATGGGAAGAGACTGATTATAGCGTCGAAAGCAAAGGCCATTCATGCCTGTGGCGTGAAGGCCGAATGGGATGAATACAGTCTGATGCAGGCACTCTCCATACAATACCAACCCACCGACCGCACTTTCTTCAAGGGCATCCGACAGTTGGAGCCAGGCCATCTGCTCGTCTGGCAGGCAGGTAGTGAGAAGAAAGACATCACTTATTGGGATATGAACTATCCTGTGGACAGCGCCGAGCCTACTCTGACAGCAGCGCAAGAGGAACAGTATATCAGCGGTTTTCATGAACTGCTCACCGAAGCCATTCAGTTGCGCCTTCAGGGTGAAGTGCCCGTATGCTGCCATCTCAGTGGTGGCCTTGACTCCAGCACAGTCGCCGGCATCATGTCACACCTCACCGATGAACCCATTCATTGTTTCTCGATCGTCTTCCCACAGACAGATGCGGAATACGACGAGAACCTTTTTGCCACAGAGACCGCCAACCGCTGTGGTGCCGTCATGCACCGGGTAGAGGTCGAGCAGCACGACATCCTCAGATATCTGCCAGAAGCAGTCTACCATAGTGAGGGACTGGCAGTGAACGGCCATCTGTCGTGCAAATACCTTCTCAACAAGAACATCCACGATGCCGGGTTTAAAGTAGCATTGACAGGCGAGGGAGCCGACGAATGCCTGGCTGGCTACCCACATCTGAGAAAAGACCTCTTCGCCACGCTACCAGCCAAAGAGAAAGACGCGCTGACAAAATATCTCTATCGCACCAATCTTGCAATAACGGGAACAGAGATTGCCGATGGCGACACGCTCTGCTGCGACAGGATGGCCGGGAGACTGGGCTTCGTGCCATCGTTCCTGGCTGCCAAGGCAGGCATCGGGCACAAAATGTATCGCTTGCTCAGCAGCGACATGCTCCACGCTTGCAGCAGCCATGATTTTCTCAACGAGATGACAGGCCATCACCAGGCAGAGACCCTACTGCGTGGTGTGCACCCGGTGAACAAGTCGCTTTATCTGTGGAACAAGCATGCACTCTGCAACTACATTTTAGCCACCCTCGGCGATGGTTGTGAGATGTCGGCATCGGTCGAGGGGCGGTTGCCTTTCCTCGACCATCGGCTTTTTGAGTATGCGGCCCAGCTTCCCATGCAGATGAAAATCAAAGACCATATCAATGAGAAATACGTGCTGAAAGAAGCAGCCCGGCCCTACATTACCGACCGTGTTTACCGCAGGCAGAAACATCCGTTCCAGGCACCACCGCTGACCCGTTTTTTCGGTCCACATGAGTACGGGCAAATTTACGAGGAACTGACATCCGACAGCCTGACGAGATTGGGGCTTTTCAATAGAGACGCCATTGCCACCCTGCTGACATCACTGCCGTCGATGAGCGTATTGGAGCAGACCACTTACGAGCCTGTGGTGATGCTGATGCTGACCATTTTTTATATGAATCAAAAACTAATGAGTTGAGACGATGGGAACAAACAAAAACGACAAGTGGTGGATAGACTTCTTCAAAGGAGACTTTACAGAAGTGGTGCTCAACCAGCAAGCGGCAGAGACGGTGCGTTTCATGCAGCAGACAGGACTGTTGGAGACCGGAATGAACGTTTTTGACCAGTGTTGCGGCAAGGGATACCTGGCACATGAACTGGACCGTGCGGGACTGAAGGTCACGGGCGTCGACATCTCCGAGCCCTATATCGAGTATGCCCGCACGCAACTTGCCTCGCCCCGTGCCGAATTCGTGTTAGGCGATGCGGAGACCTTCCTCAGGCCAGGACAATTCGACATCTCCATCAACTGGAACACGAGTTTCGGCTATCACGAAGACGACGGGCAGAATGAGCGGATGCTGGAGCCTTACAGCAAGAACCTGAAGCAAGGAGGGCAGTTCTTCTTCTCGACAATGAACCCACTGTTCATCAACAAGCATTTCCAGCGGTTTATCGTCAAGCAAGTGCCCTCGTCGGGCAGCACCATCATCACCATACGTGAGAGCTGGATAGAGGACGGGATGATGAAATCGGACTGGCTGATCGTGTATCCTGATGGTCGTCGTGAAACAGCATTCGGTCAGACGAAACTTTACAGTGTAGAGCAATTCACAACAATGTTTCAGCGGCATGGTCTCAGAGTGGAGAAGGTATACGGCGACATTGCCCTTTCGCCCTATGACGAGGACCATCCAAGCATGATACTCTATGGACATAAAGTGTAATGATATCCTCGCAGTGGTGCATAGCGTTTGCCAGGCCTATCCCAACCATATCGCAGTGGTGGAAGGCGATGGAGAAGCGCTTACCTACCAGCGGCTATGGCAGCAGGCACGAAGGGTGGCAGCGTATATCAACGGCCATAGCGAAGGCAGCGACTTCGTGGGGCTTCATCTGCCCAAGTCGGCCGCCTATATCGTCGGCATGCTCGGTTGCTGGATGTCGGGAAAGGCATTTGTCCCCTTAGGCACCGACCTGCCACCAGCCCGTAGGCAATGGATTGCAGACCATGCCGGCATCACGCTCTGCATAGACGGGGACATCTATGGCGAGGCAATGGCTTGTGGGATGACAGACGCCATTGTCCCATGCCAACCACACCATCCGGCATACATCATCTACAGTTCGGGAACTACGGGGAAGCCCAAAGGCATACTGGTGGGCCATTCAGGGCTCTGCAACCTGGCCCAATGCCAACGGAAGGCTTTTGGCGTAGACCATCGTTCGCGCTATTTGTTCTTTCTGTCGGTCAACTTCGACGCCTCCATCTCTGACATCCTTGTCACCCTTACATCGGGCGCCACCCTGGTCATAGAGCCCATGGCAGCGGAAAGGCTTTCGACCATGTTGTTTGAAGTGGTTGAACAGCGCGGCGTGACACATGCCGACATACCGCCATCGCTATTGAAGATGCTCAATGTGGAGGAGTGTCCCGACTGTCTGCAAACCATTGTCATCGGAGGCGAGCCAGCCGACATCGAGACCGTGAGACGTTGGAGCAGCAGAGTCAGGCTGATCAATGTCTACGGTCCCACAGAGGCCACGGTCTGCAGCAGTCTATGCCAATGCGACACGCAATGGAAGGCACCGCTTCTGGGTGAAGAGATAGACGAAACCCTTTATAATATATATGCCGACGGACGGTTGGACACGACGGATGGTGAGCTGTGGATTTCAGGAGCAGGCCTCGCCATAGGCTACTACAAAGATGAGGAACTGACACGAAAGAAGTTTCCCGTTGTCGATGGCGTGCGCTATTACAGGACCTCCGACCATGTGCGTATCAATGCCGACGGCCAGCTGGAGTTTGTTGGCAGGATTGACCGTCAGGTGAAGATACACGGCCAATTGGTGGAGTTGGAGGAAATAGAGCATGTGCTCCGCGTCCACAGGAGCGTAGGCAAGGTGGCCGTTGTGAAGAGAGCCATCAGTCAGGAGAATGCCAAGGACGCCATTGTCGCTTTTATACAGCCCATGGAAAACGGAGAGACACCAGCCGACTTGGAACAACAGTTGCGGCAGTGCTGCAAGCACCATCTGCCCAGATGGATGATGCCATCATATTTCGAGTTTGTGGAGACCATGCCACTCACCCCCTCGGGGAAGACCGACCTGCAGGCACTCTTGTCCATACCACTCCACATCAAGAATGCCAGCAAAACAGATTATCAATATGCGACGAGCGAGGAAGAAGCCATTGCCAACGTGATGACAGACATTCTGAAACTTCCCGTTCTGGGGCCCGACGAAGATTTCATCCAATGTGGTGGCGATTCGCTCGACACCATCATCCTGATATCAAGGCTACAGCAAATGGGGCTAGCCGTCACGTCAGACGACCTGCGCCGATGCCCCACTCCACGCCAACTGGCCCGAATGAGGACGGAGAGCACCGCCATGTGCATACACTCATCCCAACTTGAGAGTCAGTGGTTGCACACTTTTACACCCCGCAGGCCAATGCCCCACAAGGATACTTCTGGCAGTATGCTTGTCACTGGAGCAACTGGTTTTCTCGGTGCTCATCTACTCCACGAACTGTTGGGCAGAGGACAGCGTAGAAAGGTCATCTGCCTGGTAAGGTGTTCGTCTCCTGCCCAGGGCATGGAAAGGGTGAGCGGCACCTTCCGCAAATACGGCCTCGACCTTCAGGGACTGAAAGACATAGAGATTGTTTGTGGCGACATCACCCGGCCATGCCTTGGTATTCCTGCCAACGACCACAAGCGGCTCTCTGAGGAAGTGACCACTGTGATTCACTGCGGCGCTGCGGTCAATATGCTGGCCGATTACGAAGCACTGAAAGAGACCAATGTCGATGGCACCAGACACATCATCGACTTCTGCTTGACGGGCTGCAGAAAAGAACTGCATTATGCCTCTACCCTCTCCGTTTTCGTGTCGACCGACAGGAATAGCGGAACAGCGTACGAAAGCGACGACCTGAGCACGCCCACCAACATCTATGGCGGTTATGGACAGACGAAGTTCGTAGCCGAAAAGATGGTGCAGTCTGTTCATCCTGACTACTGCGATGTATACATCTACCGTTTTGGGCTGCTGTGCGGCGACACCCTGTTGGGAAGGTCAGCCCCCAAGGATTTCCTTGGGATGTTCTTCCGTGGTGCCAAGACCGTTGGCATGCTCCCCTATGACAAGTCGGGCACGATGGCGGTAGACATCACTCCCATCGACCAGGCATCGCAAGTGGTGGCAGACATCATGGATAATCGCCGGCCTGGTGTTTATCATGTGGCATCCGAAAATCCCTTAAGATATAACGACCTTTGCCGAATGATGAAGGAAGAAGGCCTCATCGGCGACATCGTAGATGACGGTGTGTGGAAGGAAAAGGCTGGCCGCTTCGCCGACGACGCCGACGTCCAAGCTCTGCGCATGTCGCTCTGCCGAAAGGATGCGGCACTATACAGGCAGATGAGGTATATGGATTTGTTTCAGACTACAGGAATACGGTTTGACATGAAAAACACCCAAGCCGCCACACCGCTACGGTGCAGACAACACGAACAACTCATTCAACTATATATCAGGCAATCGTATGAATCGTTATAACACCGGCTTTGTATTGGGAAAATTCTGTCCATTGCACAGGGGGCACATGCTGCTCATACAACGTGCACTTGACGCCTGCGACACGGTTTACATTGTCGTAGACAACATCATGGACGAAGTGATACCTGTGACGCGTCGCATCGAATGGGTGAGACGGCAATATCCTACCGCGGTGGTGCTGACCCAAAGCCACCCACTTCCGCAAGATCCCTCGGAGACGCCATTTTTCTGGGATATCTGGCGCGAGGAACTGTTGCGCTTGCTGCCCCACCCCATTGATGCCGTCTTTGCCTCAGAGCAATATGGGGAAAGGTTGGCAAAAGAGCTGTCGGCCGATTTCGTGATGGTGGACCCTGACAGGCAAGCCGTGCCTATCTCTGCAACGCTTATCCGTCAAGACATCATCGGCCAGTGGCACAACCTGGCACCTGCGGCCCAAAACGATTTACGAAAAGTGATATGCGTCTACGGACCGGAGTCGACGGGGAAATCCACACTGACCAAACAACTTGCCGGGCATTATCATATGCCATACGTGGAAGAGTACGCCAAACAGGTGATTGACGCAAAGAACGGCGACATCTGTTTTGAGGACATGGAGCAGATAGTGAGAGGACATTTCAGTGCCGTTGAGGATGCCCGGCAACAAAACACCCCCTTGATGTTTGTGGATACAGATGCCATCATCTCCAAACTATGGTCGAACGAACTGTTCGGAAAAGAATCGCCCATCATTGAGGAATACATTGCCCGACAACATTTTGTCTTTTATCTACTGCTTGACATCGACCTGCCTTGGGTGAACGACATCCATCGCTACCGGCCCTATGAGCGAGCATCATTCTTCCGTAAGTGCGAAGAGCAACTCATCGCACGTGGGAAAAACTATGCCGTGATTCGCGGCGAGAACCAGCAACGTCTGGATAATGCCATCGCATGTGTTGATGCTTTAATACACATGCCAACAATCCTTGGTCGCTCCGCTCAAAATCGAAGGAAAACTGACTCAAAAACAATATAATCATTAAAGCATCGCATCCGTTCAACTTCTGAGCTTTTGAACTGCAAGACGTTGAGCGAATGCGAAACTTCAATGACTAATATGCGTAAACCAGACCGTACTTCTCATGCAGCCGTTTCAGCGAACCGTCGGCTTTCATTCTTTGAATGACGTTGTTCACCATCTGCAACAAGTCTTCCTGGCCTTTCTGCATCAGCACGCCAATCTCACCATGCGTGAAAGGTTTATCCAATAACGGAGCGGCAAGACGTGCATCCGTCTGCACATAATAGGGCGCCTCTGTTATCTCCGTTATCATCACGTCGGCGTTACCTTCGGCAATCAGCGAAGGAATCTCCTCATTCTTCTGATGGACGATGATAGTGGCATGTGTGAGGTGCTCATGAGCGAATTTCTCATTGAGTCCGCCCGGGTTTACCATCACGCGCACCTCAGGGCGGTCGATGTCGGACAGTGACTGGAAACGACTTGTCTCTGCCGAACGGCAGAGGATGGTCTTACCGTTGGCCAGATACCCCTCGCTCATCAGCATCGTCTCGCGACGGGCATCAGTAATGGTGATACCTCCAATAGCAAAGTCGAACAACTGGGGCGAGGCGAGAACGTCGGCAGACAAGGTTGGCCAGGATGTCTTGGCGAAGGCTATATCGACATTCATTTGTCTTGCTATCTCCTTGGCCATTTCTATACCGAAGCCCCAATACTCACCGGTATTGGGCTCACAGAAAGAAAGAGGCCGATAATCGCCAGTTGTACCCACGACAACCGTGCCGCGCTGCTTGATGCGTTCTACGGTTGTTTGTGGCGCATCCTCGTCAGATGAGCAAGAGCCAAGCGAGGTCGTTCCACAAAGACAAAAGATGGTTATCAGCAACCATATTCTCAACTTTTCCTTCTTCATACAGCAGTAGACGATGTTCTTTTTATATAATTGGCACCCTTTGACTTCTACCGGTAGTCACGCCGTTTTTCACACGGGTAATCAATGAAGGAAAACGAAGGGATTGTCCATCAATTCGGTTGCGAAGGTAGTTTTTTTTTTGAAATCGTCAAGCAATTCTCCAAAAAAGTTTTCTCTGGCCTCGTTCTTGTTATTCCTTACTCAACTCAATTCGCCTTGTTCATCCTGAGACCAACTTACTTTTCTCCTTCTTTTTTTGGCTGCTAACCATAAATTGACTACATTTGCACTGGTGAGGCTTGTTTCGTAATTAGAACTACTTAAATAACGTCTACTTGACTTCCTAAATGTAAGCATAGGATGCCTCACGGTTTTTCATTAGTTTGAAATATCCAGACTTCAAAGTGAGTAAATACAATAACGTGAGAAAGCTAGTGTTCGTCATTGCCTGTATGATGGCCGTCGTACAGCCAACTGTAGCCCAGGAGTATTCGCCCCCGGCTTCCGATTTTGCCCGCCTCTACGTGGGTGCCGTTGAACCACAGTACGAATCATGGTTGTGGCACGACGTGCCCTATTATAAAGACGACACCCGCATGTATGAGGGCCGAATCAGCTATCATGGGGTGGTCTACGCTCCTGTTCAGCTCCGCTACGACCTGTTGAAACAACAAGTGGTTGTCCTCTCTCCTGAGGAGAAGGTCGTCTGCCTGCCCCAGCAAGCATACGTCGACTGGTTTGAGATGGACGGCCACAGATACGTGCACGACCCAGAGGACAGCACACGCTACGCCTACCTGCTTTGCGACGGAAGCACCAATGGCATCCGTCTTTACCATAGCGAGTGGAAGGTATATGACGGCGAAAGGATTTTTGGAAGAGAGAAATACCAAAGGGTGCTCAGCAAAGAAGAACAATTCACGCTCATCACCCCAGACGGCGGAAAGCACCATGTGAAAAGTTTGTCGGATGTGACGAGACTCTTCCCTGAACAGAAAAAACAGATCAAGCAGTTTGCGAAAAAGAACCACCTGTCGTTCTCAAAAGACGAGCGTGAGAACAGTCTTGTGAAAGTGGTGGGCAGCATCACAGGCACTCCATTACCAGAGCCAAGTGAGAACCTGCGACATGATGCGCTGCGGAATCAACCACCTACTCCACTAAAAGCCACCCCACATCCGTCGCCCACAGCCACAACAATTGATGACGGGAAACTCGTTGCCGGCATCCCCGTTCTTGACAGCGACTCCATTGCATTGACAGCCTCGTCGGTGAAGACCAGGGTCTATTCGGTGCCTGGTGTAAGGAAAGCCAGGGCAAGCATCGCCGACGACCAGGAACTCGACGAGATAGTCGTTGTTGGCGGCCGCCAGTCGGCCGTGAACAACATGATGATGGGCTCGGAGAAATTCAAGCCACAACTGCTGAAGAACATCCCATCGGCCTTTGGCGAGTCGGACATCATGAAAATCGTGCTCACGCTGCCTGGCGTCACCACTGCGGGCGAGGCCTCAAGCGGATATAACGTGCGAGGAGGAGCCACCGACCAGAACCTGATACTGTTTAATGGGGGCACCGTATTCAATCCCTCACACCTATTCGGTCTGTTCACCTCGTTCAACTCGGATGCCGTAGAGGACGTGGAGCTGTTCAAATCGAGCATTCCCGTGGAATATGGCGGTAGGATAAGCAGTGTGCTGCGGGTGGCCTCGAAGGAGGGAAACATGCAGAAACTCACTGGTTCGGCAAGTATTGGCGCGCTCACCAGCAAGGCCAATATCGAGATACCGATTGTGAAGCAGCACGTGTCGCTGTTGCTGAACGGCCGCACCACCTACAGCGACTGGATGCTCAAGAAACTGCCAGAGAAGAGCGGCTACAAGAACGGCACGGCCAACTTCTATGATTTTGGCGGCGTGCTGACCTGGAAGCTCAACAACATGCACCGCCTCAAGATATATGGCTACTGGAGCAAAGACAAGTTCTCGTTCAGTTCACAGGACAACTACGGCTATCAGAACCGCAACGTCTCTGCCGAGTGGCGCTCCATGCTGAATGAAAGGATAGCGGTCACGCTGTCGGGCGGACTCGACCATTACGACTATTTCAACGAAGACCGAAGAACACCCTCGATGGCCGCCCGGCTGAGTTTCGGCATCGACCAGACGTGGGGCAAGCTGCATGTCCGTCACCGTCTGTCGGAGAAGCAGTTGCTCTCGTATGGCCTTTCGGTGCAACACTACGATGTGCAGGCGGGCAAGTATGAGCCTGTGGGCGAGAAATCACGCATCACCACCGACCAGCTACAAAGAGAGAAGGCCCTGGAAAGCGCGGCATACATCGACTATGAGCGTTCGCTCACCGACAAGCTGACAGTCTCTGCCGGATTGCGCTATTCCATGTTCAACGCCCTTGGTCCCCGCGACGTGAACATCTATGATGCCGGTGAGCTTCCATCAGAGGCCACGCTGCAGGCGACACGGCATGAGACAGGTGTCATCAAGACCTATCACGCACCCGAACTGCGCCTGTCGGCCCGCTATGCCATCAAAGAGAACCTCTCGTTGAAGGCCGGTTTCAACACGATGCAGCAATACATCCACAAAGTGTCGAACACCTCTATCATGTCGCCCACCGACATATGGAAACTCTCCGACCTGAACATCAAGCCCCAGAAAGGCTGGCAGCTGGCTGCCGGCATCTATTATGAGACCGACCGCAAGGAATATGAGTTCTCGGCAGAGATGTACTACAAGCACATCGACGACTATCTGAACTATCGCAGTGCCGCAGTGCTGCTGATGAACCACCATCTGGAGACCGACGTCATCTCCACCAAGGGACAAGCCTATGGCTTTGAGTTCCAGGCGAAGAAACCTACGGGAAAACTGAACGGATGGGTGAGCTACACCTTCGCGCGCTCCTTGCTCCGACAAGACGACAAGCGGGTGGCCATGCCGCTGAACGACGGCGACTGGTATCCCTCGGAGTATGACCGGCCACACGAGGTAAAGGCAGTGCTCAACTACAAGTTCACCGAGCGCTACAGTTTCTCGAGCAACTTCAACTATGCCACGGGCCGTCCCACCACCTTGCCTGCCGGGAAATACTACGACTCTTACAGCAAGAAGTACATGCCCTACTATACCGACCGCAACACCTACCGCATACCCGACTATATGCGTCTGGACCTTGCGTTCAACATAGAGCCTACCCACAAACTGACCAGTTTTCTTCACGCCTCTTTCTCGATAGGTGTATACAACGCCCTTGCGCGCAAGAATGCCTACAACATCTACTATGTCAACGAGGGAGACGAAATAAAAGGATACAAGCTCTCGGTGTTTGGCACGGCCATTCCCTATGTCTCACTTAACATACGATTCAACTAAGATATGACGAAACTGCGAAAAGCGCTACATACCGTGCTATGCCTGACGATGGTGGGATGCATGCTGACGGGCTGTGTGGAGGAATATGAGGCCGACATCTCTGCCGACGATTCCGGCCTGCTTGTGGTAGAGGGAACGATATGCTCCGCACAACTGAACAAGTTCTCGCTGTCGCTGACGAAGGCATTGAATGCCCAAGACACCCCTCGGATGGTTACCGGGGCAAAGGTGGCCGTACGGGGAACTGATGGTTCGGAATACCTCACACACGAAACCAACGGATACTACACCTGCCAGATAGGAAGTCTCTCGCCCGACGTGGAATACTACCTGCACATCGAGGTTGAAGGCGAGGTGTATGAATCCGACCCACAGGTGCCTCTCCGCACCGAGAAGATAGCCGACATCAAGGGAGTGCAGAGCACGCCAGGCAGCAACATCGACGTGCTGGTCACGCCCGCCGCTCCTTTTGAGACCGACCATGCGAATTACTATTCGTGGACATACGACGAGACGTGGCAGGTGTATCCCGACTACCAGACGGCCATGTATTTCGATACGGAAATAAAAGAACCCGTCTATAAGGACGTCTACAACTTTCCCAAATGGGGCTGGGTTGACGCTACGGGACCGACGGTGATGGTGGGTGCCAGCACCGGTTACGACGGCCAGCATATCCATGACCTCAAGATCTACGATATCGACCGTGGTGACGTGCGCATGTACCACAGGTATAGCGGACTGGTGCACCAGCGTGCCATCTCGAAGGCAGAATATGAGTATGAACTGGCACGGCGCAAGGCCAGTTCGGAGATGGGAGGTCTGTTCACTCCCCTACCCTCTGCCCTGCCCACCAATATCCATTGCCTCACCTCGGCCAAGCATGTGATAGGATTCGTGGGATGCTCACTGAACACAAGCGATTATCGGTTCTTCCTCAACGGCGAGCAATACGACATCCAACGTCCCTCTGGAGGAGACACCCGCATATGGCTCGACAACCCCACGATGGACGAATGCTGCAAGATGGTGGAGAAAGGCTTGTATCTCTGCGAATGGATTATTCCAGAGATGTCGGCCGACGGCAGACTGCATGCCGTATGGGCATACATCCACCAACTCGATGTCAGATACAGGTACGAGGGAGCATATATAGAGGAACCAGATTTCTGGTCGTTGAATGAAAACGTAAGTTATTAAGATGAGAAACAGAATATTTACACTGGCATTGGTGGTGGTGCTTTCGCTGAACGGCTTTGCGGCGAGAGTGGCGACCGACCGCGCATGGTATCTTGCCGGCGAGGCAATGAGAGTGAGCGTGGCCGCCGACGACGCCTCGATTGTCTATGCTGAACTGTGCGACACGTATGGTCTGGCGGCCGGCGTGGTGATCGGTCTTGAAAAGGGAGCGGGAACAGGAACGATGGAACTGCCCTCCGACCTCCACAGCGGCTACTATGTGCTGTCGGTCTATACGCGCGACGACACCCAGGTGTCGCACCAACTGGTGGCGGTCGTGAACCCGCTTCGCAAGAGTGTGGACGACGATATCGAATGGGTGGCCGACGACAGTTGCTGGGCAGCGGACAAAGGCGCTGCCGACCTGATAGACCGGAAAGGGCTCGATGTGGCTGAGAAAGATGGCCACATCATCAAGGCCCGTGTGAAGAACACCGCTGATGGTCAGAAGTTCAACGGCAGTCAGATTCGTCCTTCCTTAAGCATCGTAGGGAAGCAAATCCATTATTTTGAGGGGAAGATGGTCGATGACTCCACAGCCGTCTTCAACACCTATGGGGTACACGGCAGGCTGCCGTTGGTGCTCACCGCCATGTCGCCCACGGGCGTGAGTCTGCCCATCGAGATGGTGAGTCCGTTTGCCTCCTTGCTCCCGAAGCGGCTCCCGCATCTCGTGTTCCATTACCGGCGCAACGAGGTGGAGGCCCGCTCACTTGACATGCAGCGCCACCAGATGGCCATCGCACCGGCCAAGCGCGAACTGCAGTTGGGCAGCATCGATGACGACACGGCTATAGACGGAGTGCCATTAGACTATGACGACACGCTGTTTGGCAACAAGCCCGACATCACCTACAATCTTGACGAGTACCGCCAGTTTCTCACCATCAGGGAGGCGATGATTGAGTATGTGACCAGTGTGGTGAGAAAGAGGGTGAATGGCGTGATCCGCCTGTCTATACTCAGAGAGCAGGAGCGCTACGACAGTTCACTGCCCACACTGGTCCTGATCGACGGCATGCCGGTGAGCGACACAGAGCAGCTTCTCAACTATGATGCCCGTCGTCTGCACTACATCAATATCTACGACAGCCAATACACCTTTGGCTATGGCATGTATAGCGGCATCATTTCGTTTGTGACCCGCTCAGGACGGCTCACCAACTACCCCACCGAGCGCCACGCCCAGTATCTGGTGTATGAATTCCCGTGAAAGAGAGGGGGCGAGGATTGCGGCAGGCGGGCAGGCTGACGCCTGCCCCACGGTGGCTGATGGGGCTACGGGCTGCCCCTATCCCATTGACAAACGGGCGTTGAATGATGGCTGCCCCTATTCCATTGACAAACGGGCGTTGAATGATGGCACCTCTATCCCATTGACAAACGGGCGTTGAATGATGGGTGCCCCTATCCTGCGGGGCTCTTGTGCGATTTATGAATGAGTGCTATCAGGTGTATTCACTAAAGTTTGCCTTTCTAATTGAGGGTGTCTATGCCCTCAGCATCCTTTCTTTAGCCACCATGCGCAAGGCTTACGCCTTGCACCGCCACGCTGGTCTCATGCCCAATGGCACACACCGTCTTGGCCAAATGGTTGAGGTAGTGAAAACGGTCGTAGTCGCTGACAAAGGCAGGCAAGTCCTCGGGCCACGGAGCAAGGACAAGTAGCGTGCCGTGTGCACAGGCTTCGAAACGGTTGTGCTCGGGCTTCCAGTATCGCCCGATGGGCTCTGATTGCAGGTGAATCAACCGCAACCGCTGTTCCAACGCCATGTTCTTTATCCGTTTCTCACATTCTGAGACACCTGGGGTTACTAGCACGTCTCCACTAAAGGCTTCCGAAATCAGGCGCTCGCTTTCTGTTTTCCAGAAGTCGGTGTTTTCTGTCGGCATGCCATTTGTGCGGCGATGGAAGAACACCTGGTGTTTCTCAGGCTGGCGCAAAAGGAGCATATTCCCAAAGGCACTGTAGCGTTTGCCGCCAATGGTGATGCACAGCGCTCGTTGGAACAAATCAGGATGCTCGCGTCGCATCATGTAGCGGTACGGATTGTCTTGGAGATAGCGTTTCCAGTTCCCCAATTGACCGTCACGCATCAGAATGTGGTCGTTATAGTTGGACTCGAAAAGGGGCGTGTTTTGCTCTACGCCATTCAATTGCCACCAGGCGCGACTCACACCACCTTTAAAAGCCCCGATGATGATGCCCAAATGTTTGCCTTGGGGTAACGGCTGGTTGATGCGTACTATCAAATGAATATGGTCGGGCATGAGGCATACTTGCCATACTTCCACCATAGGATAGTAATAATGTATCTTGGGAATCTCATTGGCGAGAACGGCCTCTCCAAGCAATGACGGCTTGAGATGGGGCCGTTCACCGTCACCTCTCGTGGTGCCCACAATCTCGCCAAACACAGGGTTCCGATTGGCCACAACTATTGTCACCTCGTACGTCCCAGGCAAAGCATAGTCATGCCCATACATCCGTCGTGTCTGACAACTATTATCCATGCCTTCCTTGCTCATCATTTGCTCATCTCTTCCTTGTTCAATAATTACTCATTTTCGATGCTTATCATTTCCACTTTAATCACTCATTCAAAGGCTGTACAGAAGCCCCGCAGGTAGGGGGGGCCATCGTTCAATGCCCGTTTGTCATTGGCCCGTTGCCTCATCAGCCACCGTGGGACAGGCGTAAGCCTACCCAGTCCTTGCCCAATCGCCCACAGAGGCCCGTGTTCTCATTCTTTCCTCGCCACCCGTTTCTTTCCAAGAAGTAGCTTGGCGCGGTCAAAGAGGGCGTTCATTTCGGCTGGTTTTTTAGTTTAACTATTGCATTTGGTAGAGAATAGCTGTTGGGGGACGGGGCTACAGGCCTGCTTCCAACAGCTGTTCAAAGATGCTCTTCATGCCGTTAATTGACGGATGGCCATTCTGCTTCTCAATATCATGGAGTTCGACGAGCTGCACTTGGTAATGCTTGCAGATTTCACGCATTGACTCATTGACAGGCTCTCCCAACTCCGAGTTCAGGATGCAACAGATCGTGGCTGTGGCATAACGCTTCTGAAGCATGTCGATCAGGCAAGCAAGGGCAGGACGGAAATTCTTACAATCGTCTTTTGTCCAATCCGAGTACTGATACTCGCCAATGGGCGCTCTTGCCCAAGCATCGTTGGTGCCTCCGAAGACAAAGATGATGTCGGGATTGCCCAGACTATCCACACGAGAAATGAAATTGTTGCGCGATGCATCCATTCCGCCATATCCCGTACCGCAGATGGTTGTTCCACCCCAAGAGTCATTCTTCTCGAGAGTGTAGCCTTTTGCTTTGATATAAAGGCTCCACCAGGTCTGGTCTATCTCTTTGACATCGTTTCGGTCGTTTGGATAGAATGTGGCATAATTGGCAGGAATGACGCCAATAAAAGTGGAGTAAGAATCGCCAAGTACAGACACTTTCTTTGTCTGCGCTGATGAATAGGCACATGTAGCCACCATCAGAATAAGTAAGAATAGTTTTTTCATCATATAGTTAGAATTAGAATGATTCATGTGGAGCATCTTAGATGCATAGAATGGCCACAAAAATACGCATTTTCTCTAAGAATACATCATATTTCTGATTTTTTCGTACTCAATAGTTTTCGCATAGTCGGATCGCTTTAGATGTGTTTTTCAAATAACCAACTCATTGATAGTCCGACTAACACATTGATGCCATGGTATGTGTGAAACGCCAGAGGCCGCCACACTTGGCCTATTGGAACGCGAGTTACCAGTGCCAAGAATGACGACCTCCTTTGAAAATAGCGGCTGTTACACGGCTACGACGCGGGCGTTGCCATGTCGACGGCGGCCCCTGATTTTAATTGCTCGAAAAAATCCATAACCAAGTCTTATCCGTAGTTCTCGATCAAATACTTCACAAACTGCGGGTCGCCAAAGTTGATGGTACCAGTATCGTGCAGGTTCATTGTGGCAATCTTAGCCATATCCTCGTCGGTCAGTGTGAAGTCGAAAATGGCGAAGTTCTGCGCCATGCGCTCCTTATGGCTCGATTTGGGTATGGCCACGATGCCTCGCTGGGTGAGCCAGCGGAGGGCTACCTGAGCAGCAGTCTTATTGTATTTCGCACCTATGGCAGCCAGTTCCTCGCTCTTCACGATGCCCTCAACACCCTGTCCGCCAAGAGGTCACCAGGCCATCATCTGCGTGCCAAACTCAGCGTGTATCGGTTCGATGCCCGTCTGCTGGATAAGCGTGTTGCATTGCAACTGGTTCACCATGGGTTTCAGCTCCACATAATGGGCGAAGTCGAAGAAACGTCCTGCCTGGAAGTTGCTCACGCCGATAGCGCGGACCTTGCCTGAACGATAGGCCTTCTCCATGGCCCGCCACGTGCCGAACACGTCGCCGTAGGCCTGATGGATGAGCAGCAGATCGATGTACTCGGTCTGCAACTTGTGCAGACTCTCGTCGATGCTCTTGGCCGCCTTCTCCTCACCATTGTTCGAAATCCACACCTTCGTTACAAGGAACAGATCCTCGCGCTTGATGCCGCTCTTGCGCCATGCATTTCCCACGCCTTCCTCATTCTGGTAGGCCTGAGCCGTGTCTATCAGCCGGTAGCCAACGCTAAGCGCATCGCTCACGCATCGTTCACACTCGTCAGGGCTTACGAGAAACACGCCGTAGCCCAATGTCGGCATCTCAACGCCGTTGTATAATTTGATATATTCCATCATGTATTTTATAACGATTTTCACTAATGTACTATTTACTCCCCTCGCCATTTGGAGAGGGGTTGGGGGTGAGGCTTTTTATCCATTTCTCCACCTTGCCTTTTTCTGTGCGCACCTCATGGCCGTAGATGCTGAAGCCTTTTTGGACGTTGGCGCCAGGGAAAGCCTCCTTCACGTCCTCCACACAGTTGGCGAGGCCTGAGCCCTCATGGGTGGTGAAGGGAATGACGGTCTTGCCTTTCAAATCATTGGCGTGCTTCTTGAAGAAGGTGAACATCACCTGTGGATAGGTGCCCCACCATACGGGACCGCCGATGAAAACCGTGTCGTACTTCGTCAGGTCGATGTCGCCCTCATACTCGGGCAGTTCGCCGTTCTTGGTCTCTTCTTTCGCCAGATTGATAAGTGGTGTATAGGCCATGCCGTCGTATTTGTGGGTGACGATTTCAAATTGCTCCGCACCCGTCAGTTCCGTGATGTAGTCGGCCACTATCTTCGTGTTGCCCACCTCGATGTTACCTACTGCGTAGTTGTCTCCCGCATGCGAGAAGAACACTACCAATGCTTTTCCGTCTGTTGCCATTACTGTTGTTTCGTTTGATGTTGATGATTCCGTTTGTTGTTGCTTCGTGCCGCCACATGCTGTCGATACGAGCAGTGCCACAGCGGCTGTGATGATACTCTTGATATTCATATTTTTTTGTAGTTTGATTTCACACTGCAAAATTACGGTGATTTTTCGATACTTTGTTTTCACTTTTTGCGCCACAATTTTCACTTTTTGCGCAAATGTTTTTATTTATAGAAAAAAATGTATAATTTTGCCCAATAACAGTAGTGACATGAAGGTAGATTTTCATTATTCCACAGACTTTTACGGAATGAATTCGGCAGAGCTGGGCCATACCTGCATGCACCTGCTCTGCAAAGCGGGTGAAGGCAGTTTCGTGTTCAACGAGCATTGCTACCACATCGCGAAGAATGACCTAGTGGTGATACCGATGCCCGACCGTGTCCGCAATCTCGCGGCACATGCCGATTTACAGGTGGAGTGGTTTGCCGCCGACTACAAGTTTCTGCAGAACCTGCTGCCATCGAACAACTACAGCATCGGGGGCAGCATCTCATTGAACCAAGACCCGGTTATCCGACTGACGGATGAGCACGTCTGTCATCTGTTGGAAGACTTGCATCGTCTTCGTGACCGTATGAACGACAATCATCTGGAGTTCTATCGCGAACTGATGGGCAGTCTCTGTCTGACGATGATGTACGACATCTTTGAAGCCCATGCCCGACGAGAAGCCACCGATAGCCATACCGACCGCACTTCCTATATCGTGAAACAGCTGATGGCATTGCTTGCTACAGGCATCAGCCGCACGGAGCGCGATGTGAGTTACTATGCCGAGCGGCTGAATGTGTCGCCGAAATATCTTTCTGCCACCATCAAGCGCGTGACGGGCCATAGTGTCACCTCGTATATCGACCGACACACCATACCCATACTGAAAGACTATCTGAATGACGAGCGTCTGTCGCTCACCCAGATAGCCGAGTTGATGAATTTCACATCGCTTTCATACTTCAGCCGCTACTGCGCGAAGCATCTCGGCTTGTCGCCCAGTGATTACCGCCATAGTCTGCAGCCGAGATATGAATAGGTTGTAACTATTTATCCACTCCATCCGTCACATTTCTATGCAGAATATCCCAGAAATTTGCTGCGACACGTCGTACTTATTATCTTTGAAGTGCGATTTTGCAAGAACGAGAGCGTGTCATCCCAGCAGGTTCCGTCAACAACAACTGGAAGTGCGACACCACCACCGACCCTACTATTCTCGCCGCCATTTCGACAAGCCGCACCATTTCGAACTTTCCGAACAACAGGCAAGTATATAACGAAGGCAAGGGATGGAAAGGTTATGAAATGGAAGATATTATAAATGAGGGATTGTGGCGAAAACTGACATGGATATAGCACAAGAGGCCCGTTATGAGTCTTTTGCATTTTTTCCGTTTTTTATTTGAATTTCTCACCATTTTTTACTATATTAGCGTTGAAAACAAAAATTGATAGTATAAAACCAAAGAATGACGAAATGAAAAAAATCCTTTATTTTGACATGGACAACGTGTTGGTCGACTTCAAAAGCGGACTCGACCAAATTCCAGATGAAGTGAAAGCCCAGTATGCAGACGACGGCAAGGGCAAGCCTCACTACGACGACATCCCAGATATATTTGCTAAAATGAAGCCAATGCCAGGCGCCATCGATGCTGTGAAAGCCCTGAAAGAGGTATACGACTGCTATATTCTCACCACATCGCCATGGGACAACCCCACGGCCCTGCAAAACAAGCTCAATTGGGTGAAACAGTATTTTGGAGATACCTTCTACAAGCGTATCATCTTCTCGCATCACAAAAATCTGTGTTATCAAGAAGGCGCCTATCTCATCGACGACCGCACGAAACATGGCGCCGAAAAGTTCGGCGACCACCACATCCATTTTGGCACCGAAAAGTTCCCCGACTGGCAGAGTGTGCTCAACTATCTGATATCAAAAGCAAAATAAATGTGGTTTTCATCTTAACGACAACTAACTGAGAATCAGTTCGTTTTTCCCTTTCAACGAAAAAAAATCAAAAAAAGTAGTGGCTTATTTTGAATTTTTTTTCATTTGTAACTATATTCTTGATACAAACAATCAATCATAAAAACATTCAAGAATATGACAACAATTTCCACAAGCTCAAAGAACCTGTTCTCAAAAAACCAGAAGTATCTCAAAAACCAAAGGGTGCGCTTCGCCACCTCACTCAACAACGAGGTCTATGCCCTTACCATCTTCAACCTCTCCGACAGCGAAACCACTACTCTCATCCAGAAAATGACCAAGCATTTTCATCTCATTCCCAGACAGCAGGAGCCTCTGGCTCTTGCTGCCTGAGGCCACTATCAAAGCAATCTCTCAACCAGAAACCAAACAATCATCAAAACAACGGTAGGAAAAATGGAAAAGAAAGATTCAACTAGGACGAATGCGTCGAAAAAACAAATGACTCTGCTCCAAGCCATAGAGCGGGTGGTGGAGCTGTCGAAGGACTCAAAGATGAGTGCGGCCTTCATGCGGAAAGCCAAGAAGGAGATTGACTTCCTAAGCCAATGCTACGGCATCAGCGAGCGTCTGGAAAGCGTGGAGCAGAAGAGAATCGGATTCTGATGCCGGCACACCGCCAACTATTGCATCGGACTCCTCACCATTTGCCACGACAGCACCTGCCAACACATCTAGGTGGCTGCAAGCAGCAGAAAAAAACGGTCTTTTCAATCAAGGCAAGCAATTATCTGCTTGGTTTCATGGTCTTTCCAACATCTTTTATTATATTTGCAAGTGAATCGGTTGACTACAAAGAGGATGCGTTGCCCCTTTGCCACAACCGATTCATCTGAGGAATTCAGCAAAGAGACCAAACATCTGAACCAAACATATCAAATCATGTACAACAGAGATTTTACTCCTGAGAGAATAACCCAACTGAAACCGGACGAAGTCTTCGTTTTCGGAAGCAACCTGGCCGGTGCCCATGGCGGCGGTGCGGCACGCCTGGCCTACATCCGTTTTGGCGCTGTATATGGACAAGGCGTGGGACTGCAAGGACAGAGTTATGCCATCCCCACCATGCAAGGCGGTGTAGAGACCATCAAGCCCTACGTGGATGAGTTCATCGCATTCGCCCAGCAACATCCTGAACGCCGGTTTCTCGTGACCCGCATCGGCTGCGGAATAGCCGCGTTCACTCCCGACGATATAGCACCTTTGTTCCAAAAAGCCATTGACCAGGAGAACATCATCCTGCCCAGGGATTTCGTCGAGGTGCTGACTCGTTCGCAAGACGGAACGGACAATGCTCTGCTCACAGCCGACCAAATGGAGGCGGTCAGGATGTGGACGATGGGTGCCGGCAACTCCGCCAAGCGGTTCAATGGTGAGGACCCCATTCCTCCAAAAACCAAGGTAGCGACGAAAGACAGTTGGAAAATCCAGCCCATGCCCGACAAGAACACGGTCGTCACACTGAATGTGACGATTCCAGCCGACGCGATGCGTATCGTCAGGTACGGTCACATTCCCGAAGCCATGGAAGACCACTGGTTCATGTATTGCGACGAGGACACCATCCGCTACTACCGCAGCTGGTCGGGATTCTGCATCTTCGAGGCCAAGTACGAGAAATACGGAGACGATTTCAGGATAACCGACCTACGCGTCAACCGTGATCCTGAGCAGTGCAGCAATTCCGACATCCGAAAAGACGCATCCCTGTTCATGGCACTGCTGACCGAAGAATTTGGCGGTGACGCCAAGGCGTTTTGGAAACAGGCGTTGAAGTAGTTCCAATGATTGTCAATGATATGAACAGGACTTTGATAACGATTCTGCTGGTGCTGGCCAGCATGATGGCAGCAGGGCAGGACATAGCCCATTACAAGCGGGTGATCAAGACATTGAGTTCGGCCAAGTATCAGGGGCGTGGCTATGCGAAGGACGGTGCCAACAAAGCCGGGAAGTTCCTACAGAAGGAGTTCATGAAAGCCGGAGTGGACGTGGTTCTCGTCCAGCCTTTCAAGTTGGACATCAACACGTTCTGCGGACAGATGGAGATGTGGGCTGATGGCAGGAAGCTCCGCGCTGGAGTAGATTTCTCCATGCGTGAGTATTCACCAGGCATTCACGGCACATTTCCTGTCTATCATGTCGACACGCTGAACTTTGACGCCGATCGTATGTTTGCCGACCTGGCCAAGCCCGAGAACGCCAACTGTCTGGTGGCCTGTGAATTCTGGTTCACTTATCGTCACAAAGCAGCTTTCTCGCGTCTGCAAAAAGCAGGTGAATGTACCAATGCCGGACTCATCTACACCTGGGAGTCGCCCATCAAGTTTTTCAAAGCCTATGGGCATTATGTGATTGACAAGCCCATTCTGTGGGTGACCCCTGAGGCCATTGATGGTGTCAAGAACGTCAGAGCGGAGGTGGACAACAAGTTCCTCAAAGACTATGAGTGCTTCAACGTCATCGCCAAGGTGGAGGGCCAAAGGCATGACAGCTGCTACGTGTTCACGGCACATTACGACCATATAGGCAATCTGGGCAGGAAAATCTTCTATGCCGGTGCCAACGACAATGCCTCGGGCACTGCCGCCATCGTAACGCTGGCAGAACATTACGCCAAACACCGTCCTCCATACGACATGTACTTCATCGCTTTCTCGGGCGAGGATGCCAACCTTCGTGGCTCCACCTGGTATGCCGATCATCCCGTTGTGCCTCTCAGACAGATTAAGTATCTGTTCAATATCGATATGATAGGCGACAACAATCCCGTTCAGTACTGTGAGGTGAGCGATGAGGGCATGCGTGGCTTCTCGCTCTTTGAGCAAATAAACGAACGCGAGCACTACTTCAAGTCATTGCACCGAGGAGAACTGGCCGCCAACAGCGACCACTATCCGTTTGCCACACGCCATGTGCCCTGCATCTTCCTGGAAAACGAGAAAGGCGATGCCTTCCAGTATTATCATACCATCTACGACACCTACAAGACCGTGCGATTCGACAGCTATGAGCCCGTATTCCGACTGGTGCGCGACTTCGTGGAACAGTATCGATGAACAAGAACGGCACGAATACGAAACCTCAATAATCATTATTGTCAGATGTGCAAAACGATGAAGAGATTATCAACAATATGTTTTTTATGGTTCCTGATAGTGGGATTCGCAAACGGTCAGCGTAGTGCCTCCGTTGACAAATCGGCACCTTGCGGCCCTGTGCCGACGGAAAACCAGTTGCGCTGGCAAGAGATGGAGATGTATGCGTTCATCCACTACTCGATGAACACCTATACCGATGAGGAATGGGGTTTCGGCAATGAGCCGCTGGAATTGTTCAACCCTTCCGACCTCGACTGCCGTCAATGGGCACGCGTATGCAAGCAGGCTGGCATGAAGGGCATCATCTTCACCGCCAAGCACCACTGCGGCTTTTGCATGTGGCCTTCGAAATACACGGAGTACTCGGTGAAGAACACACCCTGGAAAAACGGCAAGGGTGACGTGGTGCGCGAACTGGCCGATGCCTGCCGTGAAGAGGGACTGAAGTTCGCCGTCTATCTCTCGCCATGGGACAGAAACCACAAGGACTACGGCAAGCCGGAATACGTGACCTATTTCCGCAACCAGTTGCGCGAACTGCTGACCCTATACGGCGACATCTTCGAGGTGTGGTTTGATGGTGCCAATGGTGGCGACGGCTGGTATGGCGGCGCCAACGAGACCCGGCGCATCGACGGCAAGACCTATTACCAGTGGGCAGAGACGTTCCGCATGATACGGGAGTTGCAGCCCAATGCCGTAATCTGGAACGACGGTGGCGACCGGGGCGACCTGCGCTGGGTTGGCACCGAAGCCGGCAATGTGGGCGAGACCAACTGGAGTCTGATGCCCGCCAAGGGCGACACGCCCTGGCACATGCTGCACTACGGCGTGGAGGACGGCGATGTGTGGTGCGCCGGCGAGACCAACACCAGCATCCGTCCGGGTTGGTTCTACCATGAGACGGAGAACGAACACGTGAAAAGCCTGTCGAAACTCATGGACACCTACTACAAGAGCGTTGGCCGCAACTCGTGTTTGTTGCTCAACTTCCCCATTGCCCCCAACGGCCGCATCCATCCCACCGACAGTCTGCGAGGCATCGCATTCAAGAAAATGATTGACGAGGTGTTCAAAAACGACCTCGCCCGAAAATCCAAGATAAGGACTCAGGGAAATGAGACCCTTATCACATTCAAGAAGCCGACGGTGTTCAACCGTTTCGTGGCCGAGGAAGACATTCGCTACGGCCAGCGTGTGAAGAAATTCTCGCTTGAGGCTTTTGTCGATGGCAAGTGGATTTCGCTGAAAGACGCACTCGTGGACAATGGCGACGGACTGACAACCATCGGGCATCGCCGCATCATCTGCTTCCCCACCGTCACAGCCACGAAACTACGCTTCACCATTCTCGGCGCGAAATGCGCCCCCATCATCCAGCGGACCTCCGTCTATTTGGCACCAGAACTGACAGCCGACATCCCGGACAGTGGAGAGAAGCGCAGCAGCAACCTCCACTATTTCTTCAGCAGTCCCAAGCAGATGATGATTGACTGGGACTCGGAGCAGACCATCACCTTGTTCCGCTACCTGCCGCCGCAGAACACCCGCGAAGGCACTGTCACCCATTACACCCTCTGGGCTTCCACCGACTGGTCGAACTGGACGAAAGTCGCTTCGGGCGAGTTCTCCAACATCGTCAACAACCCCATCTGGCAAACCATCAGGTCCCAACCCATCAAAGCCAAAATCCTCCGTCTCGATGCCGACCGACTGGCCTCAGGAGAGCGCATGGCATTTGGCGATATTGACATAGAAACGAAATAGTATATGAAGAGATTATTGAGAAGATACCTCGTCTACATTGCCTCCGTGCTGACCATCTCTGCCCAGGCGCAAAGCCTGCCGTCGGGCAACGGAACAGCAGGAACGACTGCCCCCGATTGGGAAAACCCTGCCGTACTGGGCATCAACAAACTGCCTTATCACGCCACGTTGCAACTGCCTTCGAAATGGAAGGAGTGCAAGGAGATTGTATCGCTCGACGGCGAATGGCAGTTTCATTGGAGCCGGAATCCAGAGGAAAGGCCTGTGAACTTTTACCGTGAGGATTACGATGTGAACGATTGGGACAAAATTAAGGTTCCGGGAAATTGGCAGACACAAGGTTTCGGCACGCCCATCTACACCAATATCGACTACCCCTTCAAGCGCAACCGCCCCAGCGTGACGAGTGAGCCGCCACGCGACTGGACCGCCTACGAGAACCGCAATCCCGTGGGGTCGTATGTGACCTTCTTCGACGTGACGAAAGAGATGCGCTCTCAAAATCTGATTCTTCATTTCGGTGGCGTGCATTCAGCCTTTTACGTCTGGGTCAACGGGCAGAAAGTGGGTTATAGCCAGAACTCAATGTCACCCGCCGAGTTTGACGTGACGAAATACGTCAGGGAGGGCAAAAACAAACTCGCCGTGGAGGTGTATCGCTGGTGCGACGGCAGTTATCTGGAAGACCAGGACATGTGGCGGCTTTCTGGCATTTTCCGCGAGGTGCAGTTGTGGGTGCGTCCATTGGTGCACATCGCCGACTACCAGGTGACCGCCGTGCCCGACATGAACTTCACGCAGGCCAAAGTGACAGCTGACATCGCCATCTGCAACACTGCCGGCAAGAGCGCCAAGAAGATGAAAGCAGTCTTGAAAATCGACGGCAAGACCATTGCTGGCCAACTGAAAAAAATTGCAGTGGGCGACACGACGCACGTCCTGCTCACTTATCTCATCAACAATCCCAGACTATGGTCGGCAGAGAAGCCCAACCTCTACCCGTTCTCCATCGAACTGATGGACAAGAAAGGCCACGTGGCGGAGCACTTCGACTACCATCTGGGAGTGAAACGCGTGGAGTGCGTGGGCGAGGTGTTCAAGATCAACGGCAAGAATGTGAAACTGCGCGGCGTGAACCGGCACGACCACCATCCGCTGACCGGTCGCTACGTG
>ONGG01000031.1 GCA_900317305.1 uncultured Prevotellaceae bacterium | reverse complement strand
GACTTGTTCCACCAGTTGGCTATGGCAGCGGATGATTCTTCAGCAGACAATGGAAAACGAGCTAAGGTTGCCGAAAGCTGTTGTGTAGCCCCACCATGACATTGGCAGGAGAGTGCACCGCCCTTGGTGGCCTTGCGGTCGGTCATGCCCGAGTATATAGGGTGATAGACCTCGTTCATGCGGCGGAACATGCTTGCCGTGAAGCGGTCAGCATTGCGTGTATTGGCTTTCAGACCAGAGCGGTAGAGCGACTGGATGTTCACTCCCATGTCAGCCCTCTTCAGCACATGTGTGCCGAAACGTTCCACGATGCGCTCGGCACTTTCCTCGGCCAGAGCCTTCTTGAATTCGCCGGTCAGCATTTGTTCCAACTGAGCATTGGATGGATTTATGGGCATGTTGAGACGGTGGCTATAGGCGATGTAGCGGTCCATATACATCAGGAAAGAATAGTTGTCGCCACGTTCCGAGGCATCTTTGAATAGCGAATTGTCAGTAAACGTTCCTGCAAAATAGACATCGCCAGGTTCGCCCTCCTGTGCGAATCCCAATCCCTTGCGAAGCCCATCGAGGAATCCCCATGCATTATCAACTCCGCTAACCGTAGTTCCCAAGCCACTAAAAGCATCTAAATTCAGCTTTTCGCTGTCATCGAACCTGCTCAGGTCTATCACGTTTTCACGCAGACAATCGTTGCTGAGAAAAGCTCCCGTCACGTCGTAGCCCGCCCCCAGATAAGTCTTGTCCGCCAGTGGGGCGTCGGCAGTCAGACTGGTTGCTGCGGTTTCCTCTGGAATGGGAATTTCATCTGAGAGGGAAAGTCTATCTTCGTCTACAATAAGCACGACCACCATATCGCCGTTCTCTTCGTTAGCAATGACCTCGTTGCCAAGTTTTGCACCTTTGATGTGGATAGCATTGCCCCCAAACATCGGTTCCCCATTGCTATTGTCGGTAGTTTCAAAAACGAATGTCAGATGTGCTGTCTTCCCATTTGCAGTAATGGTCATCGTGGATGTTCCTGTGCCGAGGTGTTTGTCTATATTGTAGTTGATATCCCGCTCGTCGGGCAGGTCAGCATTGAACTTAATATATGTTATCCCGTCCTCTGTCCGTCTTTCTGTCAAAACGTATTGCTTCGACAGGTTGCCATAGATCCTCAGTGTGCTGAACATTTCGGTCTGACCGCCAAGGTCGTTGCCGTCTTCATCCGTCAGCACCAATTTCACTCCGTTGAATATGGCCGACCGGTGGGCTGGTTGGTATTCTTGTCTTACTTCTTCATTGTCGTTGCTGCAAGAGGCGAGGGAGAGAATGGCAGCGCACATCACAAAGATGTTTCTCCAAGTTTTCATTGTTTTCATTTCTTTATCTATTCTGTTGCTAATGTTTCTACTATTAGAAACGCAGTGAAGCAGGAAATCTTGCATCATTGGGCATTAAGCTTTCCTAATCCACTGGGCATAGAGAAAGCGTGAACAACCCCTATCTTTCCCTCGTGGCTGTAGGAAGTACTATAATTGTCAGATAAGTTCCGCCCACGCTATAACGTGAACGCTCACCCTCTCCATTCTCTGACAATTATTCCTTGAAACTTCCTACATTTCGAGGTCTTCGAATGAGATAGCGAACGCCATTTCTTTTAACCCATAATGTTGTTGGAAACCGCTGTAATGCGAAATCCGTATGCAAAGGTACAACAAATTACTGATAAGTGGCATACTAATGCTCGACCTTTTATATATTATTTGCAGCAGGAATAAGTTTGTCGAACCCGCCAACGAATCGCCTTTGACCGTCTCAGACCGCCTGGTTTATTTGGCTAAAATTAGTTAAGAATGGCGTAAGTTGTTGATAATCAATTGAGAGCCAAGTTTTCAACGAGGACGAGTATTAAAATACAAGCGATGAAGCTTACGAGCTACATCGCTTGTATTTTTATGGTTTGCCGTCTTCACGGTGTGTGCTTTCTTTTTGGCTAATTCCTCAACCTTTGGTTAAGCATTTCGCAAAGTGACTGACATCTTACCGACAAGTCGGATACGTAAATCTCATAGGGCTTGCCAGGATGCAAGTTCTCTGGATATCTGATACGGGACTTCTGGCTGCTGCTGATTTCCTCCTCCGAAGCCCAATTCGCTGTTCCCTGTTTGTAGCGTACTCCAATCACATCCTGACCATTGCATTTCGATGGGATGAACGACTCCACCTCTTTGAAGGACACTTGCCATGGCTCATCGGTATTCACCGTCAAGGCATTGTCGGATATGATCAGATGGGGGCGGCGTCTGGCAAACCTGACGACAGAGACAACCGCAAGGATGCTGAACATCCCAATCACGATTATCGGACCGGCCTTGTAACCATCTTCTTTGTTCACCAGCATATAGATTCCCCAAATGATGAACGTGAGCATCAGTGCCATGCCGAGGTCGAACTTCCAAAACGATTTGTATATTTTGATTTCTTCCATTGTCTACTGTTTTTTTATTTGTTCTACATCGTAACCGGCATCGCGGAGTAGTTGGATGATGCCATTGGTGCCAATCAGGTGGCCTGCGCCAAAGACAAACAACGTTGGCATCTCGCTCATCGCTGCTTCAATCTTGGGCAACCATTTCTCGTTGCGGATTTTGAAGATGCCTGGCTGATTTTCAACTTGCTTTATCCAAAAATCTGTGTTGGCAAAACTGTTATAATCGCCTGTCTTCCATTGCTTGGTGGACTGAGCTGCAGAACTGATTTCATTGATGATCCCCTGTTTGCGCTGGTCAAAATCGTTGAGATACGCCATGAGCGAGTCTATCTGAATGTTGAGATTCTCATTCATCGTTTCGCGCTTCTTCGCCAGACTGTCTTGAGGTTGTATCTCGTCCAGATTCCCTACATTCAAACCTCGTTCCTTTGCCCTGTTGACGCAAACCATGTCGATGGGCATGCCAGTTATAGCCAGCTCAGGGTTCTTCATCATCTCTTGCATCGTAATGGCAATATTGATGGTGGCCGGAAATATGGCGGGTTGATAGTTCCAACTGGTTTTCATCACTGAGTCGGTCAGGTTCACTTGAAACACTTCACGAAATCTCTTATTCAACATCTCTATTTGGTCCTTATCCATTACGTCGAATATGGTTTTGCCATCAGGTAGGGTCATGGCTTGTTGGCCCGCTGTCTTGAGGTCGTTGATTTTTTGTTGGTCGCTAAGGTCCAACTCTGCATATAGTTGCTTGCATCTTGCCTCTGCCTCAAGATACGCTGGTATGCTGTCGAGTAAGGAACCTGGCAATGTGTGTAAAGAGCCTAAAATGTATGAGGGCTCCTTCAGTTTGTTGCCACTGATGCGGAAAAGAAACTGTGCATTGGCATTGATGGTGGCCAGTAGCAGAAAAAGAGTAATGAGTGTTTTCTTGCTCATCATGCTTGTATTTTTTGAAGGTAATTATGTCTATTCGTCTCTGTATTCAAGGATGTCGCCAGGCTGACAACCCAGTTCGCGGCAGAGGGCCTCGAGCGTCGTGAATCTTACGGCTTTGGCCTTGCCCGTCTTCAGGATCGACAGGTTGGCCTGGGTCAATCCCACGCGTTTGGCCAGTTCGTTAAGCGAAATCTTTCGCTTGGCCATCTCTACATCCAGATTTACGATGATCTTTCCCATAGACACACTAAATGGTTAAGTCTTGCTCTTCCTGCAACTTCAGCCCAATCATGAATACTTCGGCCATAATCAGGCAGAACACGCTAAAGATAAAGTCATCCATGGTTTCATTGTAGATACGGTCGACAGGGGTATGCTCCACCAGGTCGTAAATGGCGATCATCACGGTCGCAGACAATAATCCCCAACCAGTCCAGCGTAACAGGGGGACATTCTCCAACACAAACACTTTATCGCGATTGACGTTCAAGATGAATCTTACAAAAGCTATAAGCGAACGGATAATCAGGAAGATGCAGGCAAGTCCTAATATCACGATGAATAGTTCTCCCCAAAAACCTGTGTCTGTATCCGCACCTGGCTTTCCGCCATCTTCCCATCCTTGTTTGAAAGCTTGGGCGTTTTCGCCAAAACTCATCACGTTGCCTATAACGATCTGTGCGGCCTTCAGTACCAGTATCAGTACACAAAAAAGATTGAGCTTCTTTTTCATAACAATTATTGTTTTACTTTTACTATTTATCGATTTTCGATATGCAAAAGTACAACTATTCCAATAAACCACCAAACAAAATCAATAAAAATTTATCGAAAAACGATAAATTTACTCGACCTGAACTGTTTGCCAATCACTTGGTGGCTTATGATTGTATGGATTTCAAAAGTTCAGGAGGTCAGATAATAGCCTGAAATTCATCTCGTTGTGCGCAATGGATGTCGGCTATGGTAATGTCTGAACTTCTGAACTTCTGAACTTCTGAACTCCTGAACTTCTGAACTCCTGAACTCCTGAAGTCACTTGGCATTCACGTCCAAATAACTCTTCAGCGCCTCTACGTATCCCTCAAATGCTTTCTGACCCTCGGGAGTGATGCGGCAGATGGTGCAGGGTTTCTTGCCCTTGAAAGTCTTCTCTACTTCTATATAGCCCGCTGCGGAGAGTTTGTCTATCTGCACACTCAGGTTGCCCGCCGTGGCTCCCGTTTGCTCCTTGATATACGGGAACTCGGCTTCTTCGCTGCTGATGAGCAGCGATATCACGGCCAGTCGCAGCTCCGAGTGCAGCAGTGGGTCTAACGGCTTAAACGGCATAGGCTACTTCTTCTGTCTTTTGAGCATCCAGCCCGGGAGCGTCAGGCCGATGAAGGTGAATATAGCCATCATAAGGTTAGGTGCAATGACCCCCGCATTACCCCAATATTCCAATGGAAGCCCACTCCACGCAATTAGAGTTTGCGTTACGCAGAAGGCCTCCCAAAAGAATCCTCCAATGCCACCAATGATGCCACACCATACCATCCATTTGCTCTTTAAGGTATAACCATTGATTGTAACAGCCATACCCATCATCAGAAGAATGATGCGAACAGGGCTGATACGGTTTTGGAAATACACTTGCATATTGTCAGCCACCAGAGCATCGTGGATCATCAGTTTGTTGAAAAGAATGGAAAGAATGAAAAAAGTCAGAACGAAGATGCCGAATGTCTGCCATGTCTTGTCTACCATCGTGCCTATCAGACTGACCGGCGTCTTTGGCTTGTTTCTTTTGATGTAACGTTCTATACCGATCACTAAAAAAGGTATCAAGACGTAGAGCAGATGAAAAGCCATATTGCCAGTGAGCAAGGCGCAAATGCAGGTGATCAAGGCTACACCGATAATGCAAAGACCTGAGATAAAGAGCGACATGCCTACATCCTCTGATACCGACTTGCGGCTACGCTCTATCTGCTCCGTGATGATTTCCAGACTGCGCTCGGCAGTCAGTATGTTATTGTCTTCCATTGTTGTTTTGGTTTTTAATGTTCAACTTGTGTTTTTTGCTCTCCGACCTCGTCCGTGTTCCTGCAGAAAACACGTCTTCGGCCAATTGTGTCCGGTTCACGGTGCAAATATAGACAAGTTTATATTATAAACCAAATTATTTCATAAATAATTTATCCCTTGCATCATTTTTTAACATTTACTCTACTTTTTCAGGGTAGAAAGGAGTTTAGGAGTTCGGGAGCTATAGGAGTTCAGGAGTTACAGAAGTTCAGGAGTTCAGACATTACTAAAGCCTATACTCATTGCACCCAACAAGGTGAATAGCGGGCAATTGTCTGAACTCCTGAACTCCTGAACTTCTGAACTCCAAGAAGTGAAACTTTAATAGATTACTCGTTGATTTCCATTCCTGTTGCCTGCCTCATCCCCTCAAAAAACTGCTGTTGCAGTTGCTTGGCCAGTTTGTTGTCGGGGTTCAACTTGAGGGCTTTCTCATAATTCTGCATCACATCGATATAATAGCGTTGTCCGTTTTGTGCAGGATCTTGTACGATGCGCACCATATAGAGGAATCCCCGGAGCGTGCATAGATCACTCTGGTCGGCATTTTTCATTTTCTCCATCTTGCTGATGGTCTGCTCTACTTCGGCCATCATGTTCTCGGTTCTGCTGTCGTGAGGGTTCATCACAGAGAAGGTGAGACTTTGCAAGGCAATCTGATATTTGGGCTGGATGCTGTCGGGATACATGGCGTCGATGCGCTTGAGTTCGGCAATGCAGTTGATGAAGGCCTCAGGGGTGGGCTGCTGGATTTTGGCGACCGATTGGCCGATGAGCGACTGCATGGTTGGCTGCTGGGCTTGGATACCTACTGCTGCCATCACGAAGAGGGCGATAACTAACACACGATGTTTAAAAATTTGCGATGTCATAAGCTTTATTATTTTTAAGTGATACGAAAATTCCGATATAGAAGAAGCGGTCGCGGGTGGCTGTGACGGGAGTGCCGTCGGTGTCATAGCGGAAGATGTTCTTGCGGCCAAGGATATTGCTGAGCGAGGTATAGACGATGACTTTCGGGCTGACAAGCCAGGTGAGGTTGGCATCCAGACTATTATAATAAGGTGTGGTGCCTGTGGCGAATCTCCTCCCGCTGGCTATCGATTCCGACACGCCGATGATGGTCTTGCCGATGCCGAATTTGGCCGTCAGCCGCAGATTGTGACGCGAGGCGTAACTGGGTGTCTGCAGCGTGGTATAGTCGAGGTAGAGCCTTTCGGAGTCATTGAACGAGTACGACACCGTGGTCGTGAGGTTTTTGATGAGCGAGTGGCTCTCGCAGAAGATGTCCAATCCTCGGCTTGTGCCGTGACCGCCGTTGGTATAGACACCATTGGCGAGCAGGGGCAGGCGATGGTATTTCTTGTAGTAGGGCTCCACGCGGAACAGGAAGTGTTTGGTGCTGTGCTGCATACTGAGGACGACGTGGTCGGCAGCGCTCTGCCCCAGGCGTTCGCCACTCTGTGCGATGAAATCATCCTCTGCCACTTGACTGTAGCGTCCTGCCGTGGCCGACAGCTGGAAACGACGGTTGGGCACATAACTCAGTGTCGTGCGGGGCATCAGCAGCCAGTCATCGCCAATACTCATGCGCTCTGCCCTTGCCGAGAGGTGGAGGAACACTCGGGGCACGACGCGCAGCTGGGCATCGACATGGGTGGCCAGCAGCTGGTAGTTAAGCTGGTAGTGGTCTGGCTCATACCGTTTGGTGCTGTGACGGATATAGCCCTCGCCACCGGCCGACATCTTCAGTACGGGCGAGAAAACCTTGCGGGCCTCGCACTTCAGATGCACTTCGTTGCGGATGTTGCGGTAGTGGTCGCCCCTGACGAGCGCGTCGTCGATATGGTTGATGACCGATGAGTTGGCTATGCCCATGAACAGGCTATAGCCGTGGCCTACATGGGGCTTGAGCGTGGCGTTGGCATAGATGTTGTGCTCGCTGAGCGACAACTGCCGGTCGGTCAGGTTCAGGCCAACGGAGGTCATGTCGTAGCCTACATATGTTTTCAGAATGCTGGCCGGAGTGAGGTCGGCCTTATACTGTGCCTCGCCAGAGAGTTTGCGGTAGGGGCGGGTCCAGTCGCAGCGGTCGGGCGATACGGCATTGTAAAGGCCCATGCTCGTATAGTCGGCATTGAAAGAGAGGCTGCTCTCCGCGAAGGCCTTCGTCCCGCCGATGTTCCAGTCCACCAACGAGGCGCTGATACCCAACTTGTCGCCCGTGGCCACGTCGGTGGTCTCCATCGGCAGCACCGACGAAAGGGCCTGACCATATTCTCCGCCATAACCGCCGAGCGAGAAGTTGATGCCCTTGAAAAGGAAGGGCGAGAAGCGTCCGCGGACGGCATTGTTCTCCACATTCGTCGAATAGGGCACCAGCACGTGCATCCCGTTGACGAACGTCTGGCATTCCTCACTCTCGCCGCCACGCACATAGAGTTTTCCGTCCTCGCCTACCTTCTGCGTGCCGGGAAGGCTCTGCAGGGCAGCCACGATGTCGCCACACGAGTTGCCAGCCATCACCACGTCGAGCGCGTCCATGGTCTTGAAATTGTCGCTCTTGCCGAAACTGTAGGTGCTGGCCGTCACCACCACCTCTTCGATGTCGGTGGCCCGTTCGTGCATCCTCAACTTGAGTCCGGTGGTCTGGCTGGTGGTCAGCGTGCAGTCTTCGAAACCCATGTATGTCGCGCGCAGCGTCACCTCACCTGTCTTGTCGGTTTGAAAAGCAAACCGTCCCAGCGAGTCGGTCAGGCATCCGTCGATGGTACCCATGATAAATACGTTGGCTCCCACGAGCGGTTCTTTCCCGTCGTCGACAATGCCCGATACGGTGGTCTGTGCGGCCAGGTTGCAGACCGTCATCAGCAGTAAGGCGATATGTGTGATTCGATGTTTCATGCCGCAAAGATACGGCACGAAACGATAGCCTCCAAATATCCGTGACCGACAGCTAAAACCGCTGACAGAAAGCTATCTCCAAGGACGAGTGACAAGAAAAAAGGACGAGTGACTAAGCGATAAATGAGCGGAGTTTGGGCACATAGGTGCGCGAAACGGGCACCTCTGTGGGGCAATTGCCGAGCTTGAGCCGGTAACCGTTCGAGTTGCCTTGCGCCGAGGTGATGTTGTTCAGGTTGACCACGAACGAGCGGTGGCACTGGAAGATGTTCTCATACGGCTGCAGGTCGTCGAGCACGGCAGAGAGTGTGGTGTGCACCTCACGGTGGTCTGCCTTCCCCTCGTTCATGAAGCATACCACCACGTTGTTCTTCTGTGCCTCGACATACAGCAGGTCGTTGATGGGCAGTTCCAGGTCGTTACCCCTCACCGTGGTGTCGTGTATCGTGACCATGATGTCGGCCTGCTCTTCGGTGGTCTTGTCGAGCAGGGTCTCCAGTTGGTTGCGCAAATGGCGGTAATAATTGAGGCTCACCGAGATGATGGTGATGATGATGCCGATAATCAGGGTCCAGTAGAGGAACAGCAGGCAAGCAAAGAGGGAGTAGGTGCGATAGAAGACAAAAGAGAAAACGATGAAATTGCAGATGCCGATGAACAGTATCATGGCCAGCACCGATATCGCCTCGTGCCAGACGCGCCAAGGCGAGATGATTTTGTGCAGCGGGTTTGTGGCCGCTCCGTAAACCATACAGCATCCAAAGGTGACGCCACCGAAGAGCAGCGATGCCAACAACTTGTTTCCTGGATAGTAGCTGAACCCGAAAGGTTGCAGCAGATAGAGTATCAGGAATACGATGATGCTGTATATCATGCAGTCTCTCAGCCAGTGGCTGCTCTTTGGAAACGGATATTTGCGAGATAGGAACGACATGGACTTCTGTGCTATATGTATGTGGGTTCTTGGGGCGATGAGACGAATGGCAATCTCGTGGCAAAGGTAATCATCTTTTTCCTAAACACTCTCTCTTCGGCCCAAATCTTTGTGCCGTGGGCGCGATTCTGTCAGTGACGACGCCGGATGCGGGCGCGCAGATTGGCTGTTGAAAAGCAATAAACATACGCGGTGTTACAATAAAATCCGCAATCTGTCGTTATAATCACGTGTTCGGACGTCGAATCATAATCTTCGCGTTACTGGCAATTGCCTGCGCCAAGGCAAATGCCCAGTATGATGTGCCCTTTAGTCACTATTGGGTCATGGAACCGTATTTTAACCCCGCCTCTGTGGGAAAGGAACCAAAACTGAACATCGCCGGAGCCTATGCGCTCAACTTCGCTGGATTCGAGAACAACCCCCGTACCATGTACGTCAGTGGCGACATGCCTTTCATGCTGGGCAACTCCTTTCATGGCGTGGGCCTGCAGTTGGTCAACGACCAGATAGGTATCTTCACCCACCAACGCCTCTCGGGCCAATACGCCTACAAGCACTCGCTCTTCGGAGGAACAATCAGTGTGGGTATCCAGGCAGGTCTCATCATGGAGAATACCGACGGAGGAAAGATCGACCTCGACAAGACCGGCGACCCGGCCTTCAACACCTCCGACCAGAAAGGACAGGCGCTCGACCTCGCTGCCGGACTCTACTATATCCATGGACCATGGTATGTGGGAATGTCGGTGCAACACCTCACGGCACCACTCGTGGAACTCGGCGAGACCAATGAACTGCAAATCGACCGAACCTATTATTTGACAGGTGGATACAATATAAAACTCAGAAGTCCGTTTCTATCAATACACCCCAGCGTGCTCGTGCGCACCGACGGCGTGGCCTACAGGGGCGACGTGACGGCACGGCTCGACTACAAGCACGAGAACAGACACTTGTACCTCGGCGTGGGATACAGTCCCACCAATTCGGTCACGGCGATGATTGGCGGCGTCTTCCATGGCATACACGTGGGATATAGCTACGAGTTCTATACCACGGGCATCAGCATCGGAAACGGCAGCCATGAGCTCTTCATCAACTACCAGACCGATATCAACCTCGTGAAAAAAGGTAAAAACAAACATAAAAGTGTGAGAATACTGTAATTAATATGAAGATGAGAAATAGCTTTGTTGCCCTTTGCGCCTGCACCCTCCTCACCCTCACGGGATGTATGGGTGGCAGCTCCACCGCCTCCTCTGGAAGAGGTGGAGAGGTAGTTGGCGTGGGTGGAGGAAAAGCCTTCAAGGAACCGGCGCCATTCGGAATGACCATGGTGAAACGCGGATTCCTGAAAATGGGTATCGACCAGCAAGACACGCTCTGGGGAAAAGAGACACCCGTGAAGGAAATCTCCGTCGACGGTTTCTGGATGGACGAGACAGAGGTGACCAACTCCAAATACAAGCAGTTCGTGTTCTGGGTGAGAGACTCCATCCTCAGAGAGCGACTGGCCGACCCCGCCTACGGCGGCGATGAGTCGTATAAGATCACGGAGGACAAGAATGGCGACCCCGTCACCCCACATCTCGACTGGAGAAAATCGTTGCCCAGAAAGCCCAACGAGGATGAGCAGCGTGCCATCGAGAGCCTTTATGTCACCAACCCCGTCACCGGCGAGAAATCGCTCGACGCCAGCCAACTCAACTACCGTTACGAGATCTATGACTACACCACGGCAGCGCTGCGCCGCAACAGACTCAATCCCGCCGAGCGCAACCTCAATACCGACGTGGTGGTCGACCCCAACGAGGTTGTGATGATCTCGAAAGACACGGCCTATATCGACGACGAGGGACGTATCGTAAGGGAAACCCTCAACCGTCCGCTCTCCGGACCATGGGACTTCCTCAATACCTATATCGTCAACGTCTACCCCGACACCACTTGCTGGGTGAACGACTTCCGCAACTCCGACAACGAGATGTACCTGCGCAACTATTTCAGCAACCCCACCTATAACGACTATCCCGTGGTGGGCGTCTCCTGGGAACAGGCCAACGCCTTCTGCCAGTGGCGCACCGAATACTTGCTCAAGGGACTCGGTCCTGAGGCCCGCTATGTGCAGCGCTACCGTCTGCCCACCGAGGCCGAATGGGAGTATGCCGCACGTGGAAAAGACGGTACGGAATTCCCGTGGGATAACGAAGACGTGAAGAATGGCGACGGATGCTTCTATGCCAACTTCAAGCCCGACAAGGGCAACTACACCAAGGACGGCAACCTCATCACCAGCAAGGTGGGCATCTACTCGGCCAACTCCAACGGACTCTTCGACATGGCCGGCAATGTGGCCGAATGGACCAGCACCATCTATACCGAGGCCGGAGTCGACGCCATGAACGACCTCAATCCGCAGTTGGATTACAAGGCTGCGAAGGAAGATCCCTACCGGCTCAAGAAAAAGAGCGTGAGGGGCGGCTCGTGGAAAGATCCAGAGTCGTATATTCGCTCTGCATGGCGCACATGGGAGTACCAGAACCAACCACGCTCTTACATCGGATTCCGCTGCGTGAGAAGCCTGGCCAGTTCTTCAAGTCAGAAACAGAAATCAAGCAAGAAATAACCATGACAAGATACAGCAAGTTCAATATCATCTACCTGCTCCAGAAATGGATGGACAGCGTGCCAGGACAGACCTTCCTCAACTATGCCTACAGTTGGGGCGCATCTATCGTGATTCTCGGTACTTTGTTCAAACTCACCCACCTCGAGGGCGCCAACCTCATGCTCTTCATCGGTATGGGCACCGAGGTGGTGGTGTTCTTCCTCTCGGCTTTCGACCGGCCCTTCGACAAGACGGCCGATGGTATGGACCTCTCCACTCACTATGGCGTGGAGAACCAGCAGAACGTCGAGGGTGAGCTCGAAGCCCAGGGCGTAGAGGGCGCGACAGACGAGAACGTGGACGCCTTAGGCGGAGAAGGACAGGAGGGTGGACAGATGGCCGCTGCCTATGGCGGTGGAACCATTATCATCGGTGGCGGCGGAATGCCCGCCGATGGCGTGCAGGTGGCCGGTGCGGCCGATGGCACTCTGCCCGAGGGGCAACAGCCCGACGGACTGGTGATTGGCGGCGGCGCTCCCCAGGGCAGCGGCGCGACCACTGCCTGGGTCACACAGCAGCAGCGTGTGTCGCCTGAGATGGCCGAGGCCACCGAGAACTATGTCGAGGAACTCAAGCGGCTCACCGAGATGCTGGGCAAGGTCAACGAGCAGAGCATCCGTCTCACACGCGACTCCGAGGAGATGGAGAACCTCAACCGCACCCTCACGGGCATCTGCAAGGTCTATGAGATGCAGCTCAAGGGGGCCAGCCAACAGATTGGCACCATCGACCAGATCAACGACCAGACCAAGAAGATGGCTCAGCAGATCGAGCAGCTCAACAAGATCTATGCCCGCATGATAGAGGCCATGACGGTGAACATGAGGGGTGCCACTCCGGCTCCTCCCACACAGCCCACCAACATCGACCTGTAATTTCATGGCAGTCGTCTCCTTACTTATCAACAGCAACACCAAGAAATGGCAATAAAGAAAAGACCTGTCTCACCACGCCAGAAGATGATCAACCTCATGTACGTCGTCTTGATGGCCATGCTCGCCTTGAACGTCTCGTCAGAGGTGCTCAACGGATTCTCCATCGTGGAGGAGAGCCTCAACCGCTCCACACAGAACTCCACGAAAGAGAACCTGGCATTGCTGGCCGACCTCGACGAGCAGATGAAGAGCAATCCGGCAAAGGTGAGGGAGTGGTTCGAGAAGGCCCGCGGCGTGAAAGACATGAGCGACTCGCTCTATAACCTGGCGCAGGAACTCAAGGAGGCCATCGTCAAGGAGGCCGACGGACCAGAGGGCAAACTCAGCGATATCATCAACAAGGACGACCTCGAGGCGGCCAGCGTCATCATGCTTGCACCCGGAACAGGGAAGGGGAAATTGCTCAAGGCAGCAATCGACTCCTATCGCGACCGGATACTCCAACTCGTCACCGACCCCCGCAAGCAGGATATCATCGCCGGCAACCTCTCTACGGAGGCCCCGAAGAAGGCCAACGCCCTGGGTAAGAACTGGCAGGAGTATATGTTTGAGGACATGCCCGTCTCGGCTGCCATCACCCTGCTCTCCAAATTGCAGAACGACGTGAGGTATGCCGAGGGCGAGGTGCTTCATTCGCTCGTGGCCAACGTGGGCATAAAGGATATCCGGGTGAACAAGCTCGAGGCCTTCGTCGTGCCCGACAAGACCACGCTCTATCCCGGCGAGCGGCTCACCGCCAACATCATCATGGCTGCCGTCGATACCACCCAGCGGCCGGAGATTTATGTCAATGGCTCGCGCATCAGTTCTTCAAACGGCACTTACTCACTCACGGCAGGTGGGGTGGGCGACCATTCCTTTGCCGGATACATCCTCATGAAGAATGCCGAGGGCGACATCATCCGAAGGGAGTTCAAGCAGAAATACAACGTCATCGCACCTCCATCGGGAGCCACCATCGCCGCCGACCTGATGAACGTGCTTTATGCCGGATTCCAAAACCCCATCAGCGTCACTTGCGCGGGTATCTCGCAAAACTCGGTGTCGCTCTCCATGACAGGGGGCTCGCTCACCTCGCAGGGCAACGGCCATTACATCGCCGTGCCGTCGGCCGTGGGCCAGGATGTCACCTTCACCGTCACGGGTTCGGACAAGGGACAGAGCCGCACGATGGGAACAGCCACGTTCCATGTGAGAAAGTTGCCCGATCCTACGGCTTATATCTCCATCGGCACCGACAGGTATCGTGGAGGCCGACTGGCAAAGGCTTCACTCATGGGCGTATCCTCGCTCAGGGCCGCCATCGACGACGGACTGCTCGACATCGAGTTCCGGGTGCTCAGTTTCGAGACCGTGTTCTACGACAATATGGGTAATGCCGTGCCTATGGCGTCGAGCGGCGCCTCGTTCACCGACCGCCAGAAAGAAGCGTTCCGCAAACTCTCTCGCAACAAACGATTCTACATCACCAATGTCACCGCCACAGGACCTGATGGCATCACCCGAAAACTGCCACAGGCCATGGAGGTCATCGTGAATTAATAACCATATACGAAACGTAGTTACTTCATCATGAGACGCATATTATTCATCTTGCTCACCGCATGCATGGCACTGAGCGTGACCGCACAGCCACAGGCACGCAGAAACCAGGCCACACAGCAGGCGGCCAAGTCGAATGCCAACAACATCACCACAAGGGCGCAGATCGCATTCCCCACCACTGCGGCCATGTCGGAAGACGTGGTGTGGCGCCGCGATATCTACAGGGAACTCAACCTCGAGGATGATGCCAATGCGGGGCTCTATTATCCTGTGGAGCCTGTGGGAACGCAGATGAACCTCTTCACCTACCTCTTCAAACTGATGATGCACGGCAACATCAAGGTCTATGAGTACAGGCTCGACGGAAACGAGAGCTTCGACGACTCGGCCCGGGTGAAACCGCTCAACTTCCTCAACAACTACCATATCTACTACGAGCGCAACAATGGCAAGGTGCGTATCGACAACAGTGATATCCCCTCGAGAGAGGTGAAGGGCTACTACCTGAAAGAGAGTGCCTACTACGACCAAGGCACGTCGACATTCCACCGCAAGGTCATCGCACTTTGTCCGATTATGATGAGGGAGGACGACTTCGGCGAGGGGGCTACGAAATACCCGCTCTTCTGGGTGAAATACGACGATGTGGCTCCTTTCCTCAGCAAGCACACCATCATGACGAGCAACATCAACAACAGTGCCACCATGAGCGCCGACGACTATTTCACGCTCAACCGATATAGTGGCAAGATCTATAAGACCACCAACATGCTGGGCCGCACACTGGCACAATATTGTCCCGACGACTCGGCCATGGCCCGCGAGCAGATGCGTATTGAGAAGGAACTGCTCGCCTTTGAAAGCAATATCTTCGGCAACCAGGCCAAGAAAGATTCTCTCGACAGCATTGCCAAGGCACAGCCCGAGGCAAAGGCGAAGAAAGTGAAGAAGAACCGCCGCTCGGGCAACGACGGAGAGGAGAAGGTGACCAGGCGCAAACGCTCCAGCTCGCCATCGTCTTCATCGTCGGGAGCCGCCAGGGTGTCGGTTCGCCGTGAGCGACACTAAGAATTCATGCTATGCGAAGAAAATCCTTTTTAATCGTGATGACATTGGTCCTCGCTCTGTGGGGGACCACTGCCACGGCACAGGTGCGCCTGGGCGTGAAGGGCGGATACAACTACACCAATTGGAAATTTGGAAAACTCGACCTCAAGGGCGATGGCAAGAATGGCTTCTTTGTCGGACCGACCCTGAAGATCAACCTGCCTGCCATCGTGCCTGCCGTAGGGTTTGGACTGAATGTGTCGGGACTCTACGACCAGCGAAAGGTGAAGGTGGGCGAGGCCGACCCCGTGGAGATCAAGACGAAGATGGTGGCCGTGCCGGTCAACCTGCAACTCGACTTCCTCAGAGGGTCGTCGCTCGAACTCTTCGTCTATGCCGGACTGGAGTTCGACTTCAACCTCGACAACGACCAGCATATCCTCGACGCCGCCCGCACCTGGAAGTTCAAGGACTCGGCGTTCAGCATCAATGCCGGTGCGGGAATTCTCCTGCTGAATTGCCTGCAACTCTCGGTCAACTACAACATGGTGTGTGGGGCTACGGCCGAGGTGACCATGAGGGGCGTTGCCGACGACGTGAAATCGTTCAAGACAAGGGCTAATGCCGGACAGCTGGCATTGACCGTTTATTTCTAAAAACACTCCGGGGCACTCGTGCCCCGTCTTTTTCTATCCAACCTTTGTTCTATGTTCGCTGATGTCATCCTACCCTTACCGCTCGAAGGTGTCTTCACCTATGCCGTGCCACCGCAATGGAGAGAGCAAGTGAGGGTGGGGGCAAGGGTGTCGGTGCCTCTGGGCAAGTCGAAGAGGTACATCGCACTGGTAGCGGCTCTGCACGACCGCCAGCCCGACTTCAAATGCCGGGAGATAGAGGGCGTGCTCGATGCCACTCCGATGGTGCTCGACTTGCAGATGGACCTCTGGAAGTGGATAGCCAACTACTATATGGCGCCTCTCGGCGATGTCTATGTGGCGGCCTTGCCTGCCGGACTGAAAGAGGAGAGCTACAAACCGCGGATGGAGACCTTCGTTACCCTTACGCCACAGTTCCGCAACGAGCAGGCGCTCCATATCGCACTCAATATGCTCGTCAGGGCACCTCAACAGCAAAAGGTGCTGGTCGACTACCTTGCACTGTCGCACTACGACACGCTCGAGGGGGAGGTGTGTGCCGAGACGCCCGTGGAAATCTCTCGCGACGAACTGATTAATACGTCTCACTGCAAGACCTCGGTGGTGAAAAGCCTCATCGACAGGCAAATCCTCTGCACCTATGAGCGCGAGGTGGGAAGGCTCAACTATGGTGGCGACCCGCACCCCGAGAACATGAGGCGGCTCAATGCCCTGCAGCAAGAGGCCTACAACAATATCCTGTTCCAGTTTCTCCGACGCAACGTGGTGCTCCTCCATGGCGTGACTTCGAGCGGAAAGACAGAGATCTATATCCATCTCATCGCCAAGATGCTCGAGGAGCACAAGCAGGTGCTCTACCTGCTGCCCGAAATCGCGCTCACCGTACAGATGACCCAGCGCCTGCTCAGGGTGTTTGGCAACAAGTTGGGTATCTACCATTCCAAATACAGCGACGCCGAGCGGGTGGAGATCTGGAGAAAACAGTTGTCGGCCAATCCTTACGACGTGATCCTTGGCGCTCGTAGCGCTGTCTTCCTGCCGTTCCAGCGCCTTGGCCTCGTCATCGTCGACGAGGAGCACGAGACGTCGTTCAAGCAGCAAGACCCGTCGCCTCGTTACCACGCCCGCTCCACTGCCATCATGCTCGCGTCCATGACAGGTGCCAAGACGCTCCTGGGCACGGCCACGCCATCACTCGAGAGTTATAGCAACGCGAAGAACGGGAAATATGGACTCGTCTCTCTGACAACCCGGTTCAACGACATCCAACTGCCTCATGTCGAGGTGGTCGACATCGCCGACCTGAGGCGGCGCAAACTGATGAGCGGCACCTTCTCGCCCCGGTTGCTCAGCGCCGTGCGCACGGCGCTTGAACAGGGTGAGCAGGCCATCCTCTTCCAGAACCGCAGGGGATTTGCGCCCATGGTGGAGTGCAAGGTGTGTGGATGGGTGCCCAAATGCAAGAACTGCGACGTGTCGCTCACGCTCCACAAGACGATGAACGTGCTCACTTGCCACTATTGTGGGTATACCTACGGTGTGCCCGATAAATGCCCCTGCTGCGAGAGCAAGGAAATCAGGGGGCGCGGGGTGGGAACGGAAAAAGTGGAAGACGAGATTGCCACCATCTTCCCCGAGGCGAGAATAGCGAGGATGGACCTCGACACCACCCGCAGCAAGTCGGCCTACGCCCGACTCATCGACGACTTCTCGTCGGGACGTACCAACTTGCTCATCGGTACGCAGATGGTGACCAAGGGACTCGATTTCGACCATGTGAGCGTGGTGGGTATCCTCAATGCCGACAGCTTGCTCAATTATCCCGACTTTCGGGCCACGGAACATGCCTTCATGCTCATGGACCAGGTGAGCGGACGGTCGGGGCGCAAGGGCAGCCAGGGCTTGGTGATCTTGCAGACGAAGAATGCCGACGACCCCATTATCCGTCATGTGGTGAATCACGATTATGAGGCGATGTTCAACGAGGTGATGCAAGAGCGTCAGACCTTCAGGTATCCGCCTTTCAGCCATATTGTCAACGCCTTCGTGAAACACCGCGACGAGCAGGTGGCCGAGTCGGGAGCCTTGCTGCTCAGTGGCTATCTGCGGCAGTGGTTCGGTGAACGGGTGCTCGGACCCGACAAGCCCGTGGTGGCCCGAGTGAAAGCCATGAGCATTCGCAAACTGGTGCTCAAGCTCGAGTTGGGCATCGACCTGCAGAAGGTGCGTGAGTGCTTGCGTTTGGCACAAAATAAAATTTTGCAGGACAAACGTTTCGCTGCCCTGCAAATCTTTTACGATGTCGACCCCTTGTAGGCGGGTCATAAAGGAAAATCTTTAGAAATCTACGTCCACTCCTACGGCAAACACCTTGTTGGTGCGGGTGAACTGGTCGGTGCATTCGGTCATGATGCTCTCGCCTGCGGCACTGAACGTCTGATCGTAGGTCTTGTTGAACTTGTCGTAGAACGTCTGGAAGTAGGCTACATTGAACTTGATTTTGTCGGTGAGCTTGATGCTTCCACCCAATCCCAAGGAGTAGCTGCTGGTCACAAAACTCATGTCGTTGAGGAAAGTGCCGTCGCCAAGGCCATAGTTGGTCTTCTGGCCACCGCAGCTCAGCATGATCTTGTCGTTCAGGTCGTATTCCACACCGACGTTCCATTCCCAGGTGTTGTGCGACAGGTGCTTCTGCTTGTCGTCGGCCATCTTGGCGTTCTTGTCGTTGAAATAGTGCAGGCCGGCCATCACGCGGAGCTGGGGGAGTATCTCATACTGGGCTCCGAGGGTGGCGATGCCGGGCATGTCGCCAGGGGTGTTCACGCCATCGGCAAACAGACCCGTGTCGTCGACCTTGGTGTCGTTCTCGATGTTGAAATGGGTGGTGAACTCAACACGTGCGCCAATGTTGAGCTTGCCGTAGCGGAAGTCGACACCGATGATGGGGCAGATGGCCCAGCCTCGCTGCGTGCAGTCGAGACTCTTGTCGGCCACAAGTCCTTCGAGCGAGCCCACGGTCTCCAGTCCCTGGGCGCCTTCTGCATATTTTTGGGCGGCAGCGGCAGCGGCGGCAGCCTGGGCTGGGTCGATGTCCTGCAGCTGCTGGGCGGCAGCGGCATAGCCCTTGGCCTTGTCGGCCAGCATCGTGGCCACTTGGGTGAGTTGCGGCATGGCGTTGGTCACGTAGTTGGCGAGATTCTGGTTCTCACCGGCGATGTTCACGCTGATGTTGCGGATGTTTCCCTCATATTTGTTGTACACGTAGTTGAAGCGGAAACCACCATACACCGACCAGTGGTCGTTGAACTTGTACGAGGCGCCCAACTGCAGGCCGAAGACGTATTGCTGGCCATGGATGTAGCTCTCTACAAAATAGCCGGGGGTAGTGGTGCCCAGACCGAGACCCACGCCGGCGAGTTCGGGAAACTGGGCGTATTTGGCATTGGTCTGCGCGATGATGGCGGGCAACAGCGAGATGGTGCGCTCAAAGGAGCCCAGACCGTGGTTGAACGTGCATTTGCCTCCACCGCCAACCATGGCGAAACTGGCCTGGAGGGTCCAGTCCTCGCCCACATGGGCAAGTTGGAAGGAGGGAAGGATGGGGGCGGTGGCCACACCCTCGAAGGTCTTGATGCCGTTCTCGTCGCCACCATTCAGCGAGAAGGGGTGGTAGAAGGGCGTGCCCTGGAAAGCGGGAACGGTGATGCCGCTCTTGATGGTGCGGGTCTGCTTCACGCTCTGGTTGGTGAGCGAGAAGTGCCAGCCCAGAGGCATAAACGACACGCCGGCGGGGTTGGAGTATACACCGTCGATGGCTATCACACCGTCGCGGGCGAAGTTGCGGTTGAATGCCACGCTGGTATTGGTGTTGGTTAGTATTCCTCCTGCAAATAATTCTCCTGACATAAGCATGGCAATAGCCATGATACACAATCTGATTTTACACATTTTAAACTAATTTTATTGAAATTGTTTGCAAAGTTACATTAATTGTTCTGAATTTCCTCTTGATAAACCCATTTAGTTAACGTATATTAACAAAATAATAGCCACAAATTGCACAAAACATTATAAATGTGCAACTTTTGTGGCTATTATTATGTATGAAGCAGTCGTGTATTTGGGTTGCCCTACACGTCTTCTTCATCTACCGTCTTCTTCTCGTCTTTATCGAGCTCTGGGTATTTGATACGGGTGTGGTAGATGTTCTTCAGCCGTTCCACCAACACTTGCTTGGCGGTGGTGATGTCGCGGAAGGTGATGGGGCAGTCGGTGAAGAATCCGCTGCTCACCTGATTGTCGATAAGTTTGTTCACCAGGTTGCGGATGGTCTCGTCGTTGTATTCGTCGAGCGAGCGCGAGGCGGCCTCCACGGCGTCGGTCATCATGAGGATGGCTTGCTCGCGGGTGTTGGGGTTCGGACCCGGATAGGTGAAGATGTCGGTGTCGATATCCTCGTCGGGATGGGCGTTCTTGTACTTGATGTAGAAGTATTTTGCCATGCCCTGGCCGTGGTGGGTGAGGATGAAGTTCTTGATGACGTCGGGCAGGTCGTATTCCTCGGCCAGTTTCTGTCCCTCGGCCACATGGCTGATGATGATCTTGGCACTCTCCTTCTCGGTGAGCATGTCGTGGGGGTTCACGTTGGCTTGGTTCTCGGTGAAAAACGCGGGGTTGGTCATCTTGCCGATGTCGTGATAGAGGGCGCCCGTGCGCACAAGCAGTCCGTTGGCGCCGATGCGGCTGGCAATCTCCGAAGCCAGGTTGCCAACGGTGATGGAGTGCTGGAAGGTGCCGGGGGCCACCTCGCTGAGGCGGCGGAGCAGGTCCTTGTTGGTGTCCGACAGTTCGAAGAGCGTGATGTTCGAGGTGAACTCAAAGGTCTTTTCGATGAGGTACATCATGGGGTAGGTGATGAGCAGCAGGATGCCGCTGATGAATAACACGATGTAGATGTTCCTGTCGTCGGGAATGAGTTTGCCGGTTTGGATGAGCTGTATCGCATAGTACATCACCGATGAGCTCACAAACGCCATGAGCACGGCCTTGAACAGACGGGCACGCTTCTCCATTTCGTTCAGGGCGAAGATGGCTGCCAGGCCTGCTGCCATCTGCACGGCAATGAACTCAAAACGGTCGCTCACGGCGATGGCCGAGATCATCACCATGGTGACATGGGTGACGAAGGCGGTGCGTGAGTCGAAGAACACTTGTGCGAGCATGGGCACCATGGCGAAGGGCAGGATGTAGAGGCTCAGCAGACTCTGCCTGGCGATGAGCGACACCATGATGGGGAAGATGGTGATCATGGCATAGAGCATCAGGATGTTGCGGAGCTTGCTGAAGTAGTCCTTCCTCGATAGCAGCAGGTAGCAGGTAAACAGGGTGAGCAGGATGAGCACATAGAGAAACTGGCCCAACGTGTGGTTGAACCTCGTCTTACTGTCTTTCGCCTGGTCGCTGCTCATTGCTTTCACCATCGAGTCGATTTTCAGGGCAATGGTGTCGGTCACAATCTCGCCACGGTCGATGATCTTCTCGCCTTTCTCCACACGCTTGCCCACGCCGGTGGCCACGTTTTTCTGCAACTGATCCAACTCACTGTCGCTGCGCTTCTGGTCGTACTTGATGTTGGGCCTGATATAGTTGCTCAGGTTGAACTTGTTGAGTTGGGCACGGTGCTGGGCCAGGTTGTCGTCGAAGAACAGCATGTCGTAGGCCGTCACCTCAGAGAGCACGTTATAGTATCTCATCTTCGTCACTTCCTGGCCAACCGACACCCTGATGACCGACGACGAGTCGATGCTGAAGATGTTGCTGTAGTCGGCAGCGCTCATCACAGGCTTAGAGTAGATGTTGTGCAAGCGGCGGATGATTTGGTCTTTGTAGGTATACATCGCACCTGCCTTCTCTTCCGTGAAGTTGTTGCTGAAGTCGTCTATGGCACGCTGTTCTACCTCGGGATCTACCACGTAGAAGGGGATGAAGTCCTTGGCGATGCGCACCCTCTCTTTCGAGATGGTGCTGTCGGCACGCATCACGTCGAAATTGAAGTCGGCAATCAGGGCGCTGTTCACCCAGGGCCTGCCTATCTCGTAGTGCAGGTGTGTTTCCGTCTGGCCGGGCAATGCCCAGACAATCAGAATGGCGACGGCCAACACCAGTAATGCGTGGGTGAGGATGTCCAATATGCTGCGGTCTTCTTTATTGTTGCTGATAGACATGGTATGAATGTGTTTTAGATGTTGCGAAAGTACAAAAAAAAACCGAAACCGGTAGTCATATTCCAATTTTATTCTTGGTTGGCGGGTGCAATGTGGTGATTGGGCGGTTGAAAAAAGGATGAAATAGGGAGCGAAATTGCATGGTTTCAAAAAAAAAACGTAATTTTGCAGAAAATTGGATAATCATGACAGAAAGGAAAGTGAGGGTGCGCTTCGCACCAAGTCCTACCGGACCATTACATATCGGCGGTGTGCGTACCGCATTGTATAATTATTTGTTTGCCCACCAGCATGGTGGCAGTTTGGTGTTGCGTATCGAGGATACCGACTCCAGCCGTTTCGTGCCAGGAGCCGAGGACTATATCCTCGAGTCGTTCGCATGGCTGGGCATCAAGTTCGACGAGGGAGTGTCGATAGGGGGCGATTACGGTCCCTACAGGCAGAGTGAGCGCCGCAAGATCTACCGGCGCTATGTAGACCAGTTGCTCGAGGATGGCAAGGCCTACATCGCCTTCGATACCGCAGAGGAACTGGAGGCCAAGCGTGCTGAGATTCCCAATTTCCAGTACGATGCCCGCACCCGTGGCATGATGCGCAACTCGCTAACCATGTCGGAGGATGAGGTGCGCGAGCTCATCGACGAGGGCACCCAGTATGTGGTGCGCTTCAAGGTGGAGCCGGGCGTCGAGGTGCATGTCGACGACCTCATTCGTGGCGACGTGAAGATCATGAGCGACGTGGTCGACGACAAGGTGCTCTACAAGAGTGCCGATGAGTTGCCCACCTACCATCTCGCCAATATTGTCGACGACCACCTCATGGAGATCACCCATGTGATCCGTGGCGAGGAGTGGTTGCCCAGTTCGCCCCTGCACGTGTTGCTCTATCAGGCGCTGGGGTGGGAGAGTACGATGCCGCGCTTCGCGCACCTGCCTCTTCTGCTCAAGCCAGAGGGGAAGGGAAAACTGTCGAAACGCGACGGCGACAGGCTGGGATTCCCCGTGTTCCCGTTGGAGTGGCACGACCCCAAGACGGGCGATGTGTCGACGGGATTCCGCGAGAGTGGCTATTTCCCCGAGGCTGTCATCAATTTCCTGGCGCTGCTGGGATGGAACCCTGGCACCGACCAGGAACTGTTCTCGCTCGATGAGCTGGTGCGTCTTTTCGACTTGTCGAAGTGCTCGAAGTCGGGTGCCCGGTTCGACTATCAGAAAGGCATTTGGTTCAACCATGAGTATATGCTCCATAAGAGCAACGAGGAAGTGGCCAAGCTCTTCGCTCCCATCGTTGCGGGCAACGGCATCGATGAGCCGATGTCGCGCATCGTCCAGGTGGTGGGCATGATGAAAGACCGTGTGAGTTTCGTCAAGGAACTGTGGCCGCTCTGCTCTTTCTTCTTCATTCCTCCCACCGAGTACGACGAGAAGACAGTGCGCAAGCGCTGGAAGACCGACTCCGCTCAGGTGATGGGTGAGCTGGCCGACTTGCTGGCATCGCTCGACGACTTCTCGCTCGAGAATCAGGAGCGCGAGGTCATGGCTTGGGTGGAGCGAAAGGGCTACAAACTGGGCGATGTGATGAACGCCTTCCGGCTCGCCTTGGTGGGCATCGGGAAGGGTCCGGGCATGTTCGATATCTCCGCCTTCCTCGGAAAGGAGGAGACCCTGAGCCGTCTGCGCAGGGCCATCGAGGTGCTGGGGTGATTTTGTCTTACCAATCCAGCGTGGTGTGTACGACATATTGATGTACCTTTATCTATTTGGCGTGGCCATCTACAGTCTGTTCGACAAGAAGGTGCGCAAGATGTGGCGGGGGGAGCGCGAGGCTTTCGGCGTGCTGAAGGCCAATGTCGACCCCGACGCGAGGTACGTGTGGTTTCATGCCGCTTCGCTGGGTGAGTTTGAGCAGGGACGCCCGCTGATGGAGCATCTGCGCCGTGAGCACCCCGAATACAAGATTTTGCTCACCTTCTTCTCGCCCTCAGGCTACGAGGTGCGCAAGAACTACGAGGGTGCCGACATCATCTGCTACTTGCCGCTCGACACCCGTGTCAATGCCATCCGCTTCCTCAGGCTGGTGAAGCCTGTGATGGCGTTTTTCATCAAGTATGAGTTCTGGTACAACTATTTGCATATCCTGAAACACCGGGGGGTGCCTGTCTACAGCGTGTCGAGCATCTTCCGCCCCGACCAGGTGTTCTTCCATTGGTATGGTCATGAGTATGCGGCGGTGCTCAAATGCTTCACGCATTTCTTCGTGCAGAACGAGCAGAGCGTGAACCTGCTGGGAGACATCGGCATCCATTGTGCCACGGTGGCGGGCGACACGCGGTTCGACCGTGTGCTGCAAATCAAGGAGGCGGCAAAGCACCTGCCCATAGCCGAGGCGTTCAAAGGCGGAAAGAAAGTGTTTGTGGCAGGGTCGAGCTGGCCGCCCGACGAGGAGGTGTTCATACCTTATTTCAATCGGCATCCCGATTGGAAACTGATTATCGCGCCTCATGTCATCGGTGCCGACCACCTGCGGCAGATCATGTCGAAACTCAAGCGCAAGACGGTGTTCTACACCGACACTACCCCCGAGGAGGCGGCCGAGGCCGATTGCCTGATCATCAATTGCTTCGGACTGCTGTCGAGCATCTACCAGTATGGCGAGGTGGCCTATGTGGGCGGCGGTTTCGGCGTGGGCATACACAATGTGCTCGAGGCGGCCGTATGGGGCATGCCCGTAATCTTCGGTCCCAACAACAAGAACTTCCAGGAGGCGCAGGGACTGCTTGCCGCCCAGGGTGGCTTCGAGATCAGCGACGAGGAGGACTTCCAAGTGGTGATGGACCGGTTGATGACCGATGAGAAGTTGCTGCAGTCGTCGAGCGAGAAGGCTGGCACCTTTGTCAACGGACAAGCCGGGGCCACCCAACTTGTGATGAGTGCCCTCGGCTTGTGATGATAAGCGGGTTTCCGCTTATGGTTTGGCGCCTTCCTTGGCGTCTTCTTCCAGATACCATTTGGAGTAGCCCACATAGTGGGCAGCGAAACTCTCGGCCTGGTCGGGCCGGGTTTTTTTGATGAATTTCGCAGGTACTCCGCCCCATATCTCATGGTCGCCGATTTTGGTGCCTTGCAGCACCAGTGCGCCGGCAGCCACGATGGCGCCCCGGCCGATTTCGGCATTGTCGAGCACGGTGGCGCCCATGCCGATGAGCGCGCCCTGGCGGATGGTACAAGCATGGACGGTGGCGTTATGGCCTATCGACACGTCGTCTTCGATGATGGTGGGACCCACCTCGTAGGTCACGTGCACGCAGGCGCCGTCTTGCACGTTCACACGGTTGCCCATGTGTATGTAAGCCACGTCGCCCCTGACGATGGCGTTGAACCAGATGGAGCATTCGTCGCCCATCTCCACTTCGCCCACTATCGAGGCGGTCTCGCTGAAATAGCAGTCTTTGCCCCATTTCGGGGTAAGGCCTTTTACTGATTTGATAAGTGCCATGTTTATTGTTGTTGGTTGGTGAGGCCTGCCAGCACATGGGCCATTCGCTCAAGGGCGTCGGTCAGTTGGGCGCGCGGACAGGCGATGTTGATGCGGATGAATCCCTCGCCGCTCGCCTCGCCATACATCGTGCCGCTGTTCACGAGCACGTGGCCTTCGCTCAGGAGCAGGTCCTTCACCTCGTCAGAGGTCTTGCCGGTGCTGCGGATGTCTACCCATACCAGGTAGGTGCCCTCGAGCTGGGTGATGTCGAATTGGGGAAGGTGATGGTTGAAGTAGTCGAGCAGGTAGGTGTAGTTGCCATACAGGTAGTCGCACAGCTGGTCGATCCAATATTCGCTCTCATTGTAGGCGGCGATGAGGGCCTCCACGCCGAAGGGGTTCACGTCGCACACTTCGTTAATGTTGATGGCGCGGTCGATGAGTTGGCGGGTCTCGGCGTCGTTGCTGATGATGTTGGCGATTTGCAGACCGGCGGTGTTGAACGACTTCGAGGGCGAGTTGCAGGTGATGCTGTTGTCCTGGCAGGCTGTCGACACCGAGGCGAAGGGGGTGAACCGATGACCGGGCATCACCAGTTCGCAGTGTATCTCGTCGGATACGACTTTCACGCCGTGGCGCAGGCAGATGTCGTTCATCTTCTCCAACTCGTCCTTGGTCCACACCCGGCCAGCGGGATTGTGGGGGTTGCAGAGCACGAAGAGCTTCACTTTCGGGTCACTGGCCTTGCGCTCCATGTCGTCGAAGTCCACATGGTAGGTCCGGCCGGTGTACACAAGTGGGTTTTCCACAATCTCGCAGCCATTGTTGCGGATCGACGAGAAGAAACAGTTGTAGACGGGAGTCTGGATGAGCACCTTGTCGCCGGGCTGGCAGAGGGCTTTCACCACCACCGAGATGGCGGGCACCACGCCCGAGGTGTAGAGTATCCATGAGGGGTCGATATGCCAGGAGTGGCGGCGGGCAAACCAGTCGACAACGGCTTGGTAATAGGCCTGGGGTACCTGGGTGTAGCCGAACACGCCGTGCTGGGCGCGCCGTGTCACGGCATCGACGATGGGCTGGGCCACGCGGAAGTCCATGTCGGCCACCCACATCGGGATGGCGTCTTTGGCCTCGGGGGTGTCCCATTTCACGCAGTTCGTGCCGCGGCGCTCTACAGGTTGGTCGAAGTCATGTCTCATGGCCGTGGATTCTCTCGGGTGATGATCTCGCAGTCGGCGGGACCTTTGATGTTCTTGTCGATGATGATCTCGCCATAGCCGTCGGCCACGATGCGGCCGCTGGCGGGGTTCTTCACGCTCGTCACCGTGCCACGGATGTCGGCCACCAGCGTGGAGTATTCGAAGGCGCGGTCGCAGGCTGCGTCGAAGGTGCAGTTCTCGAGCACCAGGTCGTGGGCGTAGCAGAGGGGCTGCTCGCCCAGGATGTGGCAGTTCACCAGGCGCAGGTTCTTGGAGTGCCAGCCCAGGTACTCTCCGTCGAGGTAGGAGTCGTAGATGGTCACGTTCTCCACCTCCCAGAAGGCGTCCTTCGTCACGATGTGGGCGTTGTGTATCTCCACGTTCTTCACATACTGGAACACATACTTGCTGTCGCTCTTCAGGTTGCGCACCATCACGTTGCGGCATCCCATGAAGGGATAGGTGCCCTCGTGGAGGGTCACATTGTCGATGTCGAGACCGTCGACGTTCCAGAAGGTCTCGTCGGCGTCGTTGATGGTCACGTCGCGGAGTTTCAGGTTGCGCATCTCGCGGAAGAATTTCGGACCGTCGATCACGCAGTCGCTCATCTCCATGTCGTTGGAGTACCAGATGGCCGACCTTGAGCCGGGGGCGAAGTAACAGTGGGTGATGAGGCTGCGGTCTACATGCCACAGGGGGTATTTGCCCTCAAAACGGCAGTGGTCGGCCTCGATGTCGCTGCACTCCTTGATGCCCGACTCGCCCTCGGTGATGACGACGTTCTCCAGCCGGAGGTTGTGCGACTCGAAAAGGGGGCGTTCACCACCGAACGATTGGTTGCGGATAATTTCCATAAAATAATATGATGTTTGTCAGTTTCTAAGCGTAATGGGGTGATATCGTTCTCCTGCAAAAATAATGCCAACTTTCATGATGGTGACGGTATTCCTCACTGCTGTGCGCTTGTGCTCTGACTGGCGATGGCGGAAAAAACCGAAGGCCTGCTTGCGGCAGGCCTTCGGCATAAGGCTATGTTTTTAGAGATTCGGGTTGATCTTGCTCCACTCCGAGATGGGAGGCACGATGTTGAGTGTCACGAGCTCGTCGCGCATCTTGCACAGGTGCTCGTAGCTGGCATCGAGTTTGGCATTCTCCTCAGGTGTGCCCTGGGGTACTTCGAAGGTAGCGCCCTCGGGGGTGAGGGTGGTCTTCATGGCCATCATGATGTGGTCGTACTTCTCAGTCTTCACATAGGTGCCCACGGGGAAGCGGAAGGGCTCGCCACCCATGGCGGCACGGATCATCTCCACCGACAGGTAAGAGGGACTCTGGAACGACGAACGGCCCCTGAGCTCGATGATCTTGGCTCCGCCTTTGGTCACGTCGGTCTTCATCTGCTCCCATTCCTCTGCAGGGAATTCGGGGGTGCCGATGATGTCGGTGAGCTTGCGGCCTGCAATCTCCACATGGCTGCCGAAGACGGCCATCTGCTCACCATGTCCGCCGTAGGTGGCGCAACCGGTGATCTCGTCCTGCATCACGTTGAACTTCTTGGCGAGGGCCGACTGCAGACGGGTGGTGTCGAGGCCGGCGAGGGTGGTCACCTGACCGGGTTTCAGACCCGAGTAGAGCAGGGTAACCAGACCGGTGAGGTCGGCGGGGTTGAAGATAATCACCACGTGCTTCACGTCGGGACAGAATTTCTGGATGTTCTGGCCAAGCTCCTCGGCGATCTTGCAGTTGCCGGCGAGCAGGTCCTCACGGGTCATACCGGCCTTGCGGGGAGCACCACCCGACGAGATGATATACTTGGCGTTGGTGAAAGCTTCCTCAGCGTCGGTGGTGGCGGTGATTTTCACGTTGCCAAAACCACTCTGGCGCATCTCCTCAGCCACACCTTCGGGAGAGAATACGTCGTAGAGACAGATGTCATCGGTAAGGCCCATCATCAGGGCGGTCTGCACCATGTTTGAACCAATCATGCCAGCTGCGCCGACGATGGTCAGTTTTTCGTTAGTTAAAAATGCCATAATTGTTTATAGTATTAAATGTTGTGTATATCTGCGGCAAAGTTATACAAAACTGAGCGAACTGCAAAAAGAAATCCCTCATTTTTTGTTTAGGTGGGTTCTAAAAATTGGCTTTGTCGGATTTTCGGATGATTTGCGAGTGCAGACTGTCAGCTGATGAGGGAACATAGCGGGCATGGTGGTTCGTCCATGCCAGAAAAGTGCGGCTGGGGGTTGGCGGTTCGGGGAAAAATGTGTAAGTTTGCATCTCGTAAACCTTACTCTTTCATTTCTACTATTATGCACGACAACACCATTGCTGACAGAATTCTTGCCCTTCGCCGACTGATGTGCGAGGCGCATCTCCACGCGTTCATCATCCCCAGTAGCGACCCTCACAACAGTGAGTATCTGCCCGACCATTGGAAAGGGCGTGAGTGGCTCACGGGCTTCGACGGCTCGGCGGGCACGGCGGTGGTGACGATGGACCGGGCCGCGCTCTGGACCGACTCGCGCTATTTCATCGCGGCGGCTGAGCAACTCCGAGGCACGGAGTTCGTGCTTATGAAAGAGCGCATCGCGGGCACACCCTCTGTGCCCGAGTGGCTGGGTGAGTGCCTGGCCGGAGTGCCACAGGCGCGCGTGGGCATCGACGGGATGGTGAGCATGGCGGCCGGGGTCGACGACCTGGCCCGGCAGTTGGCGGAATATGGCGACATCCAGGTAGTGACCGACATCGACCCGCTCGATGCACTCTGGACCGACCGGCCACCGGTGCCCGACGCCAAGGTGGTGGTGCATCCGCTGGAGTATGCGGGCGAGGAGGCTTCGTCGAAGTTGGAGCGGGTGCGGGCCGAACTGCGCCAGAAGAGGGCTGATGCCCTGCTCGTGACGTCGCTCGACGACATCGCCTGGACGCTCAACCTCAGGGGCAGCGACGTGCATTGCAATCCGGTGTTCGTAGCCTACCTGCTCATTACGCAAGAGGATGCCACCCTCTTTGTCGCCCCGGAGAAGATTTCCTCGCAGGTGCTCGATACGCTGCATGCCATAGGGGTGTCCACCGCACCCTACGAAGCGGTGGCTGCTCGTCTGCGTGGCATCACCCATGGCACGATGCTGCTCGACCCCCACGAGGTGAACCACACGTTGTGGAAGGCGGTGGCGTGCGAGGTGGCGACGGCTCCTTCGCCCATTCCCGTCATGAAGGCGGTGAAGAACGAGGTGGAGATTGCCGGTTTCCGACGGGCGATGGAGCGCGACGGGGTGGCGATGGTGAAATGGCTGAAATGGTTGGAGGGAATGATGGAAAGGGGAGAGGTGGATACGCTCACCGAACTGTCGGTGTCGCGTCAGCTCGAGGCCTTCAGGGCAGAGCAGCCGCTCTTCCGAGGACTCTCGTTCGACACCATCGCGGGCTATGCCGCCCATGGGGCCATCGTGCACTATGAGCCTACCGAACAGTCTGATGTCCACCTGCAGCCCAAGGGACTGCTGCTCGTCGACTCGGGAGGACAGTATCTTGATGGAACCACCGACATCACGCGCACCATCGCACTCGGACCGGTCACCCTGGAGGAACGGCGGGTCTATACGTTGGTGTTCAAGGGACATATCCGGCTGCAGATGCTGAAGTTCCCCAAGGGGGCTTGTGGCTCGCAGCTCGACGCGGTGGCCCGTACGCCGCTGTGGGAAGCGGGACTCAACTTCCTCCATGGCACAGGCCATGGGGTGGGGGCTTACCTCAACGTGCACGAAGGTCCGCACCAGATTCGTATGGAGTGGAAACCGACGCCGATCAAGGAGGGCATGACGGTCACCGACGAACCGGGCATCTATATGGAGGGGAAATTCGGTGTGCGTATAGAGAACACACTCCTCGTCACACCTTATACGACGACGGAGTTTGGCTCTTTCCTGCAGTTTGAGCCGCTCACGCTCTGTCCCATCGACCTCAAGCCCGCCGACCTCAGTCTGCTCGATCATGAGGAGAAGGCTTGGCTCAACCACTACCACCAAATGGTCTTCCAACGCCTCTCGCCACTGCTCGACGAGGAGCATCGGCTGTGGCTCAGAAATGCCACCGCTCAGGTAGAGTGAAGCAATTTCATTGTTCAAGCCTACCCCCAAAAAAGAATGCACGCCATGAGTACGTAGGAGAGTGTGTCAAAAAGTGGGCAGGTGTTCGCTGTAGGAGGATGTGTCAAAGCAGCGCCTATATGCTGCCATCATTTGAGTAACTCTTTGATGTAGTTCTCAATCCCTTTCATTGTAACCATTTGTTGAGATGACGGGTGTTCATGGCCTTCAAATAGGTGTCGGGATTTTTGATGCCAAAATACCACCAGGCAAGGAAGCGGTTAAGGGAATGATAATAATCTTGCTGAGGCACTAATTGTTCCAACCATACACGCTTCACTTTCTTGAAAGAGAAGATAGTGAACAACTTGTCAATGTCTGGCAGGTCGAGATATACCAACACTTTCTCTATCAGCACATCGTCAGGGATTTGCTGCATAGAAGATTCGTTGAATGACCAGAAGCAATGCTCTTTCTTCAATTGGTCTAGGAGATTTTGTTTTACCTCTTTTTTTAACATGCCTATCACTCTTTCTTTCCGCAAATATAATGCAAACCGTAGATAACACAAAGAAAAAGACGAAGTTTTTTCTTTTATTGATTTGTTCTGCAGCTTCCCAAATTATCAGTGAACTCTTTTCTGAGAAGTTATTCCGTTCTCAGCTTTGTTTCTTTGATGATGTCGATTATACAGAGGCAGTAGACTATATTATTCTTAACTCTCCTTCTGACAACGAAATCAAGCAGATTCTTACAGATTATTCTATTGAGGGGGTGTAGTAAATCAAATGCTCAGCCCCTATTTTCATTGTAACCATTTGTTGGGATGACGGATGTTCATGGCTAGGAAGAAGTCGAGCACAAGATCTGTCGTAGACCCCATAGGCTGACAGACTAAAGAATAAGTACGAACACGAATCCCCCGAATTTCCACGAATCTTTTTGTGCTTACATTCGTGTGATTTCGTGGAATTCGTGTTCATTGGCCAAGGATTGGGTCAAGTGACTATCTCCGTGACCCAAGGTATCGGTTATGACTGATTCTTATAACTACCCTCCTTTATCGTTCCTGCAACAACTTGATTTCCTCCAGGATTTTTAGGGAATCCTACAACTTTACCCGCCTGGCCAGAACTGACATAACTATCATATACATTATGATAGCCATTTTTAAGGTCTGCACTAATCTCTTGAGCTATGGATTGTTCCGCAGCCCAATAATAAACCAGCAAATCATTAATGTTAACCTCCATTTCTGTCCAGTTTTTTTTATAAGTTTCACGATGATCTATATAATCGTCAGCATCAAGTGACCCCATAATACCAGTATCTGGATAAAAATGTGTATTGGGAGGAAAAGAACTAAAGCCATCAAAAGTATTGGTAATTACAGCATCACAAGAATTGATGTATTCTTGTGGTGTGAATACCTCAAGATTCATTATAGGTTTTGAATATTTCTTATTTCGCATAACAAAAATAATTAAGTCTATTGTAAACACTTTGTTTGCAAAAATAAAGAAATATTGTCGGTTTATATGTTTATTCTGGGCTCATTAATTCCTTATTTAAGATTGTTTAACCTTAAAATCCTCATTTTGTAATGTAATGAGAAAGCTTACACTTGTGTTACCTATAAGTGTATCATTTTGCAAGGCTATCTTAGAATGATAGATGAGAAAATAGTGTAATAGTAGGAGAAGGTCAAGGGGAGTGGGGTTTACCTTAACGTGCACATAGGTCCGCACCCGATTCGTATGGAGTGGCACCCTACACCTCTCCAAGAGGGCTTGACAGTCACCAACGAACTGGGCATCTATTTGGAAGGGGTATTCGGAGTGTATTAATAGAACACGCTCCTTGTCACGCCTTACACGACGACGGAGTTTGGCTCTTTCCTGCAGTTCGAGCCGCTCACGCTCTATCCCATCGACCTCAGACCTGCCGACCTCTGTCTGCTCGACCATGATGAGAATACATGGCTCAACCACTACTACACGATGGTGCGCAACCGCCTCTCGCCGCTTCTCGACGAAAAACACCGTCTGTGGCTCAGAGAAGCCACTACGCGTATATAGTGACTCACCAGCATCGTTTAATCATCCCTCCCATAAGAATGCACGTCATTAAGAAGAATGCACATTATTAATATGTAGGTGGATGTGTCAAATTAGGCATACCTTATGAAGAATGTCCAACCACGCTATAGGGACACAGTGCTGCATCCGCTAGCAGCGTGGGTGTGCAAAAAAGCTTGTTTTTTTATGTTATTGAGGTATTCTTTTGGGGTCATTCTTCGAGCGGACGCAGCATGCTTTGATCACTTCCCTGCTCCCCCGTTCCCGGGGGAGAGCAATCTACACCGAACACTAACCCATTATGACATACCCTTTATACCCCGAAGGGATTGGGGCGTAGAAGCCCGAAGCCTGTCCCCCGAGGTCAAGGTATGTAACTTTTCCCTCTCATGCGAAGTGGGTGTTACCAACCCAAACGGGGGAGTCGGAGGGGTGAAACCGGAGCATAGAAAAAGGTCTTGGGGACAGGAACAATGCCCAATACTGGGTCAAATGCTGCCTGTCCTCACGACCCATAACAAAGGAGATGCTTTGGAACCTAAGCTATATTTAGTCAGGAAGCAGACGTGTTGCGATAAGGAAAAACCTAAGAATGGTTGTAGTTAATGACCATACTCTGGTAGCCATATACATGACCGCTATGATTATATAGATTTATAACATACCAAAGCGGGACATCTTCATGCGTATTATCCATAGTAGCAGGTTTACCATCGCAGGGCCAACAAATACTCGGTCTATCATTAACTGTAAGATGGTCTGGTGCTGGATTACTATTATCCGTGGTTTGCGTGTGAGGTAAATCTGATTCATCTAATACGCCATTGTCGTTATAATCCAAGACGAAATGTTGCCAAGAAGGATAAGGGTCTGACAACGTATAACTTACTTCTGTCTTAGGATCACAAATCACACAATAACTATTCGGCACGAATTTCTCCGAAATCATTAATGGCTTTGAATAATTTTTTAAGTTGTTCATATATATAAGAATTTTGTTTGTTAGTTTCGAAGAGGTGAATTCATCAAGTTTTTTGTGGTTTCATATGCAAATATAATTAAATAGTAGAGTACTATTATTAGGGTGTAATCTAATCGATGTCAGTATTTTAAAAATATTAACATTTTGTATCTGTATCGTAGACTATTTCGCAAATTTTATATTTGCAATAATATGGAGTTGTCACAATTTACCAACTGTAAACCAATAGTTTACAGTTTTGTCTCTAAGATAGACTACCCAAGGAAGATGTTAGTAAAAATACTTTGCAATTTTTAATAGGCCTTTCTCGAAATCCATCGTTCATCGTCGAGGGTGAGTTGCCAAGAGAGGCCTGGCCGCATGCGTCGGTGTGAGCCGCAACCTGCCAATCTGTACAAATATAGGGCACAACCGAGAAAGAAAATCGAATAAATATTTGGCAGTTAGCAAAATAAGATGTAATTTTGCACCCACGTCCCTAAATCTGGGGCATCACATATTGTTTAACATTCAAAATTTAAAGACAAAAAGCATGATTATTGTACCCGTAAAAGATGGCGAGAACATCGAGAGAGCTTTGAAAAAATTCAAGAGAAAATTCGAGAAGACAGGTGTGATTAAGGAACTCCGCTCACGTCAGCAGTTCAACAAGCCGTCTGTCCTGAAGAGGCTCAAGATGGAGAAAGCCATCTATGTACAGAAGCTGAGAAACCAGGAGGAATAAGATTTTTTCCCTGGAAAATTTGGTAGTTTGAGTTTTATTCCGTATATTCGTTGCCGAATTTAACCTGAGCGCCACGTTTTGACAATGATAGAGGGATTCCTTGAATACCTGCGGCACGAGCGCAACTATGCTGAGCTCACCGTAAGGGAATACGGCAGGGACCTGGAACATTTCCAGTCGTATTTCAAGACCCTTGACGACAGCCTCTCCTGGGAGACCGTCGACAGCGACGTGGTAAGGGGGTGGATGGAGTGCATGATGGACAGTCGGCAGTCGGCCACCTCGGTCAACAGGGGGCTCAGTGCCCTGAGGTCGTTCTACAAATACGCCATGATGGCGGGACTGGTAGCCGGCAACCCGGCCCGGACGGTGAAAGGCCCCAAGAAGCACAAGCCCCTGCCCCAATTCCTCAAGGAGAGCGAGATCGACGAGTTGCTACAGCCCGAAATGTGGGGCGAGCGGTTTGAGGACTTTCGCGCACGTACATTATTATTAATGTTCTACTCCACGGGGATACGACTTTCCGAAGCCATCGGCCTCGACGACACCATGGTCGACTTCACCACCGGTGAGTTGAGGGTCACGGGAAAGCGCGACAAACAGCGCATCATCCCCTTTGGCGAGGAACTGAAAGAAGCGCTGCAGGAGTATATTCGCCGGCGCGACAATGAGGTGCCACGCAAGTCGGAGGCACTTTTTGTCACCAAGGAGGGCGAGCGCATGAACCGCAACCGCGTGGGCTACGAGGTGTGGAAACACCTCAGCCGCGTGACCACGCTCAGGAAGCGCTCCCCGCATGTGCTCAGGCATACGTTCGCCACAGCCATGCTCAACCATGAGGCCGGACTGGAAAGTGTGAAAAAGTTGCTGGGGCATGAGAGCCTGTCGACGACAGAGATCTACACCCATGCCACCTTCGAGCAACTCAAGCGAGTATATAAAAACGCCCATCCAAGGGCCTAACCCTTAAAAACGGAGGTAACTATGGAAATCAAAATTCAGCCGATTCATTTCGACGCTACCGAGAAACTGGAAGCTTTCATCCAAAAGAAAGCCGAGAAATTACAGAAAACATTCGAAGACATACAGAAAGTAGAGGTGCAACTCAAAGTAGTCAAGCCTGCCACCGCACTCAACAAGCAGACCAGCCTCACGGTCACCGTGCCCGGACAAACACTGTTTGTGGAAAAGACTTGCGACTCCTTCGAGGAGGGCGTCGACCAGTGCGTAGACTCCATGAAAGTGCAGCTGACGAAATTCAAAGAAAAACTTCGCAACAGATAAAAAAATAGCCGAAAAATTTTGGCGTATAGAAAATAATGCCTATCTTTGCAGCCGTTTTACGATAAGTCCTTCGACTTTAGCTTGACGGCTGCATAGATTTGCCTCTTTAGCTCAGTTGGCCAGAGCACGTGATTTGTAATCTCGGGGTCGTTGGTTCGAATCCGACAAGAGGCTCTAAATGAGGAGGATTCAGTAAATCGAGGGTGTTTTCCAGAGTGGCCAAATGGGGCAGACTGTAAATCTGCTGTCTTTCGACTTCGGTGGTTCGAATCCATCAGCACCCACAACATTTTGCGGAAATAGCTCAGTTGATAGAGCACTAGCCTTCCAAGCTGGGGGTCGCGGGTTTGAGCCCCGTTTTCCGCTCCAATGTTGCTGTTATAGCTCAGTGGTAGAGCGCTTCCTTGGTAAGGAAGAGGTCCCGAGTTCAACTCTCGGTAACAGCTCTTTTAGTTGTGAGAAGCAGAAATACACGATTAATCATTTTAAAAATAAAAAGTTAAGCAATGGCTAAAGAGAATTTTGTGCGCACGAAACCGCACGTAAACATTGGTACTATCGGTCACGTTGACCATGGTAAGACCACATTGACCGCCGCTATCACCAAGGTGCTCGCCGAGAAGATCGAGGCTAACAAGGACAAGGTGAAGTCGTTCGACCAGATTGACAACGCTCCTGAGGAGAAAGAGCGCGGTATCACTATCAATACCGCTCACGTGGAGTATGAGACCGAGAAGCGTCACTATGCTCACGTTGACTGCCCGGGACACGCTGACTACGTGAAGAACATGGTTACTGGTGCTGCCCAGATTGGTCCTATGCCTCAGACCCGTGAGCACGTGCTGCTCGCCCGTCAGGTGAACGTTCCCCGCCTCGTGGTGTTCCTCAACAAGTGCGACATGGTCGACGATGAGGAGATGCTCGACCTCGTTGAGATGGAGGTGCAGGAGATTCTCGCTCAGTATGAGTTCGAGGACGACACGCCTATCATCCGCGGTTCTGCCCTTGGCGCCCTCAACGGCGATCCCAAGTGGGAGGAGAAGGTGATGGAACTGATGAATGTTTGCGACGAGTGGATCCAGGAGCCTCCACGCGCTACCGACAAGCCCTTCCTGATGCCTGTTGAGGACGTGTTCTCAATCACTGGCCGTGGTACTGTGGCTACCGGACGTATCGAGACTGGTGTTATCCACGTTGGCGACGCTGTTGAGCTGCTCGGTCTTGGTGAGGATGCCAAGTCGGTGGTTACCGGTGTTGAGATGTTCCGCAAGATCCTCGACGAGGGTCAGGCTGGTGACAACGTTGGTCTGCTCCTCCGCGGTATCGACAAGAAAGACATCAAGCGCGGTATGGTGCTCTGCCATCCGGGTCAGATCAAGCCCTTCAAGCGCTTCAAGGCTTCTATCTACGTGCTGAAGAAGGAAGAGGGTGGCCGTCACACTCCATTCGGCAACAAGTATCGTCCTCAGTTCTACCTCCGCACCATGGACTGCACCGGTGAGATCACTCTCCCCGAGGGCACCGAGATGGTGATGCCTGGCGACAACGTTGAGATCACTGTTGAGCTCATCTACGCTGTGGCACTGAACAAGGGTCTCCGCTTCGCTATCCGTGAGGGTGGCCGCACAGTGGGCTCTGGCCAGATCACTGAGGTTCGGTTCCCGCGACAGTGGGCGCGGGAACTTTTTTACGGGAATAGCTCAGTTGGTAGAGCATCGGTCTCCAAAACCGAGGGTCGTGGGTTCGAGTCCTCCTTCCCGTGCTAAAAAGGAAAAAGATATGTTTAAGAGATTTGTAAACTACTGCAAGGATTGTTACGACGAACTTGCGCATAAGACTACTTGGCCTACCTACAAGGAATTGTCTCACACTGCGATGGTTGTTCTATCTGCTTCCCTTATCATCGCTCTCGTGGTGTTCCTTATGGACGTGGTGTTTAAGAATTGTATGCAATTAATTTATCAATTGTTTTCTTAACAAATGGCTCAGACAGGAAAAAACTGGTATGTGCTTAAGACCGTGAGCGGTAAGGAAGCCAAAGTGAAGGAATACATCGAGGCCGAACTTAAGCACAATCCCTTTTTGTCTCAATTCGTCTCCCAGATTGTCATCCCTATGGAGAAACATGCTGTGCAACGCAGCGACGGGAAACGCGTGGTCAAGGAGAAAGTTGCTCTCCCTGGCTATATTTTCGTTGAGGCAGAAATGAAAGGCGACGTGGCTCACACACTTCGCTTCATGCCCAACGTGCTGGGATTCCTCGGCGGGTTGGACAACCCCTCTCCTGTCAAGCAGTCGGAAATCAACCGTATGCTCGGTAATGCCGAGGAGACCGAAATCGAGAATGAGGTGTCATTCCCCTATGAGGTCAACGAGACAGTAAAGGTTACGGAAGGCCCGTTCAGCGGATTCTCCGGCGTCATCGAAGAGGTGAACGTGGAGAAACGCAAACTCAAGGTGATGGTCAAGATCTTCGGACGGAAAACTCCGCTCGAGCTTGGTTTTATGCAAGTCGTAAAAGAATAAGAGATTGTTACGGATCTTGAACTTCTTTTATAATATCAAACTTTAATTTTAAAACGAAAATGGCTAAAGAAGTTGCTGGATTAATCAAATTACAGATTAAGGGTGGCGCTGCTAATCCTTCACCCCCAGTGGGACCTGCCCTCGGTTCGAAGGGCATCAACATCATGGGGTTCTGCAAGGAGTTCAACGCCAGAACCCAGGATAAGGCAGGAAAAGTGCTTCCCGTCGTTATCACCTATTACAACGACAAGTCTTTCAGCTTCGTAATCAAGACTCCTCCCGCAGCCATCCAGCTGCTTGAGGCTGCCAAGATTAAGGGCGGCTCGCCTGAGCCCAACCGCAAGAAGGTTGCTTCTGTGACATGGGATCAGGTAAGGGCTATCGCAGAGGACAAGATGAGCGACCTCAATTGCTTCACCATCGAGTCTGCGATGAAACTTGTTGCCGGCACTGCTAGAAGTATGGGTATCACTGTAAAAGGCGAATTCCCCGGATAATCATTTAACTTCAATTTAGGAACTATGAGTAAACTGACAAGAAACCAGAAATCAGTAGCCGATAAGATTGAAGCAGGGAAGGCCTACACACTGAAGGAAGCATCCGAGCTGGTGAAGGAAATCACCACCACCAAGTTCGAGGCTTCTGTCGACATCGACGTTCGTCTGGGTGTCGACCCCCGTAAGGCCAACCAGATGGTTCGCGGCGTGGTGTCGCTGCCATGTGGCACTGGCAAGGTAGTGCGCGTACTCTGTCTTTGCACTCCCGACCAAGAGGCTGCTGCCAAGGAGGCTGGTGCCGACTACGTGGGCCTCGAGGAATATATCGACAAGATCAAGGGTGGCTGGACTGATGTGGATGTGATCATCACCATGCCTTCTTGCATGGGCAAGGTTGGTCCTCTCGGACGTGTTCTCGGACCGCGCGGACTGATGCCTAACCCAAAGAGTGGCACTGTGACTATGGATGTTGCTAAGGCTGTGAAGGAAGTCAAGCAGGGTAAGATTGATTTCAAGGTCGACAAGACCGGTATCATCCACACCTCGATTGGCAAAGTGACCTTCACACCGGACCAGATTTATCAGAACGCGAAGGAATTCATCGCAACCGTGATCAAACTGAAACCGGCTGCCGCTAAAGGTACATATATCAAGAGTATCTTTATTTCAAGCACAATGAGCTTGGGCATCAAGGTCGATCCCAAGTCAATTGAATAATTCTAAACGGATAGCGTAAAATGAAAAAAGAAATAAAAGATACCATCATCGTGGAGCTGGGCGAGAAGCTGAAGGAATATCCTCACTTCTACCTGGTCGACGTCACTGGACTCAATGCTGAGAAAACCAGCAAGCTCCGCCGCAAGTGCTTCAAGAACGAGATCAAGATGATCGTCGTGAAGAACAACCTGCTGCACAAGGCTTTCGAGGCCTCCGACATCGACTTCTCCGAACTGTATGATACCCTGAAGGGAAATACGGCCGTGATGTTCTGCAATACGGCTAACGTACCTGCCAAGTTGCTCAAGGAGTACACCAAAGAGGGTATACCCGCACTCAAAGGCGCTTATGCCGAGGAGGGTATCTTCGTAGGTGCCGACAAACTCGAGGAACTGGCTTCCATCAAGAGCAAGAGCGAGCTCATCGCCGACGTTGTGGCCCTGCTGCAGTCGCCCGCAAAGAATGTACTCTCTGCTCTCCAATCAGGCGCTGGCACCATCCATGGTGTGCTGAAGACTTTAGGCGAGCGTGCTGAATAATTTTAAGTCAACAACATTATTTATAAAACAATTTAAAAATTCATAATAAAATGGCAGATATCAAAGCTATTGCTGAGCAATTGGTAAATTTGACAGTAAAGGAAGTTAACGAGTTGGCTACTGTCCTCAAGGACGAGTATGGAATCGAGCCCGCCGCTGCAGCTGTTGCTGTTGCTGCTGGTCCCGCCGCTGGTGGCGCCGCTCCCGCTGAGGAAGAGAAGACTGAGTTCAACGTAGTGCTCACTGAGGTTGGTCCTAACAAGCTCAAGGTCGTGAAGGCTGTGAAAGAGGCTTGCGGTCTGGGTCTGAAAGAGGCTAAGGACCTCGTTGATGGCGCTCCCTCTACTCTGAAAGAGGCTGTTGCCAAGGCTGAGGCTGAGAACCTGAAGAAGGTGATCGAGGCCGAGGGTGCCAAGGTTGAGCTGAAATAATTTCTAGACATCACCACCGCGTGGCATGCGCCACGCGGCACACTTCTCGAAATTCGTGGTTAAGAGTCTCCCAGTAGGGGATTCTTAACCTTTTTGTGTCTTTTCATTGCAATCCTGCCGGTCATGAACAAACTGACCGGATGTAATCAAATTTTTAATGGCTTCACAAAACAACAACAGAGTAAACTTTGCCAGCGTGAAGAATCCGATGCCCACACCGGATTTTCTTGATGTGCAATTGAAGTCTTTCAAGGACTTCCTGCAGCTCGACACACCACCCGAGCTGAGAAAGAACGACGGACTCTACAAGGTGTTCTCGGAGAATTTCCCCATCACCGACACGAGAAACAATTTCGTGCTCGAGTTCCTCGACTATTTCATCGACCCCCCAAGATATTCCATCGAGGAGTGCCTGGAGCGCGGACTCACCTATAGTGTGCCCCTCAAGGCCATGATGAAACTCTATTGCACCGACCCCGACCATGAGGACTTTGGTATCAAGACTTCCGACGTGTTCCTGGGCACCATACCTTATATGACAAGCAATGGCACCTTCATCATCAACGGTGCCGAGCGTGTCGTGGTGTCGCAGCTGCACCGCTCGCCTGGCGTGTTCTTCAGCCAGGGCGTGCATGCCAACGGTACCGTGCTCTATTCAGCGCGCATCATTCCTTTCAAGGGCTCATGGATAGAGTTCGCCACCGACATCAACAACGTGATGTACGCATACATCGACCGTAAGAAGAAGCTCCCCGTTACCACCCTGTTGAGGGCCATCGGTTTCGAGAGCGACAGGGACATCCTGCAGATCTTCGACCTGGCAGAGGAGGTGAAGGTGAACAAGAAGAACCTCAAGGAGGCCATCGGAAGGCGTCTCGCCGGACAGGTGCTCAAGACCTGGACCGAGGACTTCTCTGATGAGGAGACGGGCGAGGTGGTTTCCATCGAGCGTACCGAGGTGTGTGTGGAGCGCGAGCATGTCATCGAGAAGGAAGATGTGGACGCCATCCTCGAGAGTGGCGCACAGTCGATCCTCCTGCACAAGGCAGGCGATGCCGCCAACCGCTACTCCATCATCTTCAACACCCTTGCCAAAGACTCGAGCAAGACCGAGAAAGAGGCCGTGCAGTACATCTACCGTCAGCTGAGAAACGCCGACCCCGCCGACGATGCCAGCGCCAAGGAGGTGATCCAGAACCTCTTCTTCTCCGACAAGAGATACGACTTGGGAGAGGTGGGACGCTACCGCATCAACAAGAAGCTCGGTCTGGATACCAGCATGGACGTGCGTATCCTCACCAAGGAAGACATCATCGAAATCATCAAATACCTCATCCAGCTGGTCAACTCGAATGCCACCGTGGATGATATCGACCACCTCTCCAACCGTCGCGTGCGCACCGTGGGAGAGCAGCTGGCCAACCAGTTCTCCATCGGTCTGGCTCGTATGAGCCGCACCATCCGCGAGCGTATGAACGTGCGCGACAGCGAGGACTTCACTCCCACCGACCTCATCAACGCCAAGACCATCTCGAGCGTCATCAACTCGTTCTTCGGCACCAACCCGCTGAGCCAGTTCATGGACCAGACCAACCCGCTGGCCGAGGTCACACACAAACGACGCCTCTCGGCCCTCGGACCTGGCGGTCTCTCGCGCGAGCGCGCTGGCTTCGAGGTGCGCGACGTGCACTATACCCACTACGGACGCCTCTGCCCAATCGAGAGCCCTGAGGGACCGAACATCGGTCTGATCTCCTCGCTCTGCGTGTATGCCACCATCAACGGACTGGGATTCATCGAGACTCCCTACCGCAAGGTGACCAACCAAGTGGTGGACCTCGACAACAGCCATGTGGTGTACATGACCGCCGAGGAGGAGCAGGAGCACTTCATCGGACAGGGCAACGCCCCGCTCAACGACGATGGCTCGTTCATCCGCGACGTGGTGAAGTGCCGTCTCGACGCCGACTTCCCCGTGGTTGAACCCGACAAGGTGTCGTATATGGATGTGTCGCCACAGCAGATCGCCTCTGTCTCGGCAGCACTCATCCCGTTCCTCGAGCACGACGACGGACACCGCGCCCTCATGGGATGTAACATGATGCGCCAGGCCGTGCCTCTGCTCCACAACGACTCGCCCATCGTGGGTACCGGTCTGGAGAAGCAGGTGTGCGAGGACTCACGCACGATGATCGTGGCCGAGGGCGATGGCGTCATCGAGTATGTCGATGCCACCACCATCCGCATCCTCTACGACCGCACCGAGGAGGAGGAGTTCGTGAGCTTCGAGCCCTCTCTCAAGGAATACCGCATTCCGAAGTTCCGCCGCACCAACCAGAACATGACCATCGACTTGAGGCCTATCTGCAACAAGGACGACAGGGTGCACAAAGGACAAATCCTCACCGAGGGCTATGCCACCGAGAATGGTGAGCTCGCACTCGGACGCAACCTCCTCGTGGCCTACATGCCATGGAAGGGTTACAACTACGAGGACGCCATCGTGCTCTCTGAGCGGCTGGTGCGCGACGATATCCTCACCAGCGTTCACGTCGACGAGTACCAGCTCGACGTGCGTGAGACAAAACGTGGTATGGAGGAGTTCACTTCGGATATCCCCAACGTGAGCGAGGAAGCCACCAAGGACCTCGACGCCAACGGTATCATCCGCGTGGGCGCAAGGGTGGAACCCGGTGACATCCTCATCGGAAAAATCTCGCCGAAGGGCGAGAGCGACCCCTCGCCAGAGGAGAAGCTGCTGCGCGCCATCTTCGGCGACAAGGCCGGCGACGTGAAAGACTCGTCGCTCAAGGCCAACCCGTCGCTCAGCGGTGTGGTCATCGACAAGAAACTCTTCTCGCGCGCCGTGAAGACGAGAGAGGCCCGCAAGCAAGACAAGGTGCTCCTCCAGAAAATCGACGAGGAGTACGAGGCCAAGAACGACGAGCTCAAGGACATCCTTGTGGAGCGTCTGCTCATCCTCATCCAGGACAAGTCGTCGCAAGGCGTGAAAGACTATACCGGCTCTGAGATCATCACCAAGGGCTCCAAGTTCACTCCCGCCAACCTGAAGAACCTCAAGTACGAGGGTATTCAGTCGAACGGGTGGACCGACGACGAGCATACCAACATGCTCATCTCGCAGCTCATCATGAACTATATCAGGAAAGCCAAGCTTCTCGACGCTGAGCTCAAACGCCGCAAGTTCGCCATCACCATCGGCGACGAGCTGCCCTCGGGCATCCTCCAGATGGCAAAGGTGTATGTGGCCAAGAAGCGTAAGATCGGCGTGGGCGACAAACTCGCCGGACGACATGGTAACAAGGGTATCGTGTCGAAGGTGGTAAGGCAGGAAGACATGCCGTTCCTCGAGGACGGACGACCCGTCGACCTCGTGCTCAACCCGCTCGGCGTGCCTTCGCGTATGAACCTCGGACAGATCTTCGAGGCCATCCTCGGAGCTGCCGGAAAACGACTCGGCGTGAAGTTCGCCACTCCTATCTTCGACGGAGCAAAACTCGACGACCTCACCGAGTGGACCGACAAGGCCGGACTGCCACGACTCTGCTCCACACACCTCTACGATGGTGAGACAGGTGAGCAGTTCGACCAGCCCGCTACCGTGGGTATCACCTACTTCCTCAAACTCGGACACATGGTGGAGGACAAGATGCACTCACGTAGCATCGGCCCGTACTCGCTCATCACGCAGCAGCCACTCGGCGGTAAGGCCCAGTTCGGCGGACAGCGTTTCGGAGAGATGGAGGTCTGGGCACTCGAGGCCTTCGGTGCCAGCCACGTGCTGCAGGAAATACTCACCGTGAAGTCCGACGACGTCGTGGGACGCAGCAAGGCCTATGAGGCCATCGTCAAGGGAGAGCCCATGCCAGTGCCGGGCATACCCGAATCTCTCAACGTGCTTCTGCACGAGTTACGCGGACTCGGATTAAGTATCAAACTCGACTAAATCGTATCAGACATGGCTTTTAAGAAAGATTCAAAAGTTAAGAATAATTTCACAAAGATTACCATCGGACTCGCCTCACCAGAGGAAATCCTGGAAAACTCGTATGGCGAGGTGACAAAGCCTGAGACCATCAACTACCGCACCTACAAACCGGAGCGCGACGGACTCTTCTGCGAGCGCATCTTCGGTCCTACACGCGACTATGAGTGCGGGTGTGGAAAATACAAGCGCATACGCTACAAAGGCATTGTCTGCGACCGATGCGGTGTCGAGGTGACAGAGAAGAACGTGCGCCGCGAGCGCTCCGGACACATCGAACTGGTGGTGCCCGTGGCCCATATCTGGTATTTCAGGTCGCTGCCCAACAAGATCGGATACCTCCTCGGACTGCCCACCAAGAAGCTCGACCAGGTGATCTATTATGAGAAATATGTGGTCATCCAACCCGGCGACTTCGAGGGAAGAACCTCGGGCGAAAAGGAGGAGGTGCTCGGCGCAAGCAAGTACGACCTGCTTTCAGAGGATGAGTATATCGACATCGTGGAGAACAAGCTCACTCCCGAGAACCAGATGCTGCCCGACTCCGACCCGCACAAGTTCGTGGCGAAGATGGGTGCCGAGGCCGTATACGACCTGCTCGCATCGCTCAACCTCGACGAGCTGGCCGGCGAACTGCGCCAGCGCGCCAACAACGACTCGTCGGTGGCAAGAAAGACCGAGGCACTGAAGAGGCTCCAGGTGGTGGAGGCTTTCCGCAACAGCAAGGACGTGAACAAGCCCGAGTGGATGATCATGAAGATTATCCCCGTCACACCTCCCGAGCTCCGACCGCTCGTACCACTCGACGGTGGACGCTTCGCCACTTCCGACCTCAACGACCTCTACCGCAGGGTCATCATCCGTAACAACCGCCTGAAGAGGCTCATGGAGATCAAGGCTCCCGAGGTGATCCTGAGAAACGAGAAACGTATGCTCCAGGAGGCCGTCGATAGTCTCTTCGACAACTCGCGCAAGAGCAGCGCCGTGAAGAGTGAGTCGAACAGACCGCTCAAATCGCTCTCCGACTCACTGAAAGGTAAGCAGGGCCGATTCCGCCAGAACCTTCTCGGTAAGCGCGTCGACTACTCGGCCCGCTCGGTGATCGTCGTGGGCCCGGAGCTCAAGATGGGCGAGTGCGGACTGCCGAAACTCATGGCCGCTGAGCTCTACAAACCGTTCATCATCCGCAAGCTCATCGAGCGCGGTATCGTGAAGACGGTGAAGAGCGCCAAGAAAATCGTCGACCGCCGCGAACCCGTGATCTGGGATATCCTCGAGAACGTGATGAAGGGACACCCCGTGCTCCTCAACCGTGCTCCTACGCTGCACCGACTCGGTATCCAGGCTTTCCAGCCCAAACTCATCGAGGGTAAGGCCATCCAGCTCCACCCACTGGCATGTACGGCTTTCAATGCCGACTTCGATGGCGACCAGATGGCCGTGCACCTGCCACTGAGCAACGAGGCCGTGCTCGAGGCACAGATCCTCATGCTGCAGAGCCACAACATCCTCAACCCGGCCAACGGAGCGCCTATCACCGTGCCTTCACAGGACATGGTGCTCGGACTCTACTATATCACCAAGATCCGTCCGGGCGCAAAGGGTGAGGGACTCACCTTCTACGGTCCCGAGGAGGCCATCATCGCCCATAACGAGGGCAAGTGCGACCTGCACGCCCAGGTGAAGGTGGTGGTGAAAGACCTCGACGAGAACGGAAACCTCGTCGACAAGATGGTGGAGACTTCCGTCGGACGTGTCATCGTCAACGGCATCATCCCCGAAGAGGTGGGATTCGTCAACAAGGTGATTTCGAAGAAGAGTCTGCGCGACATCATCGCCGACGTTATCAAGTCGGTAGGATTCGCCCGCGCCTGTGAGTTCCTTGATGGTATCAAGAACCTGGGCTACCGCATGGCCTACCTCGCAGGACTCTCGTTCAACCTCGACGACATCATCATTCCGCCAGAGAAGGCAGAGCTCATCGAGAAGGGTAACGAGGAGGTGAGACAGATCACCGACAACTACAACATGGGATTCATCACCGACAATGAGCGCTATAACCAGGTGATCGATACCTGGACCCACGTCAACAACAACATCGCCAATATCCTGATGAAGGAGATGACGGAGGCCGACCAGGGATTCAATGCCGTGTTCATGATGCTCGACTCGGGTGCCCGTGGTTCGAAAGACCAGATCAAGCAGCTCTCGGGTATCCGTGGACTGATGGCCAAACCTCAGAAAGCAGGTGCCGAGGGTGCGCAGATCATCGAGAACCCTATCCTCTCTAACTTCAAGGAGGGTATGTCGGTGCTCGAATACTTCATCGCATCGCACGGTGCACGTAAGGGTCTGGCCGATACGGCCATGAAGACCGCCGACGCCGGATACCTCACACGCCGACTCGTCGACGTTTCGCACGACGTGATCATCACCGAGGAAGACTGTGGTACGCTCCGCGGACTCGTCTGCTCGGCGCTGAAGAGTGGCGACGAGGTCATCTCCACACTCTACGACCGTATTCTGGGACGCGTTTCGGTGCACGACATCGTACACCCGATGACAGGAAAACTCATCGTGGCCGCTGGTGAGGAAATCACCGAGGATGTGGCACAGGCCATCGAAGACTCGCCCATCGAGAGCGTGGAAATCAGGTCGGTGCTCACCTGCGAGAGCCGCAAGGGCGTGTGCATGAAGTGCTACGGACGAAACCTCGCCACCAGCCGCATGGTGCAGAAGGGTGAGGCCGTGGGCGTCATCGCCGCACAGGCTATCGGTGAGCCGGGTACACAGCTTACGCTCCGTACGTTCCACGCCGGTGGTGTGGCTGCCAACGCTGCCGCCAACGCCTCCATCAAGGCAAAGAACGACTCGAAAGTGGAGTTCGATGAGGTGCGCACCGTGCCCTTCGTCGAAGGAAAAGAACTGGGCATGCCCAAAGAGTGCCAGATGGTGGTGAGCCGACTGGCAGAGGTGCGCTTCGTGGATGTGAACACGGGCATCGTGCTCTCCACCCAGCCGCTTCCCTATGGTAGCTCGCTCTACTTCAAGCATGGCGACCTGGTGAAGAAGGACGACATCATTGCAAAATGGGACCCCTTCAACGCTGTCATCGTGTCGGAGTTCAAGGGCAAGCTGGTATTCAAGGATGTGATCGAGGGCTCTACCTTCAAGGCCGAGACCGACGACACCACCGGACTTACCGAGAAAATCATCATCGAACCGAAGGACAGGGCCCTCGTGCCTACCTGCGACGTGGTCGATGAGGATGGTGTGGTGATCGGTACCTACAACTTCCCTGTGGGTGGCCACGTGGTGGTGGATGACGGTGCCAAGGTAGAGACCGGTGCCACCCTCGTGAAGATACCGCGTGCCGTGGGCAAGGCTGGTGATATCACCGGTGGTCTGCCCCGTGTCACCGAACTCTTCGAGGCCCGCAACCCGTCGAACCCCGCCGTGGTGAGCGAAATCGACGGCGAGGTGACCATGGGTCGCCTGAAGCGTGGTAACCGCGAGATTGTGGTCACCAGCAAGACTGGCGAGAAGCGCAAGTATCTCGTGTCGCTCTCGAAGCAGATCCTCGTGCAGGAGCATGATGCCGTGAGAGCCGGTACGCCGCTCTCCGACGGTGTCATCACTCCCAGCGATATCCTCGCCATCAAAGGCCCCACCGCCGTACAGGAGTATATCGTCAACGAGGTGCAGGACGTTTACCGTCTCCAGGGTGTGAAGATCAACGACAAGCACTTCGAGATCATCGTGCGACAGATGATGCGTAAGGTGCAGATCGAAGAGCCGGGCGACACCACATTCCTCGAGCAGGAGGTGGTCGACAAACTCGACTTCGCCGAGGAGAACGACCGTATCTGGGGCAAGAAATACGTGCTCGACAGGGGCGACAGCGAGAATGTCTACGAAGGACAGATCATCTCGGCCAGGAAACTGCGCGACGAGAACTCTGCACTGAAGAGGCGCGACCTCCGCACCATCAAGGTGCGCGACGTCATCCCCGCTACCTCCACCCAGATACTCCAGGGTATCACAAGGGCGGCCCTCCAGACCAAGAGCTTCATGTCGGCCGCATCCTTCCAGGAGACGACAAAGGTGCTCAACGAGGCTGCCATCCGTGGAAAGGTAGACTACCTTGAGGGAATGAAGGAGAACGTGATCTGCGGACACCTCATCCCGGCAGGTACCGGACTGCGCCAGTGGGACAAACTGCTCGTTGGCTCAAAGGAGGAGCACGACCGCATGGAGGCCAATCGCAAACATGTGCTCGACTTCGCCGAGGAGGAAATGGCAGTAGACGAGAACTAATTTTTTACCTGATAGGCCACGGCTGCCCGTAAAAGGGCGGCCGTGGCTTCGTTAATATTCAATCCAACGTTCAACCAGTAGCTTTATGGATAATCAGCAAGACAAATCACAGGGACACCAACTGCAAATCGAGGTGGCGCCAGAGGTGGCACCGGGAGTCTACTCCAACTTCGCCATCATCTCGCACACCAGCTCGGAGTTCGTCGTCGACTTGGCAGCCATGATGCCGGGCGTGCCAAAGGTAACGGTGAGAAGCAGGGTGATTCTCGCACCCGAACATGCCAAACGACTCGCTATGGCGCTGCAGGAAAACATCGCCAAATATGAGCAGGAATTCGGGAGAATACAACTACCCAACAGACAGCCACGCACCATCTCACCCTTCAATATCAACAATAAAGGTGAGGCCTGAAGGCTTAAAAAACACCAAATCAAAGGGCTGAATCGACATGAAAATGAAGATTCTGCCCTTAATTTATGTTAACAAACATTATAAAAACGTAAATCATTCCAGTTCGAGGCAACTGCTACAATATATAATTAGGATATTTCAATTAAAGTTCGTACCTTTGCAGCCCAAAATGGTGTGTCGAGGCATGCCATCTTTATTGTGCATACAACTAAATAACAATATAATAATTAAAAAATTAACAAAATGCCTACAATTTCGCAATTAGTAAGAAAAGGCAGGAAGGAACTGGTAGACAAGAGCAAATCACCCGCTCTGGACGCATGTCCTCAGCGTCGTGGCGTTTGCGTGCGTGTCTATACCACCACTCCTAAAAAGCCTAATTCGGCAATGAGAAAAGTTGCCCGTGTAAGATTGACCAATCAGAAGGAAGTGAACTCCTACATCCCAGGAGAGGGCCACAACCTGCAGGAGCACAGCATCGTGCTGGTGCGTGGCGGTCGTGTGAAAGACCTCCCTGGCGTGCGCTACCACATCGTTCGCGGTACTCTCGACACCGCTGGCGTGGCCAACCGCACTCAGCGTCGTTCCAAGTATGGAGCAAAGCGTCCTAAAGTGAAGAAGTAACACCGGAGAAGGTCAATACTAAAAAAGGACACAACTATTTTTTTTAACCGTTTTGCTGGAGAATTGTTAAAGACAGGTTGAGTAAATGCTCTCGAGTGAGCGTTGAAGAACAAGAATTACAGCCCCAAGCAGAATTTATTTTTCAAGTAAAAATGAGAAAAGCAAAACCAAAGAAGCGTCTGGTACTGCCAGATCCAGTTTTCAACGACCAGAAGGTCTCGAAATTCGTGAATCATCTGATGTATGATGGCAAGAAGACCATTTCATACGAAATCTTCTACAACGCTCTTGATATCGTCAAGGCCAAGATGGCCAAAGAGGAGAAAAGCCCCCTCGAGATTTGGAAAACCGCACTCGACAACATCACTCCCCAGGTGGAGGTGAAGAGCCGTCGTATCGGTGGTGCCACTTTCCAGGTGCCTACTGAGATCCGTCCCGACCGCAAAGAGAGCGTTTCGATGAAGAATATGATCAACTTTGCCCGCAAACGTGGTGGAAAGAGCATGGCTGAGAAGCTGGCTGCCGAAATCATGGATGCTTATAACAATCAGGGTGGCGCATTCAAGCGTAAGGAAGACATGCACCGTATGGCCGAGGCCAACCGCGCATTCGCTCATTTCAGATTCTAATAATTTTCAGGTAATAGTAAATTAGGTAAAAAGACAAATGGCAAAGCAAGATCTACATCTCACCCGCAACATCGGTATCATGGCGCATATCGACGCAGGTAAGACTACCACTTCTGAGCGCATCCTCTTCTATACAGGAAAGACCCATAAAATCGGCGAGGTGCACGACGGCGCTGCCACCATGGACTGGATGGCACAGGAACAGGAGCGTGGTATCACCATCACTTCAGCCGCCACGACTTGCTCTTGGGAATGGAACGGCAAGAAATTCAAGATCAACCTCATCGACACTCCGGGACACGTTGACTTCACCGCCGAGGTGGAGCGCTCACTCAGGGTGCTCGACGGAGCTGTGGCCACCTACTCGGCAGCCGACGGCGTTCAGCCGCAGTCGGAGACCGTATGGCGCCAGGCCGACAAGTATAATGTGCCCCGTATCGGATACGTGAACAAGATGGACCGCTCTGGTGCCGATTTCTTCGAGACCGTGCAGCAGATGAAGGACATTCTGGGTGCCAACCCCTGCCCCGTGCAGATTCCCATTGGCGCCGAGGAGAACTTCAAGGGCGTGATCGACCTCATCAAGATGAAGGCCATCCTCTGGCACGACGAGACCATGGGCGCAGAGTATGACGTTGAGGATATCCCCGCCGACCTCGTTGACGAGGCCGAGGAGTGGAGAGACAAAATGCTCGAGAGCGCATCCAACTACGACGATGCCCTCATGGAGAAATATCTCGAGGGACAGGAAATCACCGAGGAGGAAATCATCGCCGCCATCCGCAAGGGTACCGTGGCCATGGAACTCACTCCGATGGTGTGTGGCTCATCCTACAAGAACAAGGGCGTGCAGCCACTGCTCGACTATGTGTGCGCATTCCTGCCATCACCGCTCGACGCCGTCAATATCGAAGGCACCAACCCCGACACCGAGGAGGTGGAGGAGCGCAAGCCTTCAGAGGACGAGCCCACCGCAGCTCTCGCATTCAAGATCGCTACCGACCCCTACATGGGCCGACTGGTGTTCTTCCGCGTCTACTCGGGCAAGGTGACCTCGGGTTCGTATGTCTACAACCCACGCTCGGGCAAGAAAGAGCGCATCAGCCGACTCTTCCAGATGAACTCCAACAAGGAGATCCCCATGGAGTCGATCGACGCCGGCGACATCGGCGCAGGAGTGGGATTCAAGGATATCCATACCGGCGACACACTCTGTGATGAGAACCATCCCATCGTGCTCGAGTCGATGTCGTTCCCCGACCCAGTGATCGGTATCGCCGTGGAGCCCAAGTCGCAGGCCGACGTCGACAAACTCGGCATCGGACTCGCCAAGCTCGCAGAGGAGGACCCCACCTTCACCGTGCGCACCGACGAGCAGAGCGGACAGACCATCATCTCGGGTATGGGCGAGCTGCACCTCGACATCATCATCGACCGACTGAAGCGTGAGTTCAAGGTGGAGTGCAACCAAGGCAAGCCACAGGTGAACTACAAGGAGGCCATCACCAAGACCGTCAACCTGCGCGAGGTATACAAGAAGCAGAGCGGTGGACGCGGAAAGTTCGCCGACATCATCTGCAACGTTGGTCCCGTGGACGACGACTTCAAGGAGGGCGGACTCCAGTTCGTCAACGAGGTGAAGGGCGGCAACATCCCCAAGGAGTTCATCCCTGCAGTGCAGAAGGGATTCGAGAGCGCCATGAAGAACGGCGTGCTCGGTGGATACCCGATGGACTCGCTCAAGGTGACACTGCTCGACGGATCGTTCCACCCCGTGGACTCCGACCAGCTGTCGTTCGAGATCGCTGCCATCCAGGCCTATAAGAACGCTTGCGTGAAGGCCGCTCCCGTGCTCATGGAGCCCATCATGAAACTCGAGGTTGTGACACCCGAGGAGAGCATGGGCGACGTGATTGGCGACCTGAACAAGCGCCGCGGACAAGTGCAGGGAATGGACGAGGCCCGCTCGGGCGGACGCATCGTGAAAGCCATGGTGCCCCTGTCAGAGACCTTCGGATATGTCACCGCACTGCGTACCATCACCTCCGGACGCGCCACAAGCTCCATGGAGTACGACCACCACGCTCCCCTCTCCAGCAGCATCGCCAAGGCTGTGCTGCAGGAGGTAAACGGAAGGGCCGACCTGGTGTAGAAACTGAAAATGAGGACCGGGGCATCGCTTAGCGTATGACTCTTAAGGGTGTCCGCGGTCCACATTATAATAACCATCAAAAACAATAATCAACATGAGTCAGAAAATCAGAATCAAACTGAAGAGCTACGACCACAAACTCGTAGACAAATCGGCAGAGAAAATCGTGAAGGCCGTGAAAGCAACAGGTGCAACCGTTAGCGGTCCTATCCCCCTGCCCACACACAAGCGCATCTACACCGTCAACCGTAGTACGTTCGTCAACAAGAAGGCACGCGAGCAGTTCCAACTCTCCGACTACAAACGCCTCATCGACATCTACAGCACTACCGCAAAGACCGTAGACGCATTGATGAAACTCGAACTCCCCAGCGGCGTGGAAGTGGAAATCAAGGTATAGAAAACAGACATTCTCAGCGAGGATTAATAGGAAGAAAAATCGGAATGACATCCGTTTTCAGTGCCGACGGCAAAAACGTGCCGTGCACTGTTATCGAAGCTGGTCCTTGTGTTGTAACTCAGGTCAAAACCGTGGAGAACGATGGCTACAAAGCCTTCCAGCTCGGTTTCGGCGAGGCTAAGGAGAAACGTACTTCCAAAGCCTTGATGGGTACCTTCAAAAAGGCTAACACAACACCAAAAAAGCACTTGGCCGAGTTCAAATTCGACGAGGAGTACAACCTCGGCGACACCATCACTGTCGAGATCTTCAACGACTCACAGTTCGTCGACGTAACAGGTACTTCCAAAGGTAAGGGTTTCCAAGGCGTGGTGAAACGCCACGGATTCGGCGGTGTAGGACAGAGAACTCACGGTCAGGACGACCGGGCCCGCAAACCGGGTTCTATCGGCGCTTGCTCCTATCCAGCCAAAGTGTTCAAGGGAATGCGCATGGCAGGACACATGGGATGCGACAGAGTGACTACCAAGAACCTCAGAGTGTTAAAAGTGATACCTGAGCACAACCTCCTCCTCGTGAAAGGTTCTGTGGCCGGGTGTAATGGTTCAACCGTCTTAATTCAGAAATAATGGAACTTAACGTATTGAAGATAAATGGTCAGGAAACCGGAAGAAAGGTTACACTGAACGATGAGATTTTCGGTATCGAGCCCAACGACCACGTGCTTTACCTCGACGTGAAGCAGTATCTGGCCAACCAGCGCCAGGGCACTGCCAAAGCCAAGGAGCGCAGCGAGCACCAGGGCTCCACAAGAAAACTCGGACGCCAGAAAGGCGGCGGCGGAGCTCGCCATGGCGATATCAACTCACCCTTGATGAGAGGCGGTGGACGCGTGTTCGGACCAAAACCCCGCGACTACAGGTTCAAACTCAACAAGAAGGTGAAAGCACTCGCTAGAAAAAGCGCACTCTCGTACAAGGCTATCGAAGACGCCATCATCATCGTGGAAGACTTCACTTTTGATGCCCCGAAAACTAAAGATTTCGTAAATATTGCTAAAAATCTTAAAGTTGAGGGCCGCAAGTCGCTCTTCGTTTTGCCAGAAACAAATAAAAACGTATATTTGTCGGCTCGAAATTTGCAGCGTTCAGAAGTCATACTCGCATCATCACTCAATTCTTACAAAGTATTGAATGCTGATGTTATTGTCGTGACCGAAAAATCGCTCGGAACTATCGACGAAATCTTATCAAAATAATCAAGGAGACCCATAGACATGGCATTTATATTGAAACCATTGGTCACTGAGAAGATGACCAAGATTACAGACAAGCGTCCAAACCGATATGGTTTCATCGTTAGTCCGGAAGCTAACAAGCTCCAAATAAAAGAAGAAGTCGAGCGCCTGTACAACGTTACAGTGGTCGACGTCAACACGCTCTCCTACGCTGGCAAACGCTCGCAGCGCTACACCAGGGCAGGCCTCGTGAAAGGCAAGAAGAGCGCGTTCAAAAAGGCTATCGTCACCCTGAAAGAGGGCGAGACAATTGATTTTTACAGCAATATTTAATAAAAAATGGCAGTACGTAAATTAAAACCCGTCACACCGGGTCAAAGACACAAGATTATTGGTACGTTCGAGGATATTACTGCATCCGTACCAGAGAAGTCTCTCGTTCGTGGAAAGCGCTCCACCGGAGGACGAAACAATACCGGAAAGATGACCGTGCGCTACAGGGGCGGCGGCCACAAAAGGAAATTTCGTCTTGTTGACTTCAAACGAGAGAAAGATGGTGTTCCAGCCGTAGTCAAGACTATCGAGTACGATCCTAACCGCTCGGCTCGCATAGCCCTGCTCTACTATGCTGATGGTGAAAAACGCTACATTATTGCTCCTATCGGACTGCAGGTGGGCACCACTCTCATGTCGGGCGCCGACGCCGCCCCCGAGGTAGGCAATGCCCTTCCGCTTGCTAACATCCCTGTCGGTACAGTGATCCACAACATCGAACTCCGCCCGGGACAGGGCGCCAAGCTCGTTCGCTCGGCAGGTAATTTCGCTCAGCTCACTTCACGTGAGGGCAGCTATTGTCTGATCAAGCTCCCCTCAGGAGAATTGCGCAAGATTCTCAGCGCTTGCAAGGCTACCGTCGGTAGCGTAGGCAACTCCGACCACGCTCTCGAGCAGTCGGGTAAGGCCGGACGCTCACGCTGGCTCGGACGCCGCCCACACAACCGTGGTGTGGTGATGAACCCACACGATCACCCAATGGGTGGTGGCGAGGGACGCCAGTCGGGCGGACACCCACGCTCACGCAAGGGACTCTATGCAAAGGGACTCAAGACAAGGGCTCCCAAGAAGCATTCAAACAAGTATATTGTTGAGAGAGCTAACAAGAAATAATCGTTAACAAGAGTAATTATGAGTCGTTCATTAAAGAAAGGTCCATATATCAACGTAGCTCTCGAGAAGAAGATTCTCGCCATGAATGAGAGCGGAAAGAAAACCGTCGTCAAGACATGGGCCAGGGCATCAATGATCTCACCCGA
>ONGG01000045.1 GCA_900317305.1 uncultured Prevotellaceae bacterium | reverse complement strand
GCTTTCTTGCACTTGGCGGCGAAGGCCTCCTTGCTGTACTCTACTGCTACGACGGGGTTGATATCCATTGCTTTCATTGTTGTATTTGTTTAATGTTGTTGATGTGGGTTGATACTTTGTTTGTAGTTGATGTCTGTTGTCGCTCGGATCTTATTTCATTACCTGGGTGCACTGTGGGTAAACCGGACTGATGAACATGAGGAACTTCACCATGTTGGCAAGACCTTTCTTCACCGACTTCATTGCTTTCACTGCTGTTGCGCTGCTCTCATACCGGGCAACTGTCATTGGGGTTGCATTCATTGTCTTCATAATCGTATATTTTTTTGTTTTTAATTTCTTGTTGTTTTGTTGTTTTCACTCCGACAGGCGGGCTGTCTTTGTTGTTTCTGATGCAAAAGTAAGTCAGTTTTCATCCCCCGCAATAGTTTTCGGCGAATTCTTGCCGAAGTGCATAAGACACAAAACCGAATTTGCGACAAATGGGGAAAAAAGGTGAAAAAATTGTCGCGAACCCCTAAAAAATGACACGAAAAATGTGTTTTTTGATATGGCAATTGGTTCCAGCAGCCATTTATCCCACCCTTTTCTTAGGACTGTCATCGAGAAGACGTTGCCGATTGTCATAAAAAAAGAAAAAAATCGAACTGTCGGCACTATATATCAAAAAAAATCCATATATTTGCAACATGTCAATAATATATGGTATAACCATTGCATTGTGCTGCTAACTTATTCAACAACCTTAAACAACAAGAAATATGGCAAAGACACCAACACCCCACATCGGTGCGAAATTAGGCGACATCGCCGAGACCGTGATTATGGCTGGCGACCCCCTTCGCGTGAAAAAGATGGCCGAGACCTTTTTGGAGAATCCCGTCCTCTTCAACCAAGTGCGTGGCATGCTGGGATACACCGGCACCTACAATGGCAAGCGCGTGAGCGTGATGGGACATGGTATGGGCATCCCCTCCATCTCCATCTACACCTATGAGCTCTTCAATTTCTATGGCGTGAAATCCATCATCCGCGTGGGTTCGGCCGGCTCTATCCATCCCGACTTGCACATCGGCGACCTAGCCATCGCCATGGGCGCCTGCACCGACTCCAACTATGCCGCACAGTTTGAGTTGCCCGGCACCTATGCCCCCATCGCCAATTTCGACCTGCTTCGTGCCGCTGCCGACGAGTGCGAGCGCAGAGGCTTCCACTACAAGGTGGGCAACGTGTTCTCCGCCGACGCATTCTATTCGGAGAACGCCCACAACGACAAGTGGATCAACATGGGCGTAATGGCCGTTGAGATGGAGATAGCCGCCCTTTATATGAACGCAGCCCGCTCGGGAAACCGCGCACTGGGCATCTGCACCATCTCCGACAACATCATCACCGGTGAGGCCACCACGGCCGAGGAGAGGCAGAACTCGTTCACCAATATGATGGAGGTGGCCTTCTCGCTGGTATAACCTGTAACCCAAAGATGAAGAAAGGCATCGTGCTTGGCGCCTCCTCGGGCATAGGCATGGAAGTGAGCCGCCTGCTGCTCGCCGACGGATGGACCCTCGGCGTGGCCTCGCGGCGCACCCACCTGTTGCAGGAACTGAAAGACCAGTGGCCCAGTCAGGTGGAGGTGGCCGCCATCGATGTGACCAGCGACGAGGGTGAGCGACAATTATTGGAACTGACAGGCAAAGTGGGCGGAATGGACTTGTTTTTCTATGCGCCGGGCATCGGGCACCAGAACCCCTCGCTCGAGGCAAGCATCGAAATGAGTACCGTGGAGACCAACGTCCTAGGCTTCACCCGGATGATAGGCGCCGCCTACCGCTTTATGGCCGGGCATGGCGGCGGGCATATCGCCGCCATCACCTCTATCGCCGGCACCAAAGGACTGGGACCGGCACCCTCCTATTCGGCCACGAAAGCCTTTCAGAACACTTACCTGCAAGCCTTGGAGCAGTTGGCCAACAACCAGGGACTGCCCATCCGCTTCACCGACATCCGTCCCGGATTCGTGGACACCGCCCTGATTGCCGATGGCAACCATTACCCCATGACGCTGCAGAAAGAGGCCGTGGCACGCGAGATTATGACGGCCATCGGCAGGCGGCAGCACATCAGGGTAATCGACTGGCGCTGGCGCATCGTCACTGCCTTCTGGCGCCGTATTCCCCGTTGGGTATGGCGCCGACTGCCTCTGACATCGAAAAAATCTACAACCGAATAAAATGGAAGAGAAGAAACACTACAACGTGGTAGCTGCCGTCGTCGTCGACGATGGCAAATACCTGTGCATGCAACGGTGCCGCTCAAAATACGACTATATCTCCGAGCACTGGGAGTTTCCTGGTGGCAAGGTAGAGGAAGGTGAGAGCGACCACCACACGCTGCTGCGCGAAATCAAGGAAGAGATGGACTGGGATATCTATGTGGGCCGCCGACTGGGTTCGGTGATACAAGAATATCCCGATTTCTGCATCACTCTCACCGCCTACCTCTGCAAGGGAGGAGACGGCGAGTTCAAGCTGCTCGACCATCTGGACTACAAATGGCTCAGCAGGGAAGAACTGGAGAAACTGAACTGGACGGAGGGCGACCGCAAGTTGCTACCCTATCTATAGGCAGCCCTATCTGTAGATGGTATAGCCACCTCCGTCGCTCTGCGCATATTTGCGGAGCAACTGTTGTATGAACTCGGCATTGCCCACCACATGCTGCTCGTCGCCGTCATATCCGTTGATGAGCACAAGCAGGTGGGTGGTGCCGAGTTCTATCTTTGTGCGCTCATGGTCGCTCGTGGGCGTGCCCACGCCCCCTGCCGCATCACGGTAGACGGGCAGTCCCTCGATATTGATCATCCCGCGCCCGATGCCCTCGTAGGGCTCTCCTGCACGTCCCACACCCAGCGTAAGCGTGTTGCCCTGAAACTTGTCGGCATCGAAGCCCCCTATGCTATAGCCGAAGGCGATGGAAGCCAGGTTGATGAGGTCGACAAGCGTGTCGATCTGGTAGAGTTCCTTGCCTTGCAGCATACGACGGATGAGTTGTTCGGCAGCCGGACGGTAGCGCGAGGGATCCTTCCCACATTTCTTATATACCGCACGCGTGGCGGCGATGCCCGGCAGCACTTTCAGGCTCTCGGTGGTGAGTTCGGCGCGGAAGCGCTCGCCCAATGTATTGATTTCCTCCCATAGAGGGGCACAATAGGGTGTGTTCACACAATAAGCCTCGACAGCTGCCCCCACGAAGCCCGGGCACACCTGTTCTATTTCCTGTGATACAATGATATTCATTGTGGTTGGGTTGAAAGGTTCAACATCTCGAGGAACTCGTCCTCCGAAACAATACGGACACCCAGTTTCTCGGCTTTCTGCAACTTCGACGGTCCCATGTTCTCGCCAGCGAGGATGAACGACGTCTTGCCACTGATGCTGCCCACGTTCTTGCCGCCATGCTGCTCGATGATGGCCTTGTACTCGTCGCGGCTATGATGGGCAAACACCCCGCTGATGACGATGCTCTGTCCGGCCAGTTTGTCGGAGGCGCCCTGTATCTGTTCGTCGGAAAGGCTCATCTGCAGTCCATACCCCCGCAGGCGCTCGATGATACGCTGGTTGACAGGGTTCTGGAAATAGCCCACCACACTGGCGGCAATCACATCGCCCACACCCTCCACCTGCACCAGGTCGTCGGCAGTGGCACTCATCAGCGCGTCCATCGTCTTGAAATGCCGTGCCAACAAACGGGCCGACGTCTCGCCCACGAAACGGATGCCGAGGGCGAAGACCACGCGCTCGAAGGGCACCTGCGTGGACGCCTTGATGCCGTTGACGATTTTCTGTGCCGACTTCGTGCGCGACCCGTCGCCATTGATCTGCTGCACCTGGATATCGTAAAGGTCGGCGATATCGTGGATGAGTCCGTGGCGGTAATAGTCGTCGATGGTCTCCGGTCCGAGCGAGTCGATGTTCATGGCCTTGCGGGCGATGAAATGCTCGATGCGCCCCTTGATCTGGGGTGGGCATCCCGCATCGTTCGGACAATACCATGCCGCCTCGCCCTCGTAGCGCACCAGTTCGGTGCCGCACTCCGGGCAATGGGTGATAAACCGCACCGGCTCGGCACCCGGTTCACGACGCTCGGTGTCGACCCCCACTATCTTGGGAATGATCTCGCCCCCCTTCTCCACAAAGACATAATCGCCCAGATGCAGGTCGAAAGCACGGATGAAGTCCTCGTTGTTGAGCGTGGCCCGCTTTACCGTGGTACCGGCGAGCTGCACCGGGTCCATATTGGCCACTGGCGTTACCGCCCCCGTGCGCCCCACCTGATAGGTGACCTCGCGCAAGCGGGTGCATTCGCGCTCAGCCTTGTATTTGTAGGCGATGGCCCATCGTGGACTCTTCGCCGTGAATCCCAGCGCACGCTGCTGGCGGAGCGAGTTCACCTTCAGCACTACGCCATCGGTGGCCACGGGCAGGTTGCGCCGCTCGGTGTCCCAATAGGTGATGAACTGGAGCACCTCGTCGAGGGTCTTCACCTTGCGGATGCCCTCGCTTACCTTAAACCCCCAGGAGCGGGCAGCCTCGAGGTTCTCGTAATGTCCGTCGGCGGGCAGCGACTCGCCCAAGAGATAGTAAAGATAGGCGTCAAGCCGCCGGCTCGCCACGAGTTCCGACTTCTGGCTCTTCAGCGTTCCACTGGCCGCGTTGCGGGGATTGGCAAACAATTGCTCGCCATTCTCCTCACGCTCGGCATTGAGTTGGTCGAACACCTTCCAGGGCATGAGGATCTCGCCCCTGATCTCAAACGACCGCGGGATGGGTGCCTGCTGACTGAAGAGGTCGAGGCCCTGTTTCTGTTCCTCCCATCCCGGCAACACGAGGGGGATGGAGCGGATGGTCTTCACGTTGCCCGTGACATCGTCGCCATGCACGCCATCGCCACGCGTCACGCCCCGCACAAGTTTTCCCTCCTCGTAGGTGAGCGAGATGGAGAGTCCGTCGTACTTCAGTTCACAGCACACCTCGAAGGGCTCACCCCCAAGCAGTTTGCTCACGCTGGCATACCACTCCGCCACATCCTGCTCGCTGTAGGTATTGGCCAGCGAGAGCATGGGATAGCGGTGAGCCACCTGGGTGAACTCCTGGTTGAGGTCGCTGCCCACACGCTGTGTGGGCGAGTTGGGGTCGGCCATCTCGGGATGCCTGGCCTCCAGGTCCTGCAACTCATGCATCAGGAAGTCGAACTCCTGGTCGCTGATGATGGGTTGATTGAGCACATAGTAACGGTGGTTATGCTCGTGCAGAACTGCTTGATTCGGTCTTGCTCGGTCATAATGAGTGTCTGTGTGAATTGGCAGCGAAGTTACGGAAAGTCGGGCGAAAAACAAAAAGAAATGAGGAATAATTTGAGGTTTGAGGTTTGAGATTTGAGGTTTGAGATTTAGGCTTCGCTTCGTAGCAGCTTTGTCTGCCAGAAGATTATGGGTACCAACAACCGGTATTCGGTTTCGCTAAGTCAGAATGACATTGAGGATAAATCGATTCTAACATCGATTTCCTACACGCGAAAACCGAATACCGGTCGGGGAAAAGCAGTCGTTTAGTTCAATCGGAATGAGATAGGCACTGCATATTTCACGCGTACGGCTTTGCCTTCATGCATTCCCGGCGTCCATTTAGGCATGGTGCCGACAACACGGACCGCCTCGGCGTCGAGGTATTCGTTGACGTTTTGGATAACGTGGATATTGCTGATTGAGCCGTCTTTCTCAACGATGAATTCTACAAGAACCCTGCCTTGAATACCTGCTTTAGAGGCAGCTTCAGGATAACGGACATTCTCTGAGAGGAATTTCATAAAAGCTTCAATTCCGCCAGGGTATTCCGGCATCTTTTCCACCACATCGAAAGCATCAGAGTCATGGGTTTCGGGGTACATGTCGACGACAACAACTTCGGCGTCATCTGATGGTGCTGCGGAGGTAGATGGAGTCCATGTTCCCGTTGCGGTCTCGCGAGCAGCATCCTTGGTCGTGACGATGATGACCCCGTTCATCCCATCCTCACCAAACACCTCGAGAGAAGCCTTGTCTTTCAAGACGCTGATATTGTCGATGGTCTGAGGATCGAGTGCCTTCAACTCTGCCATGGTGGAGCGCTTGCCGTCGATGACAACGAGAGGATTATTCACTTCGAAATTGCCCCCCATTTGGTCAACGACATGGATGTTGAGGGTTCCGGTAGTTGTTGCCGTGTCGGCTTCCACCTCGATGGTCTTGCCGCTCACATTCACCTTTCCGGCTTTGCGGCCTTTCTTCACAATTTTCTTTTGAGGATTTTGGTACACATATTCGGTGACGGTCTCGGCGTTAAGCGCCAGGAATGTACCTAGGATAGGCAGGAGTGCGAGCAGTTTCAACCAACTCTTGCCATTGGATTTCTTATGGTTAAGCATCATTTTTATGCGGTTTTTGAGGGTACTGTGAGTAATGCCGTTGGCTATGGAGTACCCGCCACTGACAACGGCCTTTTGGATAAGTAGATAAAGATACTGACGCATATTGATGCCTTGAGAGAGAACAGCTGCATCGGCCTCATACTCATGGATGGCACGCAGGTCTTGGCGAAGCATCCATATAGCGGGGTTGAACCATTGCAGTGCAGTGAGCGTATCAACGAGGAGTACGTCGAGCGAGTGCCGCCGACGTATATGGGCTCGTTCGTGAGCCATGATGGCCGGATCTTGATGTTCGAAATCTGCAACGTTGAGCACAATATAGCGCATCCAACTGAAGGGTGACACCTTTCTCTGGGTGACGGCGATGACGACGCCATCTTCTTGTGGGTGGCGCTCACTGTGCATGATGAGACGAACCACCTGCACTACCGACCATACTACATGGCCCACAACAATAAGCACCCCCAAGAAGAACACGGCGACGACTGCCATTTGCCACCATGTCATGGAAGGTTCGACAATTGTCGCCAATGGCTTTCCAATGGCAACGCTGGAACGAACGGATTCCAAGACGACAGTATGATGGAAGGTAAAAACACAGAGCGGCAACACGAACGATGCCACCGCCGTAGCGAGCAGCACCACGCGGTTGAGGCGATGAAACGTATCGCGGCTGAGCAACAAGCGATAGAACAAGTAGAATATCGCTATCAGCACAGCTACTTTCAAGTCGTATTTCAGAAATTCCAACATACTGAATTGCTTATTGTATTATGATTGCTCTATTTGCTCGATCAATTCTTTCAGTTCTTCCAAGGAAATCTTCTCGTCTTTCACGAAACTGCTGACGGCATCCAGATACGAGTCGTCGAAATAGCTTTTGATGACCCCTGCCAGACTCGAACGTCCATATTCCTTCTCCGACACCGCCGGGAAATACTGATAAGACGTGCCAAACTGCTTATGGCCAAGCATGCCCTTCTTCTCCAAAATACGCACCGTAGTGGATAGCGTATTGAAATGAGGACGTGGCTCATCGTAGTACTCCAACAGTTCCTTAACGAACATTGGTCCATGTTGCCAATACAGGTCCATGATTTCCTTTTCCTTACGAGTCAGTTTTTTCATTGTTCGTTTTCTTTTTGTTTCACATCCATCAAAATGCGTCTGTATCTTATCCACCTACAAAGTAACTAAAAAAATTAGTTGATACAAACTAAAACCTTTAGTTTTTAAGAATTGTTAAGAAAAAAGCAGCGCATTTTTTAGTTGTTCACACAAGAGGCTGGTATCACTGGGCTTGATGGGCTTGATGGGCTTAGTGGGCTTGGTGGGCTTGGTGGGCATAATGGGCATAATGGGCGGGATAGGGCATCTTGTCGTTGTGCCACGGCCTCTTGACGGCTTGGAAACAGATGATGGATTTTGGGGAAGTAGCAAATATTTTACGAATTGCAACATGGGGCGCAAAACGATACAAGTTGGATGGTGATTCCCTTCCAAAGTTGCATTTTTTTTGCCATATTTGCATATTCTTAGCGAACAAAATCAACTAATTCATTAACATGAGAAAAACAACCGTAGCGATGTTGCTGCTGGCACCAATGCTGTTGGCAGCCCAAAATCCCATCATCAGCGGCCAATTCAACGCCGACCCCACGGCCCGCGTGTTCAACGACAGGGTGTATGTCTACCCCTCTCACGACATCCCCGCCCCCGAAGGTCAGCGCCAAGACTGGTTCTGTATGGCCGACTATCATGTGTACTCGTCGGAGAACCTGACCGACTGGACCGACCATGGGATGATTATCTCACAAGAGAACGTGCCTTGGGGCAATCCACAAGGCTACTCGATGTGGGCCCCCGACTGTGTGAAGAAAAACGGGAAATACTACTTCTACTTCCCCAATGGCTCGAAGGCCGGACGTGGTTTCAGTATCGGAGTGGCCACGGCCGACAGGCCCGAAGGTCCCTTTACCCTTGAGGCAGAGCCCATCAAGGGTGTGTCGGGCATCGACCCCTGCGTGCTTATCGACGACGATGGCTCGGCCTACCTCTATTGGTCGGGGATGGGTATCCGCGGCGCCAAACTGAAAGACAACATGAAAGAGCTCGACGGTGAGCTCACCCCCATGGAGTTCCCACGCCGTGAGGGCCAACAGCCACCTGCCAATGCCGAGCAGCGGCCAAGGATGTTGGTTGGCGGCCAGACGATGGAGGGACTGCCCGAAGGATTCAAGGAAGGCCCCTTCGCATTCAAGCGCGGCGACTGGTATTACCTCTCGTTCCCTTGGGTACGTGGCGACACCAGCGACGGCAAGAACCCCACCGAGACCCTTGCCTATGCCATGTCGAAGTCGCCCCTCGGTCCCTGGACCTTCAAGGGCATCATCATGGCCGAGCATGACAATGGTTGTTGGACCAACCACCACAGTCTGGTAGAATACCGCGGCCAATGGTATCTCTTCTACCATCGCAACGACTACTCTCCCAACATGGACAAGCGCCGTTCGGCCCGCATCGAGAAAGTGACGTTCAATGCCGACGGCACCATCCAGGAGGTGAAGCCCACCATGCGTGGCGTGGGTATCAAGCCCGCAACAAGCAAGATTGATATCGACCGCTACAGCGAGGCAGCAGCCGGTGTCACCACGGCTTATCTCGACACCACCAACTATTTCCGTGGCTGGTTTGTAGACCTGCCGAAGAAAGGCGACTGGGCACGTTTCAACGATGTGGACTTCAACACTGTCACCGACGGCTATGTGGTGGTGTGTGCAAAAGCCAGCGACAACACCAGTCTCTGCCTGCGTGAGAACAGTGCCACCGGCAAGGTGATTGCCAAAATCAACCTCACGGTGAAGAGCGAGCAAGGCCCATTCCGCCGCGACATGAGCGGACAATGGCTTACCCTCACCGCTCCCCTTGAGTACACCCCCAAAGGCATCGCCAACCTTGTGGTGACCTGCGAGGGCGAAGGAGTAGCCGTAGACTGGGTGCAGTTCAAGAACCGCCCCAAGTATTTCTCTCCCGCCAGCAGCCAGGATGCCCGTCCCGATGACAACGGCTTCATCCGCCGTTGGATGCTCCTCGACCCCATTGACAAGCCCAACAGCGGCAACACCGTATTCACCGACAGCTACCTGCGTGAGCACTTCAACAGACCGTATTTCAAGGGCCAGCAGACCATCTTGCCGAAAGACGGACAGAAAGTAAAGGCCGAATTCCAACAAGAGCAGGCCCCTGCAGGCTTTGGCCGCGGTGCACGCCAGGCAGAGCCGGCACAGCCACAGGTCAAGACCGTGAAGCAGACCCTCACCTGGCATGCCCTCGACAGCGAGAACTACAACGTGAAACTCTTCCGTTTCGCCGAGAAATGGGGCGAGAAGGTCTATGGCGTACTCTTCTGGGCCGTCACCGTGATCGACTGTCCTGAGGAAATCAAGGACGTACGTCTGGCCGTAGGCTCCAACTCCGCCTCGATGTGGTGGCTCAATGGCGAGGAAGCCCTGCTGCTCTCTGGCGACCGCCGCATGGTGAAAGACGACGCCATGTCGGCCCGCCTCACGCTGAAGAAAGGCCGCAACGTGCTCCGTGGCGCCATCATCAATGGTCCGGGCATGAGCGACTTCTGTGTGCGCTTCCTCGACGAGAAGGGAAATCCTGTCACCAATTACACCATCAATCCTCAAAAATGACACAACGATGAAAAAGACACGCTATATCCTGACAGGCGCGGCCATGGTGCTCGCCCTGTCGATGGCACAGACCGCCAACGCACAAATTGGCAAACCCTACATCCACGACCCCTCGACCATCGCTGAGTGCGAAGGCAAATACTACACCTTCGGCACGGGTGGCGGCGGACTCATCTCTGCTGACGGATGGACCTGGGACAGTGGTGCCGAGCGCCCTGGTGGCGGTGCTGCCCCCGACGTGCTGAAGATTGGCGACCGCTATCTGGTGATCTACGGTGCCACCGGTGGTGGTCTGGGTGGCGGGCACAACGGCCGCATCCTCACGATGTGGAACAAGACCCTCGACCCGAAGTCGCCTGATTTCAAATACACCACTGCCATTGAGGTGTGCTCTTCTGATGGCATGGAAGACAACGACGCCATCGACCCCGGCATGCTGCTCGACCCCACGACCGGTCGGCTGTGGGTGAGTTATGGCACCTATTTCGGCACCATCCGCCTCATCGAACTCGACCCTGCTACGGGTGAGCGCGTGAAAGGCAATGTGGAGCAAGACATCGCCATCGACTGCGAGGCCAGCGACCTCATCTACCGCAACGGCTGGTACTACCTGCTGGGCACCCACGGCACCTGCTGCGACGGGGTGAACTCCACCTACAACATCGTGGTGGGCAGGGCAAAGAGCGTCACCGGTCCTTATCTTGACAATGTGGGCCGCGACATGTATCATGGTGGTGGCAAGATGGTGATTGCCGCCGGCGACCGCGTGACGGGTCCCGGACACTTCGGACGTACCATCATCGACGAAGGCGTGGAGATCATGTCGTGCCATTACGAGGCCGACTTCGACCAAGGCGGCCGTAGCGTGCTCGGCCTCCGTCCACTGTTGTGGAAGAACGACTGGCCCGTGGCTGGCGACCGCTTCAAAGGCGGCACGTTCGAGATTGAGTCGGAGCGCCGTGGCTATGCATTGGAACTCGCTGTCGACTTTGTGCGTATGACCCAGGAGCGCCAGGGATGGTTCAACCGCAACCAGATGGAGCAGCCTGTGAAGCCCGTAGAGAACCAGAAACTCGAGGATGTGATAGGCACCTGGCCAAAGGGTGATATCCCCGCCCGCATCGGTGACTATATGTTCCGTCCGCACCAGCGCTGGACCATCAGTCCGGTAGAGGGTGCCGGTGGCTATCTCGGAGGTCCCTATTTCAAGATTGTGATTGAGGGCACCGACCGCGCCTTGGCCGCCACTGCCGACAAGGAAGTGACCACCGTTCCCCAGTTTACCGGAGCCGACGAGCAACTGTGGCGCATCGAGCAACTCATCGACGGCACCTTCCGCATCATGCCGAAGGTGGTGCCCGGTCAGGAGGGACTCAACAAGCATCTTGTGCTCTACTCCGCCGGCGACAGCACCCCCACTCTCGCCACCTACGACTTCAGCAGCGACAACTCGAAATGGAACTTCCGCAATCATTGATTCGGGAGCAATACCCAAATTCAATTTCTTCTATAAGAAAGCCCGGGGCCTTGGCTCCGGGCTTTCTATTGGTTTTCAGGAGTTCAGAAGATACTCTTGAATCAGGAGTTCAGAAGTTCAGAAGTTCAGAAGTTCAGACAATAGCCTTGCCAACAACTATGTTTAGAAGGTATGTCAAGAACCTTAAGGAACGTCCCTACAGTGCGCTCCAACCTTTCTATAAGGTCTGAGCTTGTAAGCATCGCCTTATTTCTTGAGTTGCGCGGCTATCCACAGCACGACAACGGCGCCCACGACGGCTGTTCCCAATTGTCCGATGGTGCCTCCCCATGAGATATTCAACACGTCGAAGAGAAAACCGCCGGCGAATCCACCGATGATTCCAAGTACGAAGTTCCACAGGCAGCCGTCGCTGCTCTTGTGCATCATTTTATTGGCAATGAAACCAGCCAATATACCCATGATAATTGATCCTATCAGTCCCATATATTCTTATTTTTTAAACATTAAAATACCTATTTGCTTGTGAACCTCCCTCACTGCCATCATCCGATATCGTTTCCGGTATAGAGTTGATAGTACTTACCCTTCAGGGCGAGGAGCTCGTCGTGCGTGCCCCGCTCGATGATGCGCCCACGTTCGAGCACAATGATGCAGTCGGAGTTGCGCACGGTAGAGAGGCGGTGGGCGATGACAAAGGTGGTACGCCCCCGCATGAGCGAGTCCATGCCCCGTTGAACCATCCGTTCGGTACGCGTGTCAATCGAGGAGGTGGCCTCGTCGAGGATGAGGACGGGCGGATCGGCGATGGCCGTACGTGCGATGGAGAGCAGTTGCCGCTCACCCTGGCTGAGATTCGACGCTGTGCCGCTGATGACGGTCTGGTAACCATTCGACAAACGGCGGATGAAGTCATCGGCACCCACGAGTTTGGCGGCCTCGATACACTCCTGGTCGGAGGCATCGAGCCGTCCGTAACGAATATTGTCCATTACCGTGCCGGTGAAGAGTTGTGTCTCTTGCAACACCATGCCCAGGCTGCGGCGCAGATGAGGTTTCGAGATATCGTTGATGTTGATGCCATCGTATTGTATCTTTCCGTCCTGGATGTCGTAGAAGCGGTTGATGAGGTTGGTGATGGTGGTCTTTCCCGCTCCTGTGCCTCCCACGAAGGCAATCTTCTGGTCGGGCATGGCATCGAGCACGATGTCGAAGAGCACCTGCTTCTCCGGCACATAACTGAAGTCGACCATATCGAAGCTCACGCCACCCTCCACCTTGGTGAGTTGGCCGTCAGGGGTCTTCCATGCCCAGGTGTCTGTGCGATGGTCGGCCGGCATCACCTTGCCATTGCCATCTACCGTGGCATTGATGATCTCCACCCGTCCGTTGTCGGTCTCCGGTTCCTCGTCGAGGAGGTCGAAGATGCGCTCTGCTCCCGCCGATGCGTTGAGCACGCTGTTCACCTGCTGACTGATCTGCGCGATGGGCTGTGTGAAGTTCTTGTTCAGGGTGAGGAAGGCCACGAGGGTACCGATGGAGAGGGCAGCGCTGGAATGCATGGCAATAGCGGCGCCCACCACGGCGATGAGCACATAACCCAGGTTGCCGAGGTTGCCGTTGACGGGCATCACGATATTGGCTATGCGGTTGGCATTGTTGGCACTCGACCGCAGTTCCTCGTTGATCTTTGAAAACTGGCTGATGGCCTTGTCCTCGTAGCAGAACACCTTCACCACTTTCTGGCCGGTCATCATCTCCTCGATAAAACCGTTCACCTTGGCTAGGTTCTGCTGCTGTGCCACGAAGTGCTTCCGCGACATCTTGCCCAAATAGGTGGTGGCGCAGGCCATCACCACGGCCATGAAGAGCGACACGCCAGTGAGGGGCAGACTGAGCACCACCATGCTCGAGAAGGTCACGGCGAGGGTGATGAGCGAACTGAATGCCGACGGGAGACTGGAACTGATGACCTGACGGAGGCTGTCGACATCGTTGGTGTAGGTCGACATCACGTCGCCATGCGAATGGGAGTCGAAATACTTGATGGGCAACCGCTGCATATGCGAGAACATGCTTTTGCGCAGACGGAGCATCGTGCCCTGACTCACGCTGATCATGATGCGGTTGTAGGCATATGCGCACGCCACGCCCACGAGGAGCACGGCGGCGAGTTTGAGCAGAGCCATCGCCAACGGCGAGAAATCAGGATTCGCCTTACCGACGAGCGGCAATATGTAGTCGTCGATGAGCGTACGGGTGAAGAGGGTGGACATCAGCGTGGCCACCGACGATACAATGATGCAGGCAAACACCAGGAGAAATGAGAACCTATAATGCTGCATCACGAATTTCAGCAACCTCAACAAGGTGGCCTTACGGTCTCTCGCCTTCTCATTGTTGGCATAGACCTGTCCCGGAGGAGTGCGCATACCCATTCTCATGATTTCTTCGTTTTAGGTTTCTGACTTTGTTTCTTCTGCCGGCGGTTTTTCTGCGGCTCGTCGAAGTCGCCGCCATCCTCGTTCTGCAAGGTATAGATCTCGTGGTAGATGGCATTCTGGCGCAAGAGGTTGTCGTGGGTGTCGAAGCCGCTCACCCGTCCCTTGTCGAGCACGAGGATGCGGTCGCAGTCTTTCACGCTCGAGATACGCTGCGCGATGATGATCTTCGTGATGTCGGGCAGGTCTTCGCGGAAGGCACGTTGGATGGCCGCATCGGTGGCAGTATCGCAGGCGCTGGTACTGTCGTCGAGGACGAGTACCTTGGGATGTTTGAGCAGGGCGCGGGCGATGCACAAGCGCTGTTTCTGTCCGCCAGAGACGTTCACACCTCCCTGTTCGATGCGGGTGTCATAGCCGTCGGGCATCTGCTCGATGAACTCGTCGGCGCAGGCCATCCGACAGGCTTCCTTGCACTCCTCGAGGGTGGCCTCGCTGTTGCCCCACCGCAGGTTGTCGAGGATGGTGCCCGAGAAGAGCACGTTCTTCTGCAGCACCACGGCCACGGCATCGCGGAGCGTCTCGAGGTCGTACTGCCTCACGTCCTTGCCACCCACCATCACGTTACCTTTCGACACGTCGTAGAGGCGACTGACGAGGTTGACTACCGACGACTTACCGCTACCCGTACCACCAATCACGCCGATGGTCTCACCGCTCTTCACATGGAACGAGATGTTCTGCACGGCATACTCGCCGCTGCCTCCCTTATAGGCGAAATAGACGTGGTTGAAGTCTACCTTTCCGTTGGGAACCTCCATCACGGGCTTCTTGGGGTTGACGATGTCGGCCTCTTCGTCGATAACCTCTGCCACACGCTGGCCGCTGGCCGCACTCTGGGTGAGCATCACGAAGATCATGCTGAGCATCATCAGCGACATGAGGATACTCATCACATAGGTGAAGAGCGAGGTGATTTCGCCCGTGGTGAGCGTACCGCCCACGACGAACTGGGCACCAAACCAAGAGATGGCGATGATGCAGGCGTAGACCACAAGGTTCATCACGGGGTGGTTGAGTGCCATTAGTCCCTCGGTGCGCACATAGAGTTTGTAGAGTGCCTCGGCGGCCCAGGTGAACTTCGAGTTTTCGTGGTCCTCCCGCACGAAGGCTTTCACCACGCGGATGGCGGAGATGTTCTCCTGCACGTTACGGTTGAGTTCGTCGTAGTGCTCGAAAACCTGTTTGAACAGCCCTGCCACACGGCTGATGAGGAAATAGAGGAACACCGAGAGCACCACCATGGCCACGACGAAGATGATGCTCATCCGCGCATCGATGAGGAAACACATGAAGATGCTCGAAATCATGCGGAAGGGTGCCCGCACCGAGATGCGCAACAACTGCTGGAAGGCATTCTGCAGGTTGTTCACGTCGGTGGTCATGCGGGTGACGAGCCCAGAGGTGCTGAACTTATCGATGTCGGAGAACGAGAACGTCTGGATGTTGCGGTACATGGCATCACGCAGGTTACTGGCGAAGCCCGTGGAGGCATAGGCCGAATAGCGTCCGGCGGTGATGCCGAAGAAGAGGCTCAAGGCGGCCATAGCGAGCATGATGCCACCGTAGAGATACACGTTATGCATGTCTCTAGCGGTAATGCCGAGGTCGATGAGTTTGGCCGTGACATAGGGGATGAGCACATCCATCACCACCTCGAGCGAGGTGAAGATGGGCGTGAGAATAGCGGCCCGTTTGTATTGCTTGACTTGTGCAGCTAATGTTTTTAGCATTCTTTTTGGTGGTTATAGGATTATTGAGGATTCTAAGGTCTTTAGGGACTTTAAGGTCTTTAAAGCCCCTGTCAGAAACTCCATTTGGCGGCGATGGTGGGGATGGCATAGAAACGGTCGTTGCGCCCATTCTTGTTGAAGACGAAGTTGTTGCTAATCTCCACCTCGGTGCCGATGCTCAATCTTACATCCGAGCACCCATGCAGTGCATAGATATTCAACCACAATTGCGGTTCGGAAAGGAAAACCCAATGCCCCCGCACACTTTGGTCGTACCAACAATCGATGAAGCCCGAGAAAGACAGCAGGCGGTTGGCGAGCAGCATCCCCCACACTGCCGTGGCCTGGAAACTGTTGAAAGGACGGTTCCATGGATTCTGCCCCTTGAAGTAGTATTTGTACAACGCCTGAAACGACAAGGTCCGGTCGAAATCGACACTTGCCCAGTTCCAAGCCCCTCCTACGAGCGCCGCGTGCTGGTAACGGGTCGACATATCATGGAGTTGGCTGGATTCCAGTCCGCCGTCATATTCCACGTGGAAAGCCCATCGCATATTGTCGCGCCAGATGTTCAATTCGCGTGAGATTTCCCAATATGCCCCTGCCGCACCATCGTGGAAATAGTCGATATCGGTGAAGAGGAACGTGTTGCCCCACCGGTCGGGTTTGAACATCTCGACGGTGGTGGTGGCACTGGGACGGTTGGACAGGTCACCATAAAGCGAATGTCCGAGGTCGTAGTGCAGCTGCACGTTCTGTGCCTTTATGCCGACGAAGGACATCAGCATCAGTAAAATAAGGATTTTTCTCATAATGGTAGTGTTGTTTCTATCATTCGATATTCGACAAAAATACGACATTATTCCTTTTTATGCAAATATGTACGAAAAAATCATTGCGAAAAATTTCGCAACGATTTTTTACACTCATAACTCATAAAAACAAGAGATATGGTCAATTTTTATCGAAAAAAATCAGCGTGCCCGCTTGTAGACCCCTAATTCCACCTTATACCATCCCTCGAGATGCGGGCTGTCGGTGTTGGCGCCTTCAATAATCTTCACCTTTTCGGGCATGTCGACATACACCCACATGAAGATGGAGACCGGACGGGTGCGGTTGGACATGCCACCATAGATTTTGTCGTAAGTGAGGGGGATGCCGGCATTCTTAATGTCATTGCACAGGTTACGATAGAACCGCTCTGCGTTGGTCTTGGCCTCGAAATAGAAGGAATACCACATCCGGTTGTCCGACCAGTCGTAATAGGCGAGTCCTAAGGGCACGTCGCGGTAGGTGAAGTCGAACGTGTCGTGGGCATGGAGTCCAGGATATAGCGAGATAAATTCGCACTGGCCAAAGGTGGCGGTGAGTTGCTCCTGCGCCTTCTCCCGGGTGTCGAGGTTGTCGGGCAGACTGGCGAAGGGGAAGAAGAGGAGGTCCTGAATGGTGCGCTCGCGCACGCTGACGGGAGTGGGAGCAGCAGGAGCCTTCAGTCTCGCAGAGGTTGTCGTTTTTGTGGTCTGCGCACGCCGTCGGCCTGTACGGCTCTGTGCATTGACGGATGTCGAGACCAACAGCAATGTTGCCATGAGCAACAAGGGCAACAGGCGGAATGTTGTATTTTTCATTGTTTTCATAATGGTCGTTTTTTACAAAGATGAATTACCGCGTCTAAATTACCAAAAATAATCTTTCAAGCAAAACAAATGCATAAAAAAGAGGATGCTTTTATAGTACAAACACCAGCATTCTCATTTTTTTTATCTATTTTTGCAGACATTATGAGAATAGACATCATCACCGTATTGCCCGAGATGCTGGAGGGATTCGTCCATGAGTCCATCCTCGCACGTGCACAGAAGAAAGGACTGGCAGAGATACATCTGCACAACCTCCGTGACTACACCACCGACAAATGGCGCCGTGTGGACGACTACCCCTATGGGGGATTCGCCGGCATGGTGATGCAGTGCGAGCCTATCGACAGGGCCATCTCTGCACTGAAAGCGGAGCGCGATTACGACGAGGTGATCTTCACCACACCCGATGGAGAGCAGTTCTCGCAAGGCATAGCCAACGACCTGTCGATGCTGGGCAACATCATCATCCTCTGCGGACATTACAAAGGCATCGACCAACGCATACGCGACCACCTCATCACCCGCGAGATCTCTATCGGTGACTATGTGCTCACTGGTGGCGAACTGGCTGCCGCCGTGATGGCCGACGCCATCGTACGCCTGGTGCCGGGGGTGATCAGCGACGACCAGAGCGCACTCTCCGACTGTTTCCAGGACAACTTGCTCTCGGCTCCCATCTACACGCGGCCTGCCGACTACAAAGGATGGAAAGTGCCCGAAATCCTGCTCAGCGGCAATGAGGGGAAGATCAAGGACTGGGAGATAGAACAGAGTCTGGAACGCACCCGGCGCCTCAGACCCGACTTGCTGGAACGCTCATAGGAACCTCTGTCGTGCACAAAGGTTCCTTTTTTAGATATTGCTGTACCAATGACCGAAGAACAACTTGAAGCGAAGAAAAAGAACGCCGGTGAGAAGATTGTATCGATGAAACGTCGTGATGACTATCACGACTACAAAGAACGGCGGATGTATATGATTACGCTTGAGGTGGAAGGGCGATTGCCCGTCTTCGGGCATTTAGAGGGGGATGCCTTTGCAGAGAAAGGCAGCAAGGACGAACCACGCGTAGTACTATCGGAACTCGGAAAAGCCGTTGAGGCCGAATGGTTCGCCATTCCCCGTTTTTTTCCACAGATAGAGATACGTGCTTTACAAATGATGCCCGACCATATGCATGGCATTCTTTTTGTGAAAACACCTTTGCCAGTACATTTAGGGCATGTTATTTCGGGGTTTAAGACAGGATGCCGCAAAGCACTGAGGGTGATGAGTGGCTGGCAAACGGATGTTGCGACAAAGTCGCAACCTACGGAGAAAAGCCAACGCACCGGAGAACCACCCCACACCCCTTCTTTGAAGGCCAATAAACAGGCGGGTGCTTGGCAGGCGACAGAGCAGGCGGGGTCTCGGCAGGCGACAGAGCAGGCGGGTGCTCGGCAGGCGACGGAACAGGCGGGGTCTCGGCAGGCGACAGAGCAGGCGGGTGCTCGGCTGGCGACGGAACAGGCGGGTTTTCGGCAGGCAACAGGGCAGGCGGGTGCTCGGCAGGCGACAGAGCAGGTGGGTGCCCGGCAGGCGACAGAGCAGGCGGGTGCTCGGCAGGCACTGGAGCAGGCGGGTTCTCGGCAGGCGACGGTTGTGCCGTCGCTAAGTATTGGCAGTCTCTCACGCTCGCTCTTTGCAAAAGGCTATAATGACCTCATTCTCCGCTCCTATGATGAACTGGCCACTTGGGAGAACTATCTGCGCGACAACCCTCGCCGCTTATTGATGAAGCGCGCCCGACCAAAGTGGCTGCTCCCGGCTTTCGGCCAGCACATCGGTTCTTATCAATTCAGTGCCATCGGCAACCTTGACTTGCTTTCCGCGCCTTGGCGCCTGGCCGTGCGCGTGTCTCGTCGAATGAGCGATGTCGAAATAAAGAAAGCGGTCGTCTACTATCTTGAAGCAGCCAGAAGAGGGGCCGTGCTTGTATCTCCCGCCATTTCGCCCGGTGAGAAGCAGGTAATGCGGGCCGCTTTCAATGAAGGATTGCCCACCATCGTCATCATGGAGAATGGCTTCACTCCTTTTTCGAAACCCCATGGTGAACAATTCTATGCCTGTGGCAAAGGCATACTGTTGATGCTTTCTCCATTTGAGCATCATAATGAAAAAAGGAAAGTCACTGCCGAGCAATGCAAGCTGATGAATCTCATGGCTTTGGAAATCTGTAAATGAAAATTGAAGATTCAAAATAGGACATTTCGGGGGAGATGGTGAATGGAAACGACAACCGTCTTGACGATGCTTTCTTCCAACCTTTTCAGGCACGCTTCAAATAAAACTGCCCAATGACTTTTCAAATAATAATTATGATGTGTTTTAGAAAAAAGCATTATCTTTGCATGTCAAGAACCATTAACATCCAATATTATGTTCACCAAAGAAACATATATCAAGCGTAGGGCTATGCTGAGGGAACTCGTGGGCAACGGCCTCATCGTGCTCTTCGGCAACAACGAGTCGCCCTGCAATTATCCCGCCAACTCGTACTATCCCTTCCGTCAGGACTCCACGTTCCTCTACTACTTCGGACAGAAGCGCGACGGACTGGTGGGCGTGATAGACGCTGACAGCGGCGAGGAAATCTTCATCGGCGACGACATCGACATCGAGGACATCGTATGGTATGGCAGCGTGGACAGTGTGGCCGACCTGGCCGCACAGGTGGGTGTGAGCCACTCCGCCCCCATGGGCGTACTGAAGACCATCTGCGACAAAGCCACCGCCGAAGGCCGCAAGATACACTTCCTGCCGCCCTACCGCCACGACATCAAGATACAGTTGATGGACCTGCTTGGCATCCATCCCTCACAGCAGAAAGAGAAGGCCTCGATGGAACTCATCATGGCCGTGGTGAAGATGCGCAGCACGAAAGAGCCTCAGGAAATCAAGGCGCTGGAGCGCGCCGCCGAAATAGGATACAAGATGCACACCACCGCCATGCAACTCATCCAGCCTGGCGTGAGCGAGAAATACATCGGTGGACAGATAGACGGCATCGCCCTTTCGTATGGCGCCATGCCCAGTTTCGCCACCATCTTCTCGCAGCATGGCGAGATTATGCACGGCAATCCCTCCACCGCCCTGCTCGAGGACGGACGTCTGGCACTCTGCGACTGTGGAGCCGAGACCATCGACCACTACTGCTCTGACAACACCCGCACAATGCCCGTGAACGGCAAGTACAGCCAGCGGCAATTGGAGATCTACTCTATCGTGGAGGCCTGCCACGACCACGTGCTCGAAGTGGCCCGACCTGGTGTGAAATACATGGATGTACACTTCGCCGTATGCCGTCTGATGACCGACAAGCTGAAAGAGCTGGGACTGATGCGCGGCGACACCGAGGAGGCCGTAAGAGCTGGCGCGCATGCCATGTTCCTGCCCCACGGTTTGGGACACATGATGGGCATGGACGTGCACGACATGGAGAACCTCGACCAGATCAACGTGGGCTTCGATGCCGAGACACGCCCCAACCTCGAGCAGTTTGGCACCAACTGCCTGCGCATGGGCCGACGTCTGGAGGAAGGTTTCGTGGTGACCGACGAACCCGGCATCTATTTCATTCCCGCACTGATTGATGACTGGCGACAGTCGGGCCATTGCGCCGAGTTCCTCAACTTCGACCTGCTGGAGACCTACAAGGACTTCGGTGGCATCCGCATCGAGGACGACGTGCTCATCACCGCCGATGGCTGCCGCTTCATCGGCAAGGACCGCATACCCTACCACCCCAAGGAGGTGGAGGAGTATATGGCCACACATCGCAAACAATAACCAAAACCAAGAATAAAATGAAAAGAACCATCTTACTGGCACTCATGGCACTTCTCGCCATCGGTGCTCAAGCTCAAGACAAGAAGAGCAACAAACCCGTGTTCACCACGGTGAAAGAAATCCCCATCACCAGTATCAAGGACCAGAACCGCTCGGGCACCTGCTGGGACTATTCCACCCTCAGTTATTTCGAGGCTGAGATACTGAAGGCCACCGGCAAGACCTACGACCTCTGCGAGAGCTACGTAGCCAACAAGACCTATATGGACCGCGCCATCCAAGTGACCCGTCTGCATGGCGACTGCCAGTTCTCACAGGGCGGCAGCGCCTACGACGTGCTTTACTGTCTGAAGAACTACGGCATCTGTCCGGAGGACGCCATGCCTTTCCCCGGCAGCCTCTATGGCGACTCGCTCAACAACTTCAACGAGTTCTTCAGTGTGATGACTCCGTATGTCGACGCCGTGTCGAAGAACAAGGCCAGCAAGATGTCGAACCAGTGGAAGAAGGGTCTGCAGGGCATCCTCGATGCTTATCTGGGCGAATGCCCCGAGACATTCAAGTATGATGGAAAGACCTACACTCCAGAGCAATTCGTGAACTCGCTGGGCATCAACCTCGACGACTACGTGTCGATTACCAGCTTCTCGCACAAAAAGCCTTACACCCAATTTGCCGTTGAGGTGCAGGACAACTGGCGCAACCCGCTGTCTTGGAACCTTCCTATGGAAGACATGATGCGCGTGATTGACAACGCCATCCAGAATGGCTACACCGTGGCATGGGGTGGCGACGTGTCGGAAGACGGTTTCACCCGCCAGGGTCTCGGCTATGCCATCGACAGCAAGAAGGCGCAGAGCCTCGCCGGCAGCGACATGGCCCGCTGGCTCAAGCTCACCCGTACGGAGAAGACCAACCTACTCGACTCGCTGGGCTGCACCGTGCCCGAGATCACTCCTACTCCTGAGCGCCGCCAGGAGCGTTACGACAACTGGGAGCTGACCGACGACCACGGCATGCTCATCTACGGCATCGCCAAGGACCAGAACGGCAAGGAGTACTACATGGTGAAGAACTCATGGGGCGAGGCTGGTGAGTATAAGGGCATCTGGTACATGACCAAGGCATTCGTCTGCGACAACACCATGGACTATATGGTGAACAAGAACGCCATCCCCAAGGACATCCTCAAGAAGATGGAAGACGCACGCAAGAACCAGCCACTGGGCGACTAAGCGCGCACCACATATAGCAGTGCAACTGCTGCTACAAGAAACCATCCGCTCCCGTCACACCATGGCGGGAGCGCTTTTTATGATACAGGCAACAACACGGTTTTTGGTTTCTGCATCCATATGATTCTTCTTTTGAGCCGTATCATTTCTCTCTCAGTTTTTGGGCATAGCTCTCGATACGCCAAAACGGCAGGGCTTGTTCTGGAAAAGCCTTGAGAATCTCCTCGTCTTTGAACCCGGCAAGTTCTCGTTCTGCCTCTTTGATGCGCTGGATGATAATTTGGATCTGCCGCTGGTAGTCCTGATTGCTGCTGTCGCCCCGCCGCAACGCCATTTCCAGGTCATGTTTTTGTTGGTGGAGCCGCTCCATCTCCGCGAAGATACGTCTCTCCATATCCTTGTATCTGTCGTAGAAGTGAAGTACGCGCTCATCGAACAATGCCTTTTCCAACTCCTCATAGCGGTGTGCCAGTTCCTCGTTGCGGATTTTCATGCCGCTTATCAGATAGTTGAGAGTTGTAATCGCATGCGACTGCATTTGTTGGTTGATGGTATGCGCATAGCCACAGTCACCCTCCTCCTCATGGTCGAGAATGTCGAGCACCTGCTGGAGCGAGTAGGCCTGGTATTTCTGCTTGGCAGACTTGTAGGTGTTGTTGATGTGGATGAAGGATTTCCCGTAGTCCCAGAAGGGCCGCAGTTCCACGTTCTTGGTGCTGCCGTCCTCATACACCTCTCCACAACTATTGTGACCGCTAAAGCTGCTTCCCGACAACTTGTAGAGCAGACTGCGACGGCCTTTTTTATCGGTGCGCATCGCACCCTCACACCTCTCCCACCACTGGATGTATATGCACTGCGTGGGATCTTCAAAGCCCGATATGGACATGCCGCACTGGATAGGAACCGGACAAAGGAACATACGGCTGTCGGTCAAGATGCGCTCTTTGTTGGCGAGGAAGAAGAAAGCATTTTTGATGAACCGCGCCATGTCAGTCTCCATCTCTTTGTCGGTTTTGACCGGTTTACTATCAATAGGCTGCCCGACACTCTCCCCGAATGCCAAGCCTGCCCGTGGGTAGCAGTCCACCACTCTGCCATCAAGCAGGACAATTTTTCCCTCGGGGAAACATTTCATCACGTTCTCATTCATCTCCACAATTTGCTCATTATCCAACATTATCAAACCTATCTAAAAGTAAAAAATCAGTTCTATCAGATTTATCCGTAGTTAAAAATTTCAGTCCTATCAGATTTATCCGTTGTTCATCATTTCAGTAAATTCCGGAGTTTGAGGAGGTTGGCAATGGTCGTTTCCTCCCAAGGGAACATGTTGAAAGTCTCCTCATGGAGGTGTTGAGAATGACCGAAATGTCCCCGTCTCGTCACCTCACAGAAGCGAGGTTTCAGTCCGTCGAATCGATTGATGATGCCCTTTGGTGAGAGGTCGATGTGTTCCCTTATCCATGCTGCGAGGTCCTCGGCGAGATGAGGATTGGTGTTGGACAGTTTGTCCGCACTCTTATCGAAGTTGTTGAGTTCGATGTTGATGGCACAGGGTTGTGGTTGACCGATGATGTACGCCAGTTCCACCTTCGCCGTGTCCGCCAGTCCTGCCGCCACAATGTTCTTCGCCAGGTAGCGGCACATATACGTCCCGCTACGGTCCACCTTGCTCATGTCCTTCCCCGAGAGACCACCACCCCCTACAGGAGCATAGCCACCATACTGGTCGACCACAATCTTGCGGTTGGTCATTCCACAGTCGGAGATGCTGCCACCGGTGTGCCACTCCCCTGCAGGGTTGATAACGATTTCCGGTCTGTCGTCGATGATGTGCTTTTGGAACAGATGCGTATCGATATTCATGCCATTACTAGTGATATAGTCGCCGACCGTCTTTCGGCATTTCTCCAGTGAGCATTCGTGCATGGTGCTCACGAGGATGGAGTCGACATGTCCCCTACCCTCTTCGTCGTACGACACTACCACCTGCGACTTGATGTCGGGTCCGAACGTGTGGTGCATGTCGACCGCACATTTGCACAGTTGTCGGGCGAGATACGCCCCCAACGGCATCAGGTCTTCCGTCTCGTTAGAGGCGAAGCCCACACAGAAGCCCTGGTCACCCGCTCCGATGATGCCATCGTCCTGGTCTACGCTACGGCTGATTTCAGGTGATTGTTTACCGATGAGATTCATCACCTTGATGTCATCTCCCGAGAGGTGATGGTCGGCGGGATAGCAGATGCCATCCATAGTCTCTCTCACGATGTGGTCGTAGTCGATTTGAGCCGTACTCTTCACCTCGCCGCCCAAGACCACGATATTGTCTTTCACCATCACCTCGATGCCAGCGCGTGTGTCGGGATCTTTCTCCAAGAAAGCGTCGAGCAAGGCATCACTGATTTGGTCGGCCACCTTGTCGGGATGGCCGCCTCCCACATATTCACAGATTACGGTTCTTTTCATTTTTTTTATATTTGATATTACTTTGTTCATGTTGCAAAAATAATATGAAAGAATAATTGAAGGACGATTATTATAGGTATAATAGCAGAGGGCCTTCTCCTCTTCATCAACAATAAAAGATGTTCATAGCTTTTGAAACTTTCAAAAAAACATCCTCACTCAAATAACAAAAGTCGCTCTCTGTCGTTACTATATAAAAAGGTGGAGCGACCCGACAAGCCGACCAACTCCTCCGCCCCATACTACACCCAAACGACAAGATGCGACGGACTATCCTTTTCGTAATCATGACCTGCCTTCTCGGCACAGGGACAGCATTGGCACAAAACCATGCCAGTGCGGTAACCCATGCTGCTGCCTCAAGAAAGGTGGTGGGACGGGCACCCACGGCCGAGGAAATACAGGCGAAGGGCGACGACCTGACGAGAAAAGCCTGCGAACTGTCGAGGGAAGAGCGGCGGACGGATGCCATCCGACTACTCGATGAGGCCTGCAACCTCTATCAGCAGGCTGCTGGGATGTATTACCAGAAAGGCAACAAAGGCAAGGAAGTGAGCGCCCTTGACGGACTGGCCAAAGCACTTCGCCAGAAAATCTTCAACCTCTTCGAACTCTCTTTCAGCGAGACCACCTACAAGGGAAGTTACGAGAACCAGACCATGGTGTACCGACGCTCGTTCGCCGCCTTTCCCATATTCATACAGAAGCTCAACTATGGACTCGCCACCGTGGCCATTACCCATGAGGCCTACGACCAGGCCCTGCCACTGCTCGAGAGTGTCAGGACAAAAGGCAGCGCCAACCCCGAGTCGGAAGCCCTCAAGACCAAGTCGATGGGCGACATGGCCCTCTGCCACATGCACCTTGGCCATCACGACAAGGCCCGCCGCCTCATCAGGGAGGCCATACAACGGGCACCCAGCGACAGCCGTCTACGTCAAATACTAAAACAAATAGACAATTAACAATAAATAATCTAAAAAACGGCGCCAAAGCGCGCCCAATATGGATTTTTATTTGTATCTTTACACCCAAATTGCCTTATTAGGACAATTTAAGCCGGTATTACTCCTTATGACGAAAGAAAAAACTGCCACAAGGCATACGAAAAGGAGCACCGCGGAAGCAGACAATAAGAATAAAAACATCATAAATGCACTTTAAATGGAATTACGAACCACCTACACCAGACCAGAAGAAAGCAGCTGACGAACTCGGGGAGAAGTTAGGAATGAGTCCTATTCTCGCCCAGTTGCTTATCAAACGTGGCATTACCACGGAGTCTGCTGCCAAGCGGTTTTTCCGGCCACAGTTAGCCGACCTTATCAACCCGTTCCTGATGAAGGACATGGACGTAGCCGTAGACAGGCTCAACGATGCCATGGGAAGAAAGGAGAGGATATTGGTATATGGCGACTACGACGTGGACGGCTGCACGGCGGTAGCATTGGTGTATAAGTTTCTTCAGCAATTCTATTCCAACATTGACTACTATATCCCCGACCGCTACGACGAGGGGTATGGCATCAGCAAGAAAGGATTGGAATATGCCAAAGAGACGGGTGTGAAACTGATTATCATCCTCGACTGTGGCATCAAGGCCATCGAGGAGATTGCTTATGCCAAGAGCATAGGTATTGATTTTATTATCTGCGACCATCACGTGCCCGACGACGTGATGCCTGATGCCGTGGCCGTCCTCAATCCCAAGCGCGAGGACGACACCTATCCTTTCAAGCACCTCTGTGGTTGCGGAGTGGGATTCAAGTTGATGCAGGCCTTTGCCAAGAACAACAGCATCCCCTTCTCGCGCCTCATTCCCCTGCTCGACTTTTGTGCGGTGAGCATCGCCGCCGACATCGTGCCAGTGACGGAGGAGAACCGTATCCTTGCCTTCCACGGACTGAAACAGCTGAACCAGAACCCCAACATCGGACTGAAGGCCATCATCGACATCTGCGGACTCAACGGCCGCGACATCTCGATGAGCGACATCGTGTTCAAGATCGGTCCGCGCATCAACGCCTCGGGGCGCATGGAGAACGGCAAGGAGAGCGTGGACCTGCTCATCGAGCGCGACTTCGCCACAGCCCTGCGCAAAGCCCGCCACATCAACGAGTACAACGAGCAGCGGAAAGACATCGACAAGCAGATGACCGAGGAGGCCAACCAGATTGTGGCCAAGTTGGAGAGCCAGAAGCACCATTCGAGCATCGTGCTCTACGACGAGAACTGGAAGAAAGGCGTCATCGGTATCGTGGCCTCTCGCCTCACCGAGATCTACTTCCGTCCCACGGTGGTGCTCACCCGCGACGAGAACCTAGCCACGGGGTCGGCACGCAGTGTGGCCGGTTTCGATGTCTACTCGGCCATCAAGCACTGCCGCGACCTGCTGCTCAACTTCGGCGGACATACCTATGCCGCTGGTCTTACCCTAAGATGGGACGACATCAAGGAGTTCCAGCAGCGGTTCCAGAAGTACGTGGAGGAGCATATCCAACCCGAGCAGACGGAGCCCATCCTCGACATCGACGCACAGATCGACTTCAAGGATATCTCGTCGAAACGCCTGCACAACGACCTGAAGCGCTTTGCTCCTTTCGGGCCTGGCAACGAGAAGCCCATTTTCTGCACCATCGGCGTCTACGACTTCGGCACGAGCAAGGTGGTGGGCCGTGAGCAAGAGCACATCAAGCTCGAACTGGTCGACTCGAAATCGAACAACGTGATGAACGGCATCGCCTTCGGACAGAGCGCCTCGGCACGCTACATCAAGTCGAAACGCAGTTTCGACATTGCCTACACCATCGAAGACAACATCTACAAACACGGCAGCGTGCAGTTGCAGATTGAGGACATCCGTGCCGCCGAGGAGGATGTGGCCGAAGGCAAACCAAGCTGAAAGAGACGGCTCTGTGGACAAATACCAGGAAATTCTTCGCCAATACTGGGGTTACGACGACTTCAGGGGTATTCAACGTGAGATTATCGAAAGTATCGACCAGGGTCGCGACACCCTGGGCCTGATGCCCACGGGCGGCGGAAAGAGCATCACCTTCCAGGTGCCTGCGCTGCTCAAGGGTGGCGTATGCCTGGTGGTGACACCTCTCATCGCCCTGATGAAAGACCAGGTGACCCACCTGCGGCGGAAGGGCATCCTCGCATCGGCCATTTACACGGGCTTGACGCACGACGAGATTGTGACCACCCTCAACAATGCCGTCTTTGGAGGGGTCAACATTCTCTATGTATCGCCCGAGCGTCTCTCCTCACCCCTCTTCCTTGCCAAGCTCCAATACATGAAGGTGAGCTTCATTGCCGTAGACGAGGCTCACTGCATCAGCCAGTGGGGTTACGATTTCAGACCCTCCTACCTACGCATTGCCAATATCCGCAAGGCACTTCCCGGTATCCCCGTACTCGCTCTCACCGCCACCGCAACGCCACAGGTGGTGGACGACATCCAAGCCAAACTGGGCTTCGCCGAGAAGAATGTCTACAGTATGAGTTTCGAGCGCAAGAACCTTGCCTATATCGTTCGCAATGCCCCCGACAAATTCACCGAACTCTCCAATATTCTCCATAGGGTGAGCGGCAGTGCCATCGTGTATGTGAGAAGCCGAAAAAGAGCGCATGAGACATCCGACCTGCTCAATGCCGCCGGTATCACCTCTACCTTCTACCACGCCGGACTCGACCCCATGGTGAAAGACGAACGTCAGAAAGCCTGGCACGACGACAAGGTGAGGGTGATGGTGGCCACCAACGCCTTTGGCATGGGCATCGACAAGGCCGACGTGCGCATTGTGCTCCATATCGACTGTCCCGACTCGCCCGAGGCCTATTTCCAAGAGGCCGGACGTGCCGGACGCGATGGCAAGAAGTCGTATGCCGTGCTGCTCTACAACTCCTCCGACAAGCGCAAGCTCAACAAGCGCATGACCGACACCTTTCCCGAGAAAGACTATGTGAGGCAGGTGTACGACCACCTGGCCGACTTTTTCCAGATGGGGGTGGGCTTTGGCGAGGGCACCACTCTGGAGTTCGATATCGACAAGTTCTGCAAGGCCTTCAAGCACTTCCCCGTACAAGTAGACGCTGCCCTTCGCATCCTACAGCGCGCCGGCTACCTGATCTACGACACCGACCCCGACAACAGTCCGCGCCTCAGGTTCCTGCTCGAGCGCGACCAGCTCTACATGCTGAACGACAACTCGCCTGTGGAGAACGAGGTCATCACGGCACTCCTGCGCCTCTACGGCGGACTGTTCGCCGACTACTGCTTCATCAACGAGAACATGGTGGCCCGCAAGGCTGGCCTCGACCCTCAGACCACCTATATGGTACTGAAGCAGTTGAGCAAGCGCCACATTCTTCATTTCATTCCCCGTCGCAAGATGCCCGCCATTTGCTATGCCCAGCGCCGCGAGGAAGGTTCGCGGCTTGTCATCACCCGTGAGGTGTATGAAGACCGGTTGGAGAGCTATGTGCAGCGCATCGACAGCATGATTGCCTACGCCACCAACGACACCGTGTGCCGAAGCCGCCAGTTGCTGAGGTATTTTGGAGAGGAGAGCACACACGACTGCGGACAGTGCGACGTGTGCCTGGCCCATCAGGGCAAGAGCGAGAACAGCGAGGTCATGGAGGCAGCCAATGAGCGCATCCTCGCCCTACTTGCCGACCACCAACAGCACCATATCACCGAACTACATGCCCTGGGCATTCCCAAGGCCGAGCTCGATGCCACCCTCAGCCACCTCATTCACGAAGAGCGCGTGAGGGCCAAAGGTGCATTCTTGTTCATCGAATAGCCATAGAGAACGAACACAAAGGGAGGCGCTCTGCGGAGCGCCTCCCTTTGTCATGCAATGTGATGTATTCAGTGATTAGTTATTCTCAGGACGCAGTTTGCGCACCGTCTCTCCAGCACGCCACATCTCCTTGTCGCGCATGGCGGCCAACTCCTTCTCCAGACCATCGCGGTAGTCGGCCTTCGAGTTGGCGTCGATGGAAATCTGAGCCTCCTTGCCGGTCTGCACCGACAGGTAGAGCCACTCCATCACCGGTTTGATGGCCTCGCGGAAGCGGGGAGCCCAGTCGAGTGCGCCACGCTGAGCCGTAGTGGAGCAGTTGGCATACATCCAGTCCATACCTTTAGCACCGAAGAGCGGGCCCAGGCTCTGGGTAAGTTCCTCCACGGTCTCGTTGAAAGCCTCCGAGGGAGAGTGTCCATGCTCGCGGAGCACCTCATACTGAGCCTCGAGCAGGCCCTCGATGGCACCCATGAGCGAACCGCGCTCGCCCGTGAGGTCGGAAGTGGCCTCGCGCTCGAAAGTGGTCTTGAACAAGTAACCGGCACCGATGCCGATACCGAAGGCGATGGTGCGCTCCTCGGCCTTGCCAGTGGCATCCTGATAAACGGCATACGAGCAGTTGAGTCCGCGTCCCTCAAGGAACATGGTGCGGAGCGAGGTGCCCGAGCCTTTGGGAGCCACCAATATCACGTCGACATCCTCTGGCGGCACCACGCCGGTGCGGTCGTTCCAGTTGATGGCGAATCCATGCGAGTAATACAATGCCTTGCCCTTGGTAAGGAAAGGTTTGATGCGTGGCCAAACCTGTATCTGTCCGGCATCGGAGAGGAGCATACATACGATGGTGCCCTTCTCGGCAGCCTCCTCGATAGAGAAGAGCGTCTTTCCAGGTACCCATCCGTCGGCCACAGCCTTGTCGTAGGTCTTGCCCTGACGCTGTCCGACGATGACGTTGAATCCATTGTCGCGCAGGTTGCAGGCCTGGCCAGGTCCCTGAATGCCATAGCCAATGACGGCGATGGTCTCGTTTTTCAATACCTCACGTGCTTTCTCCAAAGAGAACTCCTTGCTGGTGACCACGGTCTCGATGACGCCACCAAAATTCATTTCAGCCATATTCAAATTGGTTTGTGTGGCAGAGACAAATCTGCCACGGGTTGTTATATTATGCTACATTTATTCGTAGAATGATGTTTTACCCCACTCGGCCCTCTATTGAAGAGGGAGAATGGAAAAGCGCGGCAAAGTTACGAATTAAAAGTGAATTGGCAAAATTTACTTTCAATCTTTTACAAACCGGGCCAAACATCTGCAAACTTCCACCTCGTCGTGCTCCTCATTGGCTTTCTTCGCCACGCGCACCATGAAGGTGAGACCATCGGGCGTCTCACGATAGAGACGCAGGGTGTCGCCGGCATGAGCCTCGGCCACGTAGGCCACCTCGAAGCGCTGCAAGCGGTGGGAGGCATACCACTCCAAGGGGAACGTGTCGAGCACGTGCTCGATATACTTCACGCTGTTCACATGGCCATTAATATCGATGTCGTTGTATTGCATCTTGAGTTCGGCCACCAATTCGCCGGCATCACTACAATTTACCCTTGAACTCTTTGCGATCGGACAAGTTTTCTCTTTCTCCACATATCCCGCCAAGGCACCCTCGTTCACCTCAAGGAGGTTGGCAGGTTGGCGGGTCTCGGTGTCGATCATCGCCCACACCGAGCGACCATAGCCATAGACCTTGCCCGAGAGGCTGTCGATGACCTTGAAATTGCGGTTGGTGAAGAAACGCATGGCTGTCTCGACCCAAGTCTCCACATCGAACCGGGTATACATGGCCGGCATCTCCTCCATCTCCACAGCCAAGCGTGAGAGTACCCAAGTCTTGTTGATGGTGTTGAGGAATGACATGCCGAATCCCCGGTCGTGGGAGTGGTAGTCGGCGGCATTGAGCAGATGGTTGCCTAGATGTCCCATGAGCAGATGCTTGGAGAAGTCGCAATGGAACGGCTCCGCCATGAACTCGTACCGTCCAACCTTATCTTTTTCCATTTTCATAAGATTTCTTTTGTTGTTCCAAGAAAGCACTCACCTCCTCCTCGGTGCTGCGCGTGATGGCGATGCGGCCGCTACGCGTGTACTGCAACACGCAGTCGAACTCGTTGAGGGCCTTGAACAACGCCACGATATCCTCGGTGATGCCACTCTTCATCACTGCCACATAAGTGGGGTTGACCTCCGTAATCTGGGCATCGTAACGACGGATGATGCGCGAGACCTCGGGGTTGTCGAGCACCACCTGGGTAGACAGTTTGTAAAGGCCGGTCTCACGGATGAAGAGTTGGTCGTCGGTGTAGAACTTGGCCTTCACCACATCGATTTTCTTTTCTATCTGCTTGGTGATCTTCTCAATCTGATCGGGGTCACTCCATGCCGTGATGGTGTATTTGTGCACTCCCTCGATGCTGGAGGCCGACACGTTGAGACTCTCGATGTTGACCTGCCTCCGGGTGAAGACGGCCGTAATCTGGTTGAGGATACCCGCGATGTTCTCGGAGTAGACCAGCAGCGTATAAAAAGTCTTTTCCATTGATTCTGACGATTTGGATTGATTGTTAGTGCCTGGCTTCGTTCAGACATTGATGTCGAGCATCATCTCATCGACACTCATACCCGGTGGTGTCATGGGCAGCACATTGTCTTCCTCCATCACCGCACACTCGAGCACGAACGGTCCCTTGGCGTCGAGCATCCGCTTGACCGCCGAGGCCAGGTCGGCCCTGTCGACCACCAACTGGTAGGGGATGCCGTAAGCCTCCGCCACCTTGGCATATGCGGGGTTCATCATCCTCGTAAACGACTTGCGCCGTTCGAAGAACATATCCTGCCACTGCCGCACATTGCCCAGGTAGTTGTTGTTGAGGACAATCATCTTCACAGGAGCCTGGGTCTCCATGATGGTGCCCAGTTCCTGGATACTCATCTGGAATCCGCCATCGCCCATGAACACGCAGACGGTGCGTTGTGGAGCGCCAAAGGTGGCACCCACTGCCGCAGGCATGCCAAAGCCCATGGTGCCCAGACCGCCACTGGTGACGATAGACCGCTGCCGGTGGTATTTGAAATAACGGCAACTGAAAAGTTGGTTCTGTCCGACATCGGTCACGAGGATAGCCTCGCCCCCCGTCGCCTCGGCCACGGCATTCACCACCTCGCCCATGAGCAGCGGACCGCCTGAGGGGTGGATGGCGGGTTCGATCACCCGCTCCTGCTCACGCTCGGCCAACGGTTTGAAACTGTCGCGCCACTCCTTGCGCTTGCATTTCCGCAAGAGTTGGGTAATGGCGGGAAGAGTGACCTTGCAGTCACCGATGACAGGCACATCACACTTCACGTTCTTGTTGATTTCAGACTTGTCGATATCGAGGTGTATCACCTTTGCCTGTCGGGCATACCTGTCGGTGCGTCCTGTGACACGGTCGCTGAAGCGCATGCCGATGGCGATAATCACATCACACTCCTGTTCCTTCACATTGGGGGCGAAGTTGCCATGCATGCCAAGCATGCCCACATTGAGCGGATGGTTGCTGGGGAGAGCCGACAGTCCGAGCATGGTGCGACCTGCGGGGATGTCGCCCTTTTCCAGGAACTCCACCAGTTCGGCCTGTGCGCCGCCCAGCTCCACTCCCTGTCCCACAAGGGCCAGAGGGCGGCTGGCGTTATTGATCAGTTCGGCAGCCTGGCGCACGCACTCCTCATCGACTTTCGGATAAGGCACATAACTGCGTATGAAGTCCACCTTCTGGGGTTTCCACTCAGTCTTCTGCGTCTGTGCGTTCTTGAGGAAATCGAGCACGACTGGTCCGGGGCGACCACTGCGGGCGATAAAGAATGCCCTGCTCACCGCCCATGCCACATCCTCGGGCCGGCGAATCTGATAGCTCCATTTCGAAATAGGCTGTGCCACACCCACGAGGTCGACCTCCTGGAAGGCATCGGTACCCAACGCCGCCACACCCACCTGTCCGGCAATGACCACGATGGGCGTGGAGTCCATCATGGCGTCGGCCACACCAGTAAGGGTATTGGTTGCTCCAGGCCCGCTGGTCACCAGGCACACGCCCACCTGTCCGCTCACCCGGGCATAACCCTCTGCGGCATGGGCGGCCGACTGCTCGTGACGAACGAGGATATGGTCGAACGCCTTCTTCTCGCCACGGGTATAGTCGTAGAGCGCATCGTAGACAGGCATGATGGCCCCACCTGGGTATCCGAAGATGGTGGTCACGCCCTCGGCCTTCAGCGAGCGCATCAGCGCCTCGGATCCTGTTATGATATCTTTCATCGGAAATGAGTTTTAGTCAATGATTCTCACGCCACCCTTGTCGGCAGAACTGACACTCTGAGCATAGGCCCTAAGCGCCTTGCTCACCACCCTGTTGCGGGTGAGCGGACGCTGTGGGCGCGCTGCCAGTTCATCGTCGGAGAGGCGCACGTTGATGCTGCGGCTGGGGATATCGATCTCGATGATGTCGCCATCAACAATCTTGCCGATATTTCCACCCGAGGCAGCCTCAGGAGAAATGTGCCCAAGGCTCAGTCCGGAGGTACCTCCAGAGAATCGTCCATCGGTGATGAGGGCACACTCCTTGCCCAGGTGCATGCTCTTGATATAGGAAGTGGGATAGAGCATCTCCTGCATGCCCGGACCGCCCTTCGGTCCCTCATGAGTTATGACCACGCAGTCGCCACTCTTCACCCTGCCTCCGAGGATACCCTCACAGGCTTCTTCCTGGGAGTCGAACACCACGGCGGGACCCTCGAAATGCCAGAGGGCGGGGTCGACGCCAGCCGTCTTCACCACGCATCCGTCCTGGGCGATATTGCCGAAGAGCACGGCCAGTCCGCCGTCCTTGGTATAGGCATGGTCGATATCACGCACACATCCATTGGCACGGTCGGTGTCGAGCGTACCCCATTGTGCATCCTGCGAACCCATCTTGGTAGAGAACTTGCCTGCGGGCGCACTTTGGTAAATGCGGTTGGCCTCGGGGTCGATGGCCTCGGGGTGGTCGACGATATTGTATTTCCGCATGGCCTCGGCAAGCGTCATTCCATCTACACGCCTCACGTCGCCACGGATGAGAGAGCCACGGTTGAGTTCGCTGATGATACCGAGGATGCCACCAGCCCTACCGCATTCCTGCACGCTATAGCGTTGGGTATTGGGCGCAAGTTTGCACAAGCACGGCACCTTTCGACTCAGCATATCGATGTCGCGCATCTGGAAGTCGGCACCAGCCTCCTGGGCTACGGCCAGCAAGTGGAGCACGGTATTGGTAGAACCACCCATGGCGATATCGAGCGTCATGGCATTGAGGAAAGCGTCGCGCGTGGCGATAGACCTTGGCAGCACGCTTTCGTCGCCGTCGCGGTAGTATTTGAAGGCATTCTCCACAATCTGACGGGCAGCGTCCTTGAAGAGTCTGACACGGTTGACATGGGTAGCGAGGATGGTGCCATTGCCCGGCAGCGAGAGACCGATGGCCTCGGTGAGCGAGTTCATGGAATTGGCCGTGAACATGCCCGAGCAACTGCCGCAGCCCGGACAGGCACAGCCTTCCAGTTCTTGCATGTCGGCATCGCTCACCGTTGGGTCGGCACCCTTCACCATAGCCGTGACAAGGTCGACGTTCTCGCCTTTCCACCGTCCTGCCTCCATAGGTCCGCCACTGACAAAGATAGCAGGGATATTGAGTCGCATGGCAGCCATGAGCATACCCGGAGTGACCTTGTCGCAGTTGGATATACACACCATGGCATCGGCCTTGTGGGCATTCACCATATATTCCACCGAGTCGGCGATGATATCGCGTGAGGGCAAGGAGTAGAGCATACCGTCGTGTCCCATGGCGATGCCGTCGTCGATGGCGATGGTATTGAACTCGGCAGCATAGCATCCCAGGGCCCCAATCTCTTGTTTTACCACCTGGCCAATCTCGTGCAAGTGGGTATGTCCCGGAACGAACTGTGTGAAAGAGTTGACCACGGCGATGATGGGTTTGCCGAATTGTTCTCTCTTCATGCCGGCAGCCACCCATAGGGCTCTGGAGCCAGCCATCTTGCGCCCCTCAGTGCAGATGGCGCTCCTCAACTGATGTTTCCATTCCATATTAATATGTGTCAAACGTGTTGTTGATGATTCTTTGAAGAGACAAAGGTACTGAGATTTTGTGTAATAGCCAATTAAAACGCTACGATTTTTGGCCATGCCAAAACAAATCGGAAAGAAATAGCAAAATAATCTTATCAACTGACAGAAAAACGAGCTGTTCTGCCACAATTATGGATAAAAAATCGTATCTTTGACCAGAAATGGGAAGAAGTGCATCCATCATCGGCTCATTCGCTGTCGCCCTCCTGCTGGTGGCGACTACTTTTGGGAGCTGTTCGGACAACCCAAACAAAGACGTGAGCTGCATCATGCCCGCCAACTGCACGCTGCACATCGGCGACGTGGTGCTCAGGCGCGGGAGCGGACTCACCAGCCGCACTGTGCTGGCACTCGACGAGAAAGGAGAATACTCGCATGTGGGCATTGTGGTGGACTCGGCGGGAGTGAAGATGGTGGTGCATGCCGTACCCGACGAGCCCGATTACGAAGGCGACCCCGACAGGGTGAAGATGGACACGCCCGAGCAGTTCTTCTCGTCGGTCTACGCACAGACAGGAGAAGTTTGCCGGTACAAAGACTCACTGGCAGCACGGAAAGCCGCAGCTGCGGCCCTCGATGTCTATCACCGCCACACCCTCTTCGACCATGCCTACGACGACAATGACACCACCCGGATGTATTGCACCGAACTAGTGGTGCATGCCTACCATCGCGCAGGGGTGGAACTGGTGGGTACGGAGCGCCATCATGTGGACATACCCTTCCTGAAGATGGACTGCATGTTCCCCTCCGACGTGCTGGAGTCAGAACAGTTGGAATCGAAATACAAGTTCAGCCTCTAAGAACAAGGAAATACAAGTTTAACCATTAAAAACAAGAACAAATGAGAAAAATGATGTGGATGGCATGCCTCTGCATGCTGACGATGCTCGTAGTGAGCTGCGACAAAAAGAGCGAGACCCAGAAAGTGGCCGAGAAGTATATGGAAGCCACCAAGAATGAGGACGTGGATGCTATGTTCGAGCTCATGCACTTCGATAAAGCAGAGCAGAAAGAGGGCATGAAGGCGATGGTGAAGGAAAAGATATCGCAGAAGTCGGAAGGCTACAAGAAAGTGAAGAGCTATTCTTTCATCGACGAGACCGTAGATGAGAAGCAAGGCACTGCCGTAGTGAACTTCGAAATCGTCTACGACACCGACAGCACCAAGAAAGACAACGTGAAGCTGAAGAAATACGACGGCGAGTGGCTGGTGGACAGTGGGAAATAGCAGACAAATATTTGCACAGGTCGAATTTTAGTCCTATTTTTGCACCGCAAAACTTTTCGTGCTCCGCCTGAGAGACATGACACGGCCTTTACATGACAAAGGCAGTGCCACTCTCACCCGAGGCACCATACCATCTTAAGCGTTGTAAGACAATGTTCATACTCAAGGCACTCCAGACATTCGGGGATTATCTGCAGCTCATGGCCCGCACGATAGCAAGGCCAGAGCGGATGAGGATGTTCCTGAAGAAATATGTGAAGGAGATGTCGGCACTAGGTGTCGACTCCATCGGCATCGTGCTGCTCATCTCGTTCTTTATCGGAGCCGTGATTTGCATCCAGATGAAACTGAACATCCAAAGTCCATGGATGCCAAAGTTTGTCACGGGCTATACCACACGTGAGATCATGCTCCTTGAGTTCTCGTCTTCGATCATGTGTCTGATCCTTGCCGGAAAAGTAGGGTCGAACATTGCTTCCGAACTAGGCACCATGAGGGTGACACAGCAGATAGACGCCCTGGAAATCATGGGTGTGAACTCTGCCAGTTACCTCATCCTTCCCAAAATCCTCGGGCTGATCACCATCATGCCCTTCCTGGTGATTTTCAGTGCAGCCACCGGTATCCTGGGCGCCTACGCCACCGCCTACATCGGCCATGTGCTGTCGCCCGACGACCTGACGGTGGGCCTGCAGCACGACTTCAAGGCCTGGTTCATGTGGATGAGCATCATCAAGAGCCTGTTCTTCGCCTTCATCATCTCGAGCGTGTCGTCCTACTACGGATACACCGTAAAAGGCGGTTCGGTGGAAGTGGGCGAGGCCAGCACCTCGGCCGTTGTGTCGAGCAGTGTGCTGATTCTTTTCTCCGACGTGTTTCTCACCCAATTGCTCTCATAGCCATGATAGAAGTAAAGCACCTATTCAAATCGTTCGAGGACAAAGACGTGTTGCAAGACATCAACGCCGTGTTTGAGAATGGCAAGACCAACCTGATTATCGGTCAGAGTGGCTCGGGAAAGACCGTGCTGATGAAGAACCTCGTGGGACTGCTCCACCCCACCAGTGGCCAAGTGCTCTACGACGGCCGCGACCTGGTGAAGATGAGCAAGCGCGAGCGTATCGCCCTTAGGCGCGAGATGGGCATGATATTCCAGAGTGCCGCCCTCTTCGACTCCCTATCGGTGCTCGAGAATGTGATGTTTCCCCTGGATATGTTCTCGACGATGACCTATCGTGACAGGAAGAAACGTGCCCGTGAGTGCCTCGACAGGGTGAACCTCGTGGGGGCCGAGAAGAAATACCCGGGTGAGATATCGGGAGGCATGCAGAAGCGCGTGGCCATAGCGAGAGCCATCTCGCTCAATCCCAAATACCTGTTCTGCGACGAACCCAACTCGGGTCTCGACCCCAAGACCTCACTGGTGATCGACGACCTGCTCAGCAGCATCACGAAGGAATACAACACCACCACCATCATCAACACCCACGACATGAACTCGGTGATGGGCATTGGTGAGAACATCATCTTCATCTACGAGGGACGCATGGACTGGCAAGGCAAGAGCGACCAGGTGATGAGGTCGACCAACAAGCGGCTCACCGACTTCATCTTCGCCAGCGACCTGCTGAAAGACCTGCGCCACATGGTACTCGAGCATGATGACGCGAAGTGACGCGACAGAAGGTAACCCATATCACCAACAATCCCCATCCCGAATCTCGGAATGGGGATTGCTGGTTACAGGAAGGGTGTTATCTCATGAGCCACACATCGTCGCGCACCACAATCGGCACCACAATCTGCTCCTGTGTGCTGTCGGCATAATGCACCTGCAGAAACACATTGGCGGCATAGGCACTATCGCTATACTCCACCCTCGACACCTCGAACGAGGCTATGCCCTGATGGCTATCTTTCTGTTTGTCGACGAACATCCTCGCATTGGCCAACAACTGCACATCGTAGTCGTGCTGCTCGCCCAGATGTTTGTCGATACCGGCCACAAACACATCATACTTGCCTTCGAGCAAGGCGTCATAATACAGTTTGGCCGTGCGACCTGCCACCTCGGCAGCATCTTCGGCCTTAGGCGCACACGCCGAGCAAGCCAACACCAGAAGGAGTGTCCAGAACGAACATCTCATTTTTGGCGGATGAACACGTTGATAGGACAACCCGTCATCTGCCAGTTCTCTCTGATCTTGTTCTCAAGGAAACGGCGGTAGGGCTCTTTCACATACTGTGGCAGGTTGGCATAGAACACGAAAGTGGGTATCTGCGTCTCGGGCACCTGCATGCAGAACTTGATCTTGATATACTTGCCCTTTACCGATGGCGGCGGATAGGCCTCGATGAGGGGCAGCATCACCTCGTTGAGTTTCGACGTGCTGACCTTGTTTGTGCGGTTCAGGTATACCTGCTTGGCTGTCTCGAGCACCTTGAATATGCGCTGCTTGGTAAGGGCCGAGGCGAAGATGATGGGGAAGTCGACGAAAGGAGCCATGCGCTCACGTATGGCATTCTCGAAAGTCTTGATGACCACCTGGTCCTTATTCTCCACAAGGTCCCATTTGTTCACCACCACCACAAGCGACTTGTTGTTCTTCTGTATCAACTGGAAGATATTCATATCCTGCGCCTCGATGCCGCGCGTGGCATCGATCATGAGAATGCACACATCGCTGTTCTCAATGGCCCTGATGCTGCGCATGACGGAATAGAACTCAAGGTCTTCCGACACCTTGTTCTTGCGACGGATACCAGCCGTGTCGACCAGATAGAAATCGAAGCCGAACTTGTCGTAACGGGTGTAGATGCTGTCGCGGGTGGTGCCTGCGATGTCGGTCACGATATGACGGTCCTCACCGATAAAGGCATTGATGAGGCTGCTCTTCCCGGCGTTGGGACGGCCAACGACCGCAAAGCGTGGAATACCCTCCTCGATATCATCAGCATTGTCGGCCTTCAGGTTCTCGAGCACCTTGTCGAGCAAGTCGCCTGTGCCACTGCCTGTGGCAGAACTGATGCACATGGGATCGCCCAGACCAAGTCTGTAGAACTCGGCGGCCTCATAGTACTGGTCAAAGTTATCAGCCTTGTTGGCCACTACGATAACGGGCAGTTTGGAGCGGCGCAGGATGAGCGCCACGTCCTCGTCCCAGTCGGTGAGCCCGGTGGTGATGTCGACGAGGAAGAGCACAAGGTCGGCCTCCTCGGTGGCGATGACCACCTGTTTGCGGATTTCCTCCTCGAAGATATCATCGGATTTGACGACCCATCCACCAGTGTCGACCACGGAGAATTCCCTGCCGTTCCACTCACACTTGCCATATTGGCGGTCGCGTGTGGTGCCAGCCTCCTCGCTCACGATAGCCCTTCTCGACTTGGTGAGGCGATTGAAAAGTGTAGACTTACCCACGTTGGGGCGTCCTACGATGGCTACTAATGACATATGTTTAACTATTTATTATTCAAGCACTTATAAAACGTATTCCTCTGACTATTCAGGATTATACCCGAAGTTGTCGAGTTCTTTCTTCGACGAGCGCCAGTCTTTGTCGACCTTGACGAATGTCTCGAGGAAGATGCTCTTTCCGAAGAACTTTTCCAGGGCCTTGCGCGACTCCGTGCTCACCTTCTTCAGCGCCACCCCCTGATGTCCGATGATGATGCCTTTCTGCGAATCGCGCTCCACATAGATGACGGCACTGATGCGGATGATTTTCTCTTCCTCCTTGAACTGCTCGACCCTTACCTCCACCGAGTAGGGAATCTCCTTGTCGTAGTAGAGCAGGATCTTCTCGCGGATAATCTCTGATACGAAGAAACGGGCAGGCTTGTCGGTGAGCTGGTCTTTGTCGAAATAGGGCGGACTGTCGGGCAGCAACTCACCGATGCGTTTGAGGATGAGCTGGGTGCCAAACTTGTTGAGTGCCGAGATGGGCAAGATCTCGGCATCGGGAAGCAACGCGTGCCATTTCTCCACCACCGCCACCAAGCCCTTTTGGTCGGTAAGGTCGATCTTGTTGATGAGCAGCAGCACGGGAATGGTGAGTTTGCGCACTTTCTCGAGGAAGTCGAGGTTTTTCTCGGGATTCTCCACCACATCGGTGACATAGAGGAGCACATCGGCATCGGTAAGAGCCGACTCGGAGAAAGCAAGCATCGACTCCTGCAATTTGTAGTTGGGCTTGAGCACTCCTGGAGTGTCGGAGAACACGATTTGCATGTCGTCGGTATTGACGATGCCCATGATGCGATGCCTGGTGGTCTGTGCCTTGAAGGTGGCGATGGAAATCCGCTCGCCCACGAGTTGGTTCATGAGCGTGCTCTTACCCACATTGGGGTTTCCTACGATGTTGACGAATCCTGCCTTGTGTTTCATATCTTCATTTTAAACGACAAAAAAACGCACCTTTTCTTAGAGGAAGGATGCGTTGAAGAGAAAGAGAGGATTATTATTTTCTTGGTGCCGCTGCCTGTGAGCCATCATAAGCCCACTTCAGGTAAGAAGCGCCATGAACGAAGCCCGCTCCGAAAGCCGTCATGATGATATTGTCGCCTTTCCTCAGCCTGCTCTCATAATCCCATAACGCCAGTGGGATGGTGCCCGCACTGGTATTGCCATAATGCTCAATATTGACCATCACCTGCTCTAGCGGCAACTCAAGGCGTTTGGCCACGGCCTCAATGATGCGCATATTGGCCTGGTGGGGGATTACCCAGGTGATGTTGTCTTTGTTGAGCCCGTTGCGTTCGGCGATGAGCGCGCAGTCGTCGCTCATATTGGTCACCGCATAGCGGAACACCGTTCGCCCTTCCTGGTAGAGGTAATGCAGACGGTGGTCGACGGTAAAATGGGAAGGAGGACAAACCGACCCTCCTGCCTTCATATGCAGGAAGGGCAGGCCCTTTCCGTCGGTACGGAAATAGGAGTCCATATAGCCCACATCCTCTTCCTCGGTAGCTTCGACGAGCACAGCTCCTGCACCATCACCAAACAGCGGACAAGTGGCGCGGTCGGTATAGTCGACCATCGACGACATCTTGTCGGCTCCGATGACAATGACCTTCTTGTACCTGCCACTCTCGATCATGCAAGCCGCATTGTCGAGTGCATAGAGGAATCCGCAGCAAGCGCCCCAGAAATCGAATGCGAAAGCATTCTTCAGACCGATTTTGCCGAGGACGATGGATGCGGTGGAAGGGAATTTGTAGTCGGCCGACGAGGTGGCCAGCATGAGGGCGTCGATCGAGTCGGGATCGACACCCGTCTTAGCGATAACCATCTTGGCGGCCTTACGGGCCATATAGGACGTGCCGAGACCCTCTTCGGTGAGGATTCTCCGCTCCTTGATTCCCACGCGCGTCATTATCCACTCGTCGTTAGTCTCCACCATGCGCGACAACTCCTCGTTGTTGAGGACATAGTCGGGCACGTATCCACCCACGCCGGTGATAATCGCTCTGATTTTACCCATTACTCAACGGTTTCCTTCACGATAGCGACCTTGCCCCTGTAGTATCCGCAAGCCGAGCACACGGTGTGGTATACATAGTAGGCGCCGCAGTTAGGGCAGAGTGCCAGTGTAGGAGCCACTGCCTTATCATGAGTTCTTCTCTTCAGTGTACGAGTCTTTGACTGTCTTCTTTTAGGATGTGCCATTTTTCTTTTATTCTTTAATTGTTGATTTTAGTTTCTTCAATTCGTTCCACCTGGGGTCGACTGCCTCATCGTCATCGCTGCTGTCGACAACAAGTTGTTCGATGCGCCTGATCATGTCGGGGTTACACTGCCCTTCCTCATGCACATGCCTCATGGGCAAAGCCAGAGCGACGAACTCGTAGATCAGCCAGGCCACATTGAGGATGCCCTCGTCGGCGGGAATGACAATGTATTCGTCGCTGTCGTCGAACTCATCGCCCAACCTTGCCACCAATTTGTTGTCGGTGGCAATGGGAAGCGACATATCGTCGAGGCACAAGTCACAAGTGACGGTCACCACTCCCTCAGTATGAAAACTGAGCTCGAAGTTACCGGCCACTTTCCTTACTTGCAGCGTAGTATGAAGGTCACCCCCCTTGAGGTCTTCGCTGCCGATGGCATCAAAATAGGCTTTGTCGAGACTGAACTCAAAACAAGCGTTTTCGGTGCTGAGCCCCTTCAAATCTATCTTGAACGTATCTAATTTCCCCATTGGGCTGCAAAGTTACAAATTTTATTTGTAATAGAATCAATAAATGACGAAAAAAAACTAAGCTTGGAGTTCAATTCTGAATGTTGTACCCTTACCTATCTCGGAGTTTTTAACAAAAATCTTTCCTTTATGGTACTCCTCGACGATGCGTTTGGCCAGCGAGAGACCAAGTCCCCAACCGCGTTTCTTGGTGGTGAACCCCGGAGTGAAGACATTGCGCAGGTCTTTTTTCTTGATACCCTTCCCGGTGTCGGCCACCTCAACGATGGCCTTATCGTCGGCCTTCTCGAGATGCAGGGTGATGGTGCCCTCCCCTTCCATGGCATCCACGGCATTCTTGCAGAGGTTCTCGATGACCCACTCGAAGAGCGACGCATTGGCGTCGACAATGATATCATCGTCGGGGAAGTCGGTGACCATGGCCACCTTGGCCGAGGTGCGCCGGTTCATATATTCCACCACATGCTGCATCACCTGAGTGAGACTTGTGGGCACCAGTTCGGGTAACGACCCGATTTTGGAGAACCTGTCGGCGATGAGCTGCAACCGTTTCACGTCTTTGTCCATCTCGGGCAGCAGGCTGTCGTCGGGATAGGTCTCGCGTAGTATCTCCGTCCATGCCATCAGGCTGGAGATGGGAGTGCCCAACTGGTGAGCCGTCTCCTTCGACAGCCCCACCCACACTTTGTTTTGCTCAGCACGCTTCGAGGTGAGCAAGGCGAAGATAGCCACCACGACAAACACCATGACGATGCCCAGTTGTACGAAGGGCCATGAAGAGAGCCGCCTGATCATTACCGACTCGTCGTAACACACGTTGTTGTACTCGCTCTTACCCTCCTCGCCAAGGAAAATCTTGATGGCATGCCCCGACTCCATCCATCTCCTGCCCAACGAGGCAGCATGGCGCAGGCTGTCGGCATAGTCGATGCCACTGATTTCCACATTCCTGAAGGTGACCGCCTCGTTGTTGCTGTTGAGCACGATGACCGGGATGGTGTTGTTCTCGTCGATGACCTTGAGCACAAGATTCAGGTCGGTGTTCTCATCGGCAGTGTTGAGCGACCTCATGGCCTCAGCCCACACCTCCATCTTCTGGCGCTCCTGCACGGAGAGGTCGCGCACGAGATAGTGCGAGATGAATAGTGAGGCCACGGCTATGAGTACCGCGGCCACCACGAGTATGATTTTCACTTGTCGGATTCTGTCAGTCCACTGCATGGCTCTGGGGTGTGGTTGGAATATAGCCATCACTGTATGATGGTTTCAAATCAATAACGCAGGAATAGCAGAATTATTACCCGAAGAAGAAATAACTGATAAGCACTGCGGCTATCATGCCGGCGATATCGGCAGAGAGTCCGCAGGTCACGGAATAGCGGTATTTCTTGATCCCCACGCTACCAAAATAGACGGCGAGGATATAGAACGTGGTGTCGGTGCATCCTTGGAGCACACTCGACAGATGGCCTATGAAGGAGTCGGGTCCGAAATGGGCAAAATTCTCAAGCATCATGCCACGTGCACCGGGACCGCTAAGAGGCTTCATCAGCGCCACAGGCAGGGCACCAACGAAGTCGGAGTTGAGTCCGATGGCCTCTACCCCTGCCTCGACGGCATGCTGGAGCATCTGCAAGCCTCCCGACGCCCTGAAGACACCCACTGCCACGAGGATAGCCACGACATAGGGGATGAGGGTTACCGCCACGTTGAACCCACCTTTTGCGCCCTCGATGAAAGAATTGTAGACATTGAGTTTCTTACGCCATCCCGAATAGATGAAAAGCATGATAGCGCCGAGGATCATGATGCTGGTGAGCACCCGGCAGAAATTCTGCATCTGCTGGTTGTCCATTCCCCAAATGAAGGTGAACAGACCTGCCACGAACACGGCGATGATGGCAAACATGGCCATGATGTAGCGGTTGAAGAGATTGATGCGCTGATAGATGGAACATACGATCAATCCCACGATGGTGGAGCAGAGTGAAGTGAGCAACAAGGGGATGAACACGTCGGTGGGGTCGGCGGCACCGGCCTTCGCACGATAGGCCATGATGGAGATGGGGATGATTGTGATGCCCGACGTGTTGAGCGTAAGGAACATAATCATCGAGTTGCTGGCGGTGTCTTTCGCCTTGTTGATGCTCTGCAACTCCTGCATGGCTTTGAGGCCCATGGGGGTGGCGGCATTGTCGAGGCCAAGCATATTGGCCGAGATATTCATAAAGATGGCTCCCAAAGCTGGATGACCCTTGGGAATCTCGGGGAAGAGCCGGGTGAGAACAGGACTGAGGAAATTGGCCAACCGGTTGATCAGCCCACTGTCCTCACCTATCTTCAGCAGTCCCATCCAGAGGGTGAGCGTTCCGGTGAGGCCGAGACTCATCTCGAATCCATCCTTCGACATCTCGAAGGTGGAGTCCATCATTGCCGGCAGTGCCTCGACATCGCCGAGGCACAGTTTGATGACTCCCACCAGGAATCCCAGTGCGAAAAGGGCTATCCAGATATAATTCAGCGCCATACTTTAGTTTTTCACTGTCTTGGAGGGGTCGAAATGGCGTTTGCGCTCCACTTTCTGCTTGCGCATGGCCTTGATCTCGAAGGGGAAGTCGTCTACCGACTCATCCTTGATGATCACCTTCATATTCTGGAGTGCATAGTGGTTGCGCAACTTGATGATGTCGGCATCCTTCAGACGAATGCAACCCTCACTGGCACGTCCGGGCACGCTTTCAGCATTGTTGGTACTGCCATGGATTCCTATGCCGCTATGACCGGGTGTCACGAGGCGCAGGAACCAGTTGCCATACGACTTGATGCTGCCTCTTCCATCCTTGAAATCATGTTTCCAGGTAGAGGCATCCTGAATCTGGGAGATGGTGAAAGGCTTGGCAAATGGATTCTCCTTGATACTGTTGCAACTGCTGGGAGTTTTCTTGTCGCCCCGCTTCTGCTTGTTGCCCACATGCTGTCCGTAGCAGCAGTCGTAACGGGCCAGCATCACCGTGTCTTTGCCTTGTATCTCGTATACATAGAGATAATAGTCTTTCTTCGACATGATAATGAAGCAATTGTGTTTGTCGACCATCAATTCGGGATTGTCGATTGTCTCATCGGCATCAGTGCGCACACAACGGCTACCATGGTCGTCGACCACGTTTTCCTTCACATGGGTAAAGGGGAATGGTTTGTAGAAATCGGAGTTGCCATTTACGGCATCATAAGTGCCGGTGATATCAGCAACAGTACTTTCGAACTCGTCGTACATGCTTTCCTGGGCCATTGCCTGCCCCACGAAGAGTGTGGCCAATGCCGCACCTATAAAAAATAACTTCTTCAAGGTCTTGGGTATTTAAGGATTGATATTAGGGTTCACTTACTCTACGAGATAAGTATATTGTTTCGACATATAGTAGCGCTTGTTCATATATACCACCTGGTACCAGTCGCCACTCTCGCCCACGCATTCCAGGCGAGTGCCTTTTTTTACCGACTTGGTGGCACCCTTCTCGTCTTTCAGGTATCCTGCCTGCAGACTCGGTCCGAAGCGGAGGCGGACGCCATCGCCATTCACCACCACCTGCTGTTTCTTCTTGGCGTTATAGGGCACAGGAGTCTTGGCATCCTTAGCGTCTTTGGTATCCTTCGTTTCCTCGGTATCTGGAATATCTTTAGCTACAGCCGTATCAGTAGGCAGTGCGTCCAAGTCATCGTCTTCCGACTTGGCCGAGGAATAATGATAGATGGCACCGGCAATTAAGAGCAATGCCAAGACAGCGATAATGAAGAAGAGGAGTCGACGGTCGTTATGCTCGCGCGGTTGTCGGGGCAATATTACCTCCTGTTTGTCATCATGCTGGTCTTCAATGGTTTGTTCATCCTCGGCATTGGCCGGTTTCTGGTGAAACTTCTTAATTGACCTGCCACAATATGGGCATAAATTGGCATCATAAGGGATTTGTCTCCCACAATGTTGACACTGTATCATATCTTACTATCGAATAGGAAAGCAAAGGTAAGACATTTTATCCGAAAAACCACACGGCATAGCAAAAAAGATGTTAAAGGCTAAAGGGAAGGATGGCGAAGGATGGCGAGGGTGATGGGCATAATGGGCTCAATGGGCTCAATGGGCTTAATGGGCTGGATGGCATATACAAAAAAATGAGGGCTCCCGGAAGCGAACTTCCAAGAGCCCTTTCCTAAAGAAGGCGGTGACCTACTCTCCCGCATTGCATTGCAGTACCATCGGCGCGGGCAGGCTTAACTTCTCTGTTCGGGATGGGAAGAG
>ONGG01000037.1 GCA_900317305.1 uncultured Prevotellaceae bacterium | reverse complement strand
TCTGCTGTTATTGACGGGAATCCAAAGTTCCATAAGCTATATCAAATGTATAAATTAGTCGCATGATGAATGAATATTCACTTGCGAAACTTTAGTAATTGTTATTGCCCTGAAAAGACTATTGAACGCTTTTAAATGCAAATCCTTTTTTGTATATTTGCACCGAAATAGAAAGCTAGTCGTCTAGGATGACTAGTATCACTAGGGCTACTAGTTTCACTAGCCCCCTCTCCACCCTATTTTAACCCCTAATGGCTTTATTCTTTGAAATATTTCGTTTGTTTCGCCAAATATTCGTACTTTTGTCGCCGAATTTGGAGTAACGCCCCGTTTGTAGAGGGGTGCCAGGATTTAATAACCAATAAAAGTCAATGAAAGTATTAAAATTTGGCGGAACATCCGTTGGTTCCGTGAAAAGCATTCTGAGCTTGAAACGCATTGTGGAGGCAGAGGCCCGCAAGCAACCCGTAGTAGTGGTGGTGAGTGCCCTCGGAGGCATCACCGACAACCTGATTCACACCTCGCACCTTGCATTGCAAGGCGACGAGCGTTACAAAGAGGAGTTCCAGACGATGGTCGACCGGCATCACAAGATGATCGACACCATCATCAACGAGCCCAAGAAGCGCGAACAGTTGTTCGCTACCATCGACTCGCTTTTCGAACAGTTGAAAAGCATCTATTTCGGTGTTTATCTCATTCACGACCTCAGCGAGAAGACCCTCGACGCCATCGTCAGTTATGGCGAGCGGCTGAGCAGCAACATCGTGGCCACCCTCATCAAGGGAGCCAGATGGTATGACGCACGCGAGTTTATCAAGACCGTGAAGAAGAACGGCAAGCACGTGCTCGACAGCGACCTCACCAACAAACTCGTTCGCGACACGTTCGACGAGCTGCCCAAGGTGTCGCTCGTGCCGGGATTCATCAGCCGCGACCGCGACACCGGCGAGGTGACCAACCTGGGCCGTGGTGGCAGCGACTACACCGCCGCCATCATCGCCGCCGCCCTCGATGCCGAGATTCTGGAGATATGGACCGACGTCGATGGGTTCATGACCGCCGACCCGCGTGTCATCAAGACCGCCTACACCATCAATGCCCTGAGCTATATCGAGGCCATGGAGCTTTGCAACTTCGGTGCCAAAGTCATCTATCCTCCCACCATATACCCCGTCTGCGTGAAGAACATCCCCATCCTGGTGAAGAACACCTTCAACCCAGGCAACCCGGGCACCATCATCAAAGACAAGATCGACAACGACCAGAAGCCCATCAAGGGCATCTCGAGCATCAGCGGCACCACCCTCATCACCGTGACCGGTCTCTCGATGGTGGGTGTCATCGGCGTCAACCGCCGCATCTTCTCCCGACTGGCCGCCAACGGCATCTCGGTGTTCATGGTGTCGCAGGCCTCGTCGGAGAACTCCACCTCCATCGGCGTGCGCGACGAGGATGCCGCATCGGCCGTCGAGGTGCTCAACGAGGAGTTCGCCAAGGAGATCGAGACGGGAGCCATGTTCCCCATGCATGCCGAGAGTGGCCTGGCCACCATTGCCATCGTGGGCGAGAACATGAAGCACACGCCGGGCATCGCCGGAAAGCTCTTCGGCACGCTCGGCCGTAGCGGCATCAGCGTCATCGCCTGTGCCCAGGGCGCCTCGGAGACCAACATCTCGTTCGTGGTCGACGGACGCTTCCTGCGCAAGTCGCTCAACGTGCTCCACGACTCCTTCTTCCTCTCCGAATACAAGGTGCTCAACCTCTTCATCTGCGGCGTGGGCACCGTGGGCAGCAAACTCATCGAGCAGATACGCTCGCAGTATGAGTCGCTCAAGGAGACCAGCCGGCTGAAACTCAACGTCGTGGGCATCGCCAGTTCGAAGAAGGCCATCTTCACCCGCGACGGCATCGACTTGAACAACTACCGCCACCTGCTCGAGGAGGCCGAGCCCAGCAACAAGCAGCGCCTGCACGACGAGGTGACGGGCATGAACATCTTCAACAGCGTGTTCGTCGACTGCACCGCCAGTGGCGAGGTGGCCAGCCTCTACCAGTCGTTCCTGGAGCACAACATCAGTGTGATTGCCGCCAACAAGATTGCCGCCTCGTCGGACTACGATACCTACCGGCGACTGAAGCTCACCGCCCTGCAGCGCGGTGTGAAATTCCGCTACGAGACCAACGTGGGCGCAGGACTGCCCATCATCGGCACCATCAACGACCTATGCAACTCCGGCGACAAGATTCTCAAGATAGAGGCCGTGCTCAGCGGCACGCTCAACTTCATCTTCAACGAGATATCGGCCGACGTGCCGTTCTCCGAGACCGTGCGCCGCGCCAAGGTGTTCGGCTACAGCGAGCCCGACCCACGCATCGACCTGAGCGGCAAGGACGTGGTGCGCAAGCTCGTCATCCTCACCCGCGAGGCCGGCTACAAAGTGGAGCAAGAGGATGTGAGGAAAGAACTCTTCGTGCCCGACGACTATTTCGAGGGCACCATCGACGAGTTCTGGAAACGGCTGCCCGAACTCGACGCCTCGTTCGAGGAGCGCCGGAAAGCCCTCGAGGCCGAGGGCAAGCGATGGCGCTTCGTGGCCACGATGGACCACGGCAAGACCAACGTGGCGCTGCAGGAGGTGCCCCAGGGCCACCCGTTCTACAACCTGCAGGGCAGCAACAACATCGTGATGCTCACCACCGAGCGCTACCGCGAGTTCCCCATGCTCATCCAGGGCTATGGCGCCGGTGCCAGCGTCACCGCCGCAGGCGTGTTTGCCAACATCATGAGCATCGCCAACATCTAAATCCGGCCACGTCATGAAACACATCATCATTCTTGGCGACGGCATGGCCGACCATGCCATCGACCGGCTCGGCGGACAGACCCCGCTGCAATATGCCGACACCCCATACATCGACATGCTCGCCCGGAAAGGACGCACCGGCCGCCTGGTGACCGTGCCCGAAGGATTCCCTCCGGGCAGCGAGGTGGCCAACACCGCCATCATGGGCTACGACCTGAACCAGGTGTACGAGGGCCGCGGACCACTCGAGGCGGCCTCCATCGGATATGAGATGCGCCCCGACGACATGGCCATCCGCTGCAACATCATCTGCCTTTCGGACGGATGCATCAAGAACCATCATGGCGGACATCTCTCCACCGACGATGCCCGGCAACTGGTGGCCTCGCTCGACAAGCACCTGGGCAACGACCGCGTGCGCTTCGTCGCAGGCATACAGTACCGGCACCTGCTCGTGATACGGGGCGGCAACAAGCACATCGTATGCTCGCCACCCCACGACCATCCCGACCAACCCTGGCAACCGCTGCTCGTGCAGCCCGAAGCCGGGTACGCCGACGTGAACGAGCCGAGACGGATGACGGCCCGCGAGACGGCCGACCTCATCAACCGGCTCATCCTCCAGTCGCAGGAACTGCTCGCCCAGCACCCCATCAACATCGCACGGAGGGCTGCCGGCCACGACGAGGCCAACTCCATCTGGCCCTGGAGCCCCGGCTACCGGCCATCGATGCGCACCATCGCCGAGATGTTTCCGCAGGTGAAGACTGGCAGCGTCATCTCTGCCGTCGACCTCATCAAGGGCATCGGCCACTACGCCGGACTGCGCATCATCGAGGTGGAAGGCGCCACCGGACTGGCCGACACCAACTACGAGGGGAAGGCGCAGGCCGCCATCGACGCCCTGCGCACCGACGACTTCGTGTTCCTCCACCTTGAGGCCAGCGACGAGGCCGGCCACGATGGCAACCTCGAACTGAAAATACGCACCATCGAATACCTCGACCACCGCATCGTGGAACCCATCTACAACGAGGTGAAGGGATGGCAGGAGCCCGTGTGCATCGCCGTGCTGCCCGACCACCCCACCCCCGTCGAGATACGCACCCACGTGAACGAGCCCGTGCCCTTCCTCATCTGGCATCCCGGCATCGAGCCCGACGACGTGACCTGCTACGACGAGCAGAGCACCGTAGGCGGACACTACGGCATGCTCAGGCTGGAGCAGTTCATGCAAGCCTTCATGAACAGTTAATCCGCAGCCACCCGAACAACCTTCTCACCAAAACAGCAACCAAGCCATCATGAAATACTACAGCACCAACAAGAAAGCCCCCATGGCCTCGCTCCACGAGGCCGTGGTGAAAGGACTGGCCGGCGACCGCGGCCTGTATATGCCCGAGCGCATCAAGACGCTCCCACAATCGTTCTACGACAACATCGACCGGCTCTCGTTCCACGACATCGCCTGCACCGTGGCCGATGCGTTCTTCGGCGAGGACGTACCCGCCGACGACCTGCGACGCATCGTTTGCGACACCCTCTCTTTCGACTGTCCGGTAGTGCAGGTCGACGAGAACATCTACTCGCTCGAACTCTTCCACGGCCCCACCCTGGCCTTCAAGGACGTGGGCGCACGCTTCATGGCCCGCCTGCTGCAACACTTCATCCGCCAGGAGAAGCAAGAGCGGGTGAACGTGCTCGTGGCCACCAGCGGCGACACCGGCTCGGCCGTGGCCAACGGGTTCCTCGGCGTGGAGGGCATACACGTCTACGTGCTCTACCCCAAAGGCAAGGTGAGCAAGATACAGGAGTGCCAGTTCACCACCCTCGGCCAGAACATCACCGCCATCGAGGTCGACGGCGTGTTCGACGACTGCCAGGCCCTGGTGAAGCAAGCCTTCCTCGACCCCGACCTCAACGCCCACATGCGGCTCACCAGCGCCAACTCCATCAATGTGGCCCGTTTCCTCCCACAGGCGTTCTACTACTTCAACGCCTACGCCCGGATGAAAGCCCTGGGCAAGGCCGACCGCATGGTGATGTGCGTGCCCAGCGGCAACTTCGGCAACATCACCGCCGGACTCTTCGGCCATGTGATGGGCCTTCCCATCAGCCGCTTCATCGCCGCCAACAACGCCAACGACATCTTCTACCAGTATCTCCAGACCGGTGTCTACCAGCCGCAGCCCACCAAGCAGACGCTGGCCAACGCCATGGACGTGGGCGACCCCAGCAACTTCGCACGTGTCTACGACCTCTACGGCGGACGCCACGACGCCATCACCGCCTATATCAGCGGCGCCACCTACACCGACGATGACATCCGCGAAACCATGCGCGAGTGCCATGCCCGCACAGGCTACGTGCTCGACCCCCATGGCGCCTGCGGCTACCGCGCCCTGCGCGACCTGCTCGAAGAGGGCGAGACCGGCGTGTTCTGCGAGACGGCACACCCCGCGAAATTCAAGGAGAAAGTCGACGATATCCTCGGCACCGATATCCATATCCCACAACGGCTTGCCGAATTCATGAAAGGAACGAAAAGCACCATTCAGACAAGCCGACAGTTTGACGATTTCAAGGCTTTCCTGCTTAAAGAATAACACCAAAAGAGGCGGTTTCCGAACAATCCGAAACCGTCTCTTTTTTTTCTTCCCAAACAGGCATTTTTTTCGCAAAAAAATAGATGCCAATTCGACTTTTTATTACTATATTTGCAAGGAAATCACACAACCCTGCCGGCTACCCATGACCTACGTCGACCTGCCCGACCTTTCGCAGCACCGTCTGCCCTTTTACCTTGCCATGGAGGAATTCGTGGCCAGGGAACTCGATGAGGACGACTGCCTCTTCCTCTGGCAAGTGGAGCCCACGGTGATTTTCGGGCGAAACCAACTCATCGAGAGCGAGGTGAACCTCGACTACTGCCGTGAGCACGGCATCCAGACCTACCGCAGGAAGAGTGGCGGCGGATGCGTATATGCCGACATGGGCAACGTGATGTTCTCGTATGTGACGAAGGACGAGAACGTGTGCCTCACCTTCAACCGCTACGTCAACCTCCTGGTGCTGCTGCTCTTCCGCATGGGCATCGAGGCGAAGGCCACCGGGCGCAACGACGTGCTCATCGACGGGCGCAAGGTGTCGGGCAACGCGTTCTACCACATCCCGGGAAAGAGCATCGTGCACGGCACCATGCTCTACGACACCCAGATGGAGCACATGGTGGGGAGCATCACCCCCAGCGACACCAAACTGGTGAGCAAGGGGGTGAAGAGCGTGAGACAGCACATCGCACTGCTCAAGGACCACACCTCCATGACCATCGGCGAGTTCATGGCCTTTGCCCGGCGCACCCTCTGCGACCGCTCGATATGCCTCACCCCCAAGCAGGTGGAGCGCATCAGCGAGATGGAGCAGGAATACCTCACCGATGCGTTCATCTACGGCCGCAACCCACGCTACACCATCGTCAGCAGGAAGCGCATCGAGGGTGTGGGCGAACTGGAAGTCAGGCTCGAGGTGAAAAACGGCATCATCAAGGGCGCCGACATCATGGGCGACTTCTTCCTGGTAGGCGACATCGAGCGCACCATCCTCCAGCCCCTGCGCGGATGCCCGCTCGAGCGCGAGGCGCTGCAGAGCGCCCTGCCCGACGACATGGGCGACATCATCCTCCACCTGCGTAAAGACCATCTCATCGATTTAATTCTCAACAACTAACAGATATTATGGAAAACAAAAGAACCTGTCTCTACGACAAGCATGTGGCACTGGGTGCCCTCATCTCTCCCTTCGGAGGTTTCGACATGCCCATCCAGTATTCCTCTATCGTCGACGAGCACAACGCCGTGCGCCAGGCCTGCGGTGTGTTCGACGTCTCACACATGGGCGAGGTGCGCATCAAGGGCACCGACGCCGAGCGCTACGTGAACCATATCTTCACCAACGACATCACCGGTGCGCCCATAGGGAAAATCTTCTATGGCATGATGTGCTACCCCGACGGCGGCACCGTAGACGACCTGCTGGTCTACAAGATGGCCGAGAACGATTTCTTCCTCGTCATCAACGCCGCCAACATCGACAAGGACGTGGAATGGATGAAGTCGCACCTCGAGGGCTACGACCTGGAGTTCGACCACCAGTCCGACTACTACGGACAGATTGCCGTCCAGGGACCAGAGGCTGAGACCGTGGTCGAGGAGGTGCTGCAACTGGCCTGCAAGGAACTCGTTTTCTACACCGTGAAGACCATCGAAGACAAAGGCGAGTGCGTGATCGTGAGCCGCACCGGATATACCGGAGAGGACGGCTTCGAGATCTATGCCTCGCACGACTATATCCGCCAATGCTGGGACCGTCTTATCGAGAGCGGGCGCTGCAAGCCCTGCGGACTGGGATGCCGCGACACCCTGCGCTTCGAGGTGGGACTGCCGCTCTATGGCGATGAACTCTCGGCCGACATCTCGCCGGTGATGGCCGGACTGAGCATGTTCTGCAAACTCGACAAGCCCGAGTTCATCGGCCGCGAGGCACTGGTGAAGCAGAAGACCGAGGGTGTGGCCCGCCGCATCATCGGCATCGAACTCGAAGGCCGCGCCGTTCCGCGCCATGGCTATCCCGTGCTGGCCGAAGGCCGCCAGGTGGGCGAGGTGACCACCGGCTACAACTCCATCTCCACCGGCAAGAGCGTGTGCATGGCCCTCGTCGAGACACCCTTCGCCAAGTTGGGCACGCCCCTCGAGATACAGATCCGCAAGAAGACCTTCCCCGGCGTGGTGGTGAAAAAACGGTTCTACGACAAGCATTACAAGAAATAGATACAACCTTAGCAAGACCGAAGTTTTTAAGAACTATAGAAAACTATAGAGGCTATAGAGACTATAGAAACTATAGAGACTATAGAAAACTATAGAAAACTATAGAAAACTATAGAAAACTATAGAACTATCCCCCCAAGAACCCTACATCAAAAAAACAACCAAAAAAAAGAGAACAATATTATGGCAAAAGTTATCGACGGACTCTACTATTCAGAGTCGCATGAGTATGTGCGTGTGGAAGGCGAATTCGGCTTCATCGGCATCACCGACTATGCACAGCACGAGTTAGGAAACGTGGTTTATGTCGACATGCCCGAAGTCGACGACGAAGTGGAGGCAGGCGAGGAATTCGGCGCCGTGGAGAGCGTGAAGGCCGCCAGCGACCTCATCTCGCCCGTGAGCGGCACGGTGGTGGAAGTGAACGAGGCCCTGGCCGACAATCCCGAACTGGTGAACACCGACGCCTTCGCCAACTGGATCATCAAGGTGGAACTCACCGACAAGACCGAACTCGACAACCTGATGGACGCCGAGGCCTACAAGGCCCTCATCAAGGAATAAATCCCTAAACCACGAGCGATGTACAAGTATTTCCCACACACCCAGTCCGACATCAACACCATGCTCCGCAAGGTGGGCATTGAGAGCCTGGACGACCTCTATGCCGAGGTGCCCGAGGAGGTGCGCTTTAAAGGCGACTACGACCTTCCCGAGGCAAAGAGCGAACTCGAGGTCAGGCAGACCTTCGACCGCCTCTGCCAGCGCAACCAGGTGCTCACCGTGTTTGCCGGAGCCGGTGTCTACGACCACTACACCCCTGCCGTGGTGCCCAACATCATCGGGCGCTCCGAGTTCCTCACCAGCTACACCCCCTACCAGGCCGAGATCTCTCAGGGCACGCTCCACTATATCTTCGAGTGGCAGAGCATGATTGCCGAACTCACCGGCCTCGACATCGCCAATGCCTCGATGTATGACGGATGCACCGCCACCGCCGAGGCCGTGCTCATGGCCAACGCCAATGCCAAGAAGACCAACCGCGTGCTCGTGTCGGAAGCCGTAGACCCACGCGTGCTCGACGTGGTGCGCACCTACGCCCGTTTCCATGGCGTGGAGATCGTCACCATAGCCACCCGCGACGGACAGACCGACAAGGCCGACCTCGACCGCCTGCTCGGCGAGGGCAGCGTGGCCGGCGTGGTGGTGCAACAGCCCAACTACTACGGACAGGTGGAGGACTTCACCGGCTACGCCGATGCCATCCACGCCCAGAAGGGCCTGTTCATCGTCAACAGCCCCGCCCTCTATCTCTCCGTGCTGAAGACCCCGGGCGAATGGGGTGCCGACATCGCCGTAGGCGACGGTCAGACGCTGGGCATCCCGATGTCGTATGGCGGCCCCTACGTAGGCTATATGTGCTGCACCGAGAAACTGATGCGAAAGATGCCGGGCCGCATCGTGGGCATGACGAAGGACAACCGCGGCCAGCGGGTGTTCGTGCTCACCCTCCAGGCCCGCGAGCAACATATCCGCCGCCAGAAAGCCACCTCCAACATCTGCTCCAACCAGAGTCTGATGGCCCTGTGGGCCACCATCTACATGTCGGTCATGGGCAAGGAGGGCGTGAAGGAGGCCGCCCTGGCCTCGTATGCCGGTGCCCACTACCTGGCACAGCAACTCGTGGCCACCGGCCGTTTCAAGCTGACCTACGGAGGCGAGTTTTTCAATGAGTTCTGCGTCGACTACGACGGCGACACCGACCAGCTGCTTGGCCGCCTTGCCCAGCAAGGCATCCTCGGTGGCGTGAAGGTGGGCGGACACACCCTGATGATGGCCGTCACCGAGAAGCGCACCAAGGAGGAGATCGACCAACTCGTCACACTTTGCGGAAAGGAGGAAACGGTATGAACAACAAACTGTACGGAAACCTGATTTTCGAGTTGTCGAAACCAGGACGCAAGGGCTACTCGCTCCCCGCCTGCCCCTTCGGCGAGGCCACGCTCCCCGAGCATCTTCGCCGCGGCACCGACGCCGAACTGCCCGAATGCGACGAACTGACGGTGGTGAGACACTACACCAACCTCAGCGCCAACAACTTCGGAGTGGACAACGGCTTCTATCCGCTGGGCAGTTGCACGATGAAATACAACCCCGTCATCGACGAGGAGACAGCGGCACTCAAGGAGTTTGCCGGACTCCACCCGCAGCAGCCGGCAGCCACCTGCCAAGGCGCGCTCGAGGTGTACTACAACCTGCAGCGGTCGCTCGCAGCCCTCACCGGCCTGAGCGAGTTCACCCTCAACCCCTATGCCGGAGCCCATGGCGAGCTCACCGGCCTGATGGTGATACGCGCCTACCATGAGCGCAACGGCCAGACGCAGCGCGTGAAGGTGATCGTGCCCGACTCGGCTCATGGCACCAACCCCGCCTCGGCCGCCGTCTGCGGACTCGAGATTGTGGAGGTGAAGAGCACTGCCGACGGCATCGTCGACGTCGACGACCTGAGAGGACTGCTCGACGACTCCATCGCCGCCATGATGATGACCAACCCCAACACGCTGGGACTCTTTGAGCGCCAGATACCGGAGATTGCCAAACTGGTGCACGAGTGCGGCGCACTGATGTACTACGACGGAGCCAACCTGAACCCGATGCTCGGTGCCTGCCGTCCCGGCGACATGGGATTCGACGTGATGCACATCAACCTGCACAAGACCTTCGCCACGCCTCATGGCGGCGGCGGTCCGGGCAGCGGTCCCGTAGGCGTGCGCAAGGGCATGGAAGACCTGCTGCCCTCGCCCAAGGTGGTGAAGACCGACAGCGGCTACGACATCGTGGGCACCGACGGCGCCATCAACGTGAGCCGGTTCCTCGGCAACTTCGCCGTCATCGTGCGTGCCTATACCTACATCCTCTCGCTCGGCCGCGAGAACGTGCGCATGGTGGGACCACTCTCCACCCTCAACGCCAACTACATCAAGGAGTCGCTGAAAGACGTCTACCTGCTGCCCATCGACGGACTGTGCAAGCACGAGTTCGTGTTCGACGGATTGAAGGACAAATCGACGGGTGTCACCACGATGGATGTGGCCAAGCGGTTGCTCGACTACGGCTACCACGCCCCCACCATCTACTTCCCCCTGCTCTTCCACGAGTCGCTCATGATTGAGCCTACCGAGAGCGAGAGTCTCGACACCATCGACGAGTTCATCGGCGTGATGCGGCGCATTGCCGAAGAGGCTGCCACCGACCCCGAGTTGGTGAAGGGCGCACCTCACTCCACCCCTATCGGCAGAGTGGACGACGTGCTGGCGGCCAAGCATCCCATCCTCACCTACCGTCAACTCAAGCAAGACCAATGAACACCACCGACCTGATTATCATCGGCAGCGGACCCGGTGGATACCGCGCCGCACAGCATGCCGCCGCTGGCGGACTGGCTGTGGTCATCATCGAGCGCGGACATGTGGGCGGCACCTGCCTCAACTGCGGGTGCATCCCCACCAAGACGCTCTGCCGCAATGCCGAGTTGGCACAGATGATGGCGAAGGCCGACACCTTCGGCTTCCGCAACCTGAAGTATGAGCTCGACTTCGCACAGGTCATCGCCCGCAAGAACCAAGTGGTGAAAAACCTTCGCCAAGGCGTGGAGACCCTGATGAAGTCGCCGGGCATCACCCTCGTCCGCGGCGAGGCCCGCTTCACGGCTCCCCATGTGGTGGCCGTGGGCGACGAGGAGTATACCGCTCCCCACATCATCATCGCCACGGGCTCGAAGGCCAAGATGCTGCCCATCCCCGGCATCGACAGCGAGAAGGTGGTCACCTCCACCGAATTGCTCGACATCGACCATGTGCCCGCCCGCCTGTGCATCGTGGGCGCCGGGGTCATCGGCATGGAGTTCGCCTCCATCTTCAGCAGTCTGGGCAGCGAGGTGACCGTAGTGGAGTACCTGAAGGAGTGCCTGCCCATGCTCGACAGCGACGTGGCCAAACGGCTCAGGCAGACCATCGCACGGCGCGGCGTGACGTTCGTCATGCAGGCTGCCGTGAAGGAGGTCAATGCCGAGGGCGTGGTCTATGAGCGCAAGGGCAAGACCGACGTGGCCAAGGCCGACGTGGTGCTCATGGCCACCGGGCGCATGGCACAGACCGACGGCCTCTGCCTCGAGCAGGCTGGCGTGGAGTGCGGAAGGGGAGGCATCATCGTCGACGATGAGTTGCGCACGAATGTAGAGGGCATCTACGCCATCGGCGACGCCAACGGGCGCATGATGCTCGCCCATGCCGCCACGGCACAGGGTCTGCATGTGGTGAACCGCATCCTGGGAGCCGACGACCATATCGACCTCAACCTCATCCCGTCGGCCATCTTCACCTTGCCCGAGGCGGCAAGCGTGGGACTGTCGGAAGACAGTTGCAAGGAGCGGCAACTCGCCTACTCCTGCCACAAGGGCTACTACCGCTCGAATGGCAAGGCCATGGCGATGGACGAGGCCGAGGGCCTGGTGAAACTGCTCGCCGACGAGGCTGGCCGCATCATCGGCTGCCATGTCTACGGCGCCCATGCCGCCGACATCGTGCAGGAGGCCGCATCGCTCATGGCGATGGGCGCCACGCTCCATCAGCTGCGCGACATCGTGCATATCCACCCCACCCTCAGCGAGATTCTCCAAGAGGCGGCCGGATAGGCAGGATTGTTGCCCGGGCACGCTGTATAAAGGTGTATCAAAATAATTGAGCCCCAGAAGTTTTTTCCGACTTCTGGGGCTCATTTTATTTAGGCATACCTTGCTGTAAGTAGCAATTTAACCAAGACTGTTTGGCTTTTTTTATTCCCCTGATTGACCTCCCCCGGCCCCTCCTGAGAGGAGGGGGGACTGATTAGCCAAGCATATTATTCCCCCCTCCTCTCAGGAGGGGCAGGGGGAGGTTAAACAACAAAAATTGAGATGGTCAAATGTTTTTTGAGCATGCTAATTAGTAGGGACGCAGCATGCTTCGTCCGCCTGAAGAATGCCCCAAGAAGAATGCCTCGAAAACAGATATTTTGTTCCGCCACTCCGCTGGCGGACACAGCATGCTTTGCCCCCCTCCGACTCCCCCGTTTGTCGGGGGAGAGCAATCTACAGCGTGGTTGGACATTCCTTTGGGTTCATTTTGGCACACCATCCTCCAACCTCGAGCAAACCAAAACCAATAGAGCTTGCTTTAATTGCTGAAGCATCACAAATGTTTAGCATGCGAAGCATGATAAACCTCAAACCTCAAACCTACTCCACGTACTCCACATTCACGGCATCGCCCTTGAGGATATCGGCGAAGGCTTGCGGACTGATGGTGACGGGACCCTTCATAAACTCGGGGATGTTGTAGCAACGCAGGAACTGGCGGTGATAGTCGGGATCCTCGCAAGGTAGTTCGAAAGGCTTTGTGGCATGCCCATCCTTGTCTACATGGGCAATGTAGGGACGGGTGTACACCCCATCGTTGCGGCGGCTGCTGAAGATGATCCAGCGGCCATTGCTCGACCAGGAGTGGTAACTCTCCGTGTCGGGACTGTTCACCTCTGCGAAGGGCCTCACGTTGCCGTTGGCCAGGTCCATCATCCATAGGTCGGCATCGTGGTGCCAGATGTGGAAATAGCCATATTTGCCCATTGTGAACAGCATATAGCGGCCGTCGGGAGAGATGCGTGGGAAAGTGGCGCTGCTGTCGATGGCGGCGGCGTCGAACACCAGTTCACGGGGACCGAACTGACGGGTTTCGGGATCAAAAGCCTTGCGGTAGATGTTGTATTTCAGTTCCTTGATGCGGTTCTGCACCTCCTGCCGCTTCGATGTGGCCGTATCCTGACGCTCAAAGTGGGCGCTACAGTAGTAGAGTGCCTTGCCGTCGGGAGCCCAAGCGGGGAACACCTCAAACTCGGTGTCGCTGTTCTCGAGGTTGGTCACCTCATCCGACTCCACGTTGTAGAGGATGATATCGCTGTCCTCGTCGTACACCTCCACCTTGTTGGGGTTCACGGTGTGGAAGTTTTGCAGGGTTTTGTCAGAAGAATAGACGATGAGGTTGAGCGTGGGGTGCCATGCAGGATAGACACCGGCAGAGAGAATGGAGTCGTTGCGCATGTTCACCTTCTTCAGGTTGCCGTTGTAGGCGATGACCGTACCGCCCATGTTCTGGCGGGCATGGAACTGCATGTGCTCAGGGTTGTACTGCTGGAAATGGTGGCAGTTGATGCACTGCCCGTCTTTCTCGAAACCGCAGAGGATATTGTCGTAGATCACGCTCTCGTCGTAGTTCTCCAGACAGCGCTGGTTGATGGTCAGCGACTCATACGAGATGTATGAAGGCGCTATCAGGCGGTAACTGATATAGGGGTCGATGGAGTCGGGAGAGACATAGATGCTGAAGGGCTTGAAGCGCGTCCACTTGCCCTCGCTGCAGGTGTATACGTCTACGGTGATGGCATTGCCCTTGGCTTTCTCTGTCAGCGTCTTCCACTCGTCGATGGAGGGCTGTCCGTTGCACACAATCTCGTCGCTGCCCACGGCATAGCGTGCCACCATCTCGTCGGCCTTACCATCGTATTCGAAGCTCAGCGGAGCGATGTTCAAGGGCACCGTCACCCCGATGTAGTCGGGATAGATGGCTGGCAACTTGTCCGACTGGGTGTATTCCGACGGTACCGACGTGCCGCAGGCCACCAGCAGGAAACAGGAAATGAATGGCAGGATATATGTGGAGAGTCTTTTCATATCGCTTAGTACTCTGGAAGGTTAGACATCAGGTAATAATCATAGTAGAAGGTGTTGTTGTAGAACGTGCCGATCTTCTCGCGCACTTTCTTTACATCCATGCCCTCGTATTGGGAGATACTCTCGAAGAACTTCTCGAAGCTGTCTTTCACCCCTTGGCTGAAAGGCATCTTGTCGGTGTCGGGAAGGTTCGCCTCCTTGCAGAAGAGATAGGCGGCCTCCTGATAGGCCACGGGGATGGGACTGTTGGGATGCAGAGAGACATAGGTGTCGAAATGCCGCCAGAAGAGCGACGGGTCTTTCAGCCACATCGAGGCCAGCAGCGCCTGCTCTTGGAAGACGGGGTCGTCGGGGTAGTGGATACGGGCAAGCTGACTCATCAGGAAGCGCTCCACGTTGCCTTGCTCACTGCTCAGCACGTCGGAGAAGTGCAGCATGTGGGTGATGGGCTCCATCTCGCGGTCCTTGGCGATGAGCTGGGGGTTGTTCAGCAGATTCTCTGCCTTGGCTGCCCATTCGCCGAAGAACATCGTGTGCTTCAAGAGTCCGATGTATTTCTGCGCTATCGGCTTCTCGCCGTTCAGCAGCGCACTGCGTACCATGTTCTTGAGGTGCTCGGCACGCCAGTCGAATTCCACACCCATCTCCGTGCTCAGGCGGTTGCAGCTGTTCAGCATACCATATTGGTAGTAGATCATCGGCCCCACTACCATCATCGTGCCAATCTCTGAGGGACCATTGTAGGGCTTCGCACCATTGGGGAATTGGTACATCATTTCGGCCTGGCGACCTAAGCGCCACAAGGCCAGGTTCCTCATCATCACGATGGCGCGGGTGGGCTCATCGTCCTGGGTGGCGGCTTCCTTCAGCACACCCTCCCAGTCGAGCTGCTCGATGCTATGCTGCATGCTCAGTTCACGGTGGAAATTGGAGTCCTTGTACCAGAAATGCACCACGCCCCAAGTGATGAGAATCAGTGCTGCTGCCTCGGCCACCAGCGGCAGCCATGTCTTGAAATGCTGCTTCTTCTCTGGCTTGTTCTTGGAGGGCGGTATGTTGGCCTTCTCAGGCTTGTTTTTCAGGGCGTTCGCCTTGCCCTTTGCTTGCTTGCCCTTGGGGGCTGGTGCCTTTTCTTGCTCCTGCTCCTCCTTTACGGCAGGGGCGTTCTCTTTCACCTGCTCACTTCTCGCTGCCGGTTTCTCGCTCTTGGCTTTCTGGGGCAGGCACACCATGACTACCATAAAGAGCAGCAGCAGGTAGTAGGGGATGTAGTATGTGGTATAGCGCTCGGTGATATAGAAGAGCGGCAGTCCTGCGTAGTAGATATTGGCGTAGTTGATCTCATGGTAGACATGGCGGTAGCAGAGTGGGGGAACAGCTACTACCAGGAGAATGGCTATCAGGGTGTAGATGGCAGCTCGTCCGCGTGGCATGAGCCGCCACGACCAGATGCCCATCAGCAGGGTGGCCGCCAGACCGTAGATGCCGAGCAGGGGATAGCCCACAATGCCTGTGATGACCATCCAGATGGCCCTCAGCCCGAATTTGTCGGGAAGGGAGCGGTAGCCCCAGAGCAGTGCCACGACGGCAGTGGTGGCGATGGTGGTGAGGAAGAAGTGGCCGCGTAACTTCAGGATATACAACCAGTAGCCCATGTCGACATTGGTGAGCAGCAGCAGGGCGACGGGAATGAGCAGCAATGAGGCCCACCGTGCCGGCACGGCGAAGGTCTTCTTCAGCAGGAACAATAGCAGCAGCCACCAGCCACAGAGCAGCATTACGCCCATCCATGGGTGGTAGAAGAACTGTGTGAACCACGTGCCTATGTAGGTGAGAATGCCCGCAGGCACCACCATTTGCTGCTTGAAGAAGAGTGGTGTGTCGAGAAACAGGTTCAGCTCTTGTGCCTTCCAAAGGAAATGGCTCTCGCAGAGTAGCAGCCCGCAGGCGATGGCGGCGAGTGCGGCTATCCAGATAGTAACGTATTTCATATCCTAACAGTTCTTTTGAAAATGTAAAGGTAGCGATATTTCTTGATTCTTCCAAACGATTTGGTGTGAAAAATTTTGGAGTTCAGAAGTTACAGGAGTTCAGGAGTTCAGACAATAGCACGCTGCTCGCCTCGTTGGCTAAAGGGCCGTATAAATATAGTAATGTCTGAACTCCTGTAACTTCTGAACTTCTGAACTCCTTGAAAAATGAGTAATGTCTGAACTCCTGAACTTCTGAACTCCTTGAAATATCTGAACTCCTATTTCTTAAACAGATGTGGGATGAATTCGTTGAGTCCACGGCGCCAGGTGAGCCACTCATGGGCGGTTCCCTTCGACTCAGAGTAGACGGCGGGGATGCCCAGTTCGTTGAGTTGCTTCACGGTATCGGCAGTGCGGAACATCTTGTCCATGCCCTCGGTGCCACTGCTCATGAACAGGTAGTGGATCTTCTTGTTGAACTCCTCGGCATTGGCGAACACACCGTCGTAGGCGGTCTTCACGTCGAGATTGAAGATGGCTCCGCTGAAAGTGCCCATATAGGAGAACTTGTCGAGGTTGGTCAGCACCACATCGAAGGTCTGGTGACCACCCCACGACAGGCCGGCCATGGCACGGTGCTCACGGTCGGTGAGGGTGCGGAAGTTGCTGTCGATATAGGGGATGAGGTCGTTGAGGAGCACGGGATAGAAGGTGTTGCCATAGTCGTTCACACCCTGACGGCCACCGAAGTTGCTTGGTGGGGCCTTGATGTCGCCGCTCTCCATCACTACGATCATGGGCACGGCCTTGCCGCTCGCAATGGCATTGTCCATGATGTGCTGCATGTGGCCTTGCTTCGTCCATCCGGTCTCGTCCTCACCCATGCCATGCTGCAGGTAGAGCACGGGGTAGCGTTTCTTCTGCATCTTCTTCTGGTCGTATTCGGCAGGCGTGTAGACCATGGCGTGGCGCCACGATTTCGACGACTCCGACCAGTAGTAGATGCTGCGCACCTGTCCGTGGGGCACGCCCTGCTGCGGACGGTAGTAGTTGCCCTCGTCGCCCTCGGGAATCTCGATGCCACCAGCCTCGCGGTTGCAGCCAAAGAAGGTCTCTGTCGACGGGTCGATGAAATTCACTCCGCCAATGTTGAGGAAGTAATAGTGGAAGCCCACTGGCAGCGGGTCGGTAACGGCCATCCAGCCTCCCTTGCCGTCGCGTTTCATGTCATATTTTTTGTCGCAGATGTCGAGCACCACCTTGGTGGCATCGGGGGCCTGTACTTTGAAGTAGGCGCGCCCCTGCTTGTCGACTTTCGGGAAGTCGTTGCCGGGAATGGTGGTCTTGGCCAGGAAAGCGTCGGCGGGCACCTCTATCGGCAGAGGAACCTCGAACTGCGGGCGCTTGGGCTCATAGCCCAGGAAACGGACCACAGCCTCGCCATAGCGGCAGCCGAGCTCGCGGTAGCCTGCAGCGTCGAAGTGCAGGCGGTCGGGACCATTGGTGCAGCCGTCCGAAGAAATCACCTGGCAGGTGTGGATGGTCTGGGGCAGCTCGTTGATCTGTTTGTTGCAGCCAATGCACACACCCTTTCCGTCGGCCTGCACCACACCACCCACATAGAGGTTCACCTCCTCGGGCTTGAGTTTCAGGTCGCCAAGAAGGTGGTCGTATACCTTCTGCACCTTGTTGGCCCATTCGGGGTCGCCGGTGTTCGACTCGCCTTGGTGCATCAGCACCCCCTTGATCACACCGTCTTTCTGGGCTTTCTTGGCCAGGTCGACAAGGCGTTGGTATGGGTTGTTGTCATAAGCCTCGAGCATCCCTTTCATCCATCCCGGGGCTTCCTTCACGTAGTTGGCAATCTCCTCGGGCATGAAACCCTCGATCTTGATACCGCCAATAGCCACGTGAATCACACCCACACGGATATTGGAGGGAAGTGAGGCCACCAGGGTGCGGCCAAAATAGTCGACGGGCGTGAGACCGGTGTTCGGACGGCAGAGGGGTGGGGTGGCCTCGCACCATTCACCCATCTTGCGGCCGCGCTGGGCGTCGTCGACAGCGGGCATCAGCAAGAAACGCGGACCGGCGCTCACCAGGTCTTGTGCCTCAGGACGGGCAGCTCCTTCCATGTTCGACTGACCGAAGCATAGAAAGATGTAGAAATTGGGGTCTACTGCGGCCATAGACTTGCAGAAGGGTAAGAGGCCGAGGACCGTGACAAACAAGAACTTCGATAATTTTCTCATATTGAATAGTTGATTTGGTTGTGATTGCAAATTTACTTTTTTTTCAGCGCTTTGTATCCATAAGTTGTATCATTTTTTTTGTTTTGTTCATTTTTTTGGAATGTGGTTACTTTTTTGCAGCAAAGTTTTTAGGTTAGGTTTATTTTTTATTAGTTTATTTTAATGTTTGAGAAAACTATTAAAACGTTAGTAGTTGCTTTGACTGTAGGACTGGTAACGCCGCTCGGTGTTTAGGAGAGTAGCTTGCCAGACCTACTGGTCGAAGGAAGACACATCGTTGACAATAGGAGGATTCCTTCCTCCAAGGTTTTACCCAGACATATTGAGATGCGAATACAACCAAGATAGTCATCTAAATAAAAATATGATACTTAAGTTATATTAGTAGTTTGTCTTATAATTATACAGAAGGGTGAAATTTGAATTTTACATTGCGCGTGAGGTCCTGGCTCGTGAGAGTCGGGACCTCTTTTTCTTCTTTCTCAAATCTTTACGTGCAAACGTTTGCGCATCTAAAAAGGGAAAAATCAATAATCCAGCGAATAACCTATTTGGATAATTTGTAATTTTACCAAAAATTACTAACCTACTCAACTTTCTCAAGTTGAAAGGAGTACAGAAGTTGCAGAAGTTCAGGAGTTCAGACATTACCATAGCCAACGACCATTGTGCCCGTCGAGATGAATTCCGGGCTATTGTCTGAACTCCTGCAACTCCCGAACTCCTGAACTACAAGAAGTTGAGCGAATGCGAAACTTAATAACCTATTTGTCTATGGATTTACGATTTAACTTGGAATATCACACCATGTTTGGTGAGATGCTTGCGCTGAATGTCGTGTCGTCCGACAATGAGGGCGAGAAAGTCATCAACTCTTATAAGATGTCGACAATCGATGGCCAGAATTGGTCGTGCGACATCAACTCCCTGCTCAAGACGGGCACCTATCTCGACTATTTCTACACCTTGCTGCGCGATGAGCAGGAGGTGAGGCGTGAGTGGACACTCGAGACCCACCGCCTGGAGTTGGTAGCCACCAAGGCCAAGCGATATGTGGTCTACGACCATTGGATTGACATTCCCGCCAACGCCTATCTCTACAGTTCGGCCATGACCGAGTGCATCAACCGTCATGAGCGTCTGCAGCCACGCAGGCAGGCTTTCGCTCGCACGGTGAGGCTGAAGGTGAGGGCTCCGCAGTTGCGCCGAAATGAGCGCCTGGCCGTGGTGGGCAACGAGACGGTACTGGGCAACTGGTTGCTGCAGAATGCCGTGGTCATGGTGGAGCACAACTTCAACGAGTGGATTGTGGATATCGATGCCACCAAACTGTCGGCACCACGCTTCGAGATGAAGTTCGTTGTCCTCCACGACGACGACCAGGTGGCCCCCATCTGGGAGAATTGCGACAACCGCAGCATCAACCTGCCCGAGATGGCTGATGGCGACGTGGTGGTGTATGAGTTGCCCGAAGCCTCCTTCTCCTCCTACGATGTGAGGTGCGCCGGTACGCTCGTGCCGGTGTTCTCGCTCCGTTCGGAGTCGAGTTTCGGCGTGGGCGACTTCGGCGACCTTCGCAAGATGATCGACTGGGTGGCACTCACTCGCCAGCGGGTGTTGCAGATCCTGCCTATCAACGACACCACCACTACCCACACCTGGACCGACTCCTATCCCTACAGTTGCATCAGCATCTTCGCCCTGCATCCACAATATGCCGACCTCACCGCCCTGCCACCCATCGCCGACGAGAAGAAACGCGACGAGATGGAGCGGCTGCGCGTAGAGCTCAATGCCTTGCCGCAGATCGACTACGAGCGCGTGAACGAGGCCAAGATGGACTACCTGAAGGAAATCTTCGCTCAGGAAGGTAAGAAAGTGATGACTTCGACCCGCTTCAAGAACTTCTTCGAGGAAAACAAGCAGTGGCTGGTGCCCTACGCACAATATAGCATGCTGCGCGACAAGTATGGCACGGCCGACTTCAGCACCTGGCCCGACCACAACACCTGGGACGAGGCCGAGCGACACAGTCTCTCCACCTCGCGCAACAAGGCCTACAAGGATGTGGCGTTCTACTATTTCCTGCAGTTCGTGCTCAACACGCAGATGGAAGAAGTGCACCAGTATGCCCGTGAGAAGGGGGTCATTCTCAAGGGCGACATCCCCATCGGAGTGAATCGCTACGGCTGCGACGTGTGGCAGGAGCCACGCTACTTCCATCTCGACGGACAGGCCGGCGCTCCGCCCGACGATTTCTCCGCCAACGGACAGAACTGGGGATTCCCCACCTACAACTGGGAAGAGATGCTGGCCGACGGCTGCGCATGGTGGGTGAGACGGTTCTCCAACATGTCGAAATTCTTCGACGCCTACCGCATCGACCACGTGCTCGGATTCTTCCGTATCTGGGAAATTCCCACCCACTCTGTGCACGGACTGCTCGGACAGTTCTCGCCGGCCCTCGCCATGACCGTGCCCGAGATAGAGGCCTACGGACTGCCGTTCCGTGAGGAGTTCTTCACCCAACCCTTCATCACCGACGAGGTGCTCGGACGTATCTTCCACGAGCATGCCGACGAGGTGAGGGCCACCTTCGTGGAGCCCAAGGGCGACGGGTTCTACCGCATGCGCGAGGCCTACGACACCCAGCGCAAGGTGGAGGCTGCCTTTGCCGGGAAGACCGACGAGGTGAGCATCATGCTGCGCGACGGACTCTACGCGCTGATCAGCGACGTGCTCTTCCTGCGCGACCACCGCGACGCCACTAAGTTCCATCCCAGAATCTCCGTGCAGTTCGACTTCGTTTACGAGTCGCTCTCCGACCATGAGAAATATGTGTTCAACAAACTCTACAACGATTACTATTACCGCCGCAACAACCAGTTCTGGTATCGTGAGGCCATGCGCAAGCTGCCACTGCTGGTAGAGGCCACCCGAATGCTCGTGTGTGCCGAGGACCTGGGCATGGTGCCCGACTGCGTGCCTTGGGTGATGAACGAGCTGCGCATCCTCAGCCTCGAACTGCAGTCGATGCCCAAGGACCCCAGCGTGAGGTTCGGACACCTCTCGCGCAACCCCTACCTTTCGGTGAGCACCATCTCGACCCACGACATGCCTACGCTCCGTCAGTGGTGGGACGAGGATGCCGAGCGCACGCAAAGCTACTACAACACCATGCTCTATCGTGGCGGCGAGGCTCCACACCCACTGCCGGGATGGCTGGCCCGCGACATCGTCTCGCGCCATCTCACCTGTCCCTCCATGCTCTGCATTCTCTCCATACAGGACTGGTTGGCTATCGACGAGCGCATCCGCCTGGCCGATGCCAATGCCGAGCGCATCAACATCCCCGCCAACCCGCGCCACTACTGGCGCTACCGCATGCACCTCACTATCGAACAACTCATCAGCGACCACAAGTTCTGTGACAACATCGCCGAACTGGTGTCGCAAAGCGGAAGATAACCCAAAAACATTTATGAGAAAAATAGCACTCTTCATCGTGACCTTGCTGTCGGTGACGGCAATGGCACAAACCGTGAAATCGCCCAATGGCAACGTGAGCCTGACCTTTGCCCTCGACAACGGCATACCCACCTACCAACTCTCATACAAGGGGAAGGACGTGGTGCGCCCCAGCCGGCTCGGACTGGAACTGGCCAAGGACAAGCATGCCAACAAGGGCTATAATGAGACCGACCTGATGGATGGCTTCTCGGTGGCCAACACGCAGACCAGCACCTTCGACGAGACCTGGAAACCCGTGTGGGGCGAGACGGCCACCATCCGCAACCATTACAACGAACTGGCCGTCGACCTGCTGCAGGATGCCACCAAGAGGCATATCACCATCCGCTTTCGCGTCTACGACGACGGAATGGGCCTGCGCTATGAGTTCCCACAGCAGCAAGAACTCAACTACTTCCTCATCAAGGACGAGCACACTGAGTTTGCCATGGCGGGCGACCATATCGCATGGTGGCTGCCCGGTGACTACGACACCCAGGAGCAGGAGACACAGCAGACACGCCTCTCCGAAATCCGTGAGCGGATGGGGCAGGCGGTGAACTGGGGCAACTCCTCCGTGGCCGTCTTCTCGGAGACCGGCGTGCAGACCTCGCTGCAGATGAAGAGCGACGATGGACTCTACATCAACATCCATGAAGCCGCCTGTGTGGACTATGCCACGATGCACCTCGAACTGGTGGACGCGCAGACCAAGCACCTCTCGCAGAAACTGGGCGGCGGGAGCAACGACTACACACCCAATCCCAAACCCTCGCCTTACCCGCTGCCCGCTCCGCTCACCTTCGTGAGTCACCTCACTCCCGACGCCACCGGACTGAAGGGTGCCATGCAGACACCTTGCCAGACGCCCTGGCGCACCGTCATCGTGAGCGACGACGCACGCGACATGCTCTCCTCCAACCTCATCCTCAACCTCAACGAGCCTTGCAAGATTGAGGACACCTCATGGATTCATCCCGTGAAGTACTGCGGCGTGTGGTGGGAGATGATCGTAGGAAAGAGCAGCTGGAACTACACCAACGACCTGCCCTCGATCAAACTCGACCTGATCGACTGGAGCAAGATGACACCCAACGGGCGCCATGCCGCCAACAACGAGAAGGTGAAGCGCTACATCGACTTCGCGGCAGCCAACAACCTCGACGAGGTGCTCGTGGAGGGCTGGAACGTAGGATGGGAAGACTGGGCCAACATGTGGAAACGCGACGTGTTCGACTTCGTCACTCCCTATCCCGACTTCGATATCAAGATGCTCAACGACTATGCCCACTCGAAAGGCGTGAAACTCCTCATGCACCACGAGACCTCATCGTCGACACAGAACTACGAGCGCCACATGGAGGCTGCCTACAACCTGATGAACAAATATGGCTACGATGCCGTGAAGAGTGGATATGTGGGCGACATCATTCCACGTGGCGACCACCACTACTCGCAGTCGATGAACAACCACTACCTCTACTGCATTCAGGAGGCGGCCAAGCACCATGTCATGGTCAATGCACACGAGGCCGTACGTCCCACCGGACTCTGCCGCACCTGGCCCAACCTCGTAGGCAACGAGTCGGCCCGTGGCACGGAGTATGAGGCATTCGGCGGCAGCCGGCCCGACCATACCGTCATCCTGCCCTTCACCCGCCTGCAGGGTGGACCGATGGACTACACGCCTGGCATCCTCGAGACGCAACTGAGCACCTGGAGCGACAACCCCAACTATGTGCACACCACCCTCGTGGGACAGCTGGCACTCTACGTCACGATGTACAGTCCGCTCCAGATGGCTGCCGACCTGCCCGAGAACTATGCCAAGTTCGACGATGCCTTCCAGTTCATCCGCGACGTGGCCGTCGACTGGGACGACTCCAAATACTTGGAGGCTGAGCCGGCCGACTACATCACCGTGGCACGCAAGGCCAAAGGCACCGACAACTGGTTTGTGGGTGGAAAATGCGACGAGAACGGCCGTAAGGTGAACCTGCGCCTCGACTTCCTCGACAAGGGACGCAAATACGAGTGCACCATCTATGCCGATGCCAAGGACGCTCACTACAAGGACAACCCAAAGGCCTACACCATCACCCACAAGACGGTGAAGAAGGGCGACGTGCTCAAACTCACCGAGGCTCCCGGTGGTGGCTTTGCCATCTCACTCATCGCCAAATAACCCATTTACGTATCACCTCATGAAACAATTGTTTTTCACAGCCCTCTTCTCTATGGCAACCCTGTGCTCAATGGCCCAGAAAGCCTTGGTAGGCGACGGTGGTCACTACGATGCCGCCACCAACAAAACCCAGTTCTGCTTCATCGCAGCCCCTGATGCCAAGAAACCGGTGCTGCGCCTCTACAAGGAAGGGCAGGGCGGCAAGCCTGTACGCACCGTCAGACTGAAAAAACTGCCACCCTTCGATTATGGGTGGATAGCCACCTTGCGTGGCGACTGGCGCGGCTTCTACTACACCCTCGACATCTCTGGCAACAAGAAACAGTGGGTTGAGACTCCTGGCATCGGTGCCCGGGCAGTAGGCGTGAACGGAAAGCGTGGCTTCGTGGTAGATATGGCCACCACCAATCCCGACGGATGGGAAAGCGACCAGCGCCCAGTGGTCAAGTCGCCGGTCGACCTCGTCATCTACGAGATGCACCACCGCGACTTCTCCATTGCCCGAAACGTGAACCTCGACCCGGGGGAGTTTTTCGTCAAACGCGTGAGCAGCAAATACCCGGGCAAGTTCCTCGCCCTGACTGAGGACTGGGCCATCCAGCACCTGAAATCGCTGGGCGTCAATGCCGTGCATATCCTGCCCTCCTACGACTTCGGTTCGGTAGACGAGACGCGGCTCGCCGACAATAAGTACAACTGGGGCTATGACCCCGTGAACTACAATGTGCCGGAGGGCAGCTACTCCACCAACCCCTACGACCCCACGTGCCGCATCCGCGAGTTCAAGCAGATGGTGCAGGCCCTCCACAAGGCAGGCATCAGGGTCATCCTCGACGTGGTCTACAACCACACCTACGACATCGAACACAGCAACTTCCAGCGCACCTGGCCCGACTACTACTATCGCAAGACCGCCGATGGACAATACAGCAACGGGTCGGGCTGTGGAAACGAGACCGCTTCGGAACAGCCTCTGATGCGGGCGTTCATGATCGAGTCGGTGAAGTATTGGATCAATGAGTACCACATCGACGGATTCCGTTTCGACCTCATGGGCGTGCACGACATTGAGACGATGAACGCCATACGGAAGGCAGTGGATGAGATCGACCCCACCATCTTCATCTATGGAGAGGGATGGAGTGCTGGCGCATGCGCTTACCCGCAAGACCAACTCGGCGTGAAGGCCAATATCCCGAAGATGCCGCGCATCGCCGCTTTCAGCGACGAGATCCGCGACGCTCTCCGCGGACCCTTCAGCGACGACACGAAGGGGGCTTTCCTCGCTGGCTTGCCCGGTGAGGAGGAGAGCCTGAAATATGGCATCGTGGGCGGCATCGCCCATCCACAGGTGGATATGGCGAAGGTCAACTACTCCGACACACCTTGGGCCACCGAACCCACACAGATGATCGCCTATGTGAGTTGCCACGACGACATGTGTCTCGTCGACCGCCTGCGCACGTCGATTCCGGGTATCACTCCCGATGAACTACAGCGGCTCGACCTCTTGGCACAGACGGCCGTGTTCACCTCGCAAGGCGTGCCCTTCATGCTCTCTGGCGAGGAGATGCTGCGCGACAAGAAAGGCGTGCACAACAGTTTTGAGTCGCCCGACTCCGTCAACCAGCTGAACTGGAACAACACCCTGCGCTATGCCCACGCTTTCAAATACTACAAGGACCTCATCAAGTTGCGCAAGAACCATCCCGCCTTCCGTCTGGGCACGGCCGAGGCAGTGCGACGCTCGCTCCGGTTCCTCCCGGGAGATGACTGCCTGGTGGCCTTCGTGCTGAGCGGCCATGCCGGTGGTGACGCATGGAACAACATCATCGTGGTGCTCAATGCCAACAAAGAGCCAAAGGTGGTGGAGATTCCCGAGGGACAGTTCACCGTGGTGTGCTGCGACAACGTCATCGATGAGAGCGGACTGGGCACCATCGAGGGTGGAAGGGTGACCGTCGACCCGCAGTCGGCACTGATCCTGCACGACTAATTCTTCATAGTTTCTATAGTCTCTATAGTCTCTATAGTCTCCCTAGAAAATACCACCACAATGCCCCTCCTACTACCAGAAAAAACTTCACCAAAAAATGAGAAAGAACCTATTATTCATTATTGTTTTCCTAAGTTTCGCCACCACTATGAGTGCAGCTTTGAAAATCGACCATATTGAGCCCGCCAACTGGTTCGCTGGTATGAAGAATCCATGCCTCCAACTCATGGTATATGGCAAGGACATCCGACAGGCCGAGGTGACCACCGACTACCCCGGCGTCACCATCGACAGCCTCGTGAGGCTCGACAGTCCCAACTACCTGCTCGTTTACCTCAACCTCAAAGGCGCTCAGCCTGGAGTGATGACCCTCGACTTCAAGAATGGGAAACAAAGAAAGAGCGTGAGCTACGAACTCAAGCAGCGCGAGAAGCCAGGATTCCAGCGCGAGGGCTTCTCCAATGCCGACGTGCTCTATATGCTCATGCCCGACCGCTTCGCCAGCGGCAGCGACGCCAACGACCAGATCAAGGGCATGAACACCTATGTGAACGACCGCACCCAGCCCAGTCTGCGCCATGGTGGCGACCTGGAGGGCCTGCGCCAGCATCTCGACTACTTCGTGGAACTCGGCGTGACCGCCCTTTGGCTCACACCGGTGCTCGAGAACAACTCGCCCGACCACAATGGCTTCAGCACCTATCATGGCTATGCCACTACCGATTACTATAAGGTAGACCCCCGTTTCGGCACCAACGACGAGTACCGGCGCCTGGTCGACGAGGCCCATCAGCATGGACTGAAGGTGGTGATGGACATGATCTTCAACCACTGTGGTTTCGACCACCCTTGGGTGAAGGACATGCCCTCGAAAGACTGGTTCAACCTCTCCGACTGGCTCAAGGAGTCGAATGGCACCTCCAATCCCACCGGCACCAGTTTCCTGCAGACGAGTTACAAACTCACACCTGTCGTCGACCCCTATGCTTCTGAGGTCGACAAACGAGAGACGGTGGAGGGATGGTTCGTGACCACCATGCCCGACCTCAATCAGCGCAACCAGCATGTGATGACCTATCTCATCCAGAACAGCATGTGGTGGATAGAGACCGTGGGCATCGATGGCATACGCATGGACACCTATCCTTACGCCGACGCCCATGCCATGGCCAAATGGATGAGGACCCTCGACCAGGAGTATCCCAACTTCAATACCGTGGGCGAGACGTGGGTCACCGAACCTGCCTATACTGCCACATGGCAGAAGAATTCGAAGTTGGCAAGTGAGAACAGTTTCCTGAAGACCGTCATGGACTTCAGCTTCTTCGACAAGATCAATATGGCCAAGAACGAGGAGACCGACGGATGGTGGAATGGCTACAACCGCATCTACAACAGTCTGGTTTACGACTATCTCTATCCCAACCCCTCGAGCGTGATGGCCTTCATCGAGAACCACGACACCGACCGCTTCCTGGGCAATGGCACCGACACGCTCGCCCTGAAGCAGGCCATGGCCTTGCTGCTCACCATCAACCGCACACCCCAACTCTACTATGGCACCGAGGTGCTCATGAACGGTACGAAAGAGGTGACCGACGGCAATGTGCGCAAGGACTTCCCCGGTGGATTCAAGGGCGACAAGAGCAATGCCTTCACCCGCGAGGGCAGGACGAAGGCACAGAATGCCATGTTCGACTGGTGCAGCCGCCTGCTCCACTGGCGCCAGGGCAACGACGTAGTGGTGAAGGGCAAGCAGACACAGTTCATCCCCTGGAAGGGTGTCTATGTCATCGCTCGCCAGTATCAGGGAAAGACCGTGATGACCATCCTCAATGGCACGTCGAAGGCAGCCCAGTTTGAGGTGGCACGCTATGCCGAGATTATCGGCAATGTCACCACCGCCACCGACGTCATCACCAAACGGCATGTGAGAATCGACAAGGACGTGAACCTGCGTCCACGACAGACGCTTGTGCTGGAATTCTGAATAGACTGCCGCTAAAAACATGGTCCCACTTCCCGAAAAAGAGGAGTGGGACTATTTTTTGATGAAAAAATGGATGCAAACGTGGTGAATTGTCACTTTTTTATGTTATTTTTGCAAAACCTAGTGTGATATTCATCAAGAGAAATGTTTCGATGTCAGTAAGGCGCTTGATATTGTTATTGGTCTTTCATGTCATCTCGATGGGTCTGTTGGCCCAACGTGATGGATACTTGGAGCGATTCAACGTGTCGACGCTCGACATGCGCAGCGGGCTCCCCACCAACAATGTGAACACCATCTTTACCGACAGCGAGGGATTTGTATGGCTGTCTACCTATGGTGGCGGCATCGTGCGGTACGATGGCTATGGCTTTTCCAATTTCTACACCGGGGCTCAAGGGCTACAATGGCGAAGCCACTCCTCAAAAAAAGTGTGTGAGGACCGCTTCCACCGCCTTTGGGTGGTGTTCGATGAGTATACCCAGGTCATCGATATGCGTACGATGACCGTGACGAGAGTCAACAGCAAGGACAGCAGGCTCGACGAAATCCTCTCGCAACGAGGCGTGAATGTGATGCTCGACAGCGAGGGAAAATTGTGGCTTGTCACGATGTCGCACATCCATTGCCTGAGATTCCATGAGGATGGCAGCATCAAGAGCATTCTCAGTTACCAATATTCCAGCAATACACCCACCATCGCCATCGCCGACTTGGACGGCAATGGTAAGATATGGGCTTGTATGGATGGTGGCGTCTATCGACTGACTGCCGAGGGCGAGAAAATCGTGAAGAGCGAGATCTCACCGCTGCTCTCCCAACTCGATGGGCTTTTCATCACCAGCCTGCTCAGGCAAGGCAACAACGTGTGGATGGGCACCAACCATGGCCTGCGCCGGTTCAACCCCAGTGAGCCCCAACTGCTCTCATTTACCCATACTGCCGACCCTGGGTCGCTCTCACACGAATTCGTGAATTGCATGGAACTGGTTTCCGACACTGTCCTGATGGCCGGAACCTTGGGCGGAATAGACCTGCTCTACCCCGGCCAGCAACGTTTTGAGCATTGGAATACCTCGACCACACCATGGCTCATGAGCAGCAACTTCGTGAGTTGCCTGCACTATTACAATGAGAGCCTGTGGATTGGTACGGAGACTGGCGGGGTGGCCTGCCTCAGTGCCAACAAGTTGGCCATTCGCAACTACAAGCATGGCAGCGACCCCTCAAGCCTCTCGCCCAATGCGGTCAACGCTATGCTCGTGCAGAAAGATGGCACCCTATGGGTAGGCACGGTGGAGGGTGGTCTCAACCGGATGAATGGGGATGGGGGATTCACTCACTTCACCTCAGGCAACAGCGCGCTCTCGCACAACTCGGTCTCGGCGCTTGCCGACGACGGCCAAGGAAGATTGTGGATAGGCACATGGGGCGGGGGAGTGAATTACATCGATACCGCTACGGGCATCATTGGCCGACTGGCTGTCGACGAACCCCATACGCCCTTGCTCAATTTCGTGGGAGCGTTGGCCTACGACCCCATCAACAAAGGACTTTGGATAGGAAGCAACGACGGCATCTTCTTCTACAACCAGGAGAGTCAGGCGCTTGAGGAGCCGTTTGAGGAATGCAGGTTCGCGCGTGGGTGCATAGGCAGCATCATCGACAACGACCGGCAGCTCTGGATAGGATGCCTTGAGGGAGCATTCCTTATTGACATAGGAAAGGGTAAAGACAAGAGCGGACGGTTCTCCTTCCAGCATCTTCGGGATAAGCTCGACAACCCCTCGAGTGGCATCATCGACAAAATCACGTGTTTCTATCAAACCAGTGATGGCACGTTGTGGATAGGAAGCAACGGCTACGGACTCTATAAAAGGGTGACTGGCGACGATGGGAAAGACAAGTTCGTGGCCTATACCACCAACGACGGACTGGCCAACAATGCGGTGAAAGGCATCGTAGAGGACAACGAGGGCAAACTGTGGATAGCCACCGGCAACGGACTCTCCGTGCTCAACCCGCAGACAGGGGCGTTCACCACCTTAGGCGAGGCCGACGGACTGCTCTGCCAGCAGTTCTATTGGAACGGCGCCACCCGGGGCAAGGAGGGCACGCTGTGGTTTGGCTGCCAGGGCGGACTCATCAGTCTGGATTCAGGGAGAATGGCCAAGGCCACGGCACCACAGCTGCATCTTACCCATCTCACCATCGACAACCAGGATGCCGTGGCGGGCGACGGACATATCGATGAGGATATTTGCTATGCCGAGGAGGTGAGGTTGCACGAGAGCAACAAATCGCTGGTGTTCGATTTCTCCGCACTCAATTACGGACATGAGACGCAGGGCGTCTACAGCTACAGGATGAAAGGACTGGAGGAAGAATGGACGCAACTGGCTCCCGGACAACACTCCGTGAGATACACCAGCCTGCCGTCGGGCGACTATGTGTTCGAGGTGAAATACGCATCGGCGCTCAGCAACGCTGAGAGCTCGGTGTCGGTGAAGGTCAGCGTCAGTCCTTATTTCTATAAGTCGTGGTGGTTTATCACCTTGCTGCTCCTGGCATTGCTGGCCGTTGCCGTGGCTTTCTACAAGAACCGGGTGCGCCAACTGCGACGCCAGGAAGAGGAGAAACTCATGCAGCCCATCGAGGAGGCTCTGCGCGAGAGCGAGGACCCCGTGGCCTTGCAGAAACGCATACAGGGCATCATCGATAACAGGAACCGAATGACAGCGAGCGTGAACAAGACCGCCGTGGCCGACGACCAGCAGGCGGCCCTGTCGCAGATACCATTCATGGAGCGCGTGATGGAATTCATGGAGCAAAACTATATGAACAGCGAGTATGGCGTGACCGAACTCTCAGAGCAGATGGGCGTCAACCGCACGCTGCTCAGCAAGAAACTCAACGAGGAGACTGGAATGTCGCCCGGACAGTTCATCCGGCACTATAGACTCGACATGGCACGCAAGTTGCTCGAGAGAAACACAGCCAACCGCAACATCGCCGAGATTGCCTTCAGCGTGGGATTCAACGACCCAAAGTACTTCACACGCTGTTTTACCAAAGAATTTGGAGTGAGTCCAAGCGCTTTTGGAAAAAATTAGTGTGCACCCACACAGTCAAGACGAAAAACACTTCAAGGGCCGTTTGTCCACCACTTTTTCACTTTGTCCACCTCAAATTTTATTTTGTCCACCTTGTGGATGTGCCCGATAATTATCTTTGCAGCAGTTTAAAAACCTAACCTACGAAATGCCGACCAATTGATATATGGAATTTTTACCATGCCTTATTATAATAATGTGCATGGCATTCTTCTGTATGGGGCTTCATCAAGAAAAATAAATACTACTAAATATATTCAAATCAAATCCATTTATCAAATGAGTAAAAACGTATTATTATCTGCTATGCTCTTTCTGGGGGCAATGGGAGGCGTTGTATGCCTGCCGACTCCAGTAATGGCAGCCACCGAACAGGCGCAGACCTTCGTGGTCACCGGTCAGGTGGTAGACCAGGATGGAGAGCCACTCATTGGCGCAACCATTAAGGTAAAAGGCGCCCAGGGTGGCAGTGTGACCGACATCGACGGTAACTTCCAGTTGGAAACCACGCGTAACGCGACACTCGTCATCAGTTATGTGGGATACCAGGACAAGGAAGTAGCCGTCAATGGACATTCCGCTTTGGGACAAATTGAACTCGCTTCCGACAACCAGTTGCTCGAGCAAGTGGTGGTCGTAGGTTATGGTGTGCAGAAGAAGGCCGACCTCACCGGTTCGGTGTCTATCGTGAACGCCGAGGAGATGAAGAGGGTGTCGAACTCCAACATCTCTACCATGCTCGAAGGTAAGGTGGCCGGTGTGCAGATTACATCTGATGGTCAGCCCGGTGCCGATCCTACCGTCCGTATCCGTGGTATCGGCTCGTTCGGCAGTACAGCACCACTCTATGTGGTCGACGGTGTGCCTATGGGAACCACCATCCGCGACTTCTCGCCCAACGACATCGCCACCATCCAGGTGCTTAAAGACGCTTCGGCCGGTGCCATCTATGGTTCGCGTGCTGCCTGTGGTGATCATCACGACCAAGAACGGTAAGAAAGACCAGCCGCTGAAGGTGGACTACAAGGGCTACTTCGGTGTAGACCAAATCTCAAAGGATGTATACGACGTGATGGACGCCAACCAGTATAGCCAGTATCTCGGACAGGCTTGTGAAAACTCTGGCACCCCACTGCCCGGAGGATACCGTATCGACGATGGCCGCTACCACTTCCACGACAATACCAACACCGACTGGTTTGACGAGGTGTTCAAGACAGGTATCCGCCAGAACCACAACGTGAACCTGAGTGGTGGTGGAGCCAACAATACTTATAATATAGGTCTCGACTACTTCAACCAGAAAGGTACGCTCGAGGGCGCAGGCCCCAATTACGAGCGCTTCACCGCCCGTGTGAACAATACCATGGACACGAAGTTCATCAAGTTCCGCACCAGCCTCGTCTACTCTCACTCCAGCCAGGACGGTATGGGTCTCTCCAATGCCTCTGAGTATGTGCAGGGTCTTTATGGCGACGTGACCAACGTGCTGCGTGGTACGTTGCTCATGCAGCCCACCATCAAGGCTTACGACGAGTCGACATGGGTGCTCGACGACATGGTGGGATCGGCCAGCAGCTTCGGCTACGATGCCTATGGCTACGGCGTGTATTATGATACCATTCATGGTGATATCTCGGCCTCCAACCCATTGCTGGTCAACAATCTGCTTACCCGTAACACCATCGTCGACCGTGTCGTGGGTTCGGGCTCGGCCGATGTCGACCTCTTCAAGATGTTTGGTTTTGAGTCAGAGAACCACCATCTGAACTACAAGCTCAACCTCTCTTACAGCAAGACCTACGCCAAGGACAAGACTTGGGTGTCGGCATGGATTCAGAGCAACCGTGTATACCTTGACAAGAGCAACGAGAAACTCACCGAGGGCACTCGCACCTACTCGGATGCGCTGATCGAGAACACGCTGACCTATGATGGCACAATCGGTCTGCACCATGTGAACCTCGTCGTGGGCCAGACCTATGAGGAGGAGAATACTCACGAACTCACCGCATGGGGCGTCAACTTCCCGGAGCCTTACTTCCTGCAGATTGGCAATGCCAGCACCAGAGACGCCAACTCATTCGAGTCCAAGCATGCCCTGACTTCTTACATCGCCCGTCTCAACTACGACTACGATGGCAAGTACCTCATCTCGGGTATCATCCGCCGAGATGGCAGCTCACGACTCACGAAGGACATCCGCTGGGGAACATTCCCCTCTGTATCAGTGGGATGGCGTGTCGACAAGGAGAAGTTCTTCCCCATCAACCACAATGTCGTCAACATGTTCAAGATCCGCGCCAGCTATGGTGTGCTCGGTAATGAGAACATCGGCGAGTACCAGTATCAGGCCACGATGAACCGCAACAACATGACCTATAGCTTCGGCAACTCACCCATCACGGGTTCGGCCGTCTCTACTTTCGTCAATCAGAACATCGCATGGGAGAAGAAGAAGACCACCAACGTGGGTATCGACGTGGCTATGTTCAACAACCGCATCGAGTTCACCGCCGAATGGTATAAGAACCGTTCCGAGGACCTGCTCTACAACGTTCCTGTTCCTGCCAATGCCGGTGTGGCCAACACCAGCGTGACGATGAATGCCGCTTCGATGGACAACAGTGGTTTCGAGTTCTCGGCCACCTACCGCAACCGCGACCACGCATTCAAGTATGAGCTGAGCGCCAACCTCAGCACACTGAAGAACAAGGTGACCTCGCTCGGTTTCGGTACCGAGTCGTACATCGCCGGTGCTTATGCCACTTACGTCGGACACGAGGTGGGTAGGTTCTATGGATGGATCTACGAGGGTATCGCCCGCACACAGGAAGACCTGAACAACCATGCCACTCAGCAGGGCGCCAACGTGGGCGACTGCCTCTACAAGGATGTCAGTGGTCCTGACGGCAATCCCGACGGCGTGGTCGACGCCTACGACCAAGTGGTGCTCGGCAGCGGTCTGCCAAAGGTCAACTTCGGCCTCAGCGCACACTTCGAGTACAAGAACTTCGACCTGAGCATCTCCACCTTCGGAGCGCTCGACTACCATGTGTCGGATGACATCTACAACAGTTTGAACTCCTGCTATGGACCCGGCAATAAAGACGTGGCCATGCTCGACGCCAACCGCTGGTCGGATGATGGCTTGACCTATCTCTCAAGCGTGCCCCGCACTTACTTCGCCAATAGTGGCACACTGGCCTGGAACGACCTCTTCAGCAGCCGCAAGATCCAGAACGCCGCATATTGGAAAATCGTCAACGTGGAACTGGGCTACAACTTCCCCGACAAGTGGTTCGGCGGTTATGTCTCGGATGTGCGTGCCTATGTGTCGGCACAGAACCTCTACACCTTCACAGGCTATCATGGCTATAATGTGGACTTTGCCGGAGGCACGTTCACACCGGGCTACAACTTCTGCTCCTTCCCCAGCGCAAGAAGCTTTATGTGTGGTATCCTCTTCTCATTCTAATAGTCTGAAGTACAAGATATAAGAGAATCATATAACAAGAATCACAAGATATGAAACTATTCAAGATATCCCTGGCTATTTTGCTGGGCCTCAGCACGCTCACATCGTGCGAAGACAAGCTGGAACTGACCAACCCCAACCAGCAGACCACCGGCACATTCGGTTACACTGCCGAGGACTTGGAGGAATGTGTCATTGCTGCCTACAACCACATCCGTATGGAGGGTACCTACGCTCGCGTGGGCTACACCATCGACGTGTGCCGCGGCGACGAGGCATGGAACTCCTCACAGGTATGGTACATGCCTTTCGACGACCTCAACGAGCCGATCACCGACGAGATTGGACAATGGTCGTGGCGCGACTGGTACTACACCATCAATGTTTGCAACTTCATCCTCTCACGTTGCGGCGAGGACAACAATGCCCTCTCCGATAAGATGAAGCATATCAAGGGACAGGCGCTCTTCATCCGTGGCCTGGCTTATTTCAACCTTGCCACTTATTACCAGAACCCGGCGCTCATCACCGACTATAACAGCTATTCCACACTCGATGGTCTCTATGCCACCAATAAGACCGAGGCTGGCGTATATCAGTACGACATCGTGCTCGACCAGGTGGAGGCCGACCTGCATCAGGCCATGTCGCTCCTTCCCTCACGTGATGCCGGAGGCGAGTGGGCAAAGGGACGTGCCACCTGCGGTGCTGCCGCCGGATACTACGCCCGCGTGCTCATGATGCGCCATAAGTATAGCGATGCCCTCACCGTGCTCAAGGACATCATCAACAAGCAGTATGGCAACTACCAACTCATGGCCAACTATGGCGACAACTTCCGCGAGGGCGCACAGTATGAGAACAATGCCGAGAGCCTCTTCGAAATCCAGTTCCTCGACTATGGCTCACAGGGCACCGACGATGAGTGGACACCGGTCAACACCAGCAAGAACGCCACTCAGGGCTCTGCCATCGAGAGCAACTTCGGTCCTGGTGACTTTGGCGGATGGGCCGATATCTCTGCCTCGCCATGGCTCTACAACCTCTTCAAGGCCGAGCGCACGAAGAGCGGGAAACTCGACCCGCGCCTCTATTGGACCATCGGTACCTACGAGGACGACTGGGAAGGATTCGAGTATGGCAATGTGTGCTACACCACAAAGATGAGCCCCACAGAGAATGTGGTGACCAACAACAACTATGGTGGTCTGCCCATAGCCAAGTACACCAACTTCCGCACGGGTCTCTATGAGAAAGTGGTCACCGGTCTGCACGATGGCATCAACCTGCGAATGATGCGCTATTCTGATGTGCTCCTCCGTGCCGCTGAGTGCGAGAACGAGGTCAACGGCCCCACACAGCAGGCTATCGACTGGATCAACCAGGTGCGCAGCCGCGCCGATCTGGCCGACCTGAAACTGGCTGACTTCAACTCCAAGGACAAGCTCTTCGAGCAGATCGCCAATGTGGAGCGCCCGAAAGAGTTCGGATGTGAGTACGGACGTGGTCTCGACCTCATCCGCTGGGGATTCTTCTACAGCAGCGAGCGCTTGCTGCAGCTGAAGGAGCACGGCACCTTCCGCCGTACCACCGACCGCAGCAGGGTGAAAGAGCCGGTGAGCTACTCGCTCGTGGGAACCGACGCCGAACTGAAGAGCTCTTACGACTCTTATGAGCAGGGTCACGAGTTCCTCCCCATTTTCCAGGGCACACTGAATGATAATCCTAATCTTAAGGGTAACTCTGCCAATGAGGGAACCGACAACTCCGCCTACTTCGCCGAGAAGGGCTGGACGGTGCATCCCGTTGTGAACTTGAAATAATTATTTAAGATTAAATACCAAAGATCATGAAATATCTCAATTCATTTGCTCCCATTTTCTGTGCTGCCGTCATGGGCTTGTCGGTCATGACCAGCTGCGAGGGAGGCGACCTTTACAATATCTTGGCCCCCGACTGGATTTCTGCAAGGGCCGACTCAATAGCCAACTCAAAGAACCAGGGTGAAGAGGAACTGGAAGGCATGATGGAAGATGTGTACACCGTTGGTGCCGTAGACTTCTCCTCGGGATGGTGGGCAGTGTTCTCCAAATACTACCAGATTCCTGAGAATGGCGTGTGGAACGCACAGTTCAACCTGAACATCAACCCCAGTGCCCCGAACACTTACAAGAACTTCGCACTCATCATCACCAACGACGTGGACCGTGGTGGCGAAGGGTACCAGGAGTATGGAGCTATCCGCTTCGACACCCAGCCCGCAGCCAACAACAACGGTAACTCGGAGTGGGGCGCCTACATCGACCGCAGCCTCGTGGAGAGCAACCTCGTCTTCGGCTCCGACACCGACGAGGGCGTGCAGAAATTTGGCGGAAAGGTGACACTCACCATCGACCGCTCCAACGGTGGACTCTTTGTCAGAATCACCAACGGAACAGTGACGAAGACCTACAAACAGACGGCGGCGCTCCCCAACCTCAATACCGACCCCGCCAACAACACCATCAGGGCCTTCTTGGTGCCCGAGGGATCGTACATCAACTTCCTCGCCACCAACATCGAGCCCATCGGCGGATGCACATCGGCCGAGGATAAGCAACCCTTGTCGATGACGCTTTCGGGCGTGCCCAGCGAGGTGCTCGTAGGCACAGAACTCTCCGAGGCCATGGCCAACGTGACCGCCCTCGTGGAATTCGAGCAGGGCGTCTCGAAGACGGTGACTGCCGAAGAACTGATCTTCAGGGCTATTCCCAACTATGAGGAATTGGGACAGAAGACGCTCGTCGTGCTCTACAACAAGACCTTCAAGGGTGCCAACTGCGATGAGCCTATCATCGCCAGCAAGACCTTCAGCGTGGTGAAGGAACTCTCCGCATTTACCCAGACCGTGGTGGTGCCCACACCCACTACACTTGGCGCTTTGGATTGCTCAACCCCATGGTGGAGTGTGCACACCGACAATATCAAGGTGGAACCGAAGGAGACCAAGGTGGTCAACTTCACCAACTACTCCTCTGGAGAGAACAACTGGAACAATTTCGTCATCGTTCTCAACAGGGCCGACCTGAGTGAGTATGCCGTGGTGCGTGCCGACAACTATGGTTGGGGCGACGGCTATGCAGCCTGCACGCCCAGTGGAGGTCCTGCCGACTGGGATGCTTGGCGTGCCGCCATGAACGGTGCCAAGGTGACTGCCTACATCACCAACAATGGCGACGGAACGGCCGACGTGAAGGCTGTGATGATTGGCAATGATGGTGTGACCTATGAGCAGGAGTACAAGGGCATCAACACCGTCAATCCCGACGATTTCTACTTCCGCTTCACGGTCGACGGCAGCTGTCTGGTATTCGACACCGAACTTGGTGCACCCGACTGCTCCACCGGCTGGTGGCAGGTGTTCACTCCCAATGTGAAGGTGAGAGCACACCAGATTTGTACGGTCAACTTCACCAACTACACTTCGGGTGTCAGCAACTGGAACAACTTCGTACTAATCCTCAACAGGGCCGATCTGAGTGAGTATGCTGTGGTGCGTGCCGACAACTACGGATGGGGAGATGGCTACAATGCTTGCAAACCAAGTGGCGGACAGGCCGACTGGGGCGCATGGCTCAGTGCGATGAATGGTGCCAAGGTCACAATGCAGATTGCCAACAATGGCGATGGCACGGCTGACGTGAAGACCGTGATGCATGGTACCGACGGCGTGGATTATATCCAGGATTATATCGGCATCAATACCATCGATCCGGATAATTTCTACTTCCGCTTCACTGTCGACGGCAGCTATCTCGTGTTTAAGTAATCACATTGAATAAATAATAATTGCCTGCGGACATCGTGTCCGCGGGCAATTTACATCCTTTTGAAGATGATGAGATACATATCCAAATTTTTCTGTTTCCTATGCATGGGCTTGCTGTTGGTGGCGTGCGGCAGCGACGATGACGATAGTGCAGAAGGTGGTGGCGGAGGCGGAACTCCAACTGCCAGCGTGAAAGTTTCCACTCCCGTGGTTTCCTCTATCACTACGACGTCGGCTGTGGTCACGGCTTCGGCCACCGGACCTGATATCAAGAGCCGTGGCGTGTGCTATAGCACTGCTCCCAACCCGACCATCAACGACAACAAGCTCACGGCATCGGCCGAGAACATCAATGTGTCGCTCTCGTCGCTCCAGCCCGGCACCACCTATCATGTGCGTGCTTATGCCCAGACCGCTTCCACTTACGTCTACTCCAGCGACGTGACATTCACTACCATCGAGGAGGAGAAAATCACTTGGACGGCTCCCACCTATCCCGACGATTATCGTACGCTTTCGGGCTGGGAGAACCGCTCGAAATGGAATCTTGCCAATGTGCACGACCCATCGGTGATGAAGGCCGAGGATGGCTATTATTACATGTACTGCACTGATGCCGGTTTCGGCAATCCTCAGGCAGGACACGGACATTTCCATTGCCGCCGTTCCACCAACCTCGTCGATTGGGAGTATCTGGGTGCCACCATGCCTAACCTCCCTTCTTGGGTGCAGAAAAAACTCAACGAGATTCGTGCGGAGATGGGACTTGGCGCCAGCACTGCCAACCTCAACAACTGCGGCTATTGGGCTCCTTGTGTGAGAAAAGTCAAGGATGGACTCTACCGTATGTACTATGTCATCACCATCGATGGCACCATCGATGGTCCCAACTCCTGGGGTGAGCGCGCTTTCATCGGACTGATGGAGACCTCCACTCCAGCCAATGTCAATAGTTGGGTAGACAAGGGTTATGTCATCACCAATTATTCCGACCGCGAACTCAACTACAAAGTGAATCCCACCTCATGGGAGCAGTGCTATTTCAAGTACAATGCCATCGACCCCAGCTACATCATCACGCCTGAAGGTGAGCACTGGCTGGCCTATGGCTCATGGCACAGTGGCTTTGCAGTCGTGAAACTCAATCCCGATACAGGAAAACCAGTTACCGACCCGCTGCCCAATCCGTGGGGTAGTGCCAACGAGGCTGCCTATGGCAAGCGCATCTTCACGCGCAATGCCTCCTCGCGTTGGCAGGGTGCCGAGGCTCCCGAAATCGTCTACCACGATGGCTACTATTACCTCTTCCTGGCTTACGATGCCCTCGACGTGCCCTACAACACGCGTGTGGTGCGTTCTACCAACATCGAAGGACCTTACCTGGGCATCAATGGTACGGATGTGACCAAGGGAGGCGAGGCCTATCCTATCCTCACCCATCCCTACAAGTTTGCCAATAACGATGGTTGGGTGGGCATCTCTCACTGCGCAGTGTTCGACGATGGCAACGGCAACTGGTATTACGCCTCGCAGGGCAGGTTCCCTGTAGGCTCCACCTCACAGCCCAACTGGGCTCCCAACGCCATCATGCTGGGACATGTGCGCTCCATCGTATGGACGAAAGACGGATGGCCCGTGGTGCTGCCCGAGCGTTATGCCGCCGTGCCTCAGACGGCTATCAGCGAGGACGAGCTCGTGGGCAAATGGGAGAATATCGACCTAGGGTATGAATATGGTAAACAAAAGACTTCTACCGTGATTTCTCTCTCGGCCGACCATAAGGCCTCTGGTGGCCCATGGAATGGAAAGACATGGACGTTCGACGCCGCATCCAACACACTTACCATCGGAAATGTAAGTTTGGTGGTGAGACGTGAGTGCGACTGGGAGGCCAGTCCGCGAAGGGCTACTATCGTCTATGCTGGATTTGCAACCACAGGCAGAACGACCTATTGGGGCAAGAAATCCGCCAACTGATAGAATGCACAGAGTATAGGGTGAATTCAGACGTGGCAGGAGGGCAGACAATTGTCCGAAAATCAACTCGTTAGACTCAATGGTTGTTGGCCATGGAAATGTCTGAACTCCTGAACTCCTGTAACTCCTGAACTACTTGAAAAAATAGATAGATTAGCGTAGCTCTGAGAAAAAACATTTTTTTTCTTGATGAATGAGGGGAACAAAGCTGTGAAGCCCAGTTCCCCTCGCTTTTTTTGTGTATTGGCCCGACGGCTATTCCTCGACGAGTGTGGGCCAGCCGTCTTCGGTCCAGACGATGCGGCGCTGCACTAGGATGGAGGCTCCGCCTTTGTCGATGGCATAACCATGGCAGATGAAGAGGTCGGTGTCGCCAAAATGGTAGGCGGCGGAATGGCCTGCGGCCTCAAACTCTTTCTTGTCGCCCTCGAAGACTACCGTTCCACCTCCCTTGGCCAGGTCTTTTCCCGTGGCATCGAGATAGGGACCATCCACTTGCTTGCTCCTGCCCACGGCCACACGGTAGGTGCTCTCCATGCCTCGGCAGCAGAAATCGAAGGAGACGAAGAGGTAATAATAGCCTCCGTGCCTGAAAATGAAGGGGGCCTCGATGGCATTCACGCCTGGCTCCGATTGCAGGGCGGGACTGAAACGTGCGGCTATCACTTTCTGCTGGCGGGGCTGGGCAAGGTGCAGCGTGGAGTCGAGACGGGCCAGTTGGATACCGCCCCAGAACGAGCCCCAGGTCATCCATGGCTGGTCGTTCTCATCGATGATGATGTTGGAGTCGATGGCGTTCCAATTGTCGCGTAGGCGCTGTGAGCACACAACGGCACCACGGTCTTCCCAATGGGTGTCGGCACTCAGGGTGTCGGCGCACATCAGACCGATGGCTGAGGTGTTCTTGGCAAACGACGAGCAGGAGTAGGTGAGCCACCACTTGCCATGCCACCTGAGCAGGTCGGGGGCCCAGATATGGCGCTTGAACTCGGGCACGGAGTCGTGGGTCCAGGCGGGAATGTCGGTGATTACGCCGTGGGGCACCATGGTCCAGGTTTTGCGGTCGGGCGAGGTCATCAGTTGGATGCCATGGCCGGTGCTCATCATGTAGTAGAGTCCGTGGTCATAGGCCATCACAGGGTCGTGCACCATGGCGGTGTCGGTGCTGAAGGCTCGACGTTGATGGAAGGAGGGCTGGGCTGCTGCCAGTGTGGAGCAGGCCAGCAAGGCTGTGGCAATCAGAATTCTCATGGCAATTTGTTTTTGTAGAGGGTGAGATGATTTGTTTATAGAGTGTGTGAATTTGTAGATGTGGATGAGGGTGTGTCGAATTAATGACACACCCTCATTACTTTTGTCTTATTAGTAGAGCAGCAACAGGCCGGCAAAGCCTGCGAAGCAGATCATCAGGATGGGGTTGATGCGAAGGGTCCGGGTGCCTACAAAGGTGGCGATGAAGAGGGCCACGCTGATGCAGAAATGCCAGGGATTCAGGTCCCACCGCGAGAAATTCTCCTTGTCCATGAGCAGCAGGGCAGCGGCGGCCAGCAGACCCACCACGGCGGGGCGCAGGCCATTGAAGATGCTCTTCACCACTGGGGTGTCCATGTATTTCAAAAACATCTTGGCAATGAGAATCATAAGGATGAACGAGGGCAGCACGAGGGCGAAGGTGGCGGTGCAACTGCCCAGCACGGCCATCGTGTCGCCCAGTTGGGCATTCTTCACCGCGGTGTAGCCACAATAGGTGGCCGAGTTGATGCCGATAGGACCAGGGGTCATCTGGCTGATGGCCACGATGTTGGTGAACTGCGCCGATGACATCCAGGCATGGTTGTGCACCACTTCGGTCTGAATCAGCGAGAGCATGCCGTATCCTCCGCCAAAGCCGAAGAGGCCAATCTCGAAAAACGTGATGAAGAGTTGCAGGAATATCATCATTCTGTGGGACTTACGTATTTGCCATAGAGATAGCCTCCGAATCCGGCTGCCAGGATGATGAACACGGGGTTCACACCCATCAGGTATATCGCCAGCGCGCTGCCAATGGGTATCCAGCAGTTGGAAAGGGTAATCTTGGCACTCTTGGCCAGGGTGAACGTGGGTGCTGCGATCAGTGCCACCACCGCCGGACGGATGCCTTTGAAGATGCTCTCCACCAAGGGGTTGTCCTGGAAACGGGAGAAGAACATGGCTATCAGGAGGATGATGGCGAACGAGGGGAGGGTGGTGCCAAAGGCGGCGCAAAGGGCTCCTGGCAACTTGCGCAGTTTGTATCCGATGAATACGCTCATGTTGATGGCAAAGACACCGGGACAACTCTGTGCGATGGCGATGATGTCGAGGAACTCCTCTTGTTTGAGCCAACGGCGGCGGTCCACTACCTCGCTCTGGATAATGGGAATCATGGCGTATCCACCCCCAAGGGTGAATGCGCCAATCTTGAAGAAGTCGCTGAACAGTTGCCAGTAGATACGTCGTACCATCACTTGGTGTGTTGCTCTATCCAGCGGCGGGCATTGACAAACGCCTCAATCCATGGTGTCACCTCGTCGTTCTGGCGCTCGGCAGGATACCAGCCGTTCTGCCAGGGGAAGATGGCGCGCTCCAGGTGGGGCATCATGGCCAGATGACGGCCGTCGGCACTGCAGATGCCGGCCACGCTGTAGTCCGACCCATTGGGGTTGCCGGGATAGGCGTCGTAGGAGTACTTGGCCACGATGTGGTAACGGCTCTCATCCTCGGGCAGCGAGAACTTGCCCTCGCCGTGAGCCACCCAGATGCCCAGGCGGTTGCCGCTGAGCGAACCCAGCATCACGCTGTCGTTCTGCGGAATGGTCAGGTTCACGAAGTTGCTCTCGAATTTCCGTGAGTCGTTGTGCAGCATGCGGGTGCGCTGCTCGTGCTCGGGATTGATGAGGTTGAGCTCCACCATCAGCTGGCAACCATTGCAGATGCCGAGCGAGAGGGTGTCCTTGCGGGCATAGAACTTGTCGAGGGCTTCCTTGGCCTTGGGGTTGAAGAGGAAGGCGCCTGCCCATCCCTTGGCGCTGCCCAGCACGTCGCTGTTGGAGAATCCGCCGCAGAACACGATCATCGAGATATCATCGAGGGTCTCACGCCCACTGATGAGGTCGGTCATCATCACGTCTTTCACGTCGAAACCGGCAAGGTAGAGCGAGTAGGCCATCTCGCGCTCGCCATTGGTGCCTTTCTCGCGGATGATGGCGGCCTTCACGCCACTGGCCTTGCGGCGGTCGGCACTCAGGTAATAGTTCTTCAGCTTGCCTTGGAAATTCTTGCCAAACTTCATCTCCAGGGGCTGGTTCTTGTAGTTCTCGAAACGCATCTTGGCACGCTGGTTGCGGCTCTGCTTGCGGTCGAGCAGATAGGAGGTCTTGTACCATACGTCGCGCAGATGGTCGATGTCGAAGGTGTGCTCCCATCCGTCTTTCTTCACGTTGATCACGCGCTCGCCGGGAGTGGGGTAACCTATCTTCGCAAAGCCCACACCAAGGTCTTCGAGCAGTTCGCGCATCTCGAACTTGTACTTGTCGCTCACCTGAATCACCACGCCGGGATTCTCGGCGAAGAGCAGGCGCACGACGTCGTCGTCGCCCAGGTTGTAGAGGTTGATGTTCATACCGCCGGTGGGATTGGCGAAGCACATCTCGAGCAGGGTGGTGATCAGACCACCGGCGCTGATATCGTGGCCGGCCATGATCCATCCCTTCTTGATCATTTGCTGGATGGCGTCGAAGCAGTCGGCGAAATACTGGGCCTCCTTCACGGTGGGCACATCGTCGCCCACCTTGCCCAACGACTGGGCAAAGGCCGAACCGCCAAGGTGCAGACTGTCGAAGCTGAAGTCAATATGGTAGAGCGACGAGTTCTTGTCGTTCACCACCACGGGCGATACCACCTTGCGGATATCGGATACCTCGCCACCGCTGGTCACGATGACGGTGCCCGGAGAGATAATCTTCTCGCCATTGGGGTATTGCTGGCTCAGCGAGAGCGAGTCCTTGCCTGTGGGCACGTTGATGTGCAGTGCGCAGCAGAAGTCGCTGAGGGCTTCCACAGCGGCATAGAGACGGGCGTCCTCGCCTTGCTGCGACCGGCATGGCCACATCCAGTTGGCAGAGAGCGACAGACTCTTCATACCGTCGGCAAGGGGCGCCCAGACAATGTTGGTGAGCGACTCGGCCACGGAGAGCACGCTGCCGGCCTCGGGTGAGGCCAGGCCTGCCTGTGGGGCATGACCCAAGGCGGTGGCAATGCCCTTGCGTCCACGGTAGTCGAGGGCAACCACGCCACAGTCGGAGAGGGGCAACTGCAACTTGCCCTGACATTGCTGCCGGGCAATTTTGCCTGTCACCGAACGGTCGACCTTGTTGGTGAGCCAATCTTTGCAGGCCACCGACTCGAGTTGGAGCACGCGCTCCACATACTTGTCTATCTCATTGGTCGAGTAGACAACGCCTTCGTAGTGACGCTCCACGGTGGTGTCGGTCATGATGGTCTTTGGCGAGTGGCCGAACATCTGGGCCACATCGAGGTCGAAGGGTTTTACACCATCGCCCTGGACAAAAGAGAAGTGGGCGTCGCCGGTAGTCTCTCCAACCACATACAGCGGGGCACGCTCGCGCTCTGCGATGCGGGCCACATGGTCGATATGTTTCTCGTCGATGAGCAGTCCCATGCGCTCCTGACTCTCATTGGCGATGATTTCCTTGGCCGAGAGGGTCTTGTCGCCAATGGGCAGGCGGGTCATGTCTATGGCACCGCCACATTCCTCCACCAACTCCGACAGACAGTTCAGGTGTCCGGCTGAGCCATGGTCGTGGATGCTCACCACGGGGTTGACGTCTTCCTCACAGAGTGCGCGCACCAGGTTGTAGGCGCGTTTCTGCATCTCGGGGTTGGCACGCTGAACGGCGTTCAGCTCGATGCCGTTGGAGTAGCGGCCGGTATCTACTGATGACACGGAACCGCCACCCAGTCCGATGCGGTAGTTGTCGCCTCCCACCACTACAATCTTGTTGCCTTTTTGTGGAGCTTTCTTCAGACAGTCGCGCTTCGTGCCGTAGCCCACACCGCCGGCCAGCATGATGACCTTGTCGTAGGCGTATTTCTCTCCGCGCTCCTGATGCTCGAAGGTGAGAACCGAACCGCAGATAAGAGGCTGGCCAAACTTGTTGCCGAAGTCGGAGGCACCATTCGAGGCCTTGATGAGGATGTCCTCGGGCGACTGATAGAGCCACTGCCTTACGGGCAGGATGTCTTCCCAGTCGCGCTCGCCGTCGCGCTGGCCCTCATCGTCGAGCAAGCGGGGATAGGCGGTCATATAGACTGCCGTACCGGCAATAGGCCATGAGCCTACACCGCCACCCATACGGTCGCGAATCTCTCCGCCTGTTCCGGTAGCGGCACCATTGAAAGGCTCCACGGTGGTGGGGAAATTGTGGGTCTCGGCTTTCAGCGAGATGACGCTCTCCACGTCTTTCACCTCGAAATAGTCGGAGGTCGACTGGTCGTGGGGGGCGAACTGCTCCACCACCGGACCTTGTGCGAAGGCCACGTTGTCTTTGTATGCGGAGAGTATTTTGTTGGGGTTCTCTTTCGTGGTCTTCTTGATCATCGCAAAGAGCGACGATTCTTTCTCCTCGCCGTCGATGATGAAGGTGCCACCGAAAATCTTGTGGCGGCAGTGCTCCGAGTTGATCTGGGCAAAACCGAAGATCTCGGAGTCGGTGAGCGGGCGGCCCAACTGCTTCTCGATGTGGTGCAGATACTCTATCTCCTCTGGTGAGAGGGCGAGGCCTTCCTGCTCGTTATATTGCTCCAGGTCTTCCACGTGCTTGATGGGCTCAGGCTGGTGGTTGATGGTGAAGATGCGTTGGTCGAGACCGGAGTACATGCGCTGAAGCATGGGGTCGTGGTCGGCATCCTTGCTCGACACGGGGAAATACTCCTCAATGCGGGTGATGCCGCTCATGTTCATGTTCTGGGTGATCTCCACGGCGTTCGTACTCCAAGGAGTGACCATCTCGCGACGCGGACCCACGAAGAAGCCTTCCATTTCTGTCGCTTCCACGAATGTGGCGTCGCCATAAAGCCAGCATAGTTTGTTGATCTCTTCTTTGCACAACTGATGGTTCACCTCAGTGGCAATGACATTTTTTGACGGGGTTTGGAAAAAATAAATCATGCGTCTCTTTACTTGTTTCTTTATTTTAGGTGCAAAGATACTGCAAGACGGGCGGAATCCAAAATATATCGAAGATTATTTTGCGATTTCCGAACCCCAGACTGCCATCGTCGCACCGCTTCCTTCTTTTCAGATATGCTGCGCATCCATAAGTCGCAAACTGCTGCTTTTGTAAAATTAAAGTTGCTGCGTTTTCCCATTGATGGCCATCGGCTCTTTCTGTCAATTATTGTATAAAATACACGTTTTGGTTTTTAAATTATCGCATAATTATTAAAAACTGCATCAAAATGTTGCTTTTCGGGTAATTTTTATGCAAATTTGTTAATTTTCTCCAAAAAGTAGGGGCCAAGAGAACAATGTATGATATTTTTTCCTATATTTGCGAGTGACCTAAAGATTATACTAGTGATGGATAAGACAAACGATTTACAAACATTACAGGAATGCCTCGATGAGTATATGATACGCACGGGCAGGCATGAAATCGACGAGATCGAGGCCAATTCCGCATTGGCCCGCGCCGGTTTGTTGAGCGATGAAGACCAGCATCCTGGTCGGCCTCTAAGGGATATCCTGATACGCTTGCGCGATTCCAATCATCTACCACAGAATATCAGGCAAATGTATGGAATGTGGAAAATCAAGTTGTCGGGCACAATAGCAAAATATCCCCTCATTCTGCAGTTCTGAGAAAATTCACCCTCTTTTTACCAGATGTAAAGTAGCAAACAAATGAATTCTCCGACCTATCGCCCTCGACGATGATGATTGTCGAGGGCTTCTTTTTGGTTTGGAGCTCAGGAGTGGCAGAAGTTCTTGCACTCCTTCTTTATTCATCTGGCGTATTTGCGCCCCTCTGAAATGTATATTCCCTTAGGCGATGTGGTGATTCTCCTGCCCGACAGGTCGAATGCCCGTGCCCCGTGCGATGGGTTGGCTTGTAGTTCATTGATGCCGACGATTTGGCCAGCCCATTGTTTTCTCGCCTCAAACCAATTGCTGATGGTCATCACGTTGCTTGCCACCGTCACGAAAGGGATGTCCCAGCGCGGACTGTCCCACTTCCTCGATTTGTCGATGCCTGCGGCAACATCCGTCTTGAGGAAACTGTCAGCCCATCTCACTACAGCGTCGAACAACCATACCCTGGCTTCTTCCAGACGTTCGTAGAACCTCTTGGTGAACTGTCCGTTTGGGTCGCCCCAAAACCACGGTAGGAGCATGGAATCGTGCATATTCGACCACTCACCTTCGGTCTGGAGAATGGTGTCGAAATCCCAAGGCGGTCCGAGTTTCATCTTACTCTCGGTGGTGTCGTCGTATTTTGAGAGGAATGTGTTGCTTCCTTGTGCGTCCCACGTTCCCAGTATCTCGTGAGTGAGAATCCAAGTCACAAACGATTCCACGTCGATATGGTCGGCATACGTGCTGTCCATGATAGAACGCTCCGTGGCCGTCATCTCTTCGCTGATATAGGCTATCTGTTCCTCCGTGACATTATCCTCGTCGGGATATTTGAAGGTGTATCGGGTGTAGGGCGAGCCTTGGGTGAGCTGTGTCTCGAAAGACACGTCCTCATTCCACCAGTAGGGGTCAAGTTCTATGATGTAGCCCGTTTGTTTGTCTACGTCAATCCTGCATTTCGGGTTTCTGTCCACAGATTCGGAAAGGAAATAGAGGCCACGGAAATGACCGTTGAATATTACGTTCACATACTCGCCCTCGGGCACCCATTCCATTCTGGTCATCTTGCATACCAGACGGGCAAGCAGGTTGTTGAGGGTATACGAGGCCTCGTAGATGAGCACCCAGTTCTTGTCCTCATAACGAGGGTTGCTCCTGCGGAGCATGTCGCCTTTTTGCTGCAGTTTGATCTTGAAAGGCTGCTTCTCTGAATATGCGCTGGAGTTGCCTCTTATCTTGATGGTCATACCACTCACGTCTTTCTCATACTCGCCACTGTCGAACACGGTGTCGCCTCGCAGGATGACCATCACTCTTCCTGGCACCTTCGTGGCATTGGTGATGCTCATCCCCAGACTTCCCTCGGGGGCTGATACATAGTCGCAGGTGGGCTCTTCCTCATCGACCGTAGTAATCGAGACAAGGGGGAGTCCGGTGGCTATCAGCGAGTCGATGGGGATGTCGAATGGCCAGCAGGGTGCGTCGGCCACTTTGGCGGTCTGTGCGTGTGAGAACAAGGCCTGAAAGCAAAATGCTGTCAGGAGAATGCCTTGCAGGATAGGGTAGAATGATGGTCTTCTTGTCATCTCTCTCAAACGCACAGTTCTTTTGACATGATTCCTATAAAAGAAAATGCAAATTTAAGAACATCTTCGCTTTTTATCATGCTTTTTCTTCTTTTTTTTTGAATGGTGTCATATAAAAGGGGGCATCCGGCTACATAGAAGGGGTTGTTGCAGGTCTAATCGTTAATAATCAATAAACGGGGCTCGGCTTGGTTAAAATAGATTAAACGAACTCAATTTTCTTGCTCTTTACTCGTCTATTAATAGGCCGACTCGACTTTCTCAAGTTTGAGAGGCGCTATATTTTATAGATTGCTTTTGAAACATCGCGTGTTAATGTCACAAGTTTTACTATTAAGAATTGAATAATATGAGAAGAAATGTTTTTATGCTTGCTTTGGCGGCTGTGGTGCTGCTGATGTCAAGTTGTGCCAGCAAGAAAGACTTGCTCAATTGCCAGACGGAGAACCGACAGTTGATGGGTAACTACCAGGAGGCTAAGGAACAGTTGGCTGCCAGCACGGCCCGTGTGCAAAGCCTTGAGGAGCAGCTCGCCCAGGCCAAGAGAGACTATGCCCGTCTGCAAAAATCACTCGACAAGAGTCTGAGCAACGCAAGTCAGAACAATGTGAGTATCGACAAACTGGTCGACCAAATCAATGAGTCGAACCAGTATATCCGCCACCTTGTGGAGGTGAAGAGTAAGAGCGACTCGCTCAACATGGTGCTTACCAACAATCTCACTCGCTCGCTCAGCAAGGAGGAGATGAAAGAGGTCGACATCCAGGTGCTCAAAGGCGTGGTGTATATCTCGCTTGCCGACAATATGCTCTATAAGAGCGGCAGCTATGAGATCAACAGCCGTGCCAGGGAGACGCTGAGCAAGATCGCCAAGATCATCGTCGATTACAGCGACTATGATGTGCTCGTGGAGGGTAACACCGACGATGTGCCCATCACCCGCGAGAATATTCGTAACAACTGGGACCTCAGCTGTCTGCGTGCATCCAGCGTTGTGCAGTATCTGCAAAACAACTTCGGAGTAGACCCGAAACGCCTCACCGCCGGTGGTAGGGGAGAGTACAACCCGATTACAGGCAATGATACCGAGGTGGGTCGCCAGCGCAACCGTCGCACACAGATTATCATCACCCCGAAACTCGACCAGTTCATGGAACTCATCGACGAGGCTCCTGCCGACAGCGAGAAATAGTTTCGGAAAGTAGTCTAACACCATTGCTCCCCTTTTCCTTCGGCCTGTTTGAAGGAAAAGGGGAGCATTCTTTTTGTAAAAGGGTAGGGTGGCGTTTCAGCGCTCACTTTCCACAATCCTTATCCTGCCGTCGCTGCCACGCACCTTGAACTGGTGCTTGTGTGAGGAGATGAACGGATAGTTCAGAAAGTGTTGGAACGAGAGAATGGGGATGTTATCGATGCTCAGTATGACGTCGCCTTCGCGCAAACCGCTCTCGTATTGCTTGCTCTTCTCCCATATCAGTCCTACCATCGCATGACCATTGTAGGGTACGAAGGCGATGTCGGTCTGTGTGTTGCTGATGTAGCAATGGTTGCCTTCTTCGAAAGGCTGGAATATCAGCTCCTTCCGCTTGGGGTTGATGATAATGTTTCCATAGTTGAGAATCTGCGCGCCGATGCGTGAGTTACCCTGGGTGGTGAGCGTGTGGTAGTCGTGGAAGGTGAAGAAGTCCCATTGCAGTTCGTCAAGCCAGAGGAAGGCGGTCTCTCCTGGGCGCTCGGCACCAAATGTGCCTATTGAGCGGCGACCCCAACTCACTCCCTCTACCTGGGTCTCGAAATCAGGGAACTTCGTCATGAATTCCTTCCAACTCTTGCTCGACATCTCGTAAAGCCGGCGGCTGCCCGTGTCGAAACGGGCTTCGTCGATGCAGTAGTGGTAGATGCCTATCTTGATGTTGGGCACCCACCTCACCAGCCGGTACTTGGTGGAATAGCCCGGCTCGAAGTCGAAATACTTGTAGTTGTCGGTGATGACCATCACCTTGTTCTGCACGTCGATCTTTGCCGTCAGACCTTTGTTGAACAGGTCGAAGCCAATGACGGCGTCAAAATCCTTGCGCTTCACATTGGAGGGAATGTACGACCCTGCATATCCGCGTATCACCAGGGTGCCGATTTGGAAGTCTGGATATTGCACCACCTCTATCTTGCTGGTGTTGCCATTGGCATCGTGCGAGGTGATGGTGCCCAGTTTGCGGGTGTATGGAAACTGACTGCTGCTATAGACGATGCCCTGGCTCGAGCCTGTGTCGAGGCAGAACCTGTATGTCTTGCCATGTATCAAGGCCCTGAGGTATATCTGGTCATCCTCGATCTCAATGGGTATGCTGTCTACGAACAGTTTCTTCGAGATGGTGAACTTCGTGTTGTAACTGTACGACTGGGCATGGGCCAGAGCGCACATTATAAATATATAATATGCACACATCAATAGCCTTTTATGTTTCAGTCCATTCCTCATCTCTCTGCAAAGATAGTGCAAACCGAGTGGATTTGCAAAATATATTGAAGATTATTTTGAATTTCCAAGGGTGTGTTCTGAATCAAAAAATGGTGTTTTGTGTACGTTTTACACTTAAAATCGCCAAATTTTGTCAAGAAACGCGAAAAAGTTTCATTTTCCGCAAAAAAATCCCCTGTAAAATTTGGTTGGTTGGCGACGAATGCGTACCTTTGCATCCGCTTTTGGGGCTTGCGCCCCGACGAGCGTCAAGAAGAAGCGTTCTTTGGAAGATTTACATAGAAGACAAGTAGTACAAG
>ONGG01000042.1 GCA_900317305.1 uncultured Prevotellaceae bacterium | reverse complement strand
TCCTGAGAGGAGGGGGGACTGATTAGCCAAGCATACTATCCCCCCTCCTCTCAGGAGGGGACGGGGGAGGTCACCTTTTTACTCGGGACTTCATTTTGTGTGTTGCCCAATTCGTTACTCAGGAAAGAAAATAATTCTGGCGATTTGTTTTGCTTTCCATTCGGTTTGCACTAACTTTGCAATCACAAAGTAATAAATATGATTATGGACAACCTGAAAAAAGACTTTGCAAGGCGTTTGTTGAAAATCAAAGCCATCAAACTGCAACCCAACAACCCGTTCACATGGGCCTCGGGATGGAAATCACCCTTCTACTGCGACAACCGCAAGACGCTCTCCTACCCCGACCTTCGCACCTATGTGAAACTCGAACTCACCCATACCATCCTCGCACACTTCCCCGAAGTGGAGGCCGTGGCTGGCGTGGCCACAGGTGCCATCCCACAGGGAGCGCTCGTCGCCGATGCCCTGGGACTTCCCTTCGTCTATATCCGTAACAAACCCAAAGACCACGGACTGGAGAACCTCATCGAGGGCGAGTTGCGCCCCGGCATGAAAGTGGTGGTGGTGGAAGACCTCATCTCAACCGGCGGCAGCAGCCTGAAAGCCGTGGAGGCCATCCGCAAGAATGCCTGCGAGGTCATTGGTATGGTGGCCTCCTACTCTTATGGTTTCCCCGTGGCCAAGCAAGCCTTCGAGGATGCCAAGGTAGAGCTGGTGACCCTCACCGACTACGACCATGTGGTGGAAGAGGCCCTGGAGACAGGATACATCGCTAACGAGGATGTGGAACTGCTCAACGAATGGAGGAAAGACCCCGCCAACTGGAAACAATAGTAGATTCGACAAACCCCTATAGAATGGAAACTAAATTTGAAAGCAGCGTGAGGGAAATCCCCTACGCACAAGCATCGGTATACCACCGCCTGAGCGACCTCGCCTTGAGTGAGGAGGTGCGCGACCAGTTGCCCGAGGACAAGCGCGAGGACATCGTCTTCAGCAGCGACAGCATCACGATGAACGTGCCTCCTGTAGGCAACATCTCTATCCAGATTTGCGACCGCGAAGAGCCGAAGACCATCAAATACGAGACCGTAAGCTCGCCGCTGCCCTTCAATCTCTGGGTGCAACTGCTGCCCATCACCGAGACCACCTGCAAGATGAAACTCACCATCAAGGCCGACCTCAACCCCTTCGTGAAGGGAATGATATCCAAACCTCTCCAGGCAGGGTTGGAGAAATTGGCCGATGCCATCGCCGCAGGCAAATACGAATAGCGTGGAGCTGACTCCACCCAAACCATCACACACATGGCAAGCAAACTTTGGGAGAAAGACTTTGAGATCAACAGCGAGATAGAGCGGTTCACCGTGGGCCGCGACCGTGAGATGGACCTCTACCTGGCACCCTACGACGTGCTGGGGTCGATGGCCCACATCACCATGCTCGAGTCGATAGGATTGTTGACAAGTGAGGAACTAAGTCAGCTACTGGCCGCGCTGAAAGAGATTTACACGCTCTGCCAGCGGGGTGAGTTCGTCATTGAGGAGGGAGTAGAAGACGTGCACTCGCAGGTGGAGCTGATGCTCACCCGCCAACTGGGCGACATGGGCAAGAAAATCCACAGCGGACGGTCGCGCAACGATCAAGTGCTCGTCGACCTGAAACTCTTCACCCGCCAACAGCTGAAAGACATCGCCGAAGACGTGAAAACCCTTTTCGACGAACTCATCGCCAAGAGCAACCAGTACAAAGACGTACTCATGCCCGGCTACACCCATCTGCAGATAGCCATGCCCAGTTCGTTCGGACTATGGTTTGGCGCCTATGCCGAGAGCCTTGCCGACGACATGCTCTTCCTGCAGGCCGCCTACCGCATGACCAACCGCAACCCTCTGGGCAGTGCCGCCGGCTATGGCAGTTCGTTCCCCCTCGACCGCAGCATGACCACCCGTCTGCTGGGATTCGACTCAATGGACTACAATGTGGTCTATGCGCAGATGGGACGCGGAAAGATGGAGCGCAACGTGGCCTTCGCCATCGCCACCATCGCCGGCACCATGGCCAAACTCGCCTTCGACGCCTGCCTCTTCAACAGCCAGAATTTCTCGTTCGTGCGACTGCCCAAGGAGTGCACCACAGGCAGCAGCATCATGCCTCACAAGAAGAACCCCGACGTGTTCGAACTCATACGCGCCAAGAGCAATAAGTTGCAGGCCCTGCCCCAGCAGGTGACATTAATCATGAACAACCTGCCGTGTGGTTATTTCCGCGACCTGCAGATCATCAAGGAGGTGTTCCTGCCTGCTTTCGACGAACTGAAAGACTGCCTGCGCATGACGGCATATATCATCAACCGTATGAGCGTCGACGAGCACATCCTCGACAACCCGCTCTACGACCCCATCTTCTCCGTCGAGGAGGTCAACCGCCTGGCTGCCTCGGGCATGCCTTTCCGCGATGCCTACAAGAAAGTGGGGCTCGACATCGAGTCGGGACAGTTCAAGGCCGACAAGCATATCCACCACACCCACGAGGGCAGCATTGGCAACCTCTGCAACGACCGCATCGAGGAGTTGATGCAGCAGACGCTCGACGGATTCCACTTCGAGCGGATGACCAATGCCGAGAAAGCACTGTTGGCATGAGACGCACTATATTCTTGATGGCCTGGCTATGTGCGTTGATGCTCTCGGCCTGTAACGAGTCTGAAAACGAATACACTATAGGTGCCTGCCTTTTCGTCTTCGACAACAGCGTGCATCAGGACCCCACGCTGGCTAGTGCGATGAACGTCAATGCCCCGGGCGTGTTCTGCACCATCACCCGAGGTATGGAGAAGGGTGCCGATATGTTCCTATTCTCCAATAATGCCGGACAGCACAGCAGCGCCGCCCTCAATGCGCTCGATTCGCGCCGCACACTGATACTGGGCTACAACGACGGCATCATCGTAGGCTTTGGCAATATGGACTATCCCGCCGTATTCGTTGCCTACGACAGGGAGTGCCCCAACTGCTTCGACCCACAGGCCATCCCCGTCCGCAGCCACCCGCTGAGCGTGAGCGGCAACGGCATGGCCACCTGTGCCACCTGCAAGCGCCAGTACAACCTCAACAACAACGGTTTCGTGACGTCGGGCGACAATGGCAAGCGTCTCACCCGATACCGTGCACAGACCACTGGCTCTTACGGCGTGCTCTCGGTGAACTGAAGAATATTAAAATGTGTGAATTTGTTGGATGTTCGGATAAAACCCTTTATCTTTGCATCCAATTGTTCGGAAACCCCTATGCCCAGTCATAGGCCGACACACCAGCCGCAATGGTGGAATTGGTAGACACGAGGGACTTAAAATCCCTTGGCCAGGAATGGCCGTGCGGGTTCGAGTCCCGCTCGCGGCACATAGCCTTCCCCACATGAAACATCTTCTATGTATCATTACCACGCTCATGTTGCTCACCGCATGTGGTGTGGAGAGCGACCATTTCAAATTATCGGGCCGTTTTCTCAACATGAGCCAAGGCGAATTCTACGTCTATAGCCCTGAAGGGGGTATCGACGGCATCGACACCATCCATGTGGTGGGTGGCCGCTTCACCTATGAGCGTCCGCTTGAGCACGAGGCCACCCTCATGCTCGTCTTCCCCAATTTCTCCGAACATCCTGTCTTTGCCCAACCGGGCAAGAGCGTCGACATCAATGCCGATGCCTCGCACATGAAGGAGATGGAGGTGAAAGGCACCAAGGCCAACGAACTGATGACGAAATTCCGCAAACAGACGGCGAAGGCCTCGCCTCCCGAGACGGTGGCCAAGGCCGAGGAGTTCATCAAGGCCAATCCGGAGTCGCCCGTGGGCCTTTTCCTGCTCCGGAAATATTTCGTGCAAACCCTCACGCCCGACTATGCCAAAGCCAGCCAACTGGTAAGTCTGCTGCTGGAGAAGCAGCCCAAGAACGGACAGCTGGTGATGCTCAAGAAACAACTCTCACTGCTGAAGAACAGCGCCAAGGGCTCTTCCATGGTCAAATTCTCGGCACAGACGATGAAAGGTGATGTGGTGACCGATGCCGACCTGGGCGACGACGTGGCCGTGGTGGCCACATGGAGCTGCTGGAATTTCGAAAGCCAAGAGCAGCAGCGCCAGTTGCGCCGCAAGGTACGCTCCTCGGGTGGCCGCATCAAGGTAGTGAGTATCAGCGTGGATGCCGACAAGGTACAAGTGGAGCACACTCTTGAGCGCGACTCCATCAGTTGGCCCGTGATTTTCGATAAGCAATTGTTCGACAGTCCGGTCCTCCAACAACTGGGAATGAGCGACGTGCCCGACAATATCGTATACCATCACCGCCGGGTGGTGGCCAGCAGCCTCAGCACCCCACTGCTGATGGACAAACTTGACGAACTGCTGAAATAATAGTCTGCCCAAACCTTCCACCTTTCGGTTTTTTTGCTTAATTTTGCAAAAAGCAACCAAACTACGTTTTCTCTATGTTGGTGAAAACCTTTTGCGCCGCCGTTACGGGGCTCGAAGCCACCACCATCACCATCGAGGTGAATATCAGCCGTGGTGTGATGTTCCATCTCTCGGGCATGGCCGATACTGCCGTGCGTGAGAGTTACGACCGTATACAGGTGGCTCTACCCCATGTGGGGTTCAAGGTGCCCGTGTCGAACATCACCGTGAACCTCTCGCCTGCCGACATCCGAAAGGAAGGCAGCAGCTACGACCTGCCCATGGCCATCGGCATCCTTGCCGCCAACGGCAACCTCAAGACCGACAACCTGAAGGGCTACATGATGGTGGGCGAACTGGGCCTCGACGGCAAGCTCAAGCCCATACGCGCCGCCCTGCCCATCTCCATCCTTGCCCGAAAGGAGCATTTCAAGGGACTTATCGTGCCGCGTGAGAATGCGCGCGAGGCGGCCGTGGTGAACAACCTCGAGGTATATGGCATGAACGACCTGAAAGAGGTCATCGACTTCCTTAACGACCCCACCACGGCCACTCCTGAGTTTGTCGACACACGCAAGGAATTCTACGAACAGCAATACAGCTTCGACCTCGACTATGCCGACGTGCGCGGTCAGGAGAACGTGAAACGGGCACTCGAGGTGGCGGCTGCCGGAGGCCACAACATCATCATGATTGGTCCGCCGGGCAGCGGCAAGTCGATGATGGCGAAGCGTCTGCCCAGCATCCTGCCCCCACTGTCGCTTGCCGAGAGCCTGGAGACCACGCAAATCCACTCCGTGGCGGGGAAACTGGGCAGCGGCACGTCGCTCATCTCCCAGCGCCCGTTTCGCAGTCCGCACCACACCATCTCCCAGGTGGGCCTTTGTGGCGGCACGGCCAACGTACAGCCAGGCGAGGTGTCATTGGCGCATAATGGCGTGCTCTTCCTCGACGAGCTCACAGAGTTCTCCAAGCAGACGCTCGAGGTGCTCCGCCAACCGCTCGAAGACCGTTTCATCACCATCTCACGGGCCAAGTACACCGTACAGTATCCCTGCTCTTTCATGTTTGTCGCCTCCACCAACCCCTGTCCTTGTGGTTACTATGGCGACCCCACCCACACCTGCGTCTGCACGCCTGGACAAATTCAGCGCTATATGGGCAAGATCTCCGGACCATTGCTCGACCGTATCGATATTCAATGCGAAATCTCGGCCCTCTCGTTCGACGACATCTCCAAGTCGGCTCCCGGTGAGCCTTCCGCTGCCATCCGCGAGCGGGTCATTGCGGCCCGTGCCATCCAGGAAGAGCGGTTCAAGGGCATCAAGGGCGTGCACTGCAATGCCCAGATGGGCGAGCGCATGATACACCAGTTTGCCGAGCCCGACGCCAAGTCACTCCAATTGCTCCGCATGGGCATGGAACGTCTGAAACTCTCTGCCCGTGCCTACAACCGTATTCTCAAGGTGGCCCGCACCATTGCCGACCTCGACCACTCCGAGCAAGTGGAGAGCCGCCACATTGCCGAGGCCATCGGATACAGGAACCTTGACCGAGGAGACTGGGCTGAAAGAGGAGTGTAACACCTATACTTTTGATACCTATCCTCGCATATGAACAACGGTGACTATTTCAGCGACCCCGACTACGACGACTTTGAGTTCAGGGAGCAACATCCCTATGTGTATGGCGATGATGACGACAATGACGATTACAATGTCAGGCCATGCCCCAATAGCCGCTACGCGCCAAGCCGCCCTACCACCGAGTCCGACGTGCAGTTCCATTACCAATACCTGGCGTGGAAAGCCAGAAACAAGGAGAGGATAGAGCAACTCAACCAGCCTTCTGGACGCAAGCCACGCCCTTGGGCCAACCAAGATCAGGACATTGAGCAATTGATTATCGTCATCTGCATATTGATATTCGTCGTCTTCATGTGTATATGTTTAGGCACTTGTGAATAATACCACATCAAAGAATCATTTTTTTATCCTATGAAAAAAGAACTGGAGAAACGGGTCGACCAAGCCGTCGACAATTTCATGCAAGGCTATGGCTGCTGCCAGAGCGTGGTGGCCGCCTTCGCCGACCTCTACGGACTCGACGAGACGATGGCCAAGCGCATCGCCGCCGGATTTGGCGGAGGCGTGGGCAGGATGCGCATGATGTGCGGTGCCGTGTCGGGCATCGTGATGCTCGTGGGACTCGACTGCGGCCAGACCGAGGGCAACGACCGAGAGGGGAAGTCGGCCTGCTACAAAGTGGTGCAGGAACTCCTGGCCCAATCGAAAGCCGACAATGGCTCCATCATCTGTGCCGAACTCCTCGGTCTGAAGGGTCCCGTTCCCCCTGGCCAATATGTCGCATCGGAGCGTACCGCCGAATACTACAAGAGCCGTCCCTGCGCGGACAAAGTGGAGAGCGCCGCCAAAATCTTCGCCCAATACCTGGACGAAAAACAGACAAAGCCCCATTGCCCGGCTGCCGACAATTAACCTTTATTAACCCATTTTCCTCGCCAAAGGCCATAGAATCGAAGATTTATTTGCTACTTTTGCAAATCATTTTCAAAAATACAACACAACACATATCAACAGATTACATCACTTTAACCAATTCTTGAAAAATGAAAAGATCTTTAGTTTTATTTGGTCTCATCGTATGTTTCGCCATGGGTCTCTCAGCACAGAGCATCTTGGGTAAATGGCGTGCCCAGCACACCGAGGACGATGGCACCAAGATGACCGTTGAAATGACCTTCAATGCCGACAAGACCCTGTTGATGGGCATATTCGTCAACATGGGCAATTCCGAAGAGGTGGAAATGCAGTTTCATGTGAATATAGACGGAACCTATGGAGAGAAGAATGGCAACATCCTCCCCTTCAAGATCAACTCCGACAATGCCAGTGTCGTTGTTGACAAACTGGAATTCAAGGGCGAGATGGCTGAGCAGATGAAAGGCAACAAAGAGTTGGAGAACGGCTTTAGGAAACTCATACAAGACCAGATCAATGCGTCGAAGGGTGAGTTGACAAACGAAATCCCCTCAGAAGGCGAAATGACCATTACCGATCTGACCGCCACTACGATGAAAGTTCAGATGGACGATAAAGACGACGAAATACTCGAGTTCGTAAAGGTTGACTGATTTTCCTTTCAGGCAGTCTTATCTACCTTCTTATACAACATCCCCTCCCCCGACATAGTCAGGAGAGGGGATGTCGCATAATAGACCTATCAGGCGATGCGGGTCAGAAAATCTTGTCGAGCAGGATATCCCATGCCGACTTGTTGTTGAACTCTCTATCGGCGGCATGATAATGGCTGCGCATATCAGAGCGGAGGTCACCCACCGCCATATAATGGCCATAGACAGCGCGGGCAGAGTCGGCGAAAAGGCTCACCTCTCGCCCTACCCCATCATAACGTTCCTGAAAAGCCTCCCAGCTCGTCCCAGGGTTGGCCAAAGACGCCACACAGCGCTCCAGGTAGCGGTAATGGGCCTCTTGGAGCCGTGTGGGCACCGAGTCGAGCTCATGCATCAGATGGGTGTTCTTGCTCAAGTAGGCGTCAGACTGGTAGCGCCGTGCCTCACGGATACGGTCTTTTGAGTCGGCTATCGACTTGAAGTCCCTCCTTTCGGCAAGGTCGCAAGCCTGCCTGTACCTATTGAGTACGCCCAACACACGGTCGAGTTGTCCGTTGACCGAAGGCCTGAGGTCTACGATGGCATGCTTGTCGCTGTTCTCTATCCCCTTCAGGAGCTGGATACGCTGCCGCATTTTCTTCAAGTCGCTGTCTTCCCAAACCGACCAGCCAAACTTCAGTTCGCATTTTCTCACGAAAGCCGGCACGTATTTCTCCATGAGCATCACCTTCAGCGTGTCGCTCTCGCCAGGCCGCAGCAGTTGGTTGTCGGTGAGAAAACCGATGAGGTGATGGGCGGCAAACCACCGTTGGTCGAGCGTATCGGAGTCGAGCCCTTGGTGGACGTTGTCAATCATCCGCCGCACCAGAGCGGCCTGTTCGCCATCATGCGAGACAGCCCTTGGAGGGTCGAGTCGCAACTTGGCAAAGAACAGGAGCGACCCGGCCACCGCGGCGATAGCCAGCGACAGAAGAAACACTTTGAGCGATGTCTTCATTTTTTCTCGTCCTTGGTTTCGGGTTTCACAGCTTCGGCAGCACCTTTTTCAGGGATATATCCTGCCGTCTGGTCGAGCACCGAGATGTATTTCTCCAGCGTGATGGAACCATCCTTACTATATGGCGACCTTGTGGTCTTGAGCACAGTGAGCACATCGGGCTTCTTGGCCCTGTCGACGGCCGCCTTCAGTGTTTGCCACTGTTTGCTGCCTGTGAGATGGAGCGAGTCGGTCTTGGCATCGAAGGTATCGAAGTCGTACTCATTAAGGGCATCGAAGATACCAGCGAGGGCACCGTCGAAGAGCGAGTCGGCCTCGGCCTTCACCCATTTATCCGTCTTGTCGATATAGCCTACCAGCTCGGCTTGCCGCAAGGAGTCGGCACGCTGCTTCTCGGCCTTTATCCTCATAGCGGTTTCTTCCTCGGCTTTCTTGTTCATGGCACGTTCCTTCATCCACTGACCGGCCATCCAACCGAAGAGGACTCCTAACACAAGTCCTATACCCAACGCATAGAAGAATTTCTTTGAGATCTTGGGTTTGGAGGCATTCTTGGTCGTACGGCCACCCCGTGGCGCTCCTGCCACCTTGCTCACAACACCCTTCTTCTGCACGTCGGTCTTGTCGCGTTCCAAAGTCACCTGCTGCCCTCTCCTGCTGTTTACCCTATACCCAGGCAAGGGCGACCTATCGGCATCGAGTTCGGGCCAGTCGAGGTCGAATTTCACGCGTGTGTTCCTGGGGGTGCCGTTTACCGAGTAGCTCATCCTCTTCAATGCCTTTTGCAGGACAATGGTCACTTTTTTGTCTTTAGTGAGGTCCACCACCTCGTCTTTGTCCTGGTAGCCGTCGCACTTCACGATAATATGGGCCTGGGTGAGTTCGCTCTCTGGCAAGACGCGGCAATCCTTTCCCGCTATCCTCACCATTTCAGAACCTCTCACCGACACATCCTTCTTGCCATTGACGACGGGGTTGCCTTCCTCGTCAACCAGGTTCACGGTCACGCCACTGATGATACGTCGCCAGCGGATGTCGGCGGGCAATGTGGCCTCGCAGCGGCTCTTCTCCACCAAGAAGTCAAAGGCGAAAGGAGCGCAGTTGTCCTTGCGCAGTTCCAGGGACAGGCGGTCGCCTACCCTGCTGAGCACGGGTTTCTCGAAGGCCCTGTCGGTGCCCCGATGATAGATTTTCCCATTATTGGCCAGGGTTTTCTTCTTGGGTGGTGCCACGAGGGCAGGGATGCCCAAAAGATGGTTAGTGAGGTCGGCCATTTTCTCTGTGCGGGCCAATGAGGCCTGGGTCCTGTCGAGCAGGAATACCCCCTCGTATTGCGTATACTCGGGTTGCAGCAAGGCTGGTCCGAGCAGGTCGGCTGCGGTATGTTTCTCTCCCGTTCCATATATGCGGAAAGCATAGTTGTTATCGTTTCTGGGCACGTTCCACTCAAAATCGAGCTCTTGATAATCCCGGCTGAACCATCCACTCAGTTCAGCGGTGTCGCCTCCCTTGGCCAGCACATCGGCGGCAGCGTCGACGATGGTGGGCAGGTCGGCCAAAGCAGCCATCAGCGCCTTCCGGGGCACGAAGATGGCGAGCGCGCGATAGTCGCCCACCCTGGAGAAGAGGGGCTTGATGACATACACCATGCATCCGCCTTGCCGTAGCGCTATCATCCTCAGGATGCCGTTGAAGTCGACGGGGAGCGAGAGCATGCCTCCCGTCCTGACATCGAATATCCGACCGTTGTCGGTACCATTATCGAACACCAGTTCATGGTCCTCGCCATTCTTGATCAGTTGCGAATATAAACTTAGTCTCATGGTCTTGATATGTTGTTTTTATTATTTTCTTCTGAGGATTCTATCCCAAAGACTTTTCTTCTTCTGCGCCGCAAGCAATATTTTGGTCACCACCTCGCTGGCCTGGTCGGTGTTCATCCGGCAGAAGTTCTTGAAGCACACGTCGCCGATGTCGAACATGAACGGCGGGGGCAGCTTCCCTCCATTGATTTTGTAATCGCGGCAGCATCTGTCGAGCAGTCCCATGAAGTTGGAGTAGTTGTGGTGGATGAAATCCTCGATATGGTTCATCTCATACTCCCCTTCCTTCAGGTTATGGGCCACCTTGTCGGTCTTGGTCACCAACACATAGATGCCGTCGGTGTGGTTCTCCAGCACCCCGTTGTTCTTCAAGTAGGTAAGACCCGTGGTGAGGTATTGGTCTTGTAGCGTGCCTTTGTAGGCCTTGCGCTCTGCACCGTACTCGATGATGAAGATATGTATCTTGCGATTCTCAGAAGGGTTGTTGACAAGGATTTTGTTGAGCGACCCCAGGGCATCCTGATGGCGCTCGTCGTATTTGTCGTAACTGCCGGCGGGCAACCATTGCAGGTAGCAGAAAAGCTCGCCGGCCATATCGATAAGGGTCACTGGGTGCACCTCGTTTTTCAAGTCCTCGAGTTGGAGTCCGATGGCGAAATTGGTCTTCACGGGTGTACGTCCTGGCAGCACGCAGAAGTCGCCGTTGTTGGTGAAGATGCTCTCGAGTTTCGACTCATAGCCGAAGTCGTGCGCATTGTTGGTCACGGGCTCCACGCTGAGCACGACATTCCGGTTGGTCTTCGCCGCGCACAGGATGCTGCCCAGGGCACAGGTCTTTCCCGAGGAGGGAATACCCCAGAGATATACCTCGAGCGAACCTTCGTCGATATGGTCGATAGAGCCTTCGACATCGATCATCTCGGTGATGGGCGTACCGAGCATGTCGACGAATCCGCGGTCGATGCCGCAGTCGTTCTCCAATTCGCTCTCACTGATGATCTTGTTGCTCACGAGATAGTTCACCGTTGCCGCATCGAGCAGGTTGTGGTCGTCGGCAATAAGCGCCTTCAGCTCATCGTGCGAGAGGTCGCCTTTGTCGATGGCCTCGGCAATGTAGATGGCAGGATTGTCTTGCAGGTCGATCTCCTTGCAAAACCGTCTCATGTTTTCCGTGAATTCTGTTTTTGGCATGTTATTTTGTTTTTTTATATGCGATAGATGGAATAATGCGTCAGTTGTCGAAGATTTGGGTGAGTTTTCTCACGAGGGGGTTCTTGCTGAATCCCTTCGACTCTCCCAATATGATTTCCCTAGCCACCACCTTGGCCGTGTCGGTGTTGAGGCGGCAGAAGTTCTGGAAGCACACGTCGCCGATGTCGAAGGGGAACACGGGAGGCAGACTGCCGCCACAGATCTCAAACTCACGGCAGTATCGACGCAACAATCCGATGAAGTTGGGATAGTTGCCCTCGACGAATCTCGTCACATGCTCTTCCGGGGTCTCACCAGGCGCCAATGCCTGGTGCATCTTGTCGGTCTTGGTCACCAGCACATACACCCCATCGGTATGGTTCTGCAGCACCCCACAGTTCTTCAGGTAGGTAAGACCGGTGGTGAGATACTTGTCCTGCAGCGTGTCTTTGTATTTCTTTCCCTCACGGCCATACTCCACCACGAAGAGGTGTATTTTGCGGTTCTCTGTGGGGTTGTCGACCAATATCCGGAGGAAGGTCTCGAGCGCCTTGCGGTGGTCCTCATAGTCACCCACCTTCCCCACAGCCATCCAATGGAGGTAGCAGAAGAGCTCGCCGGCCATATCGATGAGGGTGACGGGATGCACACGCCCATTGCTGTCCTCCAACTCCAGTCCGATGGCGAAATTGGTCTTCGTGGGCGTTCGGCCTGGCAACTTGCAAACGGCATGATTGACGGGAAACACTTGCTCGAGCTGGGTCATATATCCATAACCCTGCGAGGTGGACTGAGGCACCATACGTGTGACCACGTCCTTGTCGGTGCGGAGCGAGCACAGGAGAGCGCCCAACGCACAGGTCTTGCCCGACGAGGGGATTCCCCAGAGATATATCTCGGTATTCCCGCCATCGATAAGACCAATATTTCCTCCGGCATCGTCCATCGACGTGAGCATCGAACCGAGCATACCCACGAAACCAGGATCCACATGGCAGTCGGCCACCAAATCTTCCTTGGTGAGCACACCACTCCTTACCAGGGAGTGCACCACTCCGGCATCCACCAGATTATGGTCGTCGCGCAACAAGGTTTTCAAGTCGGCCACACTGATGTGTCGCTCATCGAGCAGACGCTGGATGAGGGGCAGTGCGTCGGCCTCCTGGTCCAAAGCCCTGCACAGGGCTTTCATCTCTATGGTATAGTTGTCTTTGGTCATAGGGTTGAGGTCTGTGGGTTGGGAGGGGTGGCTGTTCCCTGTGGATTCGTCGTATTTGCAGGCGTCGTCATCGGTTGGCGGCGCACCACCACGCTCCAGTCGGGTTGTGGCCCTTTTTTCTTTCCTCTGAAGCGCTCCCACGATTTGGAATGTCGTGACTGGAGCCAATAGGGGAAGAACATCATGGCCATTGCTGCCAAAAGCAGGAGAATGGCAAAGAAGGGCGGTGCCGACCGTTTGGCACATGCTTTGGTGAGACGATTGAGTTTCTCCATGGCCATTGCGGCATGAGCACTCTCGAAACCAGTGGTGTCGGCCTTCTCCTCATTGTAGAGGTGCTGTCTCATATCCTGGTCCATGGTCTTCTGCCATGAGTCAATGGCACCGGCGGTGAGGTTGGCATTGCCCAAGAGGAACACGTTCCATGTCGAGGCACCAGCCTGTGCCTTCTCCACCCATCGTTGGGCATCATGGCGCAGGCTGTCGTGAGCAGCGGGTTTCAGCAGAGTGGTCATCGCCTTCAGCATATTGTCGCGCATCACGCCCAATCCGTTTTCGGTTATCCCTTCGTTGTGCTTGCCGAATCCATATTTGGAGTAGTTTTTCGACTGGGTGTTCTTCACGCTCCTCAGTCGTTTCCGGTAGTCGGCAATCCGCTTGTCGGCAATGCTGTCGTACTCATCAAACATCGGCATGATTTCGGTCAGGGCCTCATCAAACTGTCGTGTGACCTGCCGGTTGCGGGCTGCCACGGAGAAGAAGTGGAGAAAGGGAACGGCAGGAGCCAACAGCACGATGGCCAGTGCCACCACAGCTATCCTCTCCTTGGAGATGCTGCTTGCAAACTTGCTTTCGGTTCCCTTCATTTGCTGGGCCATGAAGCACAGCAGCACCCAGGCCATGCCGATAGCCAAGGCCACCAAAGCCGACAGTTCCAGACGGCCATGGGTGAGATATACCAGTCCCATGAACGATATGTAGGCCACGAAGATGGCCGCCACCACAGCGACAATCTGTCCGAGCGCGGTCTTTTTTACCTTATGGTTGATGCTATTCATTGTTCTTTATTCAAGTTTCGCATTCGCTCTCCTACAGATAAGGCTTGGCGAGTTGGTAGAACCGCCTGAGCCGGTCGGCATTCTGCGAGAAGAAGTTGCGGGCGTCTGACGACTGGATGCCGTTGCCCTTTTCATTCTTGTTGGCCATCACACGGGTCACCCTCACCACGCACATCAGTCCACGGCCACCCTTGCCTTGCAGCACTTGCTGGTAGGCACTCTCGGGCATCAGGGCCATACAGTAGATGCCCACGTCGAGTTTGGAAAGTCTTCCGTCGATACGTTTCTGCTCCATTCGGGTATAGTTGTCGGGTGTACCGGTCTTGGAGAAGAGCAGCAGCTTGTCGGTAATCTTCTGTGTACTGTTCAGGTCGTCTACAACCCGTTGCATGGGTGTGAGCAGTCGGGGCGACTCGTGCTGCGCAGCGAGCAGGGCCTTCAGCACGGCGTTCCAGGAGTTGTTGGTTGCGGTGTCGGTCACCAGACTGGCGGCCATGGCTGGGTGACGTGGGGTCACGAGCGAGGCCTCCACCTTTCGTTTGGTAAGCATCCTTGTCCAGGCCTCGGCCAGTTTCAGGCAGTTCCACTCATTGGTTCCCTGTCCGAGCACCCATGGCACGAGTTCGCGCTTCATCGTGGCCCCCTGACGGGTGAGGTTGTCGAAATAGAGCAGTGTGGGGTCAGGGGTGATGTTGTCGAGTCCGAAGTGCTCCACCTTGTCGAGTCCAAGATTGTTCCATGTATAATAGGCCATCTGCAGACTGTCGTGCTCATTGTATGCCTTCATGTCGGGCAAGGTATAGAGATAATCGAGTTTTCGTATGAAGGGTGCGTTGGCCCACGTGAAATTGTCGTTGTTACCCACATACACCTCCTTGCCCTTGAATGAGAACGGACTGCCTGTCTTGCTGCCGTAGTTGAGTGCCTTGGCCACCAAGGCCACGGGGTAAACATCGTCGGAGGCGGCGAGGAAACGGGTCATCGACGAGCATCCAGACCAGAAGCCGCTCGAGGTGGCGTCATTGGCCCATGCCGTGGTGGTGTGTCCGAGGAACATGGCTTTCTGTCCATCCAACCGATAGTCGGAAGCACCCGTTGAGAGTGTCGCCAGACTAGGTTTGGTGAGTACGGCGGCCAGTGCCACAAGGGGTTTGAACGACGATCCCACATACCTGCGCATGAGGGCTGGGTTCTTGCGCCCTATTGCCAGGTCATAGTCCAGATTCTTGTCGGCCGAGCGGTAGTAAGGAGCGGCCACCACACATCCTGTGGCCATATCCATGACGGTGAACGAGAGTTCCCACTGATCCTTGGCATTGAAACGGCTCTTCAGTTGGTTGGCGTAGTTCTCCAACTCCTTCTCCATCATCATCGAGAGCATAGGGTCGATGCTCAGCCTCACGGTGTCGCGGTATACCGAGTTGCGCAGCGTGGTGGAGAGTCCGCTCAGCAACTGTTGCGAGAACCTGTCGGTGAGCGAGGGGTCGATGTTGTAGCGGGCCTTCCCGGCATTGGAGTGGATGAGTGATGACAGGGTGAGCATGGGGTTCTGCCTGGTCACCATCAGTTCGGCCATCTTTCCTCCATCCGAGATACGGGTCACCATCAGTTTCACATTGCCTTTCAGGTTGTATACCACGCCGTCCATAGCCGATGAAGAGGATTTCTGCTTGGGCATGGCACCCTGCTCGTCGTATGCCGTCACATGACATCCCGTGGTCTTCAGCCGAAGTTGCTCTCCTTCCACATAGTCGAGATAGAGGGCAGCCTGCGACTCTTCGAACTTCACGCACATCGTGGTGTTGCCGGCCTCATAGTCTTGGTAGAGGCGCATGTAGTCGGTGGTCTTGCTGTTGTCGCGACGCAGCGAGTGGTTCTTGCTATCGGCCTTCACCACTACCTCATGGCCGCCATCAGTGGCGAGATGACCTTTCCCCGACATCCGCAACGGCATCACCGACTTGCCCCATACCACGAAACAATGGTTCGACATGGGGAAGAGCGCATTGTCGGCACAGGTCACCGTACCCACCCAAGGGTCTTTCACCAAGGCCAACTTGAACATGCCCGCCACCACCTCGAGGCTCCGTATGCTGAGCGTGTCGGAGTCAGCGAAACGGATACGGAACATCCTGTCGCTCAATGAGGCGCGCTGTTTCTCCAGCAACGAGGGGATATCGCTGTTGTAATAGAACCGCATGTCGTCCTCGTCGGTGATTTTCTCGGGCCGTATGCCCACTAGGCGCAGGTCGGCGGCCCGTGCCCCATCGATGTCGCTCTCGCCGTAGGGCAGTGCAAACACCAGAGCGGGATAGCGTTTCATCAGGTCTTCCAACGACTTGGGATTGGAGAGCTCTTTTGGACAGTCCTTGCCCTGATCGACCAAGTGCTGGAGCAAGAGGTTGGATTTCCTCACGAAGCCCTTGTCGCTGGCGGGCACAAAGATATCCGAGGCGGCCGAACTGCCAATCTCCGTACATCGCTTGCACAACGTGAAGACGGCCACGATGGCCACCAAAGTCACCACAAGCCATTTCACCAACTTCCCATAGCGATCCCACCAACGGCGGTCGAGCCGGGGAGCAACAGGAACAGCAGATGCGCCAGTGCTGGCTGGTTTTCTAGGTGGTGTTACTGGTCGCACGGGGGCAGCAGGGGCAACGGGTTTTTCCGGTTCTATGATTTCTGGCTTTACAGTAACTTCTGGCTCTATGGGTTCTTTCGGCTCAACCGTTTCTGTTGGCGCTATAGATATTCCGGACTCTACTTGTTTTTCCCTTTCCACCGATTTTACAGGTTCTGCCGGTTTTTCCTGGAATGACTTTCTTCGCCAGTCTTCGACAATGGTGCTGGCGAGTTGGGGCCTCCATCCACTCAGGTCGTCGTGGTGGGCGATGATGCGCAGATAGGGTGCAAGAACCCGGCTTGCCGCACACTTGCCCGAGACATCATAGCCCAGTGTGGCCTGACGTCGGAGGTCGTCGGGCAAGGCATCGATGGCGTGCAGGATGGTAAGGAGTTGGCGCTTGTCGTCGCCCAACTGTATCATGAGCTTTTTGTTTTGCCTGATACACTGTCGGATGGTGTGCGAGAGCCTGCTTTCCTCGTCGGTAAGAGGTGCCGGAGTATAATCGGGCACCATCAGGCGATTGTCCACCTGCAGGTTGGCTTCCTCTTGGTGGTTTTCTCCATCTTCAGCCATCAACGGAGGCATGGCCATGACCAGTGGAGTGAGCAACCTCCCGATACGAGCATGTTCCTCGTCATCGATTTCGTAGACCGAACGGGTGGTATAGGCGCGCGACGAACCGAAACGGATGGCAGCCCCCCTGGCAAAGGCAAGGGTGAGCAGCCCATTCTCTGGATGCAAGAAAGCATAGAGGGCGGTAGTTTCGTCCTCTGCGCCCCTGTTGAGCCATGAGCAGATTACGTCGGCCTGCTGACTTACCCCAGGGGTATAGGCGAGCACGGTATCGCCAGGGGTGCTGGCGAGCGACCCCATCACCTTGCGTTCCACATGGAGCGAAAGGACTCCGTCGCCATGGTCGTTAGACGGTTCGGTATATTGTGGGTTGGCCATTTTCAGATTTCTGTTCCGTAGAGATAATTCAATATTTTGCCCGCATGGTTGTACTCATCCTTGATGTCGTAGATGCCATGCATGAAGAGGATATTGGTAGTGAGCTGCAACGCGCCGAAATGCGCCCTGAGGTTATATTGCCGCGCATTGCCCACAAACGAGGTGGAGTCGCCTTTCAGGTGTGAGCAGAAGTTGAACCTGTTGTCGATGGGAGTGGCCGAGAAATAGACCCTCCTGGGCAGACCGCAGAGCATGTCGCAGGTGGCGGAGTCGGAGGCACAACTCTTCTCGATGCGGCTGTCGGCCAGGAGAAAGGCCTCGATATGACTCTCCACATACTCGTCGAGGAGGGCTCCTCCTGGCACGGTGTATTTGCCAGTGTCGTTGAAGACCGTCGACAGCACCTCAGGCCAGTCAAGTTGCTGCTGTTGGTCGAAGAGGGTGTCGAGCAACTGTAGGGTCATCTCCTCGCCTTGCTCTGTGGCGTGCAACCGGCCCCCGGCACGTGAAGCCACCTCTGCCAACCGTTCATCCATCGTGAGCCATTGGGGCAGACCTGCATAATCGGTGGGAGGCTGATAGGTGCCTGGAGCATTCTGACGCAACAGGCCATGGGCACAAGCCTGCCTGAAGAGCAACGTGAAATGGCTGTACACCAAGTTGGCATCGGCACCAGAGAGTTCGTACACTTCCTTGAAGCCTTTCTGGGCCATCACGCCGTCGATGCCCTTGAACACCAAGTACCAGTTCTTGCGGCTCAGGTCGCTGTATCCCGTGAGGGTGGCGAGCGCACCCATCATGCTGGAGAAGGAGTTGGCATCGGTCACATTGTCGCCTGCCGACAGCGGCAGACAACACTGGTCGCACACCACGATATCAGTCGACTTGAACGTGAAGTAGTGGAAATAGAAATGGTTTTTCAACGACTGTCTGAACAGGTCGCGGCCTGGCTGTGGTAACGACTTGTCGACCTCGAGCAACATCCATGCGTCTCCGATGGCATTGAGTGCCGAGTCGGTATCGAACTCCAAAAAACGGTCGAAGAGTTGCTCGCCCGTGAGGCTGTGACTACGCCGGCAAGCCTTGTAACCATGTCGCACATAGTAGGCGATGCGGTTGGAGGTAGGCACATAGCTCTCCATCGAATCCGACATCGAAGAGCCTTCTTTCTGGCGAATGGTGTTGCTCCATCCGCGCTCGGTCTTGCCCACCATCTCCACGATACGCACCATCTTGCCACTCTCACGGTTCTTGTATTCGGTATAGGCGAAAATCTTGTTCTTGCATGCCATCATCGACCGCATCACGGCCGTGAACATATTGATTGACTCCTCGGTCATCACCTCTCCGGGAACGTCGATGAACTCCACCTTCACCACTTTGCCAAACTGGCTCTTGAAGTGCGACACATAATGGTTCTCCTGACGACAGGCATAGACGGGTGTCTTCTCCACGCCATTACCCACCCTCACGATATCCTTCGTCTGTCGGTGCAGAGTCTGGTCACGGTAGATGTCGACCACCTCGAGACCCAGTTTCTCAAGCGAGCCCACGATGTCTTGCAGCAGGTAGGTTTTACCTACCCCCACGGAGCCCACGACGGCCAACCTGACGCGAGCCTCCACGCGGCGGTCGAAACGCCATTGCCGGAATATGCGGTAAAGTGTTGTGAAATAGCCAAACATGATCGATATTGTAATAGTTTTATGTTGTCAACGTGTATACTTGGTGTCGGACTGAGTGAGGCAGGTGGCTGTCATGAACGCTAGGAGCATAGTGCTCTCGAGCGCCTCGCCCACCGAGTCAATGCCAAAGCCTAGGTTCAGACGACCGGTAAAGGGGAAGTGGCCGGTGTAGGAGCAATAGAGGTAGACCGACGTGCCCACCCACATCATCATGGCCAGCAGGCGCCACACCATGCGCACGTCGAGGGGCACACTGCCTCGCTGGGTGCTGCGGGGGATGCTATAGAGTATCACTGCTGCCGCCAGCAGGGCAAGCAGACCGAAATAGACGAGATAGGCGCCCAGACCATAGGTGCCCAGGAAGGCCGCCTGCAGCGACACGTCGTTGAGCACCACGGGCGACTGCCCTGTCGACACCGAAGGATGGAGGATATGGTGCTCGGGCGACAAGGGGTCGGCACCCGAGGTGTTGTACATATAGTGCATCATCACCGTCATAAACTCGGTGTCGCTCACGGCATAGCGGTAGCCTGAGTCGCGGTATTTCTCAAACTGCGAGAACATATGGAAGCGGCGTGTAGAGCGGCTGTAGTCCACCTCATCGGCATCGGTGCAAACTGAGACGATGTTGGGGGCAAGGATAGCCAGGGCAAGCACACCCACCACGGCTCCCGTCACCCATCGGCGCTCCTTGGTGTTGGCCTTGTAGTCGCCCACATTCGGACTCCCACTCTGGTATTTGTAGGTGATGAGGTAGAAGGCCATCGTGAGCACCACGATGCCCAGGTAGTTGGTGAAATAGCCTTTGTCGGCCGTAGGCATGATGAAGGCCGATATGAGGAACATGAGCGAGAGCAGCAACATCTTGGCAAAGGCCCATAGACGTCCCTTGGAGAAGTCGACCTGCATCAGCGACCAACTGAGTCCGAGCACCACCAGGAGGGTGATGAAGACGGTGGAGAAATTGCCGGGCAGCACCGACACCGCCGCCACCATCACGCAGAGCAGCACCACGAGGATGGCCTTGGGCAGGTTCACATACTGGCTCACCTTTTGCAGCCAGGTCCATTTTCCGGTAAGCCAGTCGCTCTGGCGCTGTGCCCATGCCATCGGACGCACACGCAGTCGTGGGCGCCACAGGTTTCTCACCACAAGGGTAGCGATGGCCAACAAGTTGAAGAGCAGCAGCGTGTAGGGCACACTTCGGTGCAGGTCGTTCACCCCGCTCAGTTCCGACCAATGCAGCACATTGGCCGAGAACACCTCGCCAGGGAGATATGATGCCAGCACCTCGCGGCTGAATTGTTGGTCGAGGCCCCTCAATGTCAGCACGCTGACCGCCACCAGCACGATGGCGATGGCCACGGCGGCCCATCGCTGCCACTGGCTCTTGCGCACATGGGCCAAATGCTTCGGGGTGGTGAGGAAGTCGTGGTTGAAGATGAGCGAGAGGCTGAAAAGCAGGGTGAGCATGAGCATCACCGACGGCACGATCATGCCAGTGAGTTTCTCGAAATAAGGATAGGTCCAGGAAAGTTTGAGGGCTATCATCACCTTTCCCACGCCATAGGCGAGGGCGATGGCAGACACCATGCGGAATCCCCATGGCAGGCGGTCGGCCCACTCGCTCTTGCCCACGATGTTCACACGCTGCACGTTCACCAACCATGGATAGGCCATGAAGATGACCAGAAACACCAGCAGCGGGAGCCACAGGTAGGAAAGGACAAAGGCCATATTGATGACACCGGTCTGGAGCACCACTTTGGCCAGGCCACCATCCACCTCATAGCGGTAGAGTGTGGGCAAGGGGGCGAGGCTGCCGCCCAGGGCCCTGTCCTCTACCATGATGCTGTCTTTCTTCACGCTCACATGGGCCACCTCCTGGCGCACAAGGGTGGAGAAAGCGGGGATATAGAGACTGAGGGCGAGGGGCATCGACCCGTCGCTCTGCTGCAGCGTGAGCAGACTGGAGTTATGCCCCGCCATGGCAGCCAGGGTGTCGCAGTCCTCGGTATAGGTGAGGGGCTTGGGAAAGCGCACCGCGGTGGTGCCGCCCTGAGCCAGCAGCATCACGTGGCCTGCACCCCACGCTGTGGTGAGCAACACGGGCTTGGCCATATAACTCACGCCGTCAATGTCAAAGAAACTGCCGTCGCCATCCTCCTTGAAACAGTACTCGGCCATTCTGAAGAACTGTATCTTGCAGTGCCCGCTCACCTGTCCGTTGGTGGCATAACCCACCTGCTGTCCATCGCCCGTAAGCGTGGTGGAACGGTCGAGTATCACCAGTTGCCATGGTCCGTAACCCCAATGTTTCTTCTCACGGAAGAGGAAGGAGCGGAGAGTGCGGTTGTCGATAAAGCCTTTTCCGGGTTGCTCTTTCTCAAGCAGGTTGCGCAACAGCACATATTGCGAGTCGTGGTGCCCCATCAGCCCTTTGATCTTGGACACGGGAAGGCTCACCTTGCCGTCATTGGCCATCACCTCGATGGTCTGGCCATCATGTAGGTCGTGGCGGTTGGGATTGCTGTTGTTCACCCTGAAATAGCAGAGCGAGTCACTGCGCAGGCATTCGTCGCTCACCTGCCATGTGAAGGTATCGCCCTCACGGCTCACGCGGAGGAAATGCCGTGGCACTTTGTCGAAACACACGCCCGACTCACGACCCACCGTCAACTCGGTGGCGGCAGGCAGGTCGAAACCCTCGAACGAGACGACAAGCCGGCGATGAATGCGCGAGAGCATCAGCAGGCACACTGCCACGAGGCAGAGCGTAAGGCCGACAACGATGCGATAGTTCTTATTCATTCTATTTTCGGTTGGTACGAATCCGTGCCAGCCAGAAGACGGCACGGCACAAGGATATGGTGGGCAAATTTATATATAATAATACACACGCACTCCCAAATCTATCACATTTTTCGTTTTTTTTTCAAGAATTAACCCTTGATTCAAGTTTCGCATTCGCTCAATTTCTTGGAGTTCAGGAGTTCAGGAGTTGCAGGAGTTCAGACAATAGTCCAAATTCACCTCGCTAGGCTCAATGGTTGTTTGCTGTGGTAATGTCTGAACTCCTGAACTTCTGCAACTTCTTAACTCCTCTCAACTTGCTAAAGTTGAGCTATTTACCTAATTCCCGGCACGATACTCGGCAGGCGTCAGACCGGTGATGCGACGGAAAAATTTCGCAAAGAAAGAGGGCGAGGGAAAATGGAGTTCGTCGGCCACCACGCTCATCGGCTTGTCGGAGTGGCGCAGCATCACCTTGGCCTCAGTCACGATGGCCCGGTCAATCCACTCCTTGGCCGTGGCGCCACTCACCTCGCGCACCACACTGCCCAGATAGCGCTGGGTGAGACACATGCGGTCGGCATAATAGGCCAACTTGTGCTCCTGCCGGGCATGGCCGTTCACCAACTGGATGAAGCGGTTGAAGATATCGGTGCCGTGTGTCGTCCCCTCTTGTTGCTCCATGTCCTGACTATGGAAATCATTATACAACTGCATCAGCGCTGCTGCCAGCGCATCGAACGCAGGCCGGCAAAAAGGCTGTGTATGCACGGTGAGCCATAGGCACTCGATGAGCTGGCGGACGAGCGACAGTTGTTGTTCGCCCGGCACAATGCGGCAATCGCGCACACTCCCATTGAAAAGGGTTGGCACACGCCCTACGGAGAAAGGCAAGTCGCGAAACAATGCCAGTCCGATGACATGTACGTCGGGCGTAATGCTGATGGGCTCAACGATGGTTCCCGGACCGATAAAGACCATCGTTCCCGCCTTGATGCGATGCTCGATGAGGTTCATTCGCACATGCAACTCACCTTGCAGCACCACTCCCATACGGTAGTCGTTGACCAAAAGTGGCGTATGCCGGCCAAGGAAGAAATGAAACAAATGTGTTCCCGGTCCGTGAAGCACCGCAAACTCATTGTTGAAGAAGAATCCCTCTTGCTGCACACCGCTCTTGCTCACGGCGTCATGGATCAGGGCCACATCAAACCTTTGAGGACGTTTGTTTTCCATATCTCACAGTTTTCCGACAAATTTATAAAATAAATGGTCATTTCGTACACTTCAAACATTCAAATCGTACAAAAAGCACATTATCCGCTCCTTTTTGATACCTATAGAGCGAAAAATATGTCCTAATTTTGCCCTCAGAAACCAAACCACCCAAATATGAGACAAATCTTGATTGCATTGACGATGCTGCCACTTGGCCTCACCGCACAGACCATCGAAGAGTGCCAGCAAGCCGCCGAGCGCAACTACCCACTCATCAAGCAATACGACCTCATCGGCAAGACCACCCAACTCACCATCGACAACATCCAGAAAGGATGGCTGCCACAGGTGTCGGCCTCGGCACAGGCCACCTTGCAGAGCGATGTCGCAGCATGGCCCGCAGAGATGGAGAACATGATGAGGCAGATGGGCTTGGAACTCGAAGGACTGAAAAAAGACCAGTATCGCGTGGGGATTGATATCCAACAGACCCTGTATGATGGTGGTGCCATCAGCAGCCAGAAAGAAATCGCCCGTCTGCAAGGCGATGTGGAGGCCGCACAGAACGAAGTGACCCTCTATGGTGTGCGCCAGCGCGTGAACGACCTGTTTTTCGGACTGCTGCTCATCGACGACCAGATACAGTTGAACCGCAATTTGCAGGAGGTGCTCCGTGCCAACGAAGAGAAGCTGGCCTCGATGTTCAAGCACGGCACCGCAGCCGAGAGCGACTACCTGGCCGTGAAAGCCGAGCGCCTCTCGGCCGAGCAAAACGGCATCAGCCTCTCGGCACAGCATGCCACGATGGCCCAACTGCTCAGTCTTTTCTGTGGCATTGAGGTGGCCAAACCCGTTCGGCCCACCTATACCGAGGTCATCGGCACCACGTCCGCCGGAACAAGGCCCGAACTCAAGGCCATCGATGCCCAACTGCGGTTGGCCGATGCCCGTGAGAAAGCCCTCGACGCCGCCCTCATGCCCCGCCTCAGCTTGTTTGCCTCGGGCTTTTACGGCTATCCCGGTTACAATATGTTCGATGACATGATGCACCGCCGCTTCTCGCTCAATGGAATGGTGGGCATGCGGCTGCAGTGGAACATCGGTGCCCTATACACCCGCAAAAACGACAAGCAGCGTATCGCCATGCAACGCGACAGCTATCAGGTGCAGCGCGAGGTATTCCTCTTCAACAACAACCTGCAGGAGCAACAACAGTCGAAGGAGATGGCAAGATACCAGCAACTGATGTCGGGCGATGACGAGATCATAGCCTTGCGCGCGAAGGTGCGCACTGCTGCCGAGTCGAAACTCACCCACGGCATCATCGCCACCAACGACCTCATCAAGGAGATCAATAACGAGAACAATGCCCGTGTGCAGAAATCCATCCACGAGATAGAAATGCTGAAACAGGCCTACGACCTGAAAATCACAACCAACCAATAGAAGCCCAACAATATGAAAAAGACCCTACTGATAGCAAGCCTGGCCATCATCGTAGCCGCTTGCAGCAAGAAAGAGAAAGAATATGATGCTACCGGCACCTTCGAGGCCACCGAGGTGACCATCTCGGCAGAGGCCAACGGCCAACTCACCCTGCTCTCGGCCGACGAGGGACAGGAGGTGGCACGTGGCACGGTGATGGGCTACGTGGACAAGAAACAGCTCGAACTGAAGAAACAACAACTCGAGGCCTCGCTGCGCCAACTCGACGCCAGCCGCAAGCAGTTGGCTGCTACCCGCTCGTCGAACGACAGCCGCCAGCTCGACCTCGAGAAGCAACTGGCCTCCATCCGCCAGCAAATCGCCAACGCCCAGCGCGAGCGTCAACGCTTCAGCGAACTCTACAAAGACGGTGCCGTGGCAAGAAAACAAGTAGACGACATCGTCTACCAGATCAGCGTGCTCGAGAAACAACTCACTGCCACCGAGGACCAGATACGCAGCAACAATGCCGCCTTCGACGACCAGAACCGCGGCATCAGCGCACAGATTGAGGGCGTGAGCCGGCAAGCCGACGGCATAGAGGCACAAATCGCACAAATCGACGACCAGATTGCCAAGGCCGACATCGTCTCGCCCATCATGGGAACCATCCTTGAGAAATACGTGGAGAGCGGCGAACTGGTGACCGTAGGCAAGCCCTTGCTGAAACTGGCCGACACCCAGAATATGTTCATCCGCGCCTACGTCACATCGGCCCAGTTGCAGCAAGTCAAGGTAGGACAGAAGGTAAAGGTCTTCGCCGATTATGGCGACAATCAGAAGCACACCTACGACGGCACCGTGACCTGGATCAGCAACCGCTCGGAGTTCACGCCAAAGACCATCCTCACCGACGACGAGCGTGCCGACCTGGTGTATGCCATGAAGGTGGCCCTGAAGAACGATGGGTTTGTGAAGATAGGTATGTACGGAGAGGTGAAGTTCTGAAGACGCCGGCACCCTCTTAATATTTCGACAGCACTTATGATCGATATTGTCAATGCTATTGAGGTCAGCCACATCACCAAGTCGTACGGCAAGGTGAAAGCCCTCGACGATGTGTCGTTCACCGTCGGGAAAGGCGAGGTGTTCGGGCTCATCGGTCCCGATGGGGCAGGCAAGACATCGATGTTCCGCATCCTGTGCACACTGCTCTTGCCCGAGAATGGCACCGCCACCGTCGATGGCTACGACGTGGTGCGGCAGATGACCGACATCCGCCGGCGGGTGGGCTATATGCCCGGCAAGTTCTCGCTCTATCAAGACCTCACGGTGAGCGAGAACCTCGAGTTCTTCGCCACCCTCTTCGGCACCACCGTCGACGAGGGCTACGACAGCATCAAGGCCATCTACTCGCAGATAGAACGTTTCAAGGACCGCAAGGCCGGGGCCCTCTCCGGCGGCATGAAACAGAAGCTGGCCCTCTCGTGCGCACTTGTGCACCAACCCTCGGTCCTCTTCCTCGACGAGCCCACCACCGGAGTCGACCCCGTGAGCCGGAAGGAGTTCTGGGAGATGCTCTCCATGCTCAAGGAGCGCGACATCACCATCGTGGCCTCCACCCCCTATCTCGACGAGGTGCGCCGTTGTGAGCGTGTGGCCTTCCTCGACCATGGACAGCTGCGCGGCATCGACAAGCCTAGGGTGATTCTCGACCGTTTCGCCGACATCTTCAACCCTCCGGGCATCGACCATAGCAAGACCACCGAAACTGCAGAGGAGAACGTCATCGAGGTGGAACACCTGGTGAAAGCCTTCGGCAGTTTCCATGCTGTAGACGACATATCGTTCACCGTGAAACGGGGAGAGATTTTCGGCTTTCTCGGTGCCAATGGTGCCGGAAAGACCACCGCCATGCACATGCTCACCGGACTCAACCAGCCCACAAGTGGCACGGGGCGCGTGGCAGGCTACGACATCCGCACCCAATACGAGGAGGTGAAGAAGCACATCGGCTATATGTCGCAGAAATTCTCCCTATACGAAGACCTGACCGTGGCCGAGAATATCCGTCTCTTTGCCGGCATATACGGCATGAACGACAACGACATCCGTCGCAAGACCGACGAGTTGCTGCAACAACTGCAGTTTGCCGACCACAAAAACGACCTCGTAGGGTCGCTCCCCCTGGGATGGAAGCAGAAACTCGCCTTCTCGGTTTCCATCTTCCACGAACCCGCCATTGTCTTCCTCGATGAGCCCACCGGCGGCGTAGACCCTGCCACCCGCCGACAGTTCTGGGAACTCATCTACAAGGCCGCCTCGCGGGGCATCACCGTGTTTGTGACCACCCACTATATGGACGAGGCCGAATATTGCGACCGCATCTCGATTATGGTCGACGGCAAGATCAGCGCCATCGGCACGCCCGACGAACTGAAGAAGCAGTTCGGCCAGCCCGACATGGACCATGTATTCACCTACCTGGCCCGACAAGCCACCCGAAGCAGCGACTAGCCTATGAAACAGTTCACCTCTTTCGTCATCAAGGAAGGCCGTCACATCTTGCGCGACAAGCGCACGATGCTGATTCTCTTCGGCATGCCCGTCGTGCTGATGCTCATCTTCGGCTACGCCATCACCACCGACGTGAAGAACGTGCGCACCATCGTGGTCACCTCTTCCACCGACCACCTCACCCAGCAGGCCGTGGAAAGACTTGCCGCCTCCGAATACTTCACCATCACCGCCGCGGTAGCCACGCCCAAGGAAGCCGAACAGCTGATACGCAACCAAAAGGCCGATATGGCCATCGTTTTCTCAAACGACTTCGCCTCGAAGCGCGGCGACGTGCAACTCATCGTCGACGGAGCCGACCCCAACATGGCGCAGCAATGGGCCAACTATGCCACAGGGGTGATGACCAACCTCTCGGGCTCGATGGTCAACGCCAAGATGCTCTACAACCCACAGATGAAATCGGCCTACAACTTCGTGCCCGCCATCATGGGCATGCTGCTCATGCTCGTGTGCGCCATGATGACCTCCATCTCCATCGTGCGCGAGAAGGAGCGTGGCACCATGGAGGTGCTCCTCGTGTCGCCCGTCCGACCACTGATGATCATCATCGCCAAGGCCATCCCCTACCTGGCGCTTGCCTTCATCATCCTCACCGTCATCCTGCTTATGGGCCACTTTGTGCTTGGCGTGCCACTCCATGGCTCCATCGTCTGGATCTACCTCGTGAGCACCATCTACATCATGCTCGCACTCTCGCTCGGTCTGCTCATCTCCAACATCGCCACCACCCAACTCATGGCACTCCTCCTCTCGGCCATGGTGCTGCTCGTGCCCATCGTCATGCTGTCGGGCATGCTGTTCCCCATAGAGTCGATGCCACGAATACTGCAATGGATAGCCCTCGTCGTACCGCCCCGCTACTATATCGAGGCCATGCGCAAACTCATGATCATGGGCGTGGGACTGGGCGAGGTGATGCGCGAGACCATCATCCTCACCACCTTCACCGTGGTGCTGCTCGCCGTGGCACTGGCCAAGTTCAACAAACGACTGGAATAACCTATGACACTGAAATACCTCATACAAAAAGAGTTTCTGCAGATACGCCGCAATGCGTTTCTGCCCCGACTCATCGTGGTGTTCCCCATCATGATGATGTGCGTGATGCCATGGGTGATGAACATGGAAGTGAAGAACGTGGTGGTAGATGTGGTGGACAACGACCGCACCACGCAATCGCAACAACTCGTGCACAGCATCGAGGCCTCCAACTACTTCATCTTCAACGGGCAGAAGCCCACCTATCAGATGGCTCTCGACGAGATAGAGCGTAGCAAGGCCGATGTGGTGCTCGTCATCCCCCAACACTACAGCCGCGACCTGACGTTGGGCAAACAGCCACAGGTGCTCATCGCCGCCAATGCCGTGAATGGCACCAAAGGCGCCATGGGAAGCGCCTACCTCACGCAAATCGTCATCGCCAATGCCCTTCCCAATGCCACCGCCATCCAGTCGCGCATCTCCACGCTATTCCTCTACAACAAGCACCTCAACTACAAGGTGTTCATGATACCAGCCCTTTTTGCCTTAGTGATGATGCTGATGTGCGGTTTCCTGCCCACCCTTAACATTGTAGGAGAGAAGGAGGCGGGCACCATCGAGCAAATCAATGTCACCCCCGTATCCAAGTGGGCGTTCATCCTCGCCAAACTTATCCCCTACTGGATCATCGCCCTCTTCATCATCACCATCTGCCTGCTCCTCTCCTGGCTCATCTACGGCATCACCTGCCAGGGTCCCATCTGGCTTATCTTCTTGCTCGCCATGCCTCTGGCCCTCTTCTGGAGCAGTTTCGGACTCATCATCTCCAATTACTCCGACACCATGCAGCAGGCCATCTTCGTGATGTGGTTCTTCGTTGTGATGATGCTCCTGCTGAGCGGTCTCTTCACCCCCACCCGCTCCATGCCCTCGTTGGCCTATGCCACCACCTACATCAACCCCATGCACTACTTCATCGACGGCATACGCACCGTCTTCGTGCGGGGCGGGTCGTTTCACAGCATCGCACACCAAGTGCTTGCCTTGGTTGGCATCTCATCGGTCATGGGAGTATGGGCCGTGCATAGTTACAAGAAGAACCACTGAGCGCATTCGAGCAGACGGCACGCCACCCTCAAGGCAACGCTTTTTCGATTTTTTGGCACCCTTGCATGGGATTATGGCAAGAAAAAGGTATCTTTCCTCTATAAATAGTAAACAAATTGCCCCGCAGAAGTAACTAAACACTTATAATCTGTTGATATAGAGGCATACCCATCCCAAGCACGGCATC
>ONGG01000012.1 GCA_900317305.1 uncultured Prevotellaceae bacterium | reverse complement strand
TTTGACTAAGGGGCTTACTTTTTGAAAAACGAATCCGCAATGCCTGTTTATCGGCACTGCGGACACGTGTTCTGGCAGTTATTCATTTTTAGCGGACACTAATAAACAATGTAGATTCTTGTGATAAGTAAAGGGCGCGGAAACTGTTCCGCGCCCTCTCGTACTTAAGGAGACTTGATGTTATCTGAAAACCCTTTGCGGGCGGTTGCCTTGGTTGGAGTTGCCACTGTTGCCATTGCCACTTCTTCCCTGGTTGCCATTGCCCACAATTCCTGTGTTGTGGCTACCCTTGGTGTTGTTGTGGTCAAAGGAGTTGGTGGAGCCATTCTTACCGTTTGTGGAAGTGCGGCCCTTGTTGCCCGAAGCGTGAGAGCTGGGTTTCTGGACACCCTTGTTCTTGTAGTAAGAGGTACCACCCCTGTTGTTTCCACCCTTATATGAGGTATAGGCCGAGGGACGTCCGCGATACATCTTGCTCTTGTTAGAGTAGCGGGTGTAGACCGTCATGGTAAGGCTCTTGTTCTGCCATTTCAGTGGACGGTAGAAGTAATCAGCCTTCTGGTAGAGGCGGAACTGGTAAGCGGAGAGCACATAGCGCAGGTCGTTGTTGCGGCGAGTCCAATAGGAGCCGAAGACATCGGCTTGGCGGCTGACGCACATCAGGTAGTCGAGATTGATTTCGTATACCGCCTCATACTGGCTCTTCGTGAGACCAAGTTCATAGGCCATTTTGTCGGAGAGGAACAATGCCTCTGTACGGGCCTTGCTGTATGTCATTGCCGAGGCAGAGATGGCTATCGTCATCATCATTGCCATGATTATCATCTTTTTCATAATGGTAGGTTTTATAGTGTGATACTTGATGTTGATTTCTACCGCAAAGATAGTTCAGATCATTGAGTCCCGCAAGGGTATTTGCCTAAAACGGAAAAGGAAATTCCCTATAGATGGTTAGGGAAAAGGAATTCCGCTCAGGTGAATTTACACGGCAATGCGAATATAGGCATTCTGATGATGGACACTCATCAAGCAGATATTCCGCTGGCAAAAGCAGCATGTTGCGTCCCAACAGCATTTCAGGATTGAATGGATGGAATAATAAAAGCCCATTTTTATTTTGTGTTTCACGCTACTTTCATTAAATTCGCAGCATGAAGCATCGCCAACCCCTTTATACCATTTTTCTTGGAGGCATACTCCTTGCCCTGTCTTCTGCCGTGTTGGCCCAAGGACAACATCTCATTGGCAACACTGCGAAGCGCTTCAAGGTGGAGGAAGCCTTCAAGGCCAAACTTCAACTCACCGGACAGCAATTCTACGACCTGCAGGGCCGCACCACAAGCATCGAAGAAGAAGAGGCACTCCAGTTTCTATATGCCTATATGCCCTTGGCCGACGTCACCGACTACCCCACTACCTTCTATCTCGACAACGTGCGCAGCGCGCTACGCGCGCGCGAGGAGACCACCTGGGGCAAACGTGTGCCCGAACTGCTGTTTCTCCATTTCGTGCTTCCGCTGCGCGTGAACAACGAGGCACTTGACACCTTCCGCACCACCTGCTATGCCGACCTGCGCCAAAGAGTGGCCGGGATGTCGATGGCCGACGCCATCCTCGAGGTGAATCACTGGTGCCATGAGCGCGTCACCTACCAACCCTCCGACGGCCGCACCTCGTCGCCCCTTGCCACCATCCGCTCTGCCTATGGCCGTTGTGGAGAGGAGAGCACCCTTACCGTGGCCGCCCTCCGCGCCGTAGGCATCCCCGCCCGCCAAGTCTACACCCCCCGTTGGGCACATACCGACGACAACCACGCATGGGTGGAGGCATGGGCCGACGGCGAATGGCATTTCCTCGGAGCCTGTGAGCCCGAACCCGTGCTCGACCTGGGATGGTTCAATGCCCCCGCCTCACGCGCGATGCTCATGCACACCCGCGTCTTCGGTGACTACGACGGTCCGGAGGAGGTGATGCTCCGCACCAGCAACTTCACCGAGATCAACCTCATCGACAACTATGCCAACACCTCCCGCATCGACTTCCTGGTGACCGACACCAATGGTCACCCAATGGAGAACGCACAGGTAGACTTCAAAATCTACAACTACGCCGAATACTGCACCGTGGCCACCAAATACACCGATGCAAGCGGCCGCACCTTCCTTACCGCAGGCAATGGCGACATGATGGTTTGGGCCTCGCACGAAGGCCACTATGGCTATGCCAAAGCCTCGTTTGGCACAGACTGCCAAGTGACCATCACTCTCAGCCATCACGCTGCCAGCGACCTACAACAAGGTGTCTTCCCTGTGGAGAACTACGACATCGTGCCCCCTGCCCAGCATGTCAGGATGCCCGAAGTGAGCACCGAGCAGCGTGCCCGCAACACCCAGCGGCTGGCCTATGAGGACTCCATCCGCCACCACTACATGTCGACATTCCTCGACGACGTCCGCGCCCGCTCCCTGGCCCAGAGCCACGGCCTTGAGGCCGACAGCGTGGCCTCACTGCTGGTGAAGTCGCGCGGCAATCACCCCACCATCCTGCAGTTCCTCGTGCGCCACCGCGACCAACCCGACCGTGCCCTCGCCCTCCTGCGCTCGCTGCGCGACAAAGACCTGCGCGACATGCCCACCGCCATTCTCGAAGACCATTTTGGTGCCACAAGCGACCAACTCTGTCCGCGCGTGGAGAACGAGATGATCATCCTGCCCTTCAAGCAAGAGCTACAGCATGCCTTCGACGCCGCCACTGTGCAGCAGATGCGCCACGACCCATCGTTACTGGTACGCTGGGTGCGCGACAACATCCGTATGAACCCCGACAGCCGTTCGCTGCGCATCGCACAGACCCCCATAGGCGTGTGGCACTCACGGGTGAGCGACAGCCGCTCACGCGACATCTTCTTCGTCGACCTGGCCCGCTCGCTCGGCATTGCCGCCCGCAAAGACCACGTCACAGGCAAGGTTCAATACCAGTCGGCCGACAGTACATGGACCGATGTGGAGTTTGGTACTACCCCACCACAGACCACACCCACGGGCACCCTCATCATCCGCTACCAGTCCAACCCCATCGTCGACGATCCCAAATACTTTACCCATTTCACCATCACCCGCATCGACGAGGGCAAGACGCAGTTACTCAACTTCGAGGAGGGGCAGGTAGACATGGGTGAAGGCGTGAACTGGTCGTCCACCTTCAAGCAAGGCACCCCACTCGACGTGGGCACCTATGAGTTGGTCACCGGCACCCGTCTGGCCAGTGGCAGCGTGCTGTCGTCATCGCAGATTTTCACCATCCGTGCCGGAGCCACCACCACGCTCGACATGGCTCTTCGCTATAGTGACGATGAGGTGAGCGTGATAGGCAGTTTCGACTCGGAGTCGAAATACACTACGCCCGACGGACGCGAGACAAGCATCCTCTCGCAGACCGGCCGTGGCTATTACGCCATTGGCGTGATAGGCATGGGCCAGGAACCCACCAACCACGCCCTGCGCGACATTTCACGTGCCCGCGAGCAGTTCGAGACCTGGGGCCGTCCGTTGCTGTTACTCTTCGAGAATGCCGACGCCATGTTGAAATTCCACGAGAGCGACTACGGCAAGATGCCCTCGACCGTGATTTACGGCATCGACACGGATGGCCGTATCCGCCAGCAGATGGCCAAGGCGATGAAGATGGAACAAAGCGGCCAGCTGCCCATCTTCCTTATCGCCGACACCTTCAACCGGGTGGTGTTCCAGTCGCAGGGCTACACCATCGGTCTGGGTGACCAGATGGGAAAGGTGGCCAAATCGCTGGGAGAATAAGTCTGTCTTCCCAGTAACATAAAAAGCAGTCGCGCCTTAACCCTTTTTCTTCGGGTCAAGGCGCGACTGTCGTTTGGTTGCCAATGAATGGCAGTGTATCGTCAGGCCAGTCCTACAGCCTTCTTCCACAATTCATAGTTCTCCCTCTCTTTCGACTCCACGCGGGTGTCGGAGAGTATCACCTTGCGGATGAAAAGGCTGGTGGTGACGAGGATGGCTTTGCGCTCATCGTCGTTGAAACCTTCCACCAGTTGGAGGGTCTCCTTCACGATGCCGTCGAGGTCGTAGGAATGGTTGAGCGTGTCTTTCACCTCAGCCTTCAGCTCATCGCTGATGTCGCCCACAGACTCTATGCCACCCACGAAATTCTCGAGGAAATCGCGCTCGCGCTCAGCAAAGTTTCCATCGCTATTGGCGAAGAACAAGCCAGTCTTGGCCATTAATTTGATTGTATCGATAATCTTTTCCATCACTTCACGGATTTACCTGCCAAACCTATTGTTTTCAACACACTCTCGGCCAAGCCGCCCAGATTACCAAGGTCGATACCCATTTTACCGAACACGCCACCGAGTCCGCCATTATCATCGGCCTCTTCCTCAGCAGCCTTTTTGGTCTTCTTCGTTTTCGAAGTCTTGGTCTCAGGCTCATCGTCAACGGGGAACCCGGCCTTTCTTTTCAATTCCTTGGCCACGTCGCTGAATCCGCCTTGCGATTTCTTACTCACGGTAGTGGTGTCCATTCCCATTTTCTGCCGGATATCCTTCGCCACGTCGCTCAGGCCGCCCGAACTGTTCTGCGACTTTCCACTGCCCATTTTCTTCTGCAAGTCTTCCACGATGTCGTCGCTGGAGCCGCCCTTTTCCGAGCCACCCTCCATTTTCTTCCTCATTGAGTTGATGATATCCTCCAGACCGCCACCATCGTTACCCGACGAGCCGCCGCCTAACACGGAGCCGAGCACGTTGCCCAGTCCGCCCTTGATGATTTCTTCCAAAAAACTTCCCATAATCAGTAGGTATTAAGAATAGTAATAGATGCTTTATTATTTTTTGTAGAGATAGTCGAGAGCGGCCCCAATAGCTGTGCAGAACTCCGAATATTTCGGGATGTGGAACCGCACGTTGTAGAGTTGCTCCATCATGGGGAACACATCCTTGCACTGAGGCAGAAGTGAGAGGTTTCCGATGAGCACGAAGTCCTTGATGTCGGTGTTGAGCGCTGAGAGCACCGCAGCACTACCCACAGACTGGAGCACGGTATGGATGAGGCCCACTGCGATGTCTTCCTTAGTCGAGTCGGTCTGTGCGTTGGCGAAGAGCGAGGCCGTCACGTTCATGGGCAATCCAGGCAGGGGATGTGCGCTGATATCGCCTATCATAAGGCTCACATGCGTGATGTCGCCATGCTTGGCCATCTCCGACACCTGCCTGATGTCGGAGGTCTGTAGCATGATGCGCGAGAGTCCGGCGAGCGTGCCGCCTCCGATGCTGATACCTCCGATGTGGTGGATATCCTCGCCATTGCAAAGCACCAGTGAGGTACCTGTTCCCATGCTCACCACGATGATGTGGTCGAGTTGTGACTCCAGGCGCGCGCCCAGTCCATCGGCAGTGAACTCGTCGGCCTTGCTGGTGGGCAGTCCGTAGACGGGTTTCTCGATGTACGCGCTGCCCACACCGGTAAGCACCACATGCTCCACATCTCCCAGTTCGATATGATTCTCATACAAATACTTGCCGAATGCGCCATAGAGCGACGTCACAGGGTCGGCGGCGGTGATGCGCATGGGCGAGACCACCTTCATGTCGTCGATACCCACAATCTTGGTGGTGCTGATGCCCACATCGATACCTATTACGATACTCATTATTCTAATGTAGTTTTACAAGGTTGGTGTTATACGGCACGAAGATAAACATTTTTTTTGTCATACATGGCTTTTGGCCGACATTTTTCAATGATGAAGAGAAAAACCGCTGCAACCCATGGTATTGAAGGGCCTTAGATTATTTCACATACCCTTTGCCGTTACATTTATCACATGTCGCCAACTCGATGTCAATTTCAGCAATATTGATGTCTTTATATCCTTTGCATTTGGGACAAAGGGTAACAGGACGGAGATATTGGGCCGACACCCATCCATCTCTTTCATCACCACCCCACTCCAGTGGCCCTTGGATCAGACAGAACCCATTCTTTCTCTTCCCACAGTTGATGACGACATCTCCTTTTGACAATTGACGTTTGTGGTCAGTATTATTGTCATAGACTGCGTAATTCTTTCCTGGGCCTGTCCGTACATTCACATTATTCCCTGTACATACAAAGCCTTTGTGTTGGGCATTCACGGTCATCATGACAAACAACAACATCAATACGGTTGATAATTTTTTCATAGGATAATTATTTTTGTAAAACGATATACATTCATGTAAGAAGGTTCGCCATTACTACCAGATGCAGATGACGAATATGCAAAGATAAGCAAAGCCAAGCAGAAAAGCAAATAAATAAAGTGTTTTGTATTTAGCTCCAATTCATGGTCCCCTAACGAGTTTGGCAAAATCTGACACTATGTTGAAGGGAAGAAGAATATGTCCTACAAAAAAGAGTCTGGTGGGCAACCATTTTGGAAAGGTTGCCCACCAAACAATTAAAAAGCACAGCAAAAACTATTTCATCGGTGCTTGTATGGAAAATAATTGATACATGTCACGGGTTTCGGTGATGGGGCGACTCGTCCATGAACAAGTATGAAGGTTGGTATCCGCCATTATTGACCACGATTTTCTCGAACACGATGGCGGGGTCGAGCGGTCGCAGTGTGAGCGTATGGCTCGCCGTTCGCTGCACGACGGGCAATTTCACCACACTCTCCACCACACGTCGCGCCACAGTGGGATAATAGATTGAGTGGATGTTCTGCGGCTGCTCGTTGAGCAGCTCATTGAACCGCACGGTCACTGGTGTTCCCCCGTCGAGCACTACATTGTATTCCAGGCTTCCCTTGTTCAGGTAGTCGAGCGTCGACTTCACCACCACACGCACCTCCACCGAGTCGGTGAGGGTGGCATCGAACACATAGTCGAGCCTTGCGTCGCCCACGGGCTGGTCGTAAGGCATCAGCGCCACGCCGCTTCTTGTACGTCCCATGCCAGGGATAACGGTCCATGAAAGGGGTTCGGCGCACGAGGCCGCATTGTAATGCTCGGCCTCCATCACCACCACTCCATTTTTCTCAGTGAACAAATAGCCACCTTGTGAAGGTTCCATACGATAAATCTTTGGCAACTTATCGGCTGGGAAGTTGTCGTTCCAAATGGTGTATCCGATGTGCTTCTGTATCATCATGCCGTCCCATTTGCCTCCGGCGATGTCTTTATTGTACTCACGGCAGAGTTCGGCATCGCGTGCGAAGGCCTGCTCCACGCGGTCGGCCCAGAGGTTGCAGTCGGGGTCATTGGCCCTATAGAGGCTATGGTTCATGGCCTGCGCATAGTACATCTGATAGATGTTGCTCATCGCCTGCACGGGGAAGAGGATGATTTGCCGGTAAGTGTCGCGGAAGTTTTCGGGCAGGCGCACAAACTGCCTCAGGGCCTCTGCCTCGAGCCTCATATACTCGTCGGCCACCTGTCGCCACTCACCCGTAGCAAGGTTATAGGTATGGCGGTCGAGCATCTCGGCGGTGATACGTCCGTTGAGCTGACAGCAACGGTTGAGGATTCTCGCTGCCTCGGCAGCCTGCTCCTTGCCGAAGAATTGCTCGCAGAAACCCAGTGTATGCGACTGCACCACATCGACGGTCACCGTGTCAGGATTCCATGCCATATCGAGGAAGAGCGTGATGGGATACTCCATAGGTTTCAGGTCACCCACGTTGAGGACCCAAAGCTTCTCTATTCCGTTCTTGGCAGCCAGTGTGAGTTGTTCCCACATGTTCTGCGATGGTGTGACGTTGAGCCATTTCGAGTTGCGTGGAGCCCCCACGTAGTCGACATGATAGTAGAGTCCCCAACCTCCCGGATGCTTGCGCTCCTGCAGGTTGGGCACACGTCGCAGGTTGCCCCAGTTGTCATCACAAAGCAGGATACATACGTCATCGGGCACACGCATGCCCTTGTCATAGTATTCGAGTACCTCTTTATAAAGCGCCCACACCTGGGGTGTCTTCTCGGCAGGCTTTCCCGTCACCTTTTTGATGATATCGCGCTGGTTGGCCACGATGCGCTCGAGCAGTCGTGTGTCGGCATCCTTGCTCATCGCCTCGTCGCCATCGCCACGCATACCGATGGTGACAACGTCCTCGGTGTTCTTGGCCCGCTCGATACCCTCGGTGAAGAACTGGTCGATGACAGCCTGGTTGGACTGGTAGTTCCACACCCCATATTTGGCTCGGTTACGAGCCCATTCCTGATGATTGCGCGCCATCGGCTCATGATGGCTCGTGCCGATGACCACCCCCATCTCGTCGGCCGTCTTGCTGTTGAGCGGGTCGTCGGCATAGAAAGCCCACGACCACATGGCAGGCCAGAGGAAATTACCTTTCAGTCGGAGGATGAGTTCGAACACCTTCTCATAGAAACGGTGGTCGCCGAAATCAGTGCCGAAAGTATTCTTTACCCATGTGGTGAGACAAGGCGCCTCGTCGTTGAGGAAGATGCCACGGTAGCGCACCCTGGGCTCGCCATCGGTATAAGAGCCCCGGGCCACATATATTTTGTCGTGATGTTCCACGGGCACATCGGCCCAGTAGTACCAAGGCGACACCCCTATCTGCCTCGACAGCTCGTAGATGCCATAAATGGTTCCACGCCTGTCGGACCCAGCAATAACCAACTGGTCATCGACCGTAGTGATGATATACTTCTCGCATTTGTCTTTCAGTGCTTTTTTATCAATGTGCTTTGCCTTCACCAACCGGTCGATGGCAGCCGAATGCCCAATGGTGCCCGCCACGATGCGGGCAGCAGGGTCGTTAGTCACCATAGGTTCCTGCCCACACACCCTGCGGAAATCGGCAGCCAAACTGCGTGCGGCGATAGCCACGCCCTTGCAGTCATTGTCATCGACATAAATCCTCAGGTTGTTCGTGTTGAGCAGCAGGTCGCCACTATCAAAGCTCACGAAGCATGGTGCTGCTGATGCCACTGTAGAGAAGAGGCACAACAACAGGAGTTGGAATAAGCGATAGTTCTTCATAACTATATGGATTGTTTGTATGCAAAAATAAGAAAAAAAGGAATTTGTATAATAATGTATAACCGACATTTTTGCGGAATTGAACGAAACATAAAAAAAGTGAGATTATTTTTAAAACCAAATTTGAAAAACGACACTGGCGCACTTGTCTTCATGGCCAACTGGCAAGATAAATTTTTTAGGACATGAAACAAAAATAAAAATCAATGGAACGTCATTTCATATGCCGAAATAAATAAATTTTTAATTTTGCATCCGGAACATGGTTCCTTCACCCTCTTACGCAAACGAAAACCTAACATTTCATCAACTATTCAAACATTATCACTATGAAAAAATTGTTTACTTTCATGCTTGTAGTATTGTGTGTAGCCACACATCTTCAAGCAGAGGAATTGTTGCCTTTGGTGGGCAATTGGCGCTTCTCCACCACAGGCACGGCATCGTCGGACGGACAGGTATACTCCGGCGACGTGACTTTCGCCGGACAATGGGGCGACATGGGTGGTGCTGCCTGGGGAAGCGAGGTAGGAAGTGGTGGCAAGCACACCATCACCATCAAGATCTCAGACCCGCTGCCCGAGGGATTTCAGTGGAAGGTGAACTACATCGACACCTCCGACGACAATGCCCAATATGTGCCTTTCGATGCCGGGCAGACTGAGTTCTCGTTCGTCTTCGACCAGACCTACACCTTCCTCTCGCTGCAATGGACCAAGACCGACGCGGTGACCATCCACGTGGAGAAGGTGACCCGCACCCGCGAGGGCGAGGGACTGCAACTCGTCGACCCCCAACTCTCGTTCTCACCCTCCAACGTGCGCATACAGCCCGGTGAGGTATTCCAGCCGCCCGTGCTCAACAATCCCTACAACGTGCCCGTGACCTACTCGGCCATCTCCACGCCCGAAGGTTTCATCAGCGTTTCGTCGACAGGCGAGGTGACCATTGGCGAGGGAGAGGGCCGTGCCACCGTCACCGCCTCTTTCGCCGGCAACGATGAGTATAAAGCCGGTTCGGCTTCCTACAATCTCACCGTACGCAAGGATGTAAGCGGCAGTATCCCTTTAGTATATAATGTGGAGAACACAGGCGCCGATGTCATGCCCGTGCTGCCCTCCAAAGACGAGGCCCGCAAGATAGACCCCCTACCCGACCCATTGGAATGGTCGGACGGCAGTGGCCGTGTGACCGACTTCGCCGACTGGTCGGTGCGCCGTGGCGAGATAGCCAAGGAAATCCAGCACTATGAGATTGGAACGAAACCCGTGGTCGACCCATCGGCCGTAAGTGCCTCGATGGACGGCAACACCCTGAAGGTGGATGTGACCGTGAACGGCCAGACCCTTCATCTGAGCGCCGCCATCACTTATCCCTCGGTAGGTCAGCCCCCATATGCGCTGATGATTGGGACGAGCGGCATCTCACTGCCATCGGCTGTGTTCAGCGGCCGTCCCATCGCCACCATGACCTTCAGCGAGAGCCAGGTAAACAACTACTCACAGTTTGGCAGTCCGGCAGGCCGCGGCAACTACGAATTCGACCGTCTTTATCCCGACCTCACCCAGAACGGGGCCTACAGCGAGTGGGCATGGGGTCTGAGCCGCCTGATTGACGGTCTGCAGCAACTGGGTCCGGATGTCACGAAAATCGACACCGAGCACATCGGTGTGACCGGTTGCTCATATGCAGGCAAGATGGCCCTCTTCTGCGGTGCCTTCGACGAGCGCGTGGCCCTCACCATCGCCCAGGAGCCTGGTGGCGGCGGTGCTGCCGCATGGCGTTACTCACGCTGGATGAACGCCCAACCCAACGCCGAGTCGGTGGAGGGTCTCGACAATACCGACTACAACTGGTTCAAGCAGAGTCTGCGCGACATCTATAATGGCAAGAACGTCTCCTATCTGCCTCACGACCACCACGAACTGGCAGCGATGGTCTGTCCGCGTGCGCTGCTGATGCTCGGCAACCCCGACTACACTTGGTTGGCCGACCCCTCGGCCTATGTCTCGATGAATGGTGCCTTGAAGGTATGGGAGCAGTTTGGCATCGAAGACCGTGTGGGCTACTCCATTGTTCCCGGCCATGGTCACTGTCAGTTGCCCCAGGTGCAATACCCCGAGGTAGAAGCCTTTATCGACAAGTATCTCCTGGGCAAGGACGATGTTGACACCCATGTGCGTATCGCACCACAGAGCTACTCCAGCATCGACCTTGACTGGTGGACAGGTTGGTGGGGCGTCCGCGAGCCCGATGAGTTCGGTGCCGACCCTGTGGTCTACCAAGGTCCCGACCCTGGCACCGAGGAATTCCTCCCCTTGGTGAGCAACTGGGCAAGCAGCGTCACTGGCGAGGCTGCCGAAGATGGCAAGATCTACAGCGGCACCGTGAATTTCAGGGGCCAATGGGGCGAGGTTGGCGGCCGCGACTGGGGTGCCGACGTGACCGAAGGCACCAAGCATGTGATTACGGTACACACCTCGAAGCCAATACCCGAAGGCCTGCAGTGGAAACTGGGCTACAAGGACGAGTATGGCGAGCCCATCGGCGAAACCTATCCGCAGATTGAGACCTCTGGCAACAATATCACCATCACCCTTACCCAGAGTTACTGGTACCTGGCCGTACAGCGCAAGTCGTCGGAAGGCATCGACCCACTGGAGATTACCTCAGTGACCCGCGATGTCTACCTCACCGAGTTCACTCCATCGAGCGAGGACCTGGAGATCAAGGTTGACTACGGAGCAGAGATTGAAGGCCACCAGACCAGTCCGAATGGTCTGCCCGCCACCGTCTCGCTGCCGGGCAACTGGGGTGACGTGAAGTTATGGGGCGAGCCTTTCAGCATCAACGACTATCCCCGCTACCGCATTGAGTTGGGCGAGGCCCCCGGTGCCGAAGGCCGTCTGCAGATGTTTGTCCGCAACAAGGCTCAGGCCGACGTCTATGGCGGCCACTACTATCCCTTTGCCGCCGACCAGACCGTGCTTGAGGGCACTTTCAATCCCGCCGACCTAGAAGACGACCCCGTGGTCACACAGTTTGCCCTACAGAACATGACCAGTGAGACCGTGAAGACCATCGTCAACGACGTGGTGCTCTACACCCCCGACAACACCGCCGTGCACACCAGCGGACTGGTGGCCAACGGCTGGAACCCCGCCACCATTACTCCATTCGGCTCGGAGCCTGTCTATCAGGGAACGGTCGACTTCACTCAACAGTATGCCTACGTAGGTCCCTACTCAGGCGACGTAGCCGTTGGCACCTACCACCACTATACCTTCCACACCACGGAAACCATCCCCGGAGAGTTCCAGATGGTCACTGTCATCGGAGAGGACGTGCAGACCACTCCCGTCGAGGCCACAGACAACACCTATGCCTTCGACGTGTTCGACAACTACTCGTTCCTGGCTTTGCAATACACAGGCACGACATCAGCCTCCATCCATTTCGACCGCATCACGCGCGAAGTGCTCGAGATTGACCCCACCCCCATCAACGAGCATGAGCGCAGCGTAGCCGGTGTAGTATCGACCCGCCTCTACAACATGTCGGGCCAACCCATCGACCGTCTGATGAAAGGCGTGAACATTGTCCGCGAGACCTTCGGCGACGGCACCTCACGCACCCGGAAAGTCGTGGTAAGATAATCTCCAATGCCAAAATAAACAAAAACTACCATGACCAAGACTATTCTTACGCTGGCATTTCTCCTTCTCACCCTCACAGGCAAGGCCGACAATGTGACTTTCACCAGTTCGAACCTGCCTATCGTGATTATCCAGACGCAGCAAGCCATCAACGCCGACGAGAAAGTGATGGGAACGATGAAAATCATCAACAACGGCGAGGGGCAGATCAACCATGTGACCGACACCCCCAACGACTACGACGGCCATGTGGGCATCAAGTTGCGTGGAGAGAGTTCGCTGAACTTCAACCAGAAGAAGTATACCATTGAAACTTGGGACGCACTGGGCAACGACACCACCGTGTCGTTGCTCGGTATGCCCGAGGAATCGGACTGGGTGCTGCTAGCCCCCTACAACGACGTGTCGATGGTTCGCGACGTGTTCGCCTACTATATGTGGACCGAAATGGGTCATTGGGGCCCACGCACGCAGATGTGCGAGGTAATGGTCAACGGTGAGTATATGGGCGTATATGCCTTCTGCGAGCGCATCAAGCGCGACAAGAACCGTGTGGACATCAGCAAGCTGAAGCCCGAGGACATCGAGGGCCGTGATGTCACCGGAGGATATATCGTGCGCATCGATGCCTTCGACAGCAACGATGAGACCTTTGTCTCGAAAGTGAAAGGCATCCAGCAGCAGCGCAACTGGATGGGTGGCGTGACCACAGTGGAGGCCAATGTCACCTGGACCATATACTATCCGAAGAAAGCCGACCTGCAACCCCAGCAGAAGGCCTATATCCAAAGCTATGTAGACAGCGCCGAACTCTGCATCCAGAGCGACGAATTCGCCGACCCCGAGAAAGGCTATGCCCAACTCATCGACGTGAGTTCGTTTGTCGACTACTTCATCCATACCGAGGTGAGCCTGAATGCCGATGGGTTCAAGCGCAGTGCCTACTACTACAAGGAGAAAGACAAGAAAGACGGCAGCCGCGGACTGTTGTTCGCCGGACCCGTTTGGGACTTCAACCTGGCTTATGGCAACTGCAACTTCTGCAATGCCAACAACGTGCAGTCGTGGGTGTATAAGGGCTGTGAGACCAACCCCACACCCAAGATGTGGCGCCGCCTGCTCGAGGACCCCGCCTTCTGCAATGCGGTGAAGAGCCGCTATATGGAACTGCGCCAGGGCATTCTGAGCGAAGACTCCATCGACCTGTTCCTCGACCACTATGCCGCCCTGCTCGATGAGGCGAAGGACCGCCAATTGAAGAAATACAAGGAGGTGCTGAAGTCGAACAACCCATGGGACTGGGGTCCCACCAGTTTCTTCGCCGCCTACCGCGTATCGTCGTATGCCGAGGAGATTGCCATGGTGAAAAACTGGTTCCGTCAGCGTCTCGCCTTCCTCGACCAGAACCTCCCGGGCGAGAATGTGGAGAGCAGCCTGCCCCACTTGCAGTACTATGACGTTGACCTGCAAGTAGGCAACCGTTCGGCCATTGTCACTTCGCCCCGACCGCTGGTCAGGGTCGACGTGGTGAATGCCGCAGGAACCCGTCTGCGCACCCTGCATCCGGCAAGTGCCCGCACTGTAGAGGTGCCACTCGACACTCTACCCCCGGGTATGCAAATTCTCGTCTGCTACTCGGCCGACGGTTCGATGATATCGAAAAGCGTCTGCCGGTAGGGGGACGGACCATAGGCAATCCCGCAAGGCCGTTTTGTTAAAATATATTATAAAAACGACTTGCGGGATTGCCATATCAAGTATAATGACTATATTTGTGAATGCATTGAAAAGCATCTATTATTCACCTAAACAATATAGTTATGATATACAAAATTGTAGACATCGAGGGTATAGGCCCCGTGTATGCCGAGAAGCTGATTGCCGCAGGCATCAACACCGACAAAGAAATGCTTGAGAAATGTTGCAAACCCGCTGGCCGCAAAGCCCTTGCCGAGGAGACCGGCATTTCACCGAAACTGATACTCACCTGGGCCAACCACTGCGACTTGATGCGCATCAATGGTGTAGGACCACAGTTCTCCGAACTGCTTGAGGCCGCTGGTGTGGACACTGTGAAGGAGTTCCGCAACCGCAAGCCCGAGAACCTGCAGCCCAAACTTGAGGAAGTGAATGCCGAGAAGAACCTCTGCAAGCGTGTTCCCAGCCTGAAGGAAGTGGAGAAAATGATTGCCCAGGCCAAGGAACTTGAACCGATGATGGAATATTAACCCACAACTCTTCATAGAGTGCTTGTGTTCACCCCACACAAGCAACCCTATCCCCTCCCACGGCATTAGGAGGGGATTTTTTCAGTTGGAGGGACCATCGTCTCTCCTTCCCCGACAAGACAAATTACAAGAAAACTACTATCAACAAAAACTACTATGAGCAAATATCCTAAAATTGGCATCCGCCCCGTCATCGATGGTCGTCAGGGCGGTATCCGCGAGAGTCTGGAAGAGAAGACCATGAACCTGGCCCATGCTGTGGCCGACCTGATCAGCAGCAACCTGCACAATGGCGACGGCAGTGCTGTGGAATGTGTCGTTGCCGACACCACCATCGGCCGAGTGGCCGAGTCGGCCGCCTGTGCAGATAAGTTCGAGCGCGAGGGTGTGGGCAGCACCATCACCGTGACCTCGTGCTGGTGCTATGGTTCGGAGACGATGGACATGAATCCCTACTACCCCAAGGCAGTATGGGGATTCAATGGTACGGAGCGCCCCGGTGCCGTTTATCTGGCAGCCGTGCTGGCCGCCCATGCCCAGAAAGGACTTCCCGCCTTCGGCATCTACGGTCACGATGTGCAAGACCTTGGCGACAACACCATCCCCACCGACGTGGCAGAGAAGATTCTTCGTTTTGCCCGTGCCGCCCAGGCCGTGGCCACCATGCGCGGCAAGTCGTACCTCGCCCTCGGCGGTGTGTGTATGGGCATTGCCGGCAGCATCGTAGACCCCAACTTCCTGGAGAGCTATCTGGGGCTGCGCAGCGAGAGTGTCGACCTGGTAGAGATCCTGCGTCGTATCGACCTTGGCATCTACGACAAGGAAGAGTTTGAGAAGGCCATGGCATGGATAGAGAAATACTGCAAGCCCAACGAGGGCCACGACTATAATGAAGACCGCCCGCTATTCCCCGGTACGCCGATGACCACCTTCAACGGCAAGGGAAAAGGGAAGACCCGCGAGGAGAAAGACCTCGACTGGGCATTCACCGTGAAGTGCATGATGGTGATCCGTGACCTGATGCACGGCAACCCGCGTCTGCTCGAGATGGGCTACAAGGAGGAGGCCCTTGGCCACAATGCCATTGCCGGTGGCGTGCAAGGCCAGCGCCAATGGACCGACTACAAGCCCAATTTCGACTTCCCCGAGGCACTGATGTGCACCTCGTTCGACTGGAACGGCATCCGCGAGGCCGATGTGCTGGCCACGGAGAACGACTCGCTCAATGGCATCTCGATGCTCTTCGGTCACCTGCTCTCCAACCGTGGCGTAATGTTCTCCGACATCCGCACCTACTGGAGTCCGGAGGCAGTGAAACGTGTCACCGGGAAGGCCCCAGAAGGCTGTGCGGCCAACGGATTCATCCACCTCATCAACTCAGGAGCCACCACGCTCGACGCCACTGGTGCCATGAGCGACGCCAAGGGCGAGCCCATCATAAAACCCCATTGGGAGATGACCGACGCCGACGCTGAGGCCTGCCTGAAAGCCACCAGTTGGATGCCTGCCGACCGCGACTACTTCCGTGGTGGTGGCTACTCGTCGCATTTCCTCACCCGTGGAGGCATGCCCATGACGATGCTACGCATCAACATCGTGAAAGGTTTCGGTCCTGTGCTGCAACTGGCAGAGGGATGGACGGTGGACCTCGACCCCGAGGTGAACGACATCCTCGACAAGCGCACTGACCCCACTTGGCCCACCACCTGGTTCGTGCCCCGTCTCGACCCCAAGAAGGACGCCTTCAAGGATGTCTACTCGGTGATGAACAACTGGGGCGCCAACCACGGAGCCATCGCCTACGGCCATATTGGTGCCGACATTATCACGCTATGCTCCATCCTCCGGATCCCCGTTTGTATGCACAATATCGCCGACGAGCAGATTTTCCGTCCTGCCGTATGGAACTCCTTCGGTATGGACAAGGAGGGTGCCGACTACCGTGCCTGCGCCAACTACGGGCCACTGTATCAATAAGCCAAAATCTGTCACCTCCCCCGGCCTCTCCTTATAGGAGGGGGAAAGGTCACCAGAATCTCCTTATAGGAGAGGCCGGGGAGGTAAAAAAGAAATAGTTAACACATCAAAACCCAACTCATGAAACGCGATTCCATTCTCTCCAAAGACGGTGTGAGTTTTCTCATCCCATTCATCCTCGTCACGTTCTGCTTCGCCCTATGGGGCTTTGCCAACGACATCACCAACCCCATGGTGAAGGCTTTCTCCAAAATCTTCCGCATGAACGTCACCGAGGGTGCGCTGGTGCAAGTGGCCTTCTATGGCGGCTATTTCGCCATGGCCTTCCCAGCCGCCATCTTCATCCGCAAGTTCTCCTACAAGGCGGGTGTGCTCATGGGTCTGGGACTCTATGCCACTGGCGCACTGCTGTTCTTCCCAGCCAAGATGGTGGGTGTATATGGCTGTTTCCTCATCGCCTATTTCGTGATGACCTGCGGCCTGTCGTTTTTGGAGACGAGTTGCAACCCCTATATCCTTACCATGGGCAGTGATGAAACCGCCACCCGGCGTCTCAATATGGCGCAGTGCTTCAACCCATGCGGGTCGATTATCGGCATGTTCGTGGCGATGAACTTCATTCAGGCGAGACTCAACCCCATGAGCACTGAGGAGCGCGCGCTGCTTAACGATGCCGACTTTGCGGCGATGAAAGAGTCGGACCTGAGCGTACTCGTCTCGCCCTACCTCGCCATCGGTCTGGTGATTGTGGTGATGTTCCTTATCATCTACTTCACCAAGATGCCAAAGAATGGTGACCAGAGTCACGACATCCATTTCCTGCCCACGCTCAAGCGCATCTTCTCGCTGAAATATTACCGTGAGGGAGTGATTGCCCAGTTCTTCTATGTGGGGGCGCAGATCATGTGTTGGACATTCATCATCCAATATGGCACGAGGGTGTTCATGAACGAGGGTATGGCTGAGCGCGACGCCGAGGTGCTGTCGCAGCAGTTCAACATCTACGCCATGCTCTTCTTCATCTGCTCACGCTTCATCGCCACCTATCTCATGAAGTGGCTCAAGCCCGCCAAACTGCTCACCATCTTCGGCTGTCTGGCCATGGTGTTCACCCTGGGCGTGATTATCTTCCAGAACCGCATGGGTATCTACTGTCTGGTGTGCGTGAGCGGTTGCATGTCGCTGATGTTCCCCACCATCTACGGCATTGCCCTCGATGGTCTGGGCGACGATGCGAAGTTTGGTGCCGCCGGCCTCATCATGGCCATTTTGGGCGGTTCGGTGCTCCCTCCGTTGCAGGCTGCCATCATCGACATGGGCACCATCGCCGGCTTCCCCGCTGTTAACATCTCGTTCATCCTCCCGCTCATCTGCTTCGTGGTAGTGGCCCTCTATGGCTACTCCACCCACAAACAGCGACAGGCATGAACACCGTCGTGAGGCTATTGTAGCCTTCACTCGGATAAATGATAAATGCACAAAAATAGCCCAGCAACAGCTTTACCTATCTGTCGCTGGGCTTTATTTAGTTTTGCTATGGCTCAACTACAAGGAATTCAAGGTTCAGAAGTTGCAGGAGTTCAGACAATAGCCCGGAATTCACCTCGTTGGGTAAAATAGTTGTTGTCTATGGTAATGTCTGAACTCCTGAACTACTGTAACTCCTGAACTACTGACCTTAGCGATACTCGATGCGGGCCTTCAGGTCGATGAGCCATTTTCCGCGCTCGAGATGAGCCTTTCCTGGCGTGCAGGCATACTGGGCCGACTTGGCATTGACAAACGAGCAGGCCCGCTCGATGTATTTCTTCGAACTGTTGTTGGCCTTGCTCAATTGGGTGTCGCTCATGGTGACGAAAATGAACTCGGCATGGGTGCGCGTATCGTCGAGGCGGAACATATAATAAGTATCTTCCGTTTGTGCGGTAAGCCGCTGACTGTCGTCGAACGAACCGTCATCACCTGGCCAACGGAAGAAGATGACCGAAGGATCGGGTTCCTCTTCCACCACTTCCTCCACCGTCTTTTCTTCCTGAGGTGCGAAGAAGGCCTTCTGTTCCACCGATGCGAGTTTCTCGTCGATGGTCTGGCGATAGGCCTCGCCCTGCTCCTCAATCCGCTTCACCGCCTTCTTCAGTTCTTCCTTGGTAGCGAAAAAGTCGAAGGCATCCTTTTTGTCGTCGCTGTCGTCCTTACGGATAGACTTCAGTCGGTATTCCACATAGGCGATAGCCAATGCGAAAAGAAAGATGGAAAGCACTGTCTGCATGATGGAAAGGGTTTATGGGTTTTGGGCAATATGAAGAGCCAGACGGCTGATACCTCCCGTGAGGGGGATAAAGAAGAGCGAGTCTTTGAGTTCGGGATTCTCCTCATCGGTCATGCTGTCGTTGCGGGCCTCGATAGCCTTGTTGAAGTCCTGCTCGGCCTTCTCGGTGAGCACCGTACGGAACTTGGCGAATTCCCGTTCGTTCGACACACCAAAATACTTGGCGAAACTGTAGCGCTGGTTGAGTTCGAAGAAATAGTCGACAAAGCGCTCATAGGATGCCAATACCTCGCTGCGCACCTGAGGTGTGATGTCCTTGTAGCGTGGGATGGCAATTTTGTCGAGCGTGGCCGACCCTGAGCGGAAATGCGTAATCTGTTCCACATCCTCCACCACATAGCGCTGCTTCATGTTCAGGCCACCCTTGCAGGTAATCTCCTTGGGATTCTCCACCAATTTGAGTTCCACACGACCAGTGTCGCCCAGCACATCGTTGAAGATATGGGTAGCCAGCGACTGCAAGGCATCGATGCTGCCGATGAGCGTGAGCACCTTCGAGGCCGTTCCACTCACGGTGATATAAGCCGGTGTCTTCAGTTTCTGCATCTCCAGGAGTTTGGCGGCATAGTAGACCTCGGCGGCAAAGAACATCATCAGCACCACCCTCATTTCCTGGTTGGCACGCAATTCCTCGGAGAACGAGATGCCCCGCCCGGCCATACGCGGATTGCTGTCGAGCGAGTAGAGGAACGAGATGAACTCGGCGCTGCTGCGCTTCGACTTGGCATAGACATCGCTCACGCCGCTGATATCCCTCAGTTTCACGTCGAAATCGGGAGCGAACGCTTTCACGAAACCATTATACTCGGGTCCACGTCCCAGGAAGTCACCATAGATGTTGTTACCGGCGAAGCGCACCGATGAGATGAGCGTAGCCTGGTTGCCACTATGGTAGACCACAAAGTCGGTAGTGCCACCACCAATGTCCATCGACACGACGGGGCGGCTCTCAGCATCCACATCCTCCTTCTTCGTGTAATAATAGTATGGAGCCAACGACTCGGCCACTTTCTGCAACTTATAGCCTTGTGGAGAGATGAGACGGCGGCATAACTTGTTCCAAGAGTTCTCGAGATTGGAAATCTGGTAGGGTTGCATACACACCGGGTAGAACCATGTGATGCTTGTGCGTGCCAGGTATCCGCCCGAAAGCAACACCTTGTTGCGAATGAGCATGAGCAACTCCTCGAAATAAGCCTCCACGAGCAGATTGTTGCCACGGCTGCTGTCCCACTTCAGGTCGGGACGGGTCTCATTGTAGTCGTAGGTGTCTTCCTTCTCATAGTGGAAGCCGATGTTGTAGTCGGCCAGCGGGAAGATCTCACGGCCTTCCACGCTATGGCCCGAGCGGTAACAAAGGTTGGTGCGCATGGGGAAACGCGCAATCTCGCCCTCGCCGATGACCACGGGCAAGAACTCCTGCATGAATGCCTGCGCCGGACCACCGTAGAACGACTCCAGGCCTTCCTGGTCGATCATCTGCACGGCCTTGCGCGAGTGAGAGTTGAGGGTGAGCACCTGCACCTCATCGGTGCCGATGGTGAGGGGTTGTGGTTCGGGATCGGTATCGGTCTTGTACTCCACATGGGTGTTGGTGGTACCGAAGTCGATGGCGAAGTCGAACACCTTGCTGCCTTGCTTCACCGTGCGGTAGAGCGGTATGAGAATGCCACTGGCGATGGTGTTGGTGAGTACCAGGTAGTCGAACTCCTCGCCGAGGCAGAAATACTTCGACGTGAGGAACTGCTGGCGTTTGTCGGCACGTTCCACCAAGGTGTGGTGCAAGGGCTCTCTGTCGTGCCCACGATAGGCATAGACCGAATAGCGGAACTGGTCTTTCTTGTAACCCGAGGTATCCTCATCGACCAGGTAGACACGCTGTGGCTTCTCCAAGTCGGGATCCTCGATGTGGTAGCTGGGGAAGAGGAAGAGGTCGAACCGACATTCCATAATGGGCCAGATGAGGCGCTCGGGGTCGGGGTCTACCTGTACGGTGGTATACTCACGGTGCAAGGTAACATAGCGTCCTTTCTGCACAGGAATGTTGATGACCGCCTGCATACGTCCGTCGGGCATCTCGTTGAGTTGGAAAACAGGCTTCGACGAGTTGCCTGCATACCCTGTTATGGTCTTCACCGAGAGATAGCGGAACACCTCTGGCTTCAGCGGCAAAAGATACTGGCACTCATCGGCCGTACGGTTATTGCCCCTGAACATGTTGGTGAAGAACGCCGACTCGTTGACAGGGAATACGGTGCGGATGAGGTAAGGCTCAAACACATCGTCGGTGGTGAGATATGGATACTGCGTGGTGTCGAATGGCAACGTGCGCTCATCGATAGGACGGCGGTCGGCCAAGGGCACCATAAGATTGGGTTTCCACTCCGAAGTAGTGTAGCGCATGCCCGACTCAAAGTAAGGCTCAGAGGGCAGCACAAGCGGCAGGCGCTGCTGCTCGCCCTCGGATAGGATACGGAAGTCGCTCTCCTCGGCGATTCTGTCACCAGCGGTACACATCACCGGTATGTCGCCGGCCAGCATCATCTGCGAGCTGCCAGCCAGCAGAGGCTGATAGATGCTGCCATAGAGGCTGGGCTGCGCGAGGTTCATGCGGTTCTTGAACTCGGTATCGGTGTCGGCCTTGAAACAAGCGTCGACATAAGCATTGAACTCATTGAAGAGTGCGTTGAACCCCTGCTGCTTGGAAAGCAGGTAGACATACTCGCGGAACTCGCGGTCGCGGTCGACGAGTGAGCGGAAGGTGCCATCCTCATCGGGATGGAACGCCTCGTGGTAGTTGCTCAGATATACCCCCTTCACATACGACAGGTCGTTGGCCGAAGCCATGCATACAGAGGTGGGCGAGGTGCCGCCCACGATATTGATTTGGCCTACGGCTCCCGGTCCGATGTAGTTGAGCATATAGATATACTGCATGCGGGCGAAGTTGAAGCTTTGCGCATCCTGCGAGAGGAAAAGTCCCAGGGTGGCCGCCACGGCAGCATGCTCAGGCACACCGTCGGAGGCCAACCGCTGCAGGTCGTTGGTCTTGTCCCATGTCACGATCTGGAACAGTTTGGCATACTTGCTCTTGAAGCAGAAGAAGATCTCAAGCACGTCGAGCGCATTGGCTGCCATCTTGTGGTAGATGGTAGAACCCCTCACCCCCATCTCGGCACAATAGGCGAAAGCCGCCTTTGCCAGTTCGAATCCGGCGAACGGCGTGGGGATAGAGGTGATGGGTAGCGAAGCCTTGGCACCATTGGGGTCCTCGATAGTCTCGATGTCCTTCATGCCCAGTTGGGTGGTCTCCTGCCATCCCTCGATAGTCTCACTCCCTTTATGGAATCTGAAAACGTATGCCATAAATCAAATATTGTATTTCTTTTTAATCACGTTGTTGATGGCCTGCTCGTGCACGGTCATGAAATAATTGTAGGCATCGAGCCCACGCAGTTTCTTCATCGACACGTCCGACACCTCGGAGTCGATGGCGGGATAGCCCTTGAGGTTCTTGCCGAGCATACGGCCCAGCATGCTGGTCTTCTTGGGTTCGATATGCATGATGGTGTCGAACACGTCGTCGGTATTGGCGAAGAGGTCGAAGGGTTGGAAACTGCGCTGGTTGTCGGAGAGTTCCTTCAGCCAATTGTTCTTGTAAAGGTCGGCAAACTGCCGCAGGTCGGCGAAGAAGGCGTCGTTGTAACTCACGTTCTTCATCTGCGGAGTCTTGGCCCAAGCGTAGTCGTGTGTGAGGTGGAAATGCTCCATGAGGAAGCGCGAGAAGAGATAGAAACTGATCATCTCGCGGCCCACGGCACCAAAGGTAGAGGAGCACAGCTCATTGAGCGAGATGGGGTTCTCGTCGGCCTTCACGGCGAACTCACGGTACGACGTACTGGTGTGTACCTGGTTGTGCACCACGTTGGAATTGGCGAAATCGACGATGGCCAGCGCCGCGGCCAGTTCCACGAAGTGGGCCTTGTTGCGCTGCTCTGTGGCTCCTTCCACATTCTCGTAGCGGTTTTTGATATTGTCGCTGATGTAGTAGAGGTTGTCTACATCGAGGTTGCCAATATAGTACTTGAGTGCGGCCTTGGTCTTCGCAATGAAGGTCTCCATATTGATCTCGCTCTCCGAATTCTCTTTCAAGCCAAAATAAGGCAAAACGGTGACGGCCCCGATGGCAGCGTTGGCGATAGCCGATGAGTTGGGCATATTGAGCCGCTCAGCCTCACGGAAGGTTTTCTGGAGCAAGGGGAAGCCTGCGGCGCCCGTGCCGCCAAAGATGCTGCTGATGACGAAAATCTGGTCTTCGCTCTGGAAATGCTGCAGGAGCGACACCAGCGACTCGGTGTTCTTCGGGTCGTTGAGCACGATGCTGCCCATGTTGGGGTTGCCCTTGAAGCCCACGTCGAGCGGACAGGCCAGGTTCTTGTCGGAGAAGAGCAGGCTGAGGAGCGCTTGGTTGCTGTCGGCCTGTCCTTGGTTGGCGAAGCGGTTGTAGGCGATATAGTCGGAAAACTTCATATTGGCCACATTGTTGAGATGCAGCCTGAAGTTGGTGTTCATATCGTCGATGTCGACCTTGAAATAGCCCTTCTTCTCTGGACGGTTGTCGAAGGAGAGGTGCTGGCGCACTTTCTTGTAGAGTTGCATCAGCGAGATGGTGCGTGTGAGGTCGCCATTGCTAGTGTCGGGGTCGATGATGACGGGCACGATGGTGTCGATCTTGTCGCCCAGCGTCACGCCCGAGGCGAGGAGCATCGTGAGTGAGCGCAAAACCCTTGCCCCCGTACCTCCGATGCCATAGATATATAGTTTGCTCATATTGGGAATTTACTCATTAGAACGGGATGTTCCTCGACCTGCTGCTGAACGACTTGAGGAGGAGAGAGAAGACGAAATAAAGCAGCGCGCTGTAGAAGAACACGATGAAACCGAAGGAGAGATAGTCGGCCGACCCGATGTTGGCATTGAGGATGTTCTGCGAGAAGGTGAACCCGTCGATCTGCTGGTGTGCGATGAACATCGCCACGAGGGCGGCCACAGCACTGGTGGATACGCCGATAATCAACCACTTGCGCAACTGTGCGAGCAGGATGTGGTCGAGCACGATGTAATAGACAAAAGCCACCAAGAGGGGCAGCAGAAGCATCACGTAGAACACAGTGCCATAGGCTCCGGCCTGGAACATGTACTTGGAGAAGTCGCCGAGGTAGGCGGCTCCGAACAATTCGAGAATTTCTGATATTATATCCATAGTTTCTTCTTGATTTCGTGGTTATTCATACCCTTCAAACTTCACCTGAAGTTGGAAGAGGTCGCGGCTGTTGGTGTCCATCGAGTTGTAGAAAGCGCTGTAGATGCCCTCCACCATCTCGTAGATGGCATACGACTGGTGGCTCTCGGGGAGCGTACCCAACCGCTTGTTGTAACTGCACTCACTCACCCAAGCCGGCACCTTGTTCTTGAGCCGCAGGGTGAGTTGCGGGGCATAGTTCTGTCCGAGCACCACCATCTGCACGCAGATAGGATGACGGAAGAAGTCGCATTCGGTGAACTTGGCCTCGTCGTTGACGTCAGTGATTTTATACTGCGAGGGTTCCACCTCATAATTGTCTTTGTCGAGCAGGTAGGAGAGATCAGTGAAGAGATGGCTCACGCCCAGTCCGAGCGCGAAGTTGAAGTTGCTCTGCTCCTGGTCGATGGTCACCTTGCGCACGTTCAGCCCGTCGTGATTGGCCTGAATGCGAACGGCATTGGTGAAGTCGCTGGCGAAGATGCGGGCGGTCATGTTGTCGAGCTGCCATGTAGGCTCCGATGATATCATGTATTTGTGGGTGAGGCCTGGCAGACCCGTGGCAGTGTCCTCCAATTCCATATGATGGCAGAAGTCAGTCACCTGTTCAAGGTTGCCCATCACGATAACATAATAGGGTCGTTGCCCATTGCAGGCGATGGCCTGGTTGCCCTCATAGTAGTTGCCGCTGAATTCCGACATACACTGCATGATGACGGTGGCGAACTCATGCTTGTCATCGCGCGCACGACGGATGGCCTTCATGAAGGTGCCAGTGGTGCTGGTGGCGGCGGCGGAGAGCAGGTTGCCCACGTTGTCGACATCATACATGCAGTCGCTCACGAGCACCGATATGGTGTCGCGCGAGGTATGGTCGAGAATCATCTTGAATATCTTGTTGATATCGGTAGAGCTGGTGTTACCCACCTGCATCGAAGCGGGATTCAGGTTGAGCACGAAGTTGTCGAGGTCGTCGCACATCGGGGTGTGGAAGATGCCCTGGTTGATGAAGTCGAGCCGCGTTCCGCTGTAGAAACCATCGGCCTTGGTGATGAGGTGTCCGAGTGCGTTCTTGAACTGCGAGTTGGTGGTCACATATCCGTTCATACTGCCGGAGTTCTCCATATAAATGCGCACCACGGGCTTGGCCGTCTTCAACGTGGCGGTATCTGGTGGAAGGAAATGGCCATTATCATCAACTCGGGAGGATTGTCTCCCGATAAGAATTCCCACTACAGCCAAAGCCACCACCAGCAAGATGGCCAAAAGTTTTCTCATGTTTTGATGTTTTGAAATCTGACAAAGCTAAATTACGGGACCCATCTGAAATGGTTGCTCCATATCAACCTAAGCCAAGGAAAGGCATTCCCTGGCTAATCAACTGCAAAATTAACGAAAACCCAAGACAACACAAAGAAAAAATCCGCTTTTCTTTGCCACAACAAGGCTTTGTTGAGGTTTGATGAAGTGGTTATAATCAAAAAGATAGTACTGGTGCGTTTTTGGGCACCAGTACTCATCCTTATTTGGTCATTATGGTTGATGCGTGGATTGAATTAGCTGGAATTATTTCAAATCTAAACATTGAGCGCACCGCAATGCGGGCAGCGGCCTTTCTTCTTGATTTGCAGTCCGCAGTTGCCACAGATATACTTGCTTCGCGTATGGGTGAAATAGCGCCACAGCGCGAAAGCCACATAAGCCACGAGTAACAGGTATCCGATATAGTACATCGTGGTGAGGGTGAACACGATGTAGTTGACAGCGCACACGCCTGCCAGTCCGAGCAGGTAGAGCACGCCATCGCTCAAGTTAAGATGCCGGAAAGTATCATCGACCACGGCAATGCCCACGATGAGGATAGCCCATACCGAGGAGAGGAACAACGCCAGCAATGCAGGCTGCGAGAACGGATTGAGCGAGGGATGGAAATAGAACTCCTGCCAAGCATCGGGAGCAAACAACTGGATGCTGGCATAGAGAGTGGCCGAAACGGCCACAACGAGTGCGAAAAGCGTGGGATAGAACGTGGCGATGTCGTTGAAATGCACGATATGTGCCTTACGCCTGAGCAGTTTGTACATGCCATAGGCGGTGATAATGAGTACGAACACAAGCAGGAAGATGAGCAGGTGCTCGTCGGAGAAGAAGGAGATGAACTGAGAGATGGGGTCGTCGGGCTCCACGGTTTTGAGCATCTCGCTCTCGTGCACCCATCCGAAAGTGCCATCCTCCTGAGCCAACTGCACCCATACTGAGTCGACGGAGTCGGCGGGAAGGATGCGGATATCGGCCACCACCAACCGCTGGTCGGGGCCGATGGCAAACGAGTCGGTAGGCAGGTTACTCACGGCCTCCTCGGGCATCTGGCGGGTAAGCATGAGCGAGTCGTCGCTCACCATAAAGTTGTAGTTAATGGTGTAGTGGTGAGTGCGTGCAAAGGCAATGGAGTCGAGCTGCTGCTCGGTAAGCACGGCTTGCGGCACCTGCTGGCGGACTGGCCTATGGTAGCAAGCCGACAGCAAGAGCAACGACAGCAGCAGTGGCAATATATATTTCTCTCTCATGACGAAAACACTAACATTTCACAATTCCGACAGTCGAATTTCAACCGGAAGCGCCGTTTGTCGGGCAGTACCAAGTAGAGAGGCTCGTGCCAACCGGGCCGTTGCCGGCTCTCACGCGTGCAGCACCCCATGGTGCGGCGCAGACAATGCCTACAACGCATGAGCAAATGGGGTTGTCCCGCTTCATGTGGCATACACTCGAATGCCTCGCCTACCCTCTCCATACCCTGCCGGGCATAGAACTCACGGGCAGAGGAGTTAGCCACATTGAGCAGATAAGGGTATTGCCGATAGGCATCTTCGTCGGGGAAACTTGGAGAACGACCATTCTGGGAATCAAGTACCTCAGGATTCTCACGATTTCTGAAATATTGAAGAATCTTAAGGTCGAGTGCCGCTACCATTTGCCTGCGCAGTTCGGCGAGCATACTCGACGGCACAAACAAGTTGGCGGCAGCGGCATCCATGGTCACCTCCTCGGCCACATACACCGTGTTGCCCAATCGAGACAACTGCCGGCGGATATTCTCTGCCTGCGACTGCCGTGCCACCTCGGGTGCCATCTCCATCTCAGCTCTTGCCTCAATGTCGCTTTGAGGCACCTGGGCAGTGAGCCGCAGCCCTTTTTCTGTCAGGGCAAGGTGCAGCAAGACAGCGATGCTGCGTGTGGCACTGGTTTTGCCCAGCAACTTATCCATCGCGGCGTCAGCATTCCGATACAGCCCCATACCTGGGCGCAACTGCTGCGGCATCTGCTGTGGGAAGATGCGGTTGCCCTCCACCCGGTTCACGCGAAAGCCACGCAACTGCCGGTCGCGGTCGAAAAAGCACAGTCCGTCGCCATTGGCAAAGGTGGCCAAACCGGCCACATTGAACGAGTCGCGCCGTGCCTCCTTCACCTTGCCCACAAACTCGCCCAGTGCCTTGGGCGTGTCGGGCGAGGCGATGCCATCATCGGCGCCATCGATGAAATATCGCGTGAATCCCCGGTTGAACGTCTTGCTCAGGTCGGGGGTGAACGTATACTGCACACGTCCGAGCGATGCCCTGCGATACCTGCCTCCGCTCTGTGCCACCACCTTGTCGAGCGCCTGGCTATAGGCTGCCACCACATTCTTCACATACGAGAGGTCTTTGAGACGCCCCTCGATCTTGAACGAACAGACACCGGCCTCTGCCATCTGTCCCAGGCGGTCGATGCGGCACATATCCTTCAGCGATAGCCAATGACGTGGCCGGTCGACTGAGACACCATTGGCATCCACCAGGTCGAAACTTAACCGGCAGAACTGCGCACACTCACCACGATTGGCACTACGACCGAAACAATACTGTGAGGCATAGCACTGTCCGGAGTAGCTCACACAGAGCGCTCCATGGACAAACGCCTCGAGTTGCATGCCCGGCACCCTGCGGTGGATATGGGCTATCTCGTCGAGCGACAACTCGCGTGCGAGCACCACTCGGCTAAAACCATTTGCCGCAAGCCATTCCACTTTCTCGGCCGAGCGGTTGTCGGTCTGCGTACTGGCATGGAGCGACAGCGCCACCCCACGGCGCAAAGCCTCCTCGGCGGCGATGCCAACGAGCGCCATGTCCTGCACGAGCAGCGCATCGGCACCTGCATCGCACAACTCGCCCACCAACCTTCTGGCCTCCTCCAACTCATGTTCGTATACGATAGTATTGACCGTGACATAGACGCTGGCACCGAAGCGGTGGGCATACAGGCACAGTGAACGGATGTCGTCGATGTTGTTGGTGGCGGCAGCCCTGGCCCCAAACTTCCCCGCACCGATATACACGGCATCGGCCCCATGGTCGATGGCGGCGATGCCACATTCCAGGTTCTTGGCGGGTGCGAGGAGTTCGAGCGGAATCATCGGATATCGTTGATGTTATAGGGAGTGGTCTGGTAGACGTAATAGTTGATCCAGTTGTTGTAGAGCAGGTTGGCGTGTGCCCTCCATGTCACCAAAGGTGGCTTTTCGGGGTCGTCGTCGGTGTAGTAGTTGCGGGGCAGGTCGACATCGTCGCGGATGTCGCGGTCGCGGCGGTATTCATTGTCGAGCGTATTGGGCGAATATTCCAGATGGCCGGTAATGAAGAACTCACGTCCTCCGCGTGCCATCACGATACCCACGCCTCCCTCTGGCGACTCGGCGATAATCTGCAGTTGGGGGTTGCGTTCGATATCCTCGCGCCTCACCTCGGCATGGCAGCTGTGCGGCATGCAGAACACATCGTCGAATCCCCGGAAGATGGGCAGACGGATGCTCAGAGGCCGGTGTTTGAAGATGCCGAACAGTTTCCGCTCGAGCGTGTACTTGGGAATGTTGTAGTGGTAGTAGAGGCCGGCCTGGGCCGCCCAACAGATATAGACGGTGCTGGTGACGTTGGTCTTGGCCCATTCGAAGATGGCCGAAATCTCGTCCCAATAACTTACCTGCTCGTATTCGAGTTGCTCTACAGGCGCACCAGTGACAATCATGCCATCAAACTTCTGCGTCTTGAGTATCTCGAAGTCCTTGTAGAACATCATCATGTGCTCTACGGGTGTATTCTTCGGAGTGTGGCTCTTGAGTTTCATGAACATGATCTCCAACTGCAGCGGTGTGTTGGAGAGCAGGCGCAACAAGTCGGTCTCGGTAGTGATTTTCAACGGCATGAGGTTGAGTATCACGATGCGCAATGGTCGGATATCCTGCGTGGTGGCACGCGAGTTGTCCATCACGAAGATATTCTCCTCCTTGAGCAAGTCGATGGCAGGAAGCCGGTCGGGAATTCTTAAAGGCATGTGCTACAAATTATTTTTAGCCACCATCCCTTGATGGGATGGCGGCATGGTTGATTCGGTTTACCAAAGGCTGAGTCGCTCGCTCTTTGGCACGAACATCTTGTCGGTGGGCTGGATGCCGAAGGCCTCATACCACATATCGATATGCGAGAGGGCTCCGTTGACACGATATTTGCCCAACGAGTGCGGGTCGCTCTTCGTGCGGCTGCGAATCTCGGCCTCGGTGATGTTGTTGGCCCAGACCCCGGCATAGGCCAGGAAGAAGCGCTGCTCGGGCGTGAAGCCGTCAATCTCGCCAAGGGGATTGTCGCGCATGGCGTTCTTCAGGGCGTAGAAAGCCACCTGCAGTCCACCATGGTCGGCGAGGTTCTCACCCAGCGTGAGCTTGCCATTGGCATTCAGGTCGGGAAGCACCTTGATGGCCGAGAAGAAGTCGGCATATTTGTTGGCCCGCTCGGCAAAGTTCTTGCCGTCGGCCTCAGTCCACCAGTCGGTCATGTTGCCGTCCTTGTCGTAGTGACGACCCTGATCGTCGAAGCCGTGAGTCATCTCATGGCCGATGACCACACCAATGGCACCATAGTTGAAGGCATCGTCGGCAGTCATGTCGAAGAAGGGCACCTGGAGGATTCCCGCGGGGAAGCAAATCTCGTTGGTGGTGGGGTTGTAGTAGGCGTTGACGGTTTGGGGAGTCATGTGCCACTCGTCGCGGTCGACGGGTTTTCCGGCTTTGTAGTCGATGGTCCACTGGTCCCAGAACTTCCGGCAGTTGAGCACATTCTCACAGAACGATTTCGAGGGGTCGACCTCCATGCCGCTGATATCCTTCCACTTGTTGGGATAGCCCACCTTCACATAAAAGGTGCTGAGTTTGTCGAGCGCATTGCGCTTGGTGATGGTGTCCATCCAGTCCTGTGCCTGGATACGCTCGGCGAGGGCCACCTGCAGGTTGCTTACCAGCCGTTCCATACGCTCTTTGGCGGCAGCGGGGAAGAACTTCTCCACATAGATTTTTCCCAGCGACTCACCCATCATGCTTTGCACCAGGTTGGTGGCGCGTTTCCAGCGTGGGTGGTTCTCCTTGCGTCCCGACATCACTTTGCCAAAGAAGTCGAAATGCTCGGCCTCGACGTCATCACTCAGGTAGTTGGCACAAGAGTTGATGATATCCCATTCCATATATGCCTTCAGTTGACCAGGGGTCAACTCGCTGGCCAGTTGGCTGGCCCCTGCGAAGAAATCGGGCTGCCCCACCACAAGTTCCTTGATGTGCTCGGGTTTCACGCCCTCGGCCTCCATCAACTCGCTCAGGCGCAGGTGGGGATATTTCGACTCAAACTCGTCGATGGTCATCTTGTTGTAGTTGGCCTCCACGTCGCGCAACTCTGTTCTCGACTTCGACACCTTGGCCAGGCGGGTCTCGATAGAGAGCACGTCGTTCATCTTGAGCAATGCGGCCTTGTGGCTGAACCCAAAGAGTTCGAACATCTTGACGATATGCTTCTTGTAGGCCTCACGGATAGCGGTGGTGGCCGAGTCGGTATCGAGATAGTATTCTTTCTGTCCGAGTGTGAGTCCACTTTGGCTGACGTTGAGGATATTCATCTTGGCGTTCTTCTCATCGGCACCGAAATAGGAGCCATAGGTCACGCCATATCCGAAGGCAGCATACTTCTTCTGCAACTGCTGCAGGGCATACTTGGTCTTGGCCTTCTCCACCTCCTTGATGACGGGCATGATGGGCTTCACGCCCTCACGGTTGCGCCTGACGGAGTCCATGGCGAGTTTGTAGAAATCGCTGAGTTTCTGCTCCACGGTGCCTTTGGCGTAGTGCTTGTTGCCCAGTTCGGTGAGGATGCCGTTGATACGCTCGTTGTTGTCTTGCTGCAAGCGGTCGAAGCTGCCGAAACGCGAATAGGCGGCAGGAAGGGGATTGTTCTTCACCCATCCACCACAGGCAAACTGGTAGAAATCCTCGCCAGGACTGACGGAGCGGTCGAGGTTGCTCAGTGGTATACCCGACTTGAGGGCACCTTGTCCGAAGGCAGGGAGAGAGGCTGTTGTTATTGCCATAATCGATAAGATTGTCTTGATTTTCATAAGATATTTCGGGTTTTGGTTATTTTATGGTTGTTGCATTTCCTCCAGGAGTTCGGCGAGTTGTTCCCAGCGTGTCACCTCGTCGTCGAGGGCACGTTTGGTAGAGGTATATTCGCTGACAAGTTGCATGTCTGAAGCGCCCTCCGGGGTGCACAGGGTGGCATCGAGTTGTTTGAGTCGTTGCTCCATCTCCTCGATCTTGCTTTCCGAAGCCTTCACCTCTTTCTCGAGTTTGCGCAGGCGTTTCTGCTGTTCCCGCCGCTCGGCATAGTTCTGCTTGTTCTCGGAGACAGGTTGTGGCTCAGGTTTCTCGGTCTTCTCAGTCACAGGCGAGGAAGAGCCCAACTGGTTGAGTGATTCGATGTTACGTCCCCTGAGGAAGTCGTAGATGCCACCGAGATGCTCACGCACTTGCCCACCGCCAAACTCATAGACCTTGCTTACCAATCCGTCGAGGAACTCACGGTCGTGTGAGACGATGATGGCCGTGCCGTCGAAAGCCCGGATAGCCTCCTTGAGTACGTCTTTCGAAGGCATATCGAGATGGTTGGTGGGCTCGTCGAGGATGAGGAGGTTGACGGGCTCAAGCAGAAGCCTGATCATGGCGAGCCTGCTGCGCTCGCCACCGCTGAGCACCTTCACCTTCTTCTCCGAGGCCTCGCCACCAAACATGAAGGCGCCGAGGATATCGTTGATGCGCAGCCGCACATCGCCCTTGGCCACATAGTCGATGGTGTCGTATACTGTCTTGCTCTCGTCGAGCAACTGGGCCTGGTTCTGCGCGAAATAGCCAATCTGCACGTTATGCCCTATCTTCAGGTTGCCGTCGAATGGTATCTCGCCCATGATGCATTTCACAAGGGTCGACTTGCCCTCGCCGTTTTTGCCCACGAAGGCCACCTTCTCGCCACGGCGGATGGTGAACGTCACGCCCTCGAATACGGTGTGGTGGCCATAGTCCTTGCGCACCTCATCGCAAATGACGGGGAAGTCGCCACTACGCAGACATGGCGGGAACTTCAGGTGCATGGCCGACCGGTCGACCTCGTCAATCTCTATGGGCACGATTTTGGCCAACTGCTTGATGCGGCTCTGCACCTGCACGGCCTTGGTGGGTTTATAGCGGAACCGCTCGATGAAGTCCTTGATATCGGCAATCTCCTTCTGCTGGTTCTCATAGGCACGCAGTTGCTGCTCGCGCCGTTCCTGACGCAGCACCACATACTGGTCGTATTTCACCTTATAGTCGACAATCTGTCCGCAGGTAATCTCTATCGTGCGGTTGGTGACGTTGTTGATGAACGCCCGGTCGTGGCTCACCAGCACCACAGCACTCGACGAGGTGGCGAGAAATTGCTCGAGCCACTGTATGCTCTCGATATCGAGGTGGTTGGTGGGCTCATCGAGCAAGAGCACGTCGGGCCGCTGCAGGAGGATTTTCGCCAACTCGATGCGCATACGCCACCCACCACTGAACTCGGCGGTGGGCCGCTCCAGGTCGTCGCGGACGAAGCCCAGACCGGTGAGCGTGCGCTCCAGTTCGGCCTCGTAGTTGCCTCCACCCATCATCAGGTAGCGGTCGTGCTCCTGGGTGAACCGCTCCACAAGGGCATTGTAGGCCTCGCTCTCATAGTCGGTGCGCTCGCCCAATTCGCGCTCCATGGCATCAATACGCTCCTTCATCCGTAGGTTGCCAGCAAACGCCTTGCGTGCCTCCTCGCGCACGGTGGTGTCGTCTTGCAGCACCATCACCTGTGGCAGATAGCCGATGGTGGTGTCGGAGGGTATGGCCACCGTTCCTGACGTGGGTTTCTGCTGTCCGCAAAGGATTTTGAGGAGGGTCGACTTTCCGGCGCCATTCTTTCCAACGAGGGCAATGCGGTCGCGGTCGTTGATAACGAAACTGGCGTCGTGGAAGAGGGGCTTCACCCCAAATTCAACCTTGAGTGCTTCTACGGAAATCATATATGTTGCGTAACCCCCAATGGGGCTGTCGTTTTGAATGTTTAAGATGCAAAAATACTGCAAAACGGCAACATAGCAAAATTTATTCGGATTTATTAACGGAAAGGCGGGAAAAACCTAGGAGAACAATTGATGTAGGGAATGCAGGCGTAAATTATTTACAGGATGTCGTGGAGAATTGCCGTCAGGCTTTCCGTGAACGCCGTGAAGTGGTTGGTGGCGGCTGGCATCATCAGTTGAGGATAATCGCGGTTGAAGCGTATCAGTGAGGTTTGGGGAAACTGTGCTGCCATGCGCTCGAAGGGGAAACGGATGATGATGGGCGTGTTGAAGCCCACCCCGAACTCCAGAAGCAGAAGTCGTTTGTCATAGGACTTTTCGATAAACTGACTGTAGCGGTCGGCCTGCTCATACCAATGCTTGTCCTCCACGAAAGTGTCATCGCATCGGAGATTCATGGCTACAGGCTTGCCATCGGGCGTACGTGGTATCAGCTGTGTGGGTATGCGGCAGTCGTGGATGGCCGGCAGAGCCTGTTCCACCCATTGCTTGTTGGGATACAGTTCCTTGGGCGAGCCGTCAGCGGGTTGGAAAAAGGCATAGTCGCCTTGTGTGGCGAAGATGCGGTGAGGGTTGAACCCCGCCTTTTCGAACTGCCCGTCCACATTGGTGGTGATGACGAAGTAGTCTTTGTCCTCGACGAGCGACAATAGTTGTTTGTAGAACGGCTTCGCCTCTGGCTGATAGCGGGCAAACCAGATATGTTTTGCCCAATATGCCCAGCGCTCCTCCTCCGTTTCGAAGGGATAGAATGATGAGCTGTAGAGGTCGGTGATGCCGTATCGGAGAATCCATTCACGGAACTCATGTTCGAATACCTCTCCTGAATATTCCAGTCCTGCGGCAGCCGAGAGTCCTGCCCCCGCCCCGATGATAACATGGTCGGCTTCGGCAATCAGTCGACGGGTCTTTGCGATGCGTTCAGACCAGTCGTTGGTAGATGTCACGGTCTTTGTCGAGGAAAACATTGAATACGATGGTTTTGAGCGATTGTAGAGGATACTCCTTGACGGTTTTGACGGCTATCTCTGCCGCAAGCTCATTAGGAAAATGGAACACACCCGTCGAGATGCAGCAGAAAGCTATGCTTTGAAGGTGGTGCTTCTCAGCCAGGTCAAGGCAACTGCGATAGCATTGGGCCAGCTGTTGCTTTTGATGTTCGGTAGGCCATCCGCTCTCGATGATCGGTCCGACGGTGTGGATGACGTGCTTGGCGGGCAGGTTATAGCCCTGTGTGATGATGGCATCGCCCGTATCCAGAAGACGCCCCTGCATGATGTCGGCACACTCCTTGCGCAGTTGGATGCCCGCAGCGGAGTGGATGCAATTGTCGATGCAGTTGTGCAGAGGCGACCAACAGCCCAAGGCCTGTGCGTTGGCGGCGTTCACGATGGCATCCACTTTCAGGCGGGTGATGTCGCCTTGCCATATTTGCAAGCCATCGCCGGTAGGAGTCGCCACGCCTTTTTCCTCGCGTTGCATCTGCAACTCGGCATCTTGTGCCGTCAGAAAAGCCGTATCGATAGGCTTGGGAATCCAAACGTTCATCAGTGCCCGCATCATCGTCTTCCGCTCTTCCAATGTATGGGGTATCTGATGACTGATATGTGAATCAGCCATCAGATACTGAATGATTTCCTTGAGATTCTCCAGCCGGTCCCTTACCATTTCAGTTCTTCCTGAAGAATTACACCGTCGGTCATGGGGCTGTCGGCCTCGGTGAAGGCATTAGCCTTGTACTGGATGCAGAGCATCGTCATGTTCTCAGTGCCGGTGTTCTTCAACGCACGCTTGCCATTGGGAGCCACGCGGATGATGGTGCCCTCGCCTACGGGGAAGATCTCACCATCTACTTGATACTGGCCTTCACCTTTAAGGATAATATACAGTTCCTCGTGCGTCTTATGCGTGTGCAGGAAACCGCTGTCCTGACCGGGAACCAATGTCTGGAATGACAGTTCGCTGCCCGTGGCACCCACGGCCTGTCCAACAAACACCTTGCCCTGGATGGTCACTTCGGGACCCATCGGCAGCACATGCTCGATAATCTCGTTCATCAACCCCACGCTCACTGCGCTAAAATTCTTGCCTGTTGCAATTGTCTCAATCTGTCTCATGATTCTATTGTTTTAATGTTATTTGTTTGTTTTTACGATGCAAAGGTAATATGGAAAAACCAACTTTGCAAGAAGGCACTTTTTGGTGGGATAGTTACCAAAAAGTAGGAATTGTGAAGGCATCGGACTTGTCAGGAAACGACTTTAACGAAGATTAACAAAGTGCAAAACAGTTACTTGATAACTATTGGTTACCTTTGTTGAAAAATTCAAGGTTATGGCAGATATCAAAGCTGAGTATTTGGCCTGTCCCATCAGGCAAGTGGTGAGTCGCTTCGGTGACAAGTGGTCGATGTTGGTGCTCTTCATGCTCCACAGGAGCGAGACGGGTGTATTGCGTTTCAATGAGATTCGCCGTCTGATGACTGACTGTTCTCAAAAGATGCTCTCGCAGACGTTGAAACGGTTGGAGCAGAGCCATCTCGTCCATCGTGAGGTGTTCCCTGAGGTTCCACCCCGTGTGGAATACTCGCTGACGGAAACGGGCAAGTCATTGATGCCTGCCATCATGGCACTTGTTGAGTGGGGCGGTGAGCATTTCAAAGAGGTAGTGACGGATTAGTGCCATAAATGGAAGTATTTTTAATGGAGTGACATTTTTTCTGAAAAAAAATCATTTTTCTCGAAAGGAATTTTCGATTTGGGGTACTAACTGTTTGAACTAACTCCAAAAAAAGATGAATGAGATTGAATTAGAATTCACCAAATTGGTCAGAGAGTACCGTAAGACCATCTATACGGTATGTTACTTTTTCTCAGACAATCCCACTTATGTGGATGACCTCTTCCAGGAAGTGTTGGTCAACCTCTGGAAAGGCTATGCCAAGTTCCGCGGCGACAGCAGTCTCAAGACGTGGATATGGCGCGTCAGCCTGAACACCTGCTGCAAAGTGGAGCGAGGCAAGAAACGGAATGTACCAACCGTTCCGCTGCTTATCGACAAGGATGTTTTGAGTGAATCCAATGAGGTTGGGCGGCAGGTCAAGATGCTCTACGACAGAATCAACCGCCTTGAACTGTTCGACCGCGCCATCATTCTTCTTTGGCTGGAGAGCATGAGTTATGATGAGATTGCCGCCATAGTTGGCATCTCCACCTCGGCTGTCACAAGCCGGCTGTTCCGCATCAAGGAACAACTCAAATCAATGTCAAACCATTAAAAACCGCAAAGCTATGTCAGAGAATATGAAAGAGCTCCATGAGTTGGAGGAATTGAAAGCCACATACATCCTGATGGACGAGAGGCTCGATGGCCAAGAGATTGTGTCGGATGAGCAGATTCGCGAGGCCATGTACCGCAAATTTGCCGATATGCGCAAGAATATCAAGGAGGCTATTATTTGGGGTAATCTCATCTCTGTACCCGTATTGGCGTGGTGGGCCTGGGCAAATAGCCGTCTGACACTATTTGGCATCATATTGCTGAGTGTGTATTGGGTGGCTTCACTGATTTTCAGGTTCGTCATCCTAAGGCAGACAAAGAAGGAGGATTACGGCTCTTATGACCTGAAGACCCTTGTGGAAAGAGAGTCGCAATACTCGAAGAACATCAAATGGGGAAGCATCGCAACACTCATTTTCCTGACAGCATTCTTCCTGCAGATGTTCATCGGGAGAACAAGAAGTGAGGTATTCATATTTATCATCTTGACCCTGACCCTTATGATACCCGTTCTTGTACGCTGGTTGGTGATCAAGTTCAAGTATAACGGCCAGGCCATCGACCCTGCAACCGGCAAGCCTCGCAGGCTTGGTGGAAAATGGACCACCATCATAGGCTATTCCCTCTTTGGTCTTGCAGGCAGCCTCTTCCTGGTTGGAACGACCATGAACGTGATCAACAGTGCGGGTACTGGCTGGCTCGGTCTGCTGAAAGGCCTCAATGGTGTGGCATTTATCATGGCAATTGCCATATTCCTATTAGGCATATTGCATCAAAGGGGGAAAATCAACATTTCGTACAGGATTTTAGTCATTCTGACCGTCATTGCCATTGCGCTCGCTGTATCGGTTGCGGGTATCGCAACGCTGATGGGTATCGCAGAGTTGATCAAGGGCAGTACCTTACTGACGACAGTCGCTATATCAGCCATTGGCCTGTCGTTCTACAAGATGCGGAAATAATAGTGCTCTTTTTTCTAACATGCCTTCAGACCGCGGCCAAAATAGGCCGCGGTTCTTGCACTACACTGCCGCTTCGCGGCCAAGATCTCGCCTTGCACTATCTTTGTTCCCAAAAAGAAAAAGATGCCCATTATCCCTATCACATCACTCCAACATCCCGGGGTGGAGATTTTCAGTACGCTGACCGAGGCACAACTGCGCAACCGCATCGAACCCACAAAAGGCATTTTCATCGCCGAAAGTCCCAAAGTGATCAACGTGGCACTGGGGGCCGGCTATGAACCCGTGGCCCTACTGTGCGAACAGAAACACATCGACGGCGATGCCGCCAGCATCATCGGCGCTCACCCCGATATGCCCGTCTACACGGGCAGCAGAGAACTGCTCGCCTCTCTCACTGGATACACCCTGACACGAGGCGTGCTCTGCGCCATGCGGCGCCCCATGGCCCCCACCGTGGAGGAGGTGTGCCGGGATGCCAGAAGAGTGGTGGTGATAGACGGAGTGGTAGACACCACCAACATCGGAGCGATATTCCGGTCGGCCGCGGCACTGGGCATCGACGCCGTGCTGCTCACCCCCAACTCGTGCGACCCACTCAACCGGCGGGCCGTAAGAGTGTCGATGGGGTCGGTGTTTCTCGTGCCTTGGACTTGGATAACGCAACTTCCTGGTGAACTGCACAATATGGGATTCCAGACCGCAGCAATGGCACTCACCGACGACTCCATCCCCATCGACCATCCCATCCTCGCCGAGATACCCCGACTAGCCATCATCATGGGCACAGAAGGCGACGGACTGCCACAACAAACCATCGACGAGGCCGACCATGTGGTGCGTATCCCGATGCAGCATGGTGTCGACTCACTCAACGTGGCGGCAGCGGCTGCCGTGGCTTTCTGGGAACTCCGCGACCGCCAAAGATGATTTTCGTATGGCCTACATTTGGCCGTTTGGCGGGAAATCGCTATCTTCGCATCAACAAAACCAATCCAAACCAAGACGATGAATACCATCACCAAAATAATCGCACAACGGCTGCAACTGCCCGAAGAGGGAGTAGACAACACCATCGCACTGCTCGACCTGGGTTGCACCATCCCCTTCATCGCCCGTTACCGCAAAGAGCGCACCGGCAACCTGAACGAAGTGCAAATCGGCCAGATAGCTGATGCCTACGACAAACTGAAGGAACTGGAAAAGCGCAAGGAGACCATCCTGAAGACCATCGGCGAACAAGGCAAACTGACCGACGACTTGGAGAAACGCATCAAGGAATGCTGGGAGCCCACCGTACTCGAAGATCTCTACCTGCCCTACAGGCCCAAGCGGCGTACCCGTGCCCAAGTGGCCCGTGAGCAAGGTCTGGAACCCCTAGCCACCATCCTGCTGCTCCAACGCGAACCACAGCCACAAGTAGCCGCCCGCAGATTTGTGAAAGACGGTGTGGCCGATGTGGACGCCGCCCTGAAAGGTGCCCAGGACATTATTGCCGAAATGGTGAGCGAGAACGAGCAGTCGCGCAACCAGATGCGACTGGCTTTCCGTCGTGAGGCCGTCATCACCTCGCGTGTGGTGAAAGCCAAGGCCGAGACCGACGAGGCCGCCAAATATTCCGACTATTTCGACTTCAGCGAACCCCTCAGACGCTGCTCGTCGCACCGCCTGCTGGCCATGCGGCGCGGAGAGAGCGAGGGCATACTGCGCGTGAGCATCGGTGCCGATGACGACGACTGCGTGGCACGGCTGAAACGCCAGCATGTAAGAGGACATGGACCATGCAGCCGCCTGGTAGAAGAAGCCGTGGAGGATGCCTACAAGCGTCTGCTGCGCCCCTCGATAGAGACAGAGTTTGCCGCCCTGAGCAAGGAGAAGGCCGACGATGAGGCCATCACGGTGTTCGCCGAGAACCTGCGCCAACTGCTTCTCGCCGCACCCCTTGGGCAGAAACGCGTGATGGGCATCGACCCTGGATTCCGTACCGGCTGCAAGGTGGTGTGCCTCGACGCACAGGGCAACCTGCTGCACCATGAGGCCATCTTCCCCCACCCTCCCGTGAACCACCGCATGCAGGCCACCGTACATGTGGAGCAGATGGTGGAGGACTACGGCATCGAGGCCATCGCCATCGGCAATGGTACAGCCAGCCGCGAGACCTCTGAATTCGTGAAGGACCTCAACTTCAAGCACAAGGTGCAAACCTTCGTAGTGAGCGAGGATGGTGCCTCGGTCTATTCGGCTTCGAAGACCGCCCGCGAGGAATTCCCCGACGAGGACGTGACAGTGCGTGGCGCGGTGATCATCGGGCGCCGACTGATGGACCCCCTGGCCGAACTGGTGAAAATCGACCCGAAGAGCATCGGCGTGGGACAATACCAGCACGATGTGGACCAAAGCAAACTGAAACACAGCCTCGACCTGACCGTGGAGAGTTGCGTGAACTCCGTGGGCGTGAACCTGAACACCGCGAGCCAACATCTGCTCACCTACGTGAGCGGACTGGGTCCGACCCTGGCGAAAAACATCGTGGAATACCGCCGTGAGCATGGTGCCTTCACCAGCAGGGCTCAACTGAAGAAAGTGCCACGGCTGGGGCCCTCAGCCTATGAGCAATGCGCCGGTTTCCTCCGCATCCCCGGAGCGAAGAACCCGCTCGACAACAGTGCCGTACATCCTGAGAGTTACCCCATCGTGGCGCAGATGGCCAAAGACTGCCAATGCACTGTGGACGAACTGATTGCCGACAAGCAGAAACGGCAGGCCATCGACATCCGTCGCTACGTGAGCGGTGACGTGGGCATGCCCACCCTTACCGACATCATGAGCGAGCTCGAGAAACCCGGCCGTGACCCCCGAGAGCAAATCGAGGAGTTTGAGTTCGATCCCAACGTGACGAGTATCGACGACCTGGTGGAGGGCATGGTGCTTCCAGGCATCGTGACCAACATCACCAACTTCGGTGCCTTCGTCGACATCGGCGTGCACCAAGACGGACTTGTGCATATCTCACAGTTGGCCAACCGCTACGTGAAAGACCCCAACGACGTGGTGCACCTGCACCAACACGTGAAGGTGCGCGTGAAAGAGATTGACTACCGCCGCAACCGCATCGCATTGAGCATGAAGCATATCGATGACTAAATCGGGAGCGAACAGAACAACTGGAATTATTGGAAAGACCACAAAAAAGTCGCCGTTACTCACTGAAGAGCAACGGCGACTTATTGTTTGCAGAATACTGCGATTTACTTCACTTTTTCGACGATAGCCTTGAAAGCCTCGGGATTGTTGACAGCGAGGTCGGCGAGCACCTTGCGGTTGATCTCGATACCAGCCTTGCTGAGCGCACCCATCAACTGTGAATAGCTCATGCCATTGAGGCGAGCGGCAGCGTTGATACGCTGGATCCACAGTGAGCGGAACGTACGTTTCTTGTTGCGGCGATCACGATAGGCGTAGGTAAGACCTTTCTCCCATGTGTTTTTGGCAACGGTCCAAACATTTTTACGGGCACCAAAATAACCCTTTGTGAGCTTGAGGATTCTGGTTCTTCTTGCTTTTGAAGCAACGTGGTTTACTGATCTTGGCATAGTTTTTTTCCTTTAAAATGTTTGACTTCAATTAACGCAGACAGAGCAAGTCGCGCACCTGCTTGAGGTTGGAGCGGTCGACAATTGCCTGATGAACCAGGTTACGTTTTTGTTTCTTCGTCTTCTTCGTGAGAATGTGACTGTGGTAAGCGTGATGTCTCTTGATCTTACCAGTTCCGGTGAAACGGAATCTCTTCTTGGCACCGGAGTTTGTCTTTACTTTTGGCATTTTTTTATTGTATTTAGTTATTTATTATACAGTGGCAACGCATATACCCGGCGTTACGCACTTTAGTCATTGTTTTCTGTGAGCTTCTTAAGGGCCTCCTCGCTGATTCTCGCATTGGCAAGCAGTCCGCCACCTGCAGGCTCCTCACTGGCTGTCTCAGCCTCCTTGGCCTGGCGTGCGGCCTCTTTGGCCTCTGCCTCCCGCTTCTCGCGGTCCATCTTCTGCTGGCTCTTCTTTGCCACGCCCGCTTTCTTTGGTGCGATGAAGATGGCCATCTTCTTGCCCTCGAGCTGTGGCATCTGCTCTACCTTTCCAAACTCCTCAAGGTCGTTGGCAAACCTCAGCAGCAAAACCTCTCCCTGCTCCTTGAACAGGATAGAACGGCCACGGAAGAACACATAAGCGCGCACCTTGTTGCCATCGAGAAGGAACTCCTTGGCGTGCTTGAGCTTGAAGTTGTAGTCGTTCTCGCCAGTCTGAGGACCGAAACGGATTTCCTTGACCTCCACCTTCACTTGCTTGGCTTTCATCTCCTTAGCACGCTTTTTCTGCTGGTAGAGGAACTTGGAGTAGTCGATGAGACGACAAACCGGTGGCTGTGCATTGGGTGAGATTTCCACCAAGTCGACCCCTTTCTGGCGAGCCAGGTCGAGGGCCTGACGGGTAGGCATGACAACGGCGCCATCGTCGCCGACGACACGCACTTCTCTCACGCGTATTTGCTCATTAACTCGGTACTGATTGTTCTTTTTGTCGTTCTTCATTCAACATTTTTATGATAAGCGGCTGCAAAGTTACGATAAATTAGGTAATTAGCAAAATTATTTCCCAATTTTTTATTGGCTATTTTTGCTCTTTTTTCCCTTTTGGGGAACGGATTGGCAGGGCACACAAAAGGAAGACTGGGATAAAAAGAAGCAACAAGGGAGGCACCTTGCCGGCACCTCCCTTGTCGTATCTGGCTAACCAGCCATCAGTCTTTGGGCTGGATATTCGTAGCCTCGAGCATCTCTGCCACCTCGGCATTGACACGGGCAGCGAACTCCTGCATCGTCATGGTAGCCTGCTCGCCGCCACCCTGCTTGCGCATGGAAACGAGTCCTTCGGCCGACTCCTTCTCTCCCACGATGACCATATAAGGCACGCGTTTGAGCTCATTGTCGCGGATTTTGCGTCCAATCTTCTCGTTGCGGTCGTCGATGACGGCACGCACGCCTTGCTCGTCGAAATAGCGCAGCACCTCGCGGGCGTAGTCGTTGAATTTCTCTGAGATGGGCAGTATGGCCACCTGGTCGGGGGTAAGCCACAATGGGAAGTGTCCGGCGGTATGCTCGATGAGCACGGCAGTGAAGCGCTCCATCGAACCGAAGGGTGCGCGGTGCACCATCACGGGCGTCTGCTTGGAGTTGTCCTCAGCCACATATTCGAGTTTGAAACGCTGCGGCAGGTTGTAGTCCACCTGAATGGTGCCCAACTGCCAGCGGCGGCCAATGGCGTCCTTCACCATGAAGTCGAGTTTCGGTCCGTAGAAAGCGGCCTCTCCATACTCTATCTTGGCATCGAGTCCCTTCTCCTTGCAAGCATCGATGATGGCCTGCTCGCTCTCGCGCCACACCTCGTCGCTACCGATATATTTCTCGGTGTCCTTGGGGTCGCGGAGAGAGATCTGAGCCTCGAAGTTGTCGAAGTTGAAGATTTTGAACACGGCCTGAATGATGTCCATCACGCGGAGGAACTCACCCTTCACCTGGTCGGGACGGCAGAAGATATGGGCATCGTCCTGGGTGAACGAGCGCACACGGGTAAGTCCGTGCAACTCGCCACTCTTCTCATAGCGATAGACGGTACCGAACTCTGCGATGCGCAGGGGCAGGTCCTTATACGACCGTGGTTTCATGGCGAACACCTCGCAGTGGTGCGGGCAGTTCATGGGTTTGAGCATATACTCCTCGTCCTCCTCGGGTGTATGGATAGGCTGGAACGAGTCTTTGCCATAATGGGCATAGTGGCCCGAAGTGACATAGAGGTTCTTGCTTCCGATATGCGGTGTGATCACTTCCTGATAACCAAACTTCTTCTGTATCTTGCGCAGCATGTCCTGCAGGCGGAGTCGCAGGTCGGTGCCTTTAGGCAACCAGATGGGGAGTCCCCTACCCACGCGCTCGGAGAACATGAAGAGTTCCATTTCCTTACCAATCTTGCGGTGGTCGCGCTTCTTTGCCTCCTCGAGCATAAGGAGATACTCGTCGAGCATCTTCTTCTTGGGGAACGAGATGCCATAGATGCGGGTCATCTGCTCACGTTTGGCATCGCCACGCCAGAAGGCACCGGCGGCGCTGGTGATTTTCAAGGCCTTGATGGCACCTGTCGACATGAGGTGCGGTCCGCGGCAGAGGTCGGTGAAGGCACCCTGTGTATAGGTAGAGATGGTACCGTCTTCGAGGTCAAGGTCGATGTGCTCGCACTTGTACTCCTGTCCGGCAGCCTTGAACTCACGCAGGGCATCGGCCTTTGAGATATCATGGCGCACTACAGGCTCGTTTTTCTTGGCCAGTTCCATCATTTTCGCCTCAATCTTCGGGAAGTCGTTCTCCGAGATGACATCACCCTCTTTGGGCATCACATCGTAGAAGAATCCGTTCTCGACAGCCGGACCGAATCCGAACTGAATGCCAGGATACAACTCCTGCAATGCCTCGGCCAGCAAGTGAGCGCTGGTGTGCCAGAAGGTGTGTTTTCCCTCCTCGTCCTCAAATTTATAGAGGGCGATGGTGGCATCGCTGAGGATGGGGCGGTTGAGTTCCACTGTCTCACCATTGACACCGCAAGATACAACGTTGCGGGCGAGAGCCGGCGAGATGCTCTCTGCGATTTGAAGACCGGTGACACCCTGTTCGAACTCACGCACAGTGCCATCGGGGAATGTGATTTTTATCATAACAAATTAAACAAATATTTGTGAATGAAGATAATTGGGTGCAAAGATAGTGCAAACTGAGCGGAATACGAAACAAAAAACAAAGTTTTTGTTTCCTTTGCCCGAGGTGAAGCCTTGCTTCGCGACGCGATTCGTTTTTCACCTATTGCGAATATTTCTTGATCATGCCATAGGCACTGTAGAGGCCCAATTCGCCGGCTTGGCTCAGGTCCTCGATGCCTTCCGCCTTCTTTCCAGTCTGGATAAGCGCGAGCCCCCGGTTGTAATAAGCCTCGGCCATGTTTGTATTGAGCGAGATGGCCTTGGTAAAATCGGCAATGGCATGTTCGTAGTCGTCTTGTGCCAAATAGAGATTGCCACGGTCGTAGTAGACATACGCATTGGTGGAGTCGACTTCCAATACCTTGGAGAGGTCGTCGATGGCACCAGCACTCTTGATCTGCGTATCAGTGGCCTTCACCGAACTCAATTCGTTGAGCCGGGCCGTGCACACAGCCCTCTGCCATAGGGCCAGCGGGTCGTTGGGGTTGATACTCAGGCAAGTGTTCAAGTCATCGATAGCCTCGTCGAAGTTCTGCACCACAGAGTAGGCCACCGCCCTTTGCAAGAGCAGCGATCTTGTGGCTTTCATATCCGGCATGTTCTGCAAATCGGCCGTGAGGGTGTCGATGACAGCGAACACCAGCCTCAACTGTTGCTCATTGAGCGAGTTGGGGTTGCAGGTGAGGTAAATCTTGTGCCGTGGCCGCTCTTTCTGGTTGAAATCCTCTACCAGAGGGTCGAAGACCTGATACGACTTGATGATATTCCCATACCTGAGATAAGAGAGGTGATACATCGGCATCTCCTCGATCTCCACCTTGCGGTGCTGCACCTTTCCACGGTATACGCTCTCGTACTCCAACTCATACTCGTGCTCCACCTTCTCCTCGTCCTCGACCACAATCTGGTTGTACTTGCTCATGTCGATCTCGCTCTTCTTTCGCGTCTGTCGGATCTGGCTTTGCGACCATCGTGGCTGGATGCCGATATGCTTGTCCATCTGAGCCTTGAAGATGCGGAACTCATCGAGTTCGGCCTGGTTGGTCATGCCCAGCCGCCGGTAGCACTCGGCCCTGTTCTGCAGCCCGATCCAGAAATTAGGATACTGCTCGATAACCCTGGAGTAGTCGCGAATGGCCCCACGCAGGTCACCAATCTTGTGCAAGAGCACGGCCCTGTTGTAGATGGCCATCACATTGTTGGGTTCCATGCGTATGACATAGTCGAAGTCGGTGATGGCCCGGTTGTCGTCGCCCACCTGCACCCTGAGCAGTCCGCGGTTATAGTGGGCGAGGAAATTGTCGGGATCGAGTTCGATGGCGGTGTCGTAGTCGCTCATCGCCCCTCGCAGGTTATTGGTGTTGAGTCGGGCGATGGCCCGGTTGAGGTAGTTGTGCACCATTTTGGGTTTGAGGTGAATCACCCTGGTGAGGTGCTCGTCGGCCTCCTTCCAGTTGCCTTTCGAAAGGCTGATACTCGCCCTGGTCATCCACATATCCACATCGTAAGGATCGAGTTCGAGGGCCTTGTCGAGCCATACTGCTGCCTGCGTAGTGTCTTTCTGCATAAGATACACCCCTGCCTTCACCGAGTAGGCACGCGAGAATTTGCTCCACTTGCCAATGATGGTGTCGAGGTCAAGGTGCACCTGGTCGTAGTCCTTGAGTTCGAGTCGGCACAACATTCGGTTGAACCAATAGTTCTGTGCCGAGGGGTTGTCTTTGAGCGCCCTGTCGTAGTCGGAGATGGCCCCCTCGAATTTCTTCAGTCGGATGCGGCAGAGTCCGCGCAGTTCATAGATGCCTGAGACATACGGGTTGAGCGCGATAGCCTCGCTACAATCCTTCTCGGCCCCGGCGAAGTCGTCGAGATAGAATTTGGCCACGCCCCTGTAGAACCATGGTTCATAGAGGTAGGGTTTGGAGTCGATGGCCCTGTTGAAATGCTGTATGGCAAGCACGTAGTCCTCATAATAGAGCGCACTTCTTCCACTCATGATCAGCCTGTCGACATTGAACTGGGCCGAGGCCATGAGTGGAAGAAGTGCGAGGATGAATATGACTACACGCCTCATCATACCATTCGACAAGGGGTTGAGGGAGTAAGACTTATTTCTGAGGAGCCGCCTTGGTGCGGTAACCACAGCGGTATCTACCTTGTAGCAGAGCCTTGAGTTTGCTCTTGATCATCTGTTTGCGGAAAGCCGAGATACGGTCGATGAACATCTTGCCGTCGAGGTGGTCGAACTCATGCTGCATCACGCGAGCCAGATAGCCATCCACCCACTCGTCGTGGTGGTTGCGGTCGGCATCCTCATAGGTCACCCTGATTCTCGTGGGGCGAGTCACTTTCTCGTGAATGCCCGGCAGGCTGAGGCATCCCTCCTCCATGGTGTCGGTCTCGCTGTCGTCGTACTCCTCGATATGCGGGTTGATGAAAGCCTTGCGGAAGTCCTTGTATTCGGGCATATCCTCGGCGAGCACATTGAGGTCGATGACCACCACCCTGATATCCTTGCCCACCTGGGGCGCGGCCAGTCCGATACCTTCCGACTCATCGAGCGTGACAAACATATCGTTGATGAGTTGGGGCAACTGCTCGAAATCCTCAGGAATGTCCTTGGCCACCTTCCGCAGCACCGGCTGTCCATATATATAAATAGGTAAAATCATTTTCTTATTGATTCCAAGTAACTTTGCAATATAATCGTAGCACTGATCTCATCGACCAGTGCTTTGTCGCGACGGGCTTTCTGCCTCAGTCCGCCGTCTATCATAGCGCGATGAGCCAGCACAGAGGTGAAACGCTCGTCGACCATGACGACGGGAATGTCGGGATAGGTTTTCCGGAACTTGTTGACGAAAGCCGTCACCCGCCCCATGTTCTCACTGGGCAGTCCATTGGGCTGTTTGGGCTCTCCAACGACGATCTTCTCCACCTGCTCGGTCTTGAAATAAGCGTCGAGCCACTCGAAGAGTTTATATGTAGAAACAGTCGCCAATCCGCCAGCAATAATCTGCAGCGGATCGGTGACTGCCAAACCTGTACGTTTCTTTCCGTAGTCTATAGAAAGGATCCTTGCCACGGCTTATTAATAACCGTAGTAGAGGAGCCAAGCGTCGGGATAGGTGTCTCTGAGACGAGTACGGCTCTGTACGGCGCTCGCCTTGTCGGAGAATGTGGAAGCCACGACGCGGTACATGTTGCGGTTGGAGTTGTATGCCAACTGTGCGTCATATCCAGATGCGCGGAGACGCTGCACCAGGTTCTCGGCATTCGACTTCACGGAGAAAGAGCCAACGACCACGCTGTAGGCCTTGAGTCCGGAGCCACTCACCACCTGGAGGTTTTGCTCTGTGCGCACGGCCACATTGTCGGAGTTGTCCGACACGCTTGGAGCGGTGGCGGGAGTCTCCACGAACGGAGTCACCACTGGTGTGTCGTCGTAGCCTGTTGTTGTAGTAGTAGTGTTGCCTTCATTGGCATTTGCGGCATCGTATGCCTTGCGGTAAGCGCTTTCCTTGGATTTGCAACTGCCAAGTGCCAGGATCATGCACAATCCTGCACATAAGATCAAGTATTTCTTCATGTGTTTTGAAATTATAGATGATTGAATAAATAAAAGTCACATATTTCTATTTGTGTGCGAAATTACATAAAATCACTCAAAAACTGCGGCAAGAAGTCTATAAAGTTTGTTAAATGAACAAAATACAACACTTTTAACAAAAAATGATATTTCAAAACGTTCACCTATCGAAAAATTTACTATATTTGCTATCTGAAACAGGGAATGGCATGCACCCTTGGCCATTCTCTTCAAGGGACGACTCAATCATTAACTATAGTATTATACAACTAAATTTTTTATTATTATGAAACAATTAAGCTACATCGGCGCTTTCATTGGTGGCGCTATTGCAGGAGCCGCAATCGGTCTGCTCATGGCCCCCGAGAAGGGCACCGACACCCGTACAAAGATTTCCGACGCCGTTTCTGATTTCTGCAAGAAGCACAACCTGAACATCTCGCGCAAGGACATGGAAGACCTTGTCGACGACATCAAGGACGCAGCAGCCGAGGCCATCGACTAATCTCCATACGCTGTCAGACATATGATTTCGAGCGACAAGAACATTGAGACGATAGCCCAGTTGGCGGAATCGTTGAAGCACTATGTCGGTGTGCAGTCGGAGTATGTGAAGCTTGACATCATCGAGAAGGTGGTGCGGCTGCTCACACTCACCGCCATGACACTGGTTGTGGTGCTCACGCTGATGATGATGCTCATCTACTTGTCGTTTGCCTTTGCCTACGCCTTAGCTCCCCACACGGGGACGGTGTGGGCATTTTGCATTGTCGCCGGGATCTACCTCTTTCTGCTTATCCTCTTTGTCATCAACCGTCGCAAGTGGGTGGAGAAGCCCCTCGTGAGATTCCTCGCCAACCTGCTGCTAAACAACTGACCCATGACCCCCGACCAGCCTTTGTTACAATATAAATCACTCGACGACATACGCGCACGGAAAGACCAGTTGCGCAAAGAACTTCGTTCGGAGAACCAATCTATGAAAACACAATGGAACACATTGTTCCATAAAGAAGAGAGTAACTTACCCTCACATCGTTTCGCCAATATCATGTCGACAGGGGTCTCGGTTTTCGACGGTCTTATCTTGGTATGGAAACTCTACAACAAGTATGGCAACAACCATCGCAAGGTAAAGACAAAGAGCAAGAGCAAGAGCAAAAACATTCTATCTGCGCTTTTCTCCTTATAACCAGATGAGATAGAATAGAAAAGAATAACAAGGGCACCTTCCGGGGTGCCCTTACTTTTTTGGCGGCCAGAATTGGGAAAAGTAACAAATTATCACCCGAAATCAAGCCATTTTTCTTAAAAAGTATCACAAATTCGTTAAAATTAGTTACAAATCGAAGTTTTTTCGTAAAATATTTTGAGGATTAAAAAAATTGTCATACTTTTGTCATGTGTTTTTCATAGTATTAGATTTAAGGTTAACAAAAGGTTGGAGTACGGCGGTACTCCATTTTTTTGTGCCATAAAGAAATGAGGGGAAAAGGAAATGAGCCCAAAGAGGTGAATTCGGGCTATTGTCTGCATTTCTGAACTACAAAAAGTTGAGCGAATGCGAAACTTCAATCAATGAATATTTGCAACCCATCGTAGGCCAACTGGATGTCTTCGGGCAGTTGCGCGTTGGTTTGGGCATGCAGTCCCATCCGATGCGTGGTATGGATGATGTAGGTTTGCCTGGCACCCAATTGGCGTGCGAAGGCAATGGCATCGTCGAGCAGTTGGTGTGAATGATGCTCTTTCTGCTTTCTCAGTGCGTTGACCACCAGTGTATCCACCCCTTCGATATAAGGCATCTCGCTCTCGTCGATGGTCTTCATGTCGGTGATATAGGCTAGTTTTCCTATGCGGAAGCCCAGGATAGGCATTTTTCCATGCATCACCACAATGGGGACTATAGTCAGATCGCCAATATGGATGGGCACATGGGGCTCTATGACATGCAGCGAGAGCAAGGGCACACCCGGATAAAGATGGTCGGCAAAACAATAAGGGAAATTATGCCTCACCCCTTCGGCCGTTGCCCCATTGGCATAGACATTCACAGGCCCGAACTTGCAGAAAGGCCTGATGTCGTCGATGCCCCCCACATGGTCGTAATGGATATGCGTGAGAAGCACCCCATCGATGGGTTTGAAGTCGAAAGGCAGGATTTGCTGTCTGAAGTCGGGTCCGCAATCGATGAGCACCCTCGTGCTGTCGGTGTCGAGCAACACCGAGGTGCGCAGCCTATGGTCGCGGGGATCGATGCTGCGGCATACCTCGCAATCACACCCGATACTGGGGACTCCCCCCGACGTGCCTGTTCCAAGAAAAGTGAGTCGCATGGGCGGAGTAGTTGCTATATGATATTCACCTCGGAATGGATTTCTATGCCGAACTTCCGTCTCACGTCGGCTTTCACGGTCTCGCAGAGGCGAAGCACCTCCTCGCCTGTAGCCCCACCCTTGTTGACCAGCACCAAGGCTTGTCGGTGGTGCACGCCGGCACGCCCCAGCGTGCGGCCTTTCCATCCACACTGCTCTATGAGCCATCCTGCCGGGATCTTCTCATGGCAATCGTCTATCATATAGTGAGGCATTCCCGGGTACTTGGCTGCCAACTGTTCGTATTTCTCCCTGGAAACCACAGGATTAACGAAGAAACTGCCAGCGTTTCCCTCCACCTTCGTGTCGGGGAGCTTGGCGTTGCGGATGTCGATGATGACCTGGCGCAGTTGGGCAGCCGTGGGCTGGGTAATTCCTTCTTGCGACAGCATCTCGCGGATATTCCCATAATCGAGCCGTGGCTCGAACGACAGCGACAGGCGATAGGTCACTGCCGTAATGAAGAAGCGCTGATGCCATTCGTGCTTGAACCTGCTGTCGCGATAGCCATACTGGCACTCAGAGGCAGGAATCTGCACCCGTTCTCCAGTACTGATATCCACCGCCTCGATGCGTTCTACAATATCCTTCACCTCTGTGCCATAAGCACCGATGTTCTGTACGGCCGAAGCCCCCACGTCGCCAGGAATGAGCGACAGGTTCTCGGCACCATACCATCCCCGTTGCACGCAGAGCGCCACCACGTCGTCCCAAGTCTCTCCCGACCCACATCTGAGCCATACCTTGCCATCCCGTTCCTCGGCCGAGATGCCCTTGATGGCCGAGCGCACCACCGTTCCGGGGAAGTCGGCAGTGAGCAGCAGGTTGCTTCCACCGCCGATAACAAGAAGAGGATGGTCAGTATCGTGAAGGGATGGGAAGAAGGCAGCCGCCTCCTCGGCAGTGTCGATCTCCACGAACCTTTTACAAGAAGCATGTATGCCAAAGGTGTTGTGCTTTGACAAGTCGAAATGAAGGATATCTCTCATAGGAATCTCAGTTGACGAGTTTCACCAATTTCCATTTCCCGTCGATCTGCCGGAAAGTCATCTCCGTCTCCAGACCATTGGAAATACCCCTCACGACAAACAGTTTCTGCTTGCTGTGGGTATATTTCTGGCCATAGATAATATTGTAGATGAACTCATGGGGCAGCACTGGCGGTCGGAACTCCTCCCACTGGTCGGGATGGAACTCACCTTCTATCATCGTGAAGTCGTCGTCGGGGTCGGGCAAGATGGTCTCCACCGTCTTGTCGAGACTTTCCACCTGGAAGAGGGAATCCGACGCGAACCTCTCATAGAAAGCCAGGAACGACTTGTTGGGGTTTTGCGAAGTGGTGTTGCGGTGTATCTCGGTGAGCATCCACTGGCCGTTCTCCCGGTTAAAAATATGCTGTTCCACCGACTGTTGTGCCAGGTAGATCTTCTCCACCACCACACTGTCGAGATTGGTCTTCTTGGGCAGTTCCAACTGGCTCTCGTCGTCGAAGATAAGGGTATAGAACTCCTGCTTCATGAAGAATTTCTCCATCTGCCATTCCTTGCGGTCGATGGCCGACACCTTGTCGCCCTCCACCACCTTGAGGGGGAATTTCACACGCTCATACTGCAACTTTTTGTTGGCCGTGAAATTGAAGAGGAAATCGTCGAAGAGTTCGTCGGCCGCCTTTGGCATTGGCGTGGCAGAAATGAGGCTGTCCATCGCGTCTTCAGGCACGGTGTCGGCTATCACCAATGTGTCGGCGGGCGCCACAGTATCTATAGGTTCAGGTTCGTTGGACACGATATCCTCTGGTTTCTTGTCTTTGCAGCCGAAAGTCATACTAATGAGCCAGCACGACAAGAAGAAAAAAAACAACGCACTTTTTTTCATAAAAACATACTTGCGTCAGGAATGCTTTATAATGGCGCAAAAATACAACTTTATTTCGATATATTTTAATATTTAAGGGAAAAATATTACCTTTGCACGAAATTTAAACCAAAGAGAAATGCTACTTGAGAAAATAGACGCACTCCTGAAAGACGTGAAGGAGCTGAAGGCCTCCAATGCCGAAGAGATTGAGGCCTTGAGGGTGAAATACCTGAGCAAGAAAGGCGAGATTGCCGCTTTGATGGCCGACTTCCGCAATGTTGCCGCCGACCAGAAACGCAGTGTTGGCATAAAGATCAATGAGCTGAAGCAGTTGGCCACCGAACGCATCAATGCCCTTCGCGAGCAGATAGCTACTGCCGATGCCACCGACGAGGACATCGACCTCACCCGCACGGCCTACCCTATCGGCCTTGGCACGCGTCACCCCATCTCGATTGTGACCAACGAGATTATCGACATTTTCTCACGCATGGGATTCACCCTGGCCGATGGTCCTGAGGTGGAAGACGACCTTCACGTGTTCACGAAGATGAACTTCGCCGCCGACCACCCTGCCCGCGACATGCAGGACACCTTCTTTGTGGAGACCAATCCCAACGACGTGACGAAGAACATCATCCTCCGCAGCCACACCAGTTCGGTTCAAGCCCGCGTGATGGACATCACCCAGCCTCCCATCCGTGTGATTTGCCCGGGTCGTGTCTATCGCAACGAGGCCATCACCGCCCGTGCCCACTGCTTCTTCCACCAGATTGAGGGACTGTATATCGACAAGAACGTGTCGTTCACCGACCTGAAGCAAGTGCTTCTCACGTTCGCCCAGGAACTTTTCGGTGCCGACACGAAGATCCGCCTTCGTCCCAGCTACTTCCCGTTCACCGAGCCCAGTGCCGAGATGGACATCTCGTGCCACATCTGCGGTGGTGTGGGTTGTGGTTTCTGCAAGCACACTGGTTGGGTGGAGATACTTGGATGCGGCATGGTAGACCCGAACGTGCTCGAGGAGTGCGGCATCGACAGCACCGTATACAGCGGCTACGCTTTCGGCGTGGGTGTGGAGCGCATCACCAACCTGAAGTATCGTGTGAGCGACCTCCGCATGTTCTCGGAGAACGACACCCGTTTCCTCAGGGAGTTTGAGTCGGCCAACTAAGCCTGTTTCAGAATCATCCTTTCCCAATATAAGTTCTGCCCCCACTGAGCATGCTCAATGGGGGCTGAACTTATATTATGGTGGTGCTTACTTGTAGAGCACCTTCTTGCCGTTGACGATATATATGCCCTTGGTGGGATTCTCCACGCGCCGGCCCTGCAAATCGTAGACCTGGTTGTCGAGGGGTGTACCGGCCACCAGCTGGTCGATGCCGCTCACATCGTCGGCCAGGGTCATACTGCCCGATGTGAGCAGTGTCATAAGGTCGTTGGAGAGATAATAATAAGGTTGGTTGGGACCGAACTCTGTCTGGTCGGTCACCTTGAGAGCCACCTTACCATCGGTGATGCCCAGTGTGCAGTAATGTCTATCGGGTTCCTCAAGCGTGAAGCCGAGCATGAATCCAAACTCGTCGACAGGCAGTCTCAGCTGATTGTCGGCATAGTTGCCCGTATAATACTCATCGACGATGGCCAGTTTGTTGGAGGCTGCATCCTCGCCATTGAGCTGGAGAATGACCGGTGTGAGTGCCGGTATCACCTCATCCTTCACCTCCACCCTGTGGATGAGCGACTTCGAATAGTCTACCTCGCTGTCCACATAATACACTTTCATGCCCTCGGGCACACGGAAGGCGAAATCCACAGAGAGCGAAGTCCACCATTTCCCATCGGCATCCTTGACAGTTCCCTCTATACCCAGGTAGTTGGTGTCGTCGACCGGAATGAAATCCCACACCACGTCGGTGGCATTCTTCAAATCGCCCGAATTGGAGAATCCGAAGTAGGGGCCGTAGGTCTCATCATTCATCTCGCGCAGGTAGAGGATGTCGCTGAACTGCAAATTCTTGATAAAGCTGTTGACCACAGGCGTAAGGTACTCCCGGCCCACGAGATAGGTCTTGGCATACTCCATAAAAGTTCCTCGGTATAGCGTGAGGAAACTATTCATTTTGCTGGTGAAATAAGAATTGAAGTCACCGGCATTGAATGGGATTGGGGGAGTGTTGATATACAGCTGGTATCCACCATCCACGGCAGTATAATAGAGGTTGGTGTCGAAGTTGCCCACATACTCCTGGAAATTCTCATACGAGTAGTTGTTGATATAGTTCTTGAGCAATATGCCCATGGCACCAGACAAGACGGCATCGACCCTTACCAAGGCGGAGTCCTTGAGTGCAGCGAAGGTCTCCGGGTCGATCATTTGGAGGAGCATGCCCTTCATCATCGGAACGATGGTATTGACCACATCCACACCTTGGGCACGCAACTGCGTCACCTTCTGTCCGTCGAATTCGGCATAGGCCACGGTCCCAGGCTTGGCATAGGCCTGCTCAAGGGTGACGTCGGGTGCGAAGCGCAAACCGCCAGAGAGCTGTGCCACGTGTCCAGTGGTCACATTCTGGAGTCTGTTATAACCTGCGTTTTGCGCATCTGCATTGGTACTAACCATTGTCAGTGCCAACAAAAAGAAAAGAATATAAAATTTCCTCATATTCAAAAATTTTCTGCAAAGATAGTGAAAGCCGAGCGCAATGCAAAGCAAAATACGAAGTTTTTTGCTTTGCACTGCCGAGGCACAGCCTGTCTTCGCGACCAAGTCGCAAAGAATACGATTAAGCGAGGAAAGTGCAAAATTTTTTTTGCACTTTCGAGCGGGAGTATCTTCGCCGCGATAGCGGCAAAGATAGTGAAAGCCGAGCGCAATGCAAAGCAAAATACGAAGTTTTTTGCTTTGCACTGCCGAGGCGCAGCCTATCTTCGCCACGAAGTGGTTCGAAGCGGATTATTGGTCAGGATCTGGAGTTTGGTGATTGGCTACAAACACTCCTAAGAGGATGAGTGCACTGCCCGCATAAGCCATAAAGGTCATTGGTTCATCCAGAAACAACGCACTGGCCAGCACCGTGGTGACAGGATTCAGATAAATGTAGTTGCTGGTGGAGATGGCGCCCAACTTCTTGACGGCAACACTCCACCATAGGAAACAAAGGAAGGAGGCCACCAAAGAAAGGAACAACAAGTTGAAAAATACCGTTGGCTGCAGAAGGCCTCTGAGAGGGAATTGCCAAGGTTTGAAAAGAAACAGTGGGAGAACGGTGACGATGCCATAAAAAAACACCTTACGAGTGATGAAAGCGGCACTGTAACGGGAGGAGACTTTCTTGATTACCAGACTATAGAACGCCCAACTCAAAGCAGCGGCCAAGGCCAAAGCGTCGCCCAAGGGATTCAGTTGAAGTACGAAATGACCATTATAAATGACCATGCCCACTCCTGCCAATGCCATGGCCGACCCCAGCACCAGCAAGACCGTTGCCTTCATTCCCTTCACAAAAAGGATGGCAAGGAGCATGGTAAGAAGAGGTGCTGTGCAAACAATGAATGCCACGTTGTTGACGTATGACAGTCCGATGGCTGTATTCTCCGCCACGAAATACACCGTACCGCCCAGAAGGCCAAGGATAAAAAAAGTGCCCTCATCTCTCCACGACAGGGAAAGAACCTTTCGTGGAGAGATGGTCCAGATGCAGAGATAGGCCACGATGAAACGGAGCAGGAATATCTCCATGGGCTGCAAGCCATGTTGCAGCAGCACTTTCGTGTTGACAAACGTCACGCCCCATATCGCTATGGTGGTGATGGCCAACAGATGGTATCCTATATGCCTCATTATTTGTAAAAGCAGCAATCTTCAGGAGCCCGGCTATAAAAAAAGCCCTCACTCATCAAGCCTAAAATTTCCCACTGAGATGGGACATCTCCTCGGGATTGAGTTCGAGCACCTTCTGAGCGTCTTCGGCAGCCCCATCCTTGTCGCCCAGTCTCAAACGGGCAGCACCTCTCTGTCGGTAAGCATCGGTGAGGAAAGGATTTCCATCGATGGCTTTTGATAGCACGTCGATGGCAGCGACATCATTGTTCTGTGCCTGAAGGACACCTGCCTTGAGCAGTAGCACATCGTCGACGCCCTCTACCCGCTCCATGAGCCAGTCGGCATCCTCGGCAGCGCCCTCCACGTCGCCCATCTCGAGCAGCACCTCACCCCGTTTGAGGTAAGCATCGGCGAGGTTCTCATCGAGCAGGATGGCCTTGGTGAACATTGCCACAGCATTCACTTTGTCGTGTTGGCCAAGAGCGGCGCGACCATAGAGGGACACGATCTCGGCATTGTCTTTGTCGAGGAGCATCGCCTTTTCGCAAAGTTCCGACATCAGTCCATAGTCCTCCATCATGAACGCCACGCGGGCCATGAGCGAGAGGATATGCACGTTTTCGGGCTGGGCCTCGTGGAGCATGCGCAACTGCTCGAGCGCTTCACCAAGGCGGTCGGCCCTGATGAGCGCCTGCGAGAGGTAGTCGCGCGTCTCAAGGTCGTCTTTCAGCGCGAGCGCGCTCTCGAAACATTTCACCGCATACTCGGCCTGACCCATCCGCAGGGCACGCACGCCATCGGTGCGCAGCACGTCGAAGTCGCGCTCCGCCTCCCTTTTTTTCTTCTCTTCGGGGCTCTCGTCGCTGCCGCCGAACAATGATTTAAGAAATCCCATTTTTGTAGAAATAATTGAAGGCCCTGTTTCCAGGGCCAAGGTTATCGTGTCAAAATGTCACACACTCTGCATCGGCTCTCCACCTAGCGGGGAGGGCGGAGAGAGTGTGTCGGCATCACTTGCTTGTGAGCCGGTCGTAGACGTGGTTGGTCATCACGTCGGTGCGTGTCCACAAGGGCCATTTCATGTTGTTGTTCACCAACTGTTTCCCCACGTCTTTCTTGCGCTCAAAGACGAACTTGGCGTTGATGAATCCCTCGTTGCCATCCTTGCCGATGATATAGCAGAAGAGGGTTTGCACATATCCCGTCACCTGTCCGGCATTCTCCACTGTCGTTGTTTCCCAGTCGGTCTGCGGGATGACGCACGATGCGATAGGCACGGTGGGGTATTTGGCCGTAAATTGTTTCCGGCACAAGTCAAGCAAAGTGGCGCAGTCATCGCCTTTATAGAGGTTCACGTCGTAGACATTCATATAGTACTTGCCCTCTATGCGCCTCAGCCCACTAGTGCTGTTGGAGATTTCGTCTCCGATGGCCGTAGCCACATCGGTGGCTGTTTTCTTCGTCTTGTCCCAAAGTTTGGAGACGCGCTCCTTAAACGGACCGTTGCCCGTGTCTTTCTTTGTCATCTGGGCATTGGCCGAGATGCCGCACATCGTCAGTGCCAGCATCAGAATCATCATTTTTCTCATCATAAGTTCCTTTCCTTAAGTTTTGAATTCTGAAATTGTTATCCATTCATCAGGGGCATGTTGGCCATGCCGCAAGAATTTATTGTGACAAAATTACCATTAAGGAGGCGAAAAGCAAAATCTGACCCGATAAAAATGGAATATTTTAGTAATGATTACAGTTTTTTATGACTTCCAACGTCACTTTCTTCCGAACAGGCAGAATAGTCATCGTAAGAAACGCCTCCCAAGCATTGTTGAAATGTTAAAAAAAGCAAATCATCAATGATAATAAGCATAAAATTTATAATTTTACAACGTTAAAATGGATTTTGAATGCGGAACCGCATGGTTCTGCTTTGCTAAGCGCATCAACAACAAGCACAACTAAGACCTGAACGACATGACAAAGCACCTGATAACAGCCGTTTTATTGCTACTTCCCCTCACCATCATGGGCGCCGGGGGTGATGACTTGGGCACGAACTCGTCAGACCAAGCAGCACAAGGCTCGTCCACGCTATCGGGATTGCGTCCCGACCGCTTTGTCGCCACCATCGATGGCAAGCAGACGGCCCTTTACACCCTGACCAACAACGGCTTGGAAGCATGCATCACCAACTATGGTGCCCGCGTGGTGTCGATGATGGTGCCCGACCAGGAAGGCCATCTGGGCGACGTGGTGCTGGGCTTCGACAACATCAATGACTATGTGAACAAGAAGCAGAACTTCGGCAGCGTGGTGGGCCGTTATGTGGGCCGTATCAAAGGTGCGCGCTTTGCTCTCAACGGTGTGCCCTATGTGTTGCAACAAACTGGAGGAGGCAATATCTCGCATGGCGGACGTCCCGGATTTTCCGACCGCGTGTGGGACGTGGTAACCCGTAACGACAGTTCGTTGTGCCTGAAATATGTCTCTCCCGATGGCGAGAATGGTTTTCCCGGCACCCTCACGGTGAAGGTGACCTACACCCTTACCTATGATCATGCCCTCGATGTGGCCTATGAGGCCACCACCGACAAGTCGACCGTGGTGAACCTAACCAACCACTCTTTCTTCAACATCTCGGGCGACCCCTCGTCGACCGTTCTTACCCATACGCTCTATGTAGACAGCAAGTACATCGCCACCTACGACAAGGACAAGAATGTGGACGGACGGTTTATGAAAGTGAAGAACACGCCGTTCGACTTCACCTCCGCCAAGGCCATCGGCAGCGACATCGACATCTACGACGAGCAGATGGCCATCACGAAAGGCTATGACCATGGCTTCGCCCTGCGCCATGCCGGCGACATCACCCGTCCGGCAGCCGTAGTCTACGATGCCAAGAGTGGTCGCCGCCTGACGGTGTTCACCACCGAGCCCTCGCTGCAGGTTTACACTGCCAATGGTCTGAACGGCACTCTGGTGGGCAAGAATGGCATTGCCTACCCCAGGCGCTCCGCCATCTGTCTGGAGACGATGCACTTCTCCGACAGTCCGAACCAGCCCGACTTTCCTTCTACCACACTCAATCCCGGCGAGACCTACCGTTCGCACACCATCTACCACTTCTCCGACCAACTTTCGCACAAGAAGCGCAACCTGCTCAGTTCGATACTGATGTATGGTGGTGTGGCCAGCCTCACCGGCCTTGGCATCTTCGGCCTGGTCTCCGTGCTGCAATAAGTTGGCATGCGTTAACGAAGCACAAAAAAGTTTTAATTATTTTGCCGTTGGGCTTGTAAGACTTAATTTTGCAGCATGACGACAAGGAAACTCCTCTACATATCAGCCCTGCTCTGGTGTTTTGGCGCCATGGCCCAAGAGCCCGTACACCGCCAGGCCACCCCGCTCGACATCAACGATATCGAGCCTACGAGCGGCTATACCTCGCCCACCTCGGTCTTTGCCGACCCTCTGGCCTCAGCCCAGCCCGACAATCGGTTAGGCTACACCCCCACACAAGTCGACAGTCTGCCCCTTCATCTGCCCTATATGGATGCCAGCGGCAGGGTGATGTCGTTTGGCTATATGCCTTTCGGCCTACAGGGTTGGACGGCGAGTTCACTGCACCAAGGACTGAACGTGAGCATTGGCGCCTCGGTGTTTGCCCAGTTTGGCAAGCACGCCCATGGCGGAGCCGGTTTCGCTCAGTCGATATCCGCTCTTTACGCCGTTCCCCTGACCAAGCGTCTCTCGCTGGCCGTAGGCGGCTATCTCGACAATGTGTATTGGAATCACAACACGGTGCACGACGCCGGTCTCACTGCCGTTCTCGGCTATCAGTTCGATGAACACTGGGAGGCTTATCTCTACGCACAGAAGTCGTTGGTGAGCAGTCGCAACATGCCTTTTTACCTTTACGACATGGGAGCCGTGGGCGACAAGATTGGTGCTGCTGTGAAATACAATTTCAACCCTTCGTTCAGCATCCAGATGTCGGTGGAGCGAGGCCAGCGTCCTTACCGCGACCTTTGGACAAAAAGCCAGCCCCCATATAGGGGTAATGGAGAGTGATTTTGCTCTCTCCTTACTTTTTATGACCTGTTAGTTGGCCCTCTTGGTATTATCCGATACGATTATGACCTCCCCCGGCCCCTCCTGTAGGAGGGGGGAAAGATAGTATCGCTAATCAATCCCCCCTCCTACAGGAGGGGCTGGGGGAGGTCACAAAGTCAAAAGTCCAGGGGAGGTCACAAAGTCAAAAGTCCGGGAGAGGGCACATTGCCAAGAGCCGGAAAAGCGACTTGCTTTACAGCCCTAAAAGGATTTGCACGATGCGCTCTGCCGAGCGGCCGTCCCACCTATCGGGGATATTTCCTTTCTTCCATTTTCCAGCCACCATATCGGCCACGGCCTCGCCCAGTCGGCCGGCATCCTCGCCCACGAGCACGTTGGTGCCCGTGCGCACGGTCTCGATATGCTCGGTATAACTGTTGAGTGTGGCACAAGGCACCCCATTGAAGGTAGCCTCCTCGGCCACGTTGCCCGAGTCGGTAATGATGCCCTTTGCATGAGCCGTGAGATAGCCAAACTCCAGATAAGGCAATGGGTCGATGAGGTGGAAGGTGTCGAGCGGTGCATTGATTGTGGCCAACTGTCGCAAGACCGCCTCGCGGGCCAATCCGCGCAGCGGAGCCACTATAGGTGTGCCGGCGGCGGCAGTGAGCATGGCTTTGAGCATGCCCCGCAAGTTCTCAGCCTGTGCGATGAGTGCCTTACGGTTGAGGGTAAACACCAGGTATTGCTGGTCGGCCAGTGCCAGTTGTTCCAGCACAGCGGGGCGGCGCAGACGGTTATAGTTGGCCCTGAGCGTATCCATCAGGATATTGCCCACCTGATAGACCTGTGAGAGCTGAACCCCTTCACGCGAGACAATCTGGCTGGCGCCCTCGCCTGCCGTGAAGAGCAAGTCGGACAATCCGTCGATGACCAGGCGGTTGATTTCCTTTGGCATCTTGATGTCAAACGACCGTGTGCCCGCCACGAGGTGGGCCAGCATCACCCCTTGTTTCTTGGTGACGATAGCCGCCGCCATGGTAGAGGCCAGGTCGTCGACCACAATCACCACATCGGTGGGATGACTTTGCAGGTAATTCTCAAACTCGGCCATCACCCTTCCCGTCAGTTCGTTCAGGCTCTGGCAGTCAACCCCCAGGAACACGTCGGGCCGGCGCATCTGCAAGTCATCGAAAAGCGAAGGCTCGAGAGTGGCATCGCTGTCGATGCCGGCATAGACCAATGTGCTCTGCACGTCCTTGCCCTGAGCCCTGGCGTTGTCGATGGCCCGAAGTATGGGTGCCACCTTGATGAAGTTCGGGCGTGCGCCCGCTACCACACATATATTCATGCTTTGTCTTACTGTTTGAAGAGGTCCTTGATACCACCAAGGCTACCCAGCAAGTTGGTGGCCTCGTAGGGCAAGTACACGGTCTTTGCCTGTTGTCCGGTTGCCAGTTCCTCCATCATCTGGATATACTTCTGTGCAAGCAAGTAGTTGGCGGGATTGGTGGAGTCGCCCACGGCCTCGGTGATTTTCTGGATGGCGATGGCCTCAGCCTCGGCCTTGCGGATGCGTGCCTGGGCCAGACCCTCGGCTTCGAGGATGGCTTGTTGCTTCTGGGCCTCGGCGCGGTTGATGGTGGCAGCCTTGTCGCCCTCCGACTGAAGAATCTGCGACTGTTTCTGTCCCTCGCTGGTAAGGATGACGGCACGTTTGTTTCGTTCGGCCTGCATCTGTTTCTCCATAGCCTGGAGCACACTTTGCGGTGGCGTGATATCCTGCAGCTCCACGCGGTTCACCTTGATACCCCATTTGTTAGTGGCATCATCGAGCACGGCGCGCAGTTTGGTGTTCACCGTGTCGCGTGAGGTGAGCGTCTGGTCGAGCTCCATCTCGCCGATGATATTACGCAAGGTGGTCTGTGTGAGTTTCTCGATAGCGTTGGGCAGGTTGTTGATCTCATAGACCGCCTTGAACGGGTCGACGATCTGGAAATAGAGCAGTGCGTTGATCTGCATCTGGATATTGTCTTTCGTAATCACGTTCTGCTTGTCGAAGTCGTAGACTTGCTCCCTGAGGTCGATGACGCTTGAGTAAGCATACCTTCCCCTGTTCATGGTAATGATGTTCTTGGCGCTGTCGATGAACGGGATGATGATATTGATACCAGGTTTAAGCGTGGCGTGGTATTTGCCAAGGCGCTCGATAATTTTCGTTTCCGACTGAGGGATGATGACCAACGTTTTCTTGGCCAGGATGATGAGCAACACGATGATTGCTATCAATACGATAATTGATGTTGGCATGATGTGATAATTTATGGGGTTTCTACTTTTTCTACGGTGATGATGATACTTTCACGGCCCACCACCTTCACTTTTGCACCTTTCTCGATGCGTTCGCCATTGGCAGCCACAGCCTTCCAGTCGTCGCCATCGATGGCCACCCTGCCATAGTCGCCAGCAGGGATGGTCTGCGACACATGTCCGATGCGGCCCATTAGGGCATCGGCATTGCTTACCCGGTTCTCATCGTTGCGGTGCAGGTAGCGCAGCGCCACAGGCCGTATGAAATAGATGCTCAGCAGAGAGCAGATGGCCAGCACGATGAGCTGTGGAATCAGATCCAGTCCGAGGGCGGCAGTGAAAGACGCGCCCAGTGCACCTATAGCAAAGCATAGGATGAAGAGGTCGCCCGACCCCAGTTCCAGTATCAGGCAAATCACGGAAACCAGGATCCAGATGAGCCAAACGTGTTGTGTGAGATAGTCGATCATGTCTTCAGCTTATTTGATTCGGATGGTTTTCGTGGTTTTGGGCGTGGTGGCCTTCTTGCCACTGGTAGAAGTAGACACGCCGCCCTTGTTGTAATACTTCAGTGCCTCGGGCAGGATTTTCTTGATGTGGGCAATGCGCTGGGCATCGGTAGGATGGGTGCTGAGGAAGGCCGGGGTGGAGTTGTTGCTCGAAGCGGCCATGCGCTGCCAGAAGGTAATGGCCTCGTTGGGGTCGTAGCCAGCCATGGCAGCGAAGATGAGTCCGATATGGTCGGCCTCGGTCTCATTGTCGCGAGAATACTTGAGCGTGGCCATCTGCGAGCCCAGTCCGTAGAGGGTAGACAGCGTTGAGGCAGTGTTGGAACCCATTCCGGCACTGGTGAGCACGGCGCCGGCCACCTGTCCGATGGTCTGCTGCTTGATTTGTTTCTGGTATTGCTCCGACGAGTGGTAGGCCACGGCATGGGCAATCTCATGTCCGAGCACGATGGCAAGAGCCGCCTCGGTCTGCGTGACGGGCAACAGTCCCTCGTAGACCACGATTTTTCCGCCAGGCATGCAGAAGGCATTCACCTGCTTGTCTTGCACAAGGTTGAACTCCCAGTTGTAGTTCTGCACCTCGGCCTCATAGCCATTGTTGCGGAGGTAGGTCTCCACGGCGGCGGCCAGTTTCTGTCCCACACGCTTCACCATGGCGGTGTTGTTGGCATTGGTTGATAGCTTGGCCGTGTTCACGAAGTTCTTGTATTCAGAAAAACTCGACGTGAGGATTTCAGCATTATTGCTGTAGACCGACTGCTTTCGGCCTGTCACTGGCACGATTCTGGAGGTGCCACAGGCGGCCAGGATAAGGGCGGCCACCATCAGCAACAAGTATTTTCTTGTTTTCATGATTTTATGGTTTATTTGGTTAGATGTTTCTCTTCGGAAGCCGGTGTGGAGGCAGCAGTACTGATCTTGTCAATCTGCTCGTTCACCTTGGTGCTGAATGCCATGGGGTTGTAGATATACTTGAAGGTATCGATCACCTCGCCAGTGGTCACCATCACATCGCCGTAGTTGAGCAGGCGTCCCATGATGCTCTGCGTCACCTTGATGCCCTCGCACTTACGCAGCATCAGCTCGTTGGAGTCGCGCTGTATGATGCCCGTCTTGAGTATGATGCGCTTGTTGGTGAGGATGAAGCGCTTACCATTGTTGATGACGATGGCCCAAAGTGCGGCGAGCACGAGGAATACGGCACTGAAGATAAGGCGATATTTCAAGGTATCCTCGCCTATCGAAAGGAAGGGCAACACCACAGCCACCAGTACCAACAGCATGGGCAGCCAATAGAGCATATAGTGGAACTTGGCCTCGCAGACCACATGCTCGCCCTCCATCAGGTTTTTTGTGATATATGACATGTTTCTTATCGATTAAATTGTTATTTTCCTTACCCTTTCCGAGGTCAGGTATCGGTTATGGGAATCATCAGCAAAAATACACAATAATTCTGAAACGTGCGTGATATTTGTAAAAAAAAGAAGAAAAATGCCCTCCTCATTTCTTGGTATTGGCACAAAACCCTATTTTTAGGTATTGCATAGACGGAGCGAAGTGCGTAACTTTGCCTCAAGATTCATAATGTTTGTGTATAGTGTTATCAGAAGCAGTGATTTAGCCCTTGCTGTGAACAAAAAACGACCCACCTTGTGGCGGGTCGTTTTTTTAGTTTGAGTATTATCGGGCTGGGTTAATCCCATACGTGGCCCGTACTGTTGTCGAGTTTGTCCCAAGGTTCCTCTTCTTCCTCGTCGAAGAAATTGCTGTTGGCTTCAAAGCCAGGGTTCGACTGAACTCCGTAGGGCACCATGATACTTGCCGAGTTGAGTTCGACGAGTTCTGTTACAGGTTTATTATATTGCTTTTTCATAATTATCTCACTATTTTCTTTCCTTCTACAATATAGATTCCCTTTGGCAGTCGGTTCAGGTCGACCTTGCCGCCATTCACACTTACGGTGGCTACCTTCACGCCGTCAATAGCATAAACATCAACCATCTGGCCGTCGTCGGCTGTTACGTGAGGCATGCAAATGCCAGTGGTGTCAAAGAAGCCGATATTGAGATAAGCAGGAGTCTCAATAGTAGGATTATTGATGGTGAAATAGGCACTACATCCGTTCAGTGTCGCACCTTCTTTCTTTACAAATGAACTGCCCTTCTCATTGAGCACATACACCTCACTGTCAATCGTGGTATTACCTGTGACACCTACAAATTCATAGTTGTCACTCACAGCTGCTGACACCGTAGTTGGCTCCACACGGACATTAGAGGCACTGAATTCCAACAACTTATTTGTCATATCGTACTCTGCACCCCAACGGTCGCCAGGCACGGCGATAAGATAAGGAACATTGGGTATCCACTCAGCCACGTCGGCAAATTGCACCACATTCCCTGCAACCTGCTTAAACTCCCTCAGCCAGAAGTCTTTCTCCTCCGAGGTGTCATTGCCATGATACCAATCAACTTCATTTCCACCAGAAGTTACTTTTTGCACAGCGAAGGGCAGCGTGATGGTCTGCCATCCGTTCTTGCCATCAGCGCCTAAGGTTGGAACATAGGAAAAGCTGATTTTGGAAGCGGTGAACGATTGTGGAATATAGAATCCATCTTTTTTAGAAAGTGCTATCTTGTCCGAATTATAGCCTTTTACCACATTCTTTCCAATGAGTGAAGTAGGAGTCGTAGTGTTGGGTGCGAAGTAATAGATGGTATTGTCGTTGGAGTTGGGCGTGATGGTAACTCCAGTGAAATTGTCGATATCTTCGAAACTCACAGCTGCCACATCCTCGGAAACAGTGATTTCGTCTGTAGGAGCCACAGCATAGCGTTCACCTGTACCTTTCCAATACACCACGCCAGGTACAATTGTGATCCATGAACTATTTCCCAATACATTTCCGGCGGGGTCGGTCAACGTATATTTAAACTCATCGCCTATGGTCATCAATGAACACGCTACAGGAATGGTCTTGGTCTCATTAACCAACATACTCACGGGTATCTTTTGCGAGTAAGGTGTAAAATAAATATAACCATTCTCACGTTTCGAGAATACATCCACTTTTAATGTGAGATTCCCATTGAAGTCACCACCAGTCTCGTTCTTGAGGGTAACGTTTCCATCGAGGAGTGCTCCATACATTTGGCTGCCCGAGATATTCTTCAATTCCACATCACCTACTTTTGTCAATGCTGGCAAAGCAGGACTCGTCTCAACCAAAGTGAAAGCCTCGTCTGTGTAGATGACATTGGCAGCATTATAATCAGTAGCAATCTCTACCTTCACTTCTCCAGAGATAAGGCTGAAGAAGAAATCGACATAATCTTCCTTTCCCACTCCGACATGTACGCCCTCTTCGGCAAGCCTGACATCATTGAGGAACAGATGGAGCGAACCATAATAGTCGGTTTCGCCGGTGTTTTTCACATAAGCCCTAATCTGACCATTCGCCGTATCAAAGCGTTGTTCGATGGAGGTCACCTCGAGAGCTCTCTCAAGCGGTTCCTCTGGAGTTTTTGAAACATTAGTATAGGTTACCTGCCCGTTGCTGATTGTCAATTCGACATATATCTGATCGGAGCCTTTATTCACATACCATTCATCCGTTTCTGGCACTCGGTTGATGCCTTTCACTTGATAAACACCGTCAGCCAGATCAGTGCCCAGACCATAGAAAAGAGAGCCACTGACGTTATAGACTGATCCTAGAGTCATTGTCTGTGCTGGATAAAGTACTCTTTCTTGCAAAAGAATCCCATCTTGATAAAGACCAACACCGACGTCTAAAACATTTTGAGTGCCTGAAAGTGTGAAATAGTAAGTCACCGATGGATTGTGGAAACCATAAGATGAAGAATAACTGAAGGGGTTGTCGCCACTTGCGGTGAGTGACACCGTGGTCAGGAAACTATTTTCTTCAGCAGGTTCTTCGCTAGACGATTCACCGCTAGTTATCTCCGTACTGCTCACACCAATCACAGCATCATGATCCAAGGAGTAGCCTCCATAACCGTTACTACCTCCTGTGCTTTGAGCCGACGGATTCATGGCCTGCAAACGGAAATATCCATCAGAAAGGCCTCCCCATCCCCAATTGACGTGGTAGAGACCGTGGCCATCATATCCGTCGAGGATAAACTCGTGGCCAGAGCCTCCAGATGTCTGAGATCCATAAAGTACGGGGCGTCCATATTTTAACTCACTGTAAATCTGTTCGTCCCACTCCTCTGCCGTATACTGGCTACGAAGGATATAACTGGGATTGCCTGGATAGCCGAAATAATCCTTAAGTGCTTGAGGTATATTAGCTGCCGAGGCTTCCGAACTGCTCGTACCATAATTCATCTTCACGGCATGTCCACAGTAGAGCAGCAATTGAGCTACTGCAGTTTCTGCTTCCTCGTCATCCTCTCCTGTATTGATATATACGGGCTTCATTTTTCCCCAATCGAATGTCGTAGCAGGAAGGGAGGCATAAACAATGGCGCCATCATTAAAATCGTATTGGGGAATGGAAGTAGTAGCATCTTTAGGCCATTTGTGATAATACATCACCTGTGCCAAGGCTGTGGCCACACACCCAGTGACACATTTGGTGGTACCGTCGGGTTTGAAGCACAACTGATTATAAGGGTCTTGTTGGTTCCAGTGAGTCTGGATGAGCGGAGCCACCACCTTGCGTGCCACCTCCACGTTTTCCTCACTACCCGTATTGTTTAAGCCCTGAGTCCTTGCCATAGCTATCTCCTCGGCATACCCTTGTAGGAATGCCTGCATATTCTCAGGAATATTGTCGGCATCGAACGAACCGCTTTCGGCATATCCGAGCACGTCTTCAGCACAGTCGTCGCCAGCCACAATCACGAATCCGGCATCATTGCCATTGTTGAACACATAGTAGCATGGGTCCTTAGCTGGAGCACCATGCTGGTGCGAGGCCTGCCGGCCTTGGTAGACCATACTCATATTGGCTGTAGCCGTTATTCCGCGGGTTTGAAGAAAAGCCCTAGCCTTCTGTAGGGCCTGTCCCTGGGTCACAGGATTGGCTACCATGCCTACCACGCAAAGCATGGTAAGCAAAAGTGAAAGGAATAGTTTTCTCATCATATTTTCTAAAGTCGATTAGGTATTTCCACGTATGTGTCCGTTTCGGCAACAAAAGTAATGATTTTCAGCAATAAAAACAAATTAGAGCAAAAAAAATTGGTGCCCTGGCATAGAGCACCAACAATTATTGCACTTATCTATCCTTTACACAATCGTGCAGCCGCCCTTCTTGAGCGCGGCCTCGCACTTTTCGATATCATTGGGTTTGATGACGAATTTCGCCAAGTTGCCCTCCGAGAAAGCATACATGTAGTTGATGCCGATATCCTCTGAGGCGAGGCATTCGAGCACGTCGGCCAGAGCCCCGGGTCGGTCGGAGCATTCGATACACACCACGTCGGTGATGGAGACGGCGAAGTTGGCGTCGTTGAGCACCACCACTGCTTTTTCCAGGTCCGACACCACGATGCGGAGAATGCCGAAGTCGGGTGTCTCGGTCATCGAGAAAGCTTTCATATTGATGCCGTTCTCGCCAAGTGTTCTTGCCACCTCGCTGATACGGCCGTTCTTGTTCTCAAGGAACAGTGATATTTGTTTTGTCATGATTTTAGGTTTTGGGGTGAATTATTTCAGGTTTCTCTTATCTATCACGCGCACCGACTTACCCTGGCTTCTCTCGATGCTTCCAGGCTCCATCAGTTTCACGTCGGCCTTGATGGAGATGACGCTCTTGAGTTTGTCGGCCAGTGCCTTCCGCATCTGGAACATCTGTCCGATGTCGTCGTTGAAGAAGTTCTTGCGCACCTCAACCTGCACCTGCATGGTATCGAGGTTGTTCTTGCGGTCGACCACGATCATGTATCTCGGCTCAAACTCTGCCATGGAGAGGATGACGCTCTCTACCTGTGACGGGAAGACGTTGATGCCTCGGATGATGAGCATATCGTCGGAACGGCCCATCACCCTTCCCATCCTCACCGACGTACGGCCACACGAGCAGGTGCCGCCCATGAGCGTGCAGAGGTCGCGGGTGCGGTATCTGAGCAGCGGCATACCCTCTTTGGTGAGTGTGGTGAACACCAGTTCGCCGGTCTCTCCCAGGGGCAGCGGCTGCAAGGTCTCGGGGTTGATGATCTCGGGATAGAAATGGTCTTCGCAGATATGCGACCCATTCTGTGCCTCGCACTCATACGACACGCCCGGTCCGCACACCTCGCTCAGGCCGTAGAGGTTGTAGCCTTTCACGCCGAGTCGCTCTTGAATCTCCTGTCGCATGTTCTCTGTCCAAGGCTCGGCGCCGAAAGCTCCGATACGCAGGTTAAGGTCCTCTTTCCTGATACCCATCCGTTCCATGGTCTCGGCCAGGTAGAGGGCATACGAAGGTGTACAGGCGATGCCTGACACGCCAAGGTCCTTGATGAGCTTGAGGTGCTTCTCGGTGTTTCCGGTAGAAGCCGGCACCACGGCAGCACCGATGCGCTCCACGCCATAGTGTGCACCCAGTCCGCCGGTGAAGAGACCATATCCATAAGATACGGAGAATGTGTCGCCTTTTCTCACGCCATAGGCCGTGAGGGCGCGTGCCATACCCTCGGCCCATACCTCAAGGTCGCGGCGGGTGTAGCCCACGATGGTAGGGTTGCCCGTAGTGCCCGACGAGGCGTGCACACGCACAATCTCTGAGGGAGCAGCGGCCTGCAGTCCATAGGGATAGTTGTCGCGCAGGTCCTGCTTGGTGGTGAAGGGCAGTTTCACGATGTCCTCGATGGTCTCGATGTCGGCCGGACTGAGATCCATGGCCTGCATCTTCTCACGATAGAAGGGCACGTTGCGGTAGACGAGTGCCACAAGTTTCTGAAGCCGCTTGCTCTGCAGGTTGTGCATCTCGTCGCGGCTCATGCATTCTTTGTGTTTATTCCAAATCATAATGTCTTGTAAATTGATTTTCTTGGTTGGGTGGTCGTCTCCCCTAGAAAAGAAGAATAGGCACTACTATTTATCGAATCCCAATGGCGGGGCGTTGTGGCGGCGATAGCCGCTCGAGGTCATCACGGCCACCAGTTGGCCCTGGTCGTCGGTAATCCTCACCTCGCCGAAGGGCAAGGTCTTATGGTCGAACATCTCGCGGGCCTCGGCAATGAGCGTGGTGCCAGGTGCCGCACCACGCAGCAAGGTGATGTTGGCCGACACCGTGACCGTGTCTTTGCCATGCGAGTTGGTGGCACATGCAAAGGCTAGGTCGGCCAGAGTGAACATGGCACCTCCCTGGCACCATCCGGCACCATTGAGGTGACGTTCGTCGACCGTCATGTGAAGGCGTGCGTACCCCTCACCAATCTCGTCGATGATGATGCCCGCATCCATGGCAAACCTGTCTCCCTCGAAATACTCTTTGATAGTCATTAATCACCCTTTTCTATAAAAACGCCGCAAAAATACGCAATAAAATTGAAAAATGACAATTTTCCGGCTGTTTTTATAGAAAGTTGTGAAAATATATACTCAACTTTAGCAAGTTGATAGAAGTTCAGGAGTTACAGAAGTTCAGGAGTTCAGACATTACCACAGCAACAGCCCTCAAGGATTGATGACCTCGAGCATATAGATGGCATCAAGGCTCCAGAGGGCAGCATTGTTGGTGCTCAGCCCAGGTAGTTCGTCGAGGGGCATGGGCACATCGGGCGGCAACAACCGTGTGGGTGCATCGGGCAGTTTCAAGCCATGGTCGGCCTGTCGCCAGAGTGCCTGCCAAGTGGAGGCCATCCGGGCGGCATCGCGGTCGTGCCAGGCAGCGTAGGCCTCGAGGCGCCGCACCGGGAATGTGTTGTGCCGGATTTCCAGTGCCATCTGCTTGTAGCGCCGTGCGAGGTCGAGCCAGGTGTCTGCAAAGGGTGTCGGTTCGGTCAGCGGCAGCAGTTCGTTCATCACCTCGAAACCACCCATGATAGAGAGCAGATGATTGGTGGAGCGCAGCGCGGGGTCGCCGTCGTACGACAGCCGTCCGGTGGCAGGGTCGTAGCCCTTGGCCAGGTTGCCTGTGAACACACCATCGGGCAGAGCGGCAATAGAACTCATGCCTGCCAAGATCTTGTCGCGATACTTCAGGTTGCCTGTTCGTTCCCATTCGGTCATCCAGTTGCCGGCATAGGCGAGCCAGTCGGGTCCCACACGGAGGCGTGCCGGCGCGCTGCACGGGTATTGCTCCCGAGGCTCGGCCAACCTCATCGGGTCGAGGTGATAGAGCAAGGTGTCGGCATCCACCTGTGCGGTCATCAGGTCGCCCGTACGCTCGTCGGTGGTGAGGTAATAATAGAACCGGCTGAAGGCCGCCTGGCTGATGCGTGCCTCCTTGGCCCCACACCCCCAGTGGCTCACATTATGGCGGCTGCCCAAGGGGGCGAGAGGTCCGATGTGATAAGTGTCGACCTCGCTGTTGTGGCGTGTCATGGCCTCTGCCATTCGCCAGATGTCGGCCCTACCCGTGCGCAGGAAGTTGTACCATAGCCACATGGGCGTGGCCAGTTCGGTGTTGTCCCAGGCATAGCCTCCCACATCGTAGCGCCAAGTGTGACGGTCGGCATCGTAGGCATGCATCATGTCGCCATAGTTCCAGAAGCCATACCATTTCTGCTGGTCGATGGCGTTCTTATAGAAATCAACGTACTGGTTGAGGCGGCGCTCCACAGCATTGTCGCCCTGAGGCAGCGACCAGATGCCGAAGGCACGCTTCTCGTATAGATACTCTGGTGTGGGAAGCAGCCGTGCATCGGCGGTCAACCGGCGTGCGTCGGCAGCCACCTGAGCCTTGCCGCCATAGGCTGTCTGCGGGAGGAGCCACACCACACTGGTGCGGGCGATGCCATAGGGCGTGCTCAAGCCCTCCTGCACATCCTCGTAGCTGGCGCGCAGACCATGGGGCACGGTGTCGTAATGGCAGAGGTTCATCGGCTCCGCCTCCGGACTCCACAGCCACAAGGTCAGCTCGGCCTCATCGGAGCGTGCCTTGCTCACTTCTATGGTCGAGGGATACGACTGCCAGAAATCCTTCAGCGCCACGCCCAGACCGCCCTGGGTGTCGCCCACGAAAGCATATCCGGGAGAACGCACACCCGTCAGCGTACCCAGCCATGGACTCTCCGTGGTAGCCCTCTTGCGGATGGAGAACGAGTTGTCGGTAAGTTGGGAGAGCCGATAGCCGTCCCACTGTGCCCAGTCGGCGAGCATCGGACGGGCCCTGGGCGGGATGTCGTCGGCACTGATATGGCTGCCAGCCATCTGCAATGCCCGCAGGCGAGAGCGGTCGCTGCCGGCCTCGAGCACCTGTACGGGTTCGGCCCATACGCCTCCGTCTCCGGTGGCAAACGCCACGTGCCTGTTGTATGTGGGTTGTCGCATCGGCACTTTCAGCCTTATGCCCAACGAGGTGATCATATCGCGTTGCTGGTCGCCGTCGTAGACGAAGGTGTGCACCATGCGCACCTGTTCGCTGCCAGCATAGAAATAAAGCCTTACCACAAAGGGCAGCCACTCGCGGTCGGGAGAACGGTGAACTCCCTCAATCCTGACCACGGCACACACACGGCCCTGACGCTCCACGGTCATCTTCCTCACCCATGAGGTGTATTCGGCATCATTGGCCGAGGCGGTGAGCAAGGCTGTGCCCCCCACCCTACAGCCATCGAGCGAGAGGCTGTCGAACAGTGCTCCGCCCTGCTTCGAGAGCCATGCCGTGAGCCGTCCGGTCCGCACGGTGATATGCTCGGCATCTTCGCTCACGGTCAAGGCACCATCCTTGTTTTTCGCTGTCCGTCTCACAACCTTCAGGTCATCGGTATTTCCAGGCACCACGGCAGCCACGCCGGCCCATTTCACCGACCCGTCGGGCCACTTGGCGTTCACCCAAGTGTCGGTGGCGATGTCGTGGTTCAGCGTAAGTGTGCCCACATCATGCACCTCGCCTTGGGCGAAGGGTATGCCGAAACTCACTGGCTGTGCCACTTGAGGGGTGCCGTCGAGCCAGTGCAGGGGCACCCCCGTAGAGCCATAGCCCAGCATCGGGGTATCGTAGCATCTGAAATTGGTGATGCGCGTACGCGACAGTGTGGTGCGGAAGCCGAACCATCCCTCGCGAAGGGGTTGCGGGTCGAAATAGTCGACGATGCACTCCCCGTCGATGAAGAACCGGGTATGGCCCATCTTGCTTTCTATCTTCACATGATACCAATGGTTGGCCCTCAGCAGATGGGCCGTATCGGTATACTCCTTCAGTATGGCGGGCCTACGGGCAGTATCGTCCACACCGGCCTCGTCGCCATCGTATCGGCGGAAACGGGTTGTGGTGTTGTGATTGCCACCATAGCCGAGATAGTACATCTGCAACGTATAGCAGCGCACGAAGATGCCGCTGCGCCACTGCGCCCTTGCCCAGATGTCACGGGCATGGGGGTCGCTGGCCAGGAAGAAGCAGTTGAGGTCGCTCAGGCGGTCGCCCTCCTTTCCCTCGTCCACCACACAGGCGTCGTACTCCACGGTCTGCCCCTCGTGCATCCGCTGCTTCCGCCAAAGGGTAAGGCCCTTGGGAGAAAGCATCTCACACGTGTCGCCACGAAACGTCACCCGGTAGTCGGGCGACTCCGACTCCACAAACCAAAACTTCTTGAACTGCCGACTGTTGAGTGCCGACTGCGCCTGTGCCGCCATGCTGAGCAGAGCAAAGACCAAACATACAATTTGTCTCATGTGCTGATGGGAAGGGGAAATATTTTTGCGATTTTAAGAAAAAAAACGAAGAAAACCAAATTCCCCGATTTAAGGAATGTTAAGACGGCACAAATCGATACAAATCGTACAAATTTGAATTAGTAAGTTGAAAGGAGTTCAGAAGTTACAGAAGTTCAGGAGTTCAGACATTACTGTATCTAACAGCCAAGTGCACCATCCACGACAAAATGAGGAAAGGCAGAAATGATCCCAGCAGGTTTTTCTTTCCGAATCTAAGTAGACGGAGATTCAGTAGATGTCTGAACTCCCGAAATTCTAAAAAACTGAACTTCCGAAATTCCGTCAATTATGAACTCCTAACAAACTAAATAACGAACCTATTCCAGAGGTTCGAGCAGCACTTTCCCCTTGGCAGTAGGAGAAAAGGCAATGGAGGCCTTTCCATAATCCTGGCCCTCCTTGGCCACGATCAGTGTATAGGCACCATCGGCAAGTGGACCGGCGTCGACCATCACATCAAAAGGACAGTGGCCACAGCGCAAGATACTCCCTTCGGTCATCTTCTCTGAAAGGTGGATGGTGTCGTTGGAGACAGCGATTTCCACGCCTATCTCCCTCACGCCGCAGTTGAACATGGAGTTAAGATGGCTGATGTTGATGTAGTTGCTCTCCCTTCCCTCGTATTCTATATATTCCTCCCTGCCAGGAGTATAATTCTGGGCAGCCACTACTCGATTGGTGCTGATACTCTTCTTGCATCCACTATGGCTGAAGTTGCGCAAAGCGAACAGGGAATTGTCTATCGATGAACTTTCTTCTTCCACCATACCATTACCCTCGCCACTATGGCAGCCACATACGAAAAGTAGTGCCGCCACACAAAGCAAACAAGACCAAAACTTCATCATAGCATCGTTATTATCTTAGGTTAGTAATTGCTTCTTTTCTCTCTGTTTGTGAACGTTACACGACGTCGACAATCGCAAATTTACAAAAAAAAAGCATACTTGTATGCGTAGGGTTCAAAGCGCCTTGCGATTTAACATCATTTAGCAATTGGGGCATGAGAGCATGAAAACCAATATGACATTTATATCCGCCATGACATTAAGTTGTATTTTTTACACTTTTTAATGATAAGGCATCATCTATAATGAAAAAAAATCGTAATTTTGCAACATCTTTATTTAAAGACTCCCAATTCATCATGATGACCTTCCCCGCACTCTCTCAAAGAAAGGGGAATTATTCTGACAGGCAGACTAATCATACAACCATACCTTAATCCGAATAATCACATTTGCAAATATGAGAAAAGGCATCCTTTACATCTTCGCGATGACCTTGGCCATGGTGGCCGCCCCTCTCGAGACACTCGCCCAAGAAGAAGGCGACAACATCTCGCGCGAGATTTTCATTTATTCACCCAACGAGCGAGCCGGTCTGCACGCCGCTTACCTCGACATCGAACAACGATGGATAGAGATAGGACAGCTCTGTGCTTCTGACTACGGACAGTGGGGCGCAGAGAAGCGGATGTACGCCCCCTGTGTGCTCCGTGCCACCGATGGCACTTGGCGAGCCATCTGGCAAGTGAACGACAAATCGCCCTGCTTCGCCGCTGCCTACAGCAAAGACCTCATCGTATGGCGGCCACAAGACTACCCCCGCGTCTCTACGCCCAACTGTCTGAAACCCATCATGTTTGAAGGCGACGACCAGACCTTCGACATTTTCTACATCTCGGGCGACTCAAAATATTACCTGCAAGCCTCCAACGACTTCCGCCACTTCGGACAGCCCCAGGAGAGCAGCATCAGCGACGTGGCCTGGGGTGGCGACACCGCCACCGTTGACGGGAAACGCTACGATGGCAAGATCTTCGACATCACCCAAGGCGAGCTCATCCAGTTGCTCACCCACCATGAGATGATGCGCCTTGATGCCGAAATGAGCGCCGAGCGCATGACCGACGACAATGCCCACTTCGGTGGCCTCACAGAGGCCAAGGCCACCCTCACGGTAGTCCCCAGCGAGCGCAAGCGCATCAGCGACAAACTCATCGGCGTGTTCTTCGAGGACATCAGCTACGCCGCCGACGGCGGTCTGTATGCCGAACTGATACAGAACCGCGACTTCGAATATTCGCCACTCGACCGCAAGGAATGGAACGCCACGACAGCCTGGCACTCCAACCGTCAGATACAGATAGAGACCAGCAATCCCCTGAGTGCCAATAACCCCCATTATGCCGTAATGGAGACCGACACCCTCGTCAACGAAGGATGGGACGGCATTGCCGACCGAGAGAGCGGCTGCTCCTATGACTTCTCGTTCTGGGTGCGCAACATCGACTGCAAGAAGAAACAATGGCGCGTGCAACTTGTGACCACCAATGGCGAGGTGCTTGCCGAAAAGAAAATCGTGTCGCAGGGTGAGGGATGGAATCAATACGAGGCCATGCTCACCACCGATGACGGGAAATTTCATGAGCATCCCGCCAACCGCGACATCAGGCTGCGCATCGTGTCGCTGAAGAAAGGCAAGGCTGCCGTCGACATGATAAGTCTATTCCCCCAGGTCACCTTCAAGAACCGCAAGAACGGTCTGCGTGTAGACCTCGCCCAGGCCATCGCCGACCTCAAGCCGAAGTTTGTGCGCTTCCCAGGCGGGTGCATGAGTCACGGCCAAGGCCTCGACAACATCTACCACTGGCACCACACCGTAGGTCCGCTGCAAGACCGCAAGCCCGACTTCAATATCTGGCACTACCACCAGACCCGCGGCCTGGGCTTCCACGAGTACTTCCAGTTCTGTGAGGACATCGGGGCCGAGCCACTGCCCGTGCTGGCAGCCGGCGTGCCCTGCCAGAACTCCGCTGCCAATGCCGACGGCTATGGCGGTCAGCAGGGCGGCATCCCCATGGAAGAGATGCCCGCCTACTGTCAGGAAATCCTCAACATGATAGAATGGGCCAACGGCGACCCCGCCACCAGTCAATGGGCGAAAATCCGTGCCGAAGCCGGTCATCCCGCACCCTTCAACCTGAAATACGTGGGCATCGGCAACGAGGACATCATCTCCACTGTTTTCGAGGAGCGCTACGAGATGATTTGCAAGGCCATCAAGGAGAAATACCCCAATATCATCGTCTGTGGCACAGCAGGCCCCTTCCACACCCCCTCGGCCGACTACATCGAGGGATGGGACTACGCCAAGAAGCACCAGGACATCATCGACTTGGTAGACGAGCACTACTATGAGAGTTCCGGATGGTTCATCAACCACCAGGACTACTACGACGACTACGACCGCAACGCCCCAAAGGTATATCTGGGTGAATGGGCCGCCAGCACGTCGGTGAAACGCCCCAATGTGGAGACCGCCCTGGCCGAGGCCATCCACCTGTGCAACGTAGAGCGCAACGGCGATGTGGTGGAGATGACATCGTACGCCCCTCTGCTGGCGAAGGATGGTCACCACAACTGGGACCCCGACATGATCTACTTCAGCAACACCGAGGTGCGCCCCACCCCCGCCTATGAGACCCAACGGCTCTTCTCCGTTCATGCCGGTGACTACTACATCGGCTCGCGCATCGAGGCCGACGGTGGCATCAGCCGCCGCATCTCGGCCAGCGTGGTGGAAGACAGCCGCACGGGCCGCCACTACCTGAGGCTCGTCAATGCCCTGCCCGTGACCCTCACCATCGGCATCACAGGCATCAATCTGCCCGACGACCTCAGTTATGAAGGGTTCAATGGCAAGCCAGAAGACCAGAAAGTGCTGTGCCAGAAAGGCAGCGCACAAAAGGGCAACATCGTGATGCCCCCCTACTCTTTCCGCGTTTTCGAATGGTAAGCCAGCAATAAAGAAAAAACGACCACATCACCATCAATATGACTTTCAAAACCATCCTCGCCGCACTCGTCATCGGCTGTCTGCCTGCAACGGCAGCGGTGAATCCCACATCGAGCTCGCTCGTCATCAACGAGATCATGTCGGCCAATGTCGACCAGTTCTTCAGTCCCACCGTCAACTTCGACGGATGGGTGGAACTCTACAACCCCAGCGACACTGAGGTGACCCTCACCGGATGTTTCTTCAGCGACGATGCCGCCAACCTGACCAAATGGAAGGCACCCGCTGGCATAGGCACCATCCCCGCCAGAGGCTATAAAGTGGTGTGGTTCGACAACAACAACCTGAAGAACACCAACGCACCCTTCAAACTCGACATCGACGGAGGCACCCTCTATATCAGCGCGCCCGACGGCACGCTCATCGCCAGTCAGAGCTATCCTGAAGCCATCGACCGCACATCGTACGCCCGTATCACCGACGGAGGCGACGAGTGGTCGTTCACCGCACAGCCCACCCATGGCACGAGCAACAACGGAGCCATCTATGCCGACCAGCAACTCGACGAGCCCGTGGTGTCGCACAACGACCAACTCTTCAGTGGCTCGGTCTATGTGACGGTCACCATCCCCGAGGGCTGCACCCTGCGATACACCCTCGACGGCACGCTGCCCACCAACACCAATGGCTACCGCAGCACCACCGGACAGTTCAATGTCACTGGCACCACCTGCTACCGTTTCAGGCTCTTCGCCGATGGCCGTTTGCCAAGCCGGGCCGTCACCCGTTCTTTTATCCGCCGCGACAAGAACTACACCGGACATGTGGTGTCGGTAGTAGGCGACCCCGACTTCCTCTACGGCAACATGCATGGCGTGATGGTGAGAGGCAGCAACGGCAAGCCCGGACGCGGACAAGACACCAAGTGCAACTGGAACATGGATTGGGAACGCCCGATGAACTTCGCCTACATACTGCCCGATGGCAATGGCGTGTTCAACCAGGACGTCAATCTGGAGATGTGCGGTGGATGGAGCCGTGCGTGGGAGCCCCACTCCTTCAAACTAAAAGGTGACAAGGAACTGGGAGGAAACAAGCATCTCGACTATCCCTTCTTCGCCGAAAAGCCCTACCTGCGCAACCGCACCCTGCAGATACGCAATGGCGGCAACGACAACTGGAACCGATTCAAGGACCCCGCCATCGAGAGCATCATCCTCACTTCGGGTGTTGACATCGACGCCCAGTCGTACCTGCCCGTGCATGAGTTCATCAACGGCAAGTATATCGGCATGCTCAACATGCGCGAGCCCAACAACAAGCACTTTGTCTACGCCAACTTTGGATGGGATGATGAGGAAATCGACCTCTTCGAGATGGACCCCGACTCCGCCTACGTGCAGAAATGCGGTACCAAGGATAGTTTCAACCAACTCTATGAGCTGAGCAAGCAGGCCGCCAGCGACGATGTCTACGCCGAGATCAAGGAACTGCTCGACATCGACGAGTATATCAACTACATGGCCATGCAACTCTACCTGGGTGGTACTGACTGGCCCCAGAACAACATCAAGGGCTATACCCTGCACGAGGGAGGGCGGTTCCGCTTCGTGTCGTTCGACCTCGACTTCGCCTTCAACACCTCGAACAGTTTCATCGATTTCGCCAACAAGCGCAACTATACCTTCAACTGGCTCTACGACAAGCAGACCAGCATCAGGGCCGAGATACAATTCGTGACCATTTTCATGAACCTGATCAAAAACGCCGAGTTCAGACGGCAGTTCACCGACACCTACTGCGTGATGGGCGGCAGCGTGTTCGAGGCCAAGCGCTGTGCCGAGATCATCGACTCGCTCGCCACCCGCGCCTATCCCCTGCAGCAACTGGAAGGCGGCACCCCTTGGAACATGGCCAATGAACTGAAAGGCAATTTCAACACACGCATGTCGACGATGACCAATACCATCCGCAACTACGCACCGATGAGGCTCACCTCGGTCACACCGCAACGGGCCATCATCAGCAGCACCACCTCTGGTGCACAACTCTACATCAACGACACCCGCATCCCCACGGGATATTTCGACGGCAACCTCTTCGCACCTGTCAAACTCAAGGCCGTGGCTCCTGCCGGACAGACCTTCACCGGATGGGCCAACAGCTCGGCCATGCGCTCATATCTCTTCAACAAAGGCGCCTCATGGAATTACTACGACAAGGGCTCGCTCGACAACACCAACTGGAAAGCCGCCAACTACAACACCTCGTCGTGGAAAGCGGGCAGCGCTCCCCTGGGATATGGAAAGGATGGGCTCAAAACCACCATCAGCTACGGTTCCAATGCCAACAACAAATACCCCACTTACTATTTCCGCAAGAAAGTGACTCTTGACGAGGCTCCCCAAAGCAATACCACCTTCACCCTCGGATTCACTGTAGACGATGGCTTCGTCATCTATGTGAACGGCAAGGAGGCCGGCCGCTACAACATGCCCGGCGGCAACGTGACCTACAACACCTGGGCAAGTTCTTATGCACCCAACAACCCCGACAGTGGCGAGATGACGCTCAATGCCAGCCTCTTCCAAGCCGGTGAGAACATCATTGCCGTAGAGGTGCACAACAACAGCGCCACCTCTACCGACATCTATTGGGACGCAGAGCTTGCAATCTCCTCGCCAGGCACCGTGACCGAATACTACTCTACCTCGCCCGAGGTGAATATTCCGCAAGGCTCCTTCAATCTGGTGGCCTGCTTCGAACCGATGAGCGACGCCGACCGTCTGGCCCATGGCATCACCCCCATAAGGGTGAACGAGGTGAGCGCCGCCAACAGCGTCTTTGCCAACGACTACTTCAAGAGAGCCGATTGGGTGGAGCTCTACAACACCACCGACCAGGCCATCGACGTGGAGGGTATGTACCTGAGCGACAACGACAACCCCCAGAAATACCGCATCACCAAGGGCGACGGAACGGCCAGCACCATCATCCCCGCCCATGGATACCTGCTGGTGTGGTGCGACAAGCAAGAGCCCACGTACGAACTGCACGCCAACTTCAAGTTGAGCAACGACGGAGGCACTGTGACCCTCTCTGCCGCCGACATGAGCTGGACCGACAGCATGCCCTACCCCGCCCATGACGGCAACTCCACCGTGGGCCGCTATCCCGACGGTGCCGGAGACATCTACCTCCTCACCATTCCCACCATCAAGAAGTCCAACTTCCTGAACACCTATACCAGTCTGTTCATGAACGACCCCAATGGCATTGCCACGACCCTGGCCGACAACCACGAGCCCCTCACCTTGCGCTTTGCCGCCAATCATCTGGTTGTGAGGGGAGAAGGCGACGAGGACCTGGGCATCAATATCTACACCCTTTCAGGACAGTTGGTTGAGAGTCTCAGGGCACCGATGAGCGGAGGCTATGGCGAGGTGGCTGTCCGCCAGTTGGCCAAAGGCTGCTATGTGGCCCGCGCCATCGGAAAGAACGGCAAATCGGCCTCTTGTAAGTTTGTTTTCTGACAGATTCATCCCTTTTAGGGAAAAATAACCTTATGGGTTAGGAGAAAATGAGAGGAAATGACTATTTTTGCAAGCGATAAACCATTGACCCTCTGCCAACAACAGCATGAGGCGACATATAAAGACAATAGAAAATGAGAATAAGACAACTGACCATAGCCCTGCTCTGCCTCGTGGCTTCGGCCACCACCGCCCAGACTGCTGCCGACATCGCCAGCATGCGCCGTGATGCCGAGGCAGGCAACATCAGGGCCCAAGTGGTGCTGGGCAACTGCCTGCTCAGTGGAAAAGGCGTGAGCGCCAACCATGCCGAAGCCGTGAAATGGTTTGCCCGTGCCGCCGAGAGTGGCGACATTGAGGCACAGTTCAACCTCGCCTTCTGCCATGAGAACGGATATGGCGTGGCAAAAGACCTGAACGAGGCCGTGAAATGGTATACGAAAGCAGCCAGCAAAGGCAGCCTGTCGGCCATGAACAGCATTGGCCATCTCTACGACTCCGGAGGGGAGAACTTCGACAAAAACTACCCCAAAGCAGTGGAGTGGTACCGCAAGGCCGCCGACAAGGGATATGCTCCCGCAATGTTCAATTTGGGCTCTTGCTATTACCTGATGAAAGGTGTGGACCTTGACTATGCCGAGGCAAGGAAATGGTGGGAGAAAGCTGCCGCCCTAGGCAACAATGCCGCCATCTACAACCTGGGCTACTGCTATCTGAAAGGTGATGGCGTGGACAAAGACCCCGCCAAGGCTTTCAGCTATTTCAACCGCCTGGCCGAAGTGGGCGACACCCGTGCCCTCTTTGAGGTGGGCCGTATGTACTCCGTAGGCGAGGGAGTGATTCAAGACAACCTCGTAGCGATGGAATATATCACCAAGTCGGCAGAGAAAGGATTCGCTCCCGCCCAGCTGGCCCTTGGCCGCTACTACGACAACGGCGTGTTTGTGGACCGCGACTTTGAGCAAGCCGCCAAATGGTATCTGAAAGCCGCCGAGCAAGGCAATGCCGAGGCCCAGTATAACATCGGACACATGTATTACAACGGAATGGGTGTGACCAAGGACTTGGAAGAGGCAGCCAAATGGATGGAGCAGGCCGCCCAGCAGGGCAACCCATCGGGCATGACCGGCCTTGGCATCTGCTACTACTATGGCCATGGCGTGAAGCGCGACAAGAACAAGGGCCGCGAGTGGATTAACAAAGCCGCCATCCTGGGCGACGAGTATGCCAAGGAAGTACAGAAAAGCCTGAAATAAGCCAAAAAGAAGTTGAGCGAATGCGAAGCTTCTTTTCCTGAATATATTCAAGGCGCCAGCGAGACCATTGTCTCGCTGGCGCCTTGGTTTATTGTCCGGACAGGAACCTCAGTTCGGCCTCGAGCATGGCGAGCTTGGGCATATCGAACCCGGCATCCCTGGCCTCCTTGATGGGTCGTGAGTAGAGATAGTCGATCTCCATAGGCCGGTGGAAGTCGTAGTCGAGTTTCATGCTGGGCGAATAGGGCACCATGGCATCGGTGGTGGTTATCATCAAGTCGGCAAACGCCTCATCGATATTGTGCACCCCCATATGTCGTGCGGCATTCACCACCTCCATCATCTGTTCACGGATGAGCCGGCGGGTGTGAGGATTGGAGAGCAATTTGTCGGTAGAGGTGTTGAGCGCCACGGTCATGCCATTGAAGGGCATGTTCCATACCGCCTTTTTCCAACGCGCCTCGTGATACTCCACGAGGTGGGCCACCACGCCCGCCTCTTGAAGGTCGGCCAAGACCGTGCCCAGCACGTCGGTGTCACCACATGAGTAGTTGGCCAGGTTGATACTGCCATAGCACTGGTGCAAAACCCGTCCTGGCTCAGTCTTCGCCGAGCAGATGAAAGCCAGTCCGGCCGCCAGCCGCAGTTGTGGGAACATCTTCTGCACGTCGGCCTCCACGCCTATGCCATTCTGGATGAGCACCACCACCGTGTCGGGACGGAGCAGCGGCGGCAGCAGCGAAGCCAGCAGATGGTTGTTCACCGACTTGAGGCACACCAGCACCACATCGCACTGCGGCATGTCGGAAGTCTGGGCATAGGCCCTCACGTTGTCGAGATGGAAATCGCCATCGCAGGAGTCAACCTGCAGCCCATGCTCACACACATATTCATAGTCACGATGGAAGAGGAAGTGCATCTCCTTGCCCGCCTTGGCGAGCTTGGAGCCATAGAAACCGCCTATGGCACCTGTGCCAATCACACCATATCTCATTTATTCTAACCTAATTGTTTTTGTTATTCAAATTCACGGAATCCAGACAATTGCACGGATTGCCATCCGTAGCGACTGCTATTTCAGATACTTGTCGAAGAACTCCAGCATACGTTGCTGTGCCTTGAGCCCACACGAATGGGGGATATCCCAAATTTCTGTCTCCAACCGGTCGTCGGCACCCTGGCTGCGCCAGGCATCGTGCATGATGCCGAAAGCCGCCTCCACCCCCCTGACTGGGAACAGGTGGTCTTGCGACCCATTGATGAAAAGCATGGGCTTGGGGCATGCCATCGAGGCGATATGCGGGTAGTCGAGATACTGCCGCAGTCCGGGCAGGCAGTTGGCAAAGCCACCATTCTCTTTCTTCTTGTCGAGGGTCGACATCTGCACGTCGGTAGTCACCATCCAGCAGATGGAGGCCGCTGCCTTGATGCGGTCGGTGAGTGCCGCGAGCATCCACGACCTATAGGCCCCCATCGAGCAGCCCAGACATCCGATGCGATTGCGGTCGACGAAAGGCAGGGTGGCCAGAAAGTCGGTGGCGTAGATATCATCATAGTGCATGAAGGCACAGAGGTCGCGGCCAAGCATCATCATGTTTCCGGCGATGATGTCGTACTTGCTGCGGTCCACCCCTTCCTCACGTCCGCGCTCACCCCACAGGGGAGCGTCTACGGAGAGCACCACATAGCCGTGACTGGCCATGTAGTCGCCCACAAACTGTCCGTCGTAGAGCCGTGTTGCCCATTCGTTGGCATCGTCGGCCACCTCCTGCTCCACGCCAAACGGCTGTATCATCTTCTCCTTGCCGATATAGAGATGTGCGCCATGGTCGTGCAAGGCATTGATGGCGGGGAAAGGTCCATCGCCATCGGGAACAAGGAGATAGGCCGTCACCCGCGAGTAGGCATTGATATTGAATGATATCTTCCGGGCCTTGTAGCCCTCGCGCTGTTCCTCGGCCTCCACGCGCATATCGAAGACGGCGGCGGGCCGTGGCGGAGCCATCATGCACTCGAACACCTTCTTGCGCGCTGCGGTGCGCCAGCGACCGAAGTCCTTGATGTCGCTGTTGCCCCATGCCAGCGGATAGGTGAGTTCTCTCTTCAACTGTTCGACATACACGGGCAGTTCGAACGAGTACTCAAACTTGTCGCGTTTCTGCACTGGTTTCTTCTGGGCGTTGATGGGAACCATTCCCATGCACCACAACAAGAGGAGCCATATGGTTTTTCTCATACGAGGGGATATTGTGGGTTGGGTTCAATGACGAAGTCAGCGGGCAATGAATTTCTTTCCATTCTGGATATAGAGATGCCCAGGCAGCGGCTGCGACACGCGCTGTCCGCCAAGGGTATAGGCAGGAGCATTGACCGCAGCCTTGTCGGCCTCGGTCAGCGTGATGCCAGAGGGCGAGGTGATGGTCACCTTGTTGAGCCGTATGCCATGGCCCTGGATGACGATGCCCTTCTGCAGAACGGTAGCCAGTGTGCCCTCATCAAACGAGAAAGCAGTGGTGTGGCTGGTGCCCGTGCCCGTAGAATAGTAGTTGCTGGGTATGAAGTCGCCCGTAAAACTGTTGTCTCCCACGATGAATGGCAACAGCGAGCTCCAGTCGCCATAGAAGAGTTGCAGGTCGTCGTAGTCGGAGTAGTCCTGTGTGTAGGAGAGCACCATCTGCACATCGGCACCCTTTTCCTCAAACACCGAGCCAGGCACTGAGAGTTGCAGTCCGTTGCCCCAGTCGAGCACGGCGTCGCCCTCCCAATAGGTCACGCCCTCGCCTGTATCATCGTCGCCCGGGCCTACAGGCTCCACATATTCGGAACCGGCACCCTCGGTGATGCCCTTGAGGAAGTAGGTATTGCCCACGGCCATATTCTGCCAGCGCTTGAAGATGCCGAAATTCTCAGGACCATTGTTGAAGGCATTATTGTCCCATGCGAAGGCGGCAAACCCATGTTGGCGGGCCTCGCTCACCACACATTTCAGGTAGTACTGCATGTTTTCCTGCTGCGTCTGCTTGTCATCCTCAGTGAAGTGGTTGGATACGCCATACTCGCCCATCACCACGCCCAATCCTTTCTTCGCCCATGTGTTGGTGATGCGGTCGAAGAGGTTGGTGATAGTCTTCTCTGTACTGCTGGCGAGGATACGTCCCTTGTCCTTATAGGCCTCTCCCCAATAATAATAGGTGCAGTTGCCACAATACTCATAGGGGTCGTAGTAGTGGAACTCCACGCTCAGGCGTCCCTCCACCTTGTCGGTGGGGATAGTGAAGCCGTTGAGTCCGTGGTAAGGGCTGCAGGCGAAGGTCTGCACCACAATGTTGCGGTAGTAGTTTTTTCCGCCCGTCTCACGCACGGCATCGACGAAAGTCTGGTTGTAGCTGTTCTGCACGGCCTGCTGCTCAGCGGTGGGAGCGGCCCAGTTGACGGTGGTCTCATTGGTGCCTGCGAAGATGAGCCGCTGGTCGTAATCGCGGAAATAGGTGGCTACGCAGGTCCAGAGGGCGGCCAACATCCGGTTGTTCTCCTCTTGCTTGCTATAGTAGGGGTTGCGGTCGTACCACTCCTCATGGTGGGAGTTGATGATGACATACATATTCTCTTCGAGGCACCAGTCGACGACCTCCTTCACACGGGCGAGCCAGTCGGCATTGACAATCATGTCGGTGGTATTATTCACATGGTTGATCCATCTCACAGGTATACGGATGGCATTGAACCCCGCCTCGGCCACAGCGTGGATCATGGCCTTGGTCGTCTTGGGGTTGCCCCATTCCGTCTCGGTATAGGGACACTCGAGCGAGTTGCCGAGGTTCCATCCCATCACCACGTCGCGCGTCCATTCCTGTGCGCTGAGGGTCATTCCTTCGTTGTTGGGCTCCACAGTCTGTGCCCAGCTGCCCATCGAGGCAAGCATGATAGCGGCAAGCAGTAAAAGTTTCTTCATGTTTTCTGGTTGTATGATTTGACTATTGTCCTTACAAAGGGCTCTTTTGCAAAAAAGCCATATCGATGGCATGAATTAGAGAAATTGGTGTAGCCGCCCTTTCCTTTCGTTTAGCGGCATTGAGGTTTCGGTTGCGAAGTTAGGAATATTTTGTGAATTTTCCAAATGTTTCTATTTTTACCCATAGATTTGCAAATAATCCTCATGTGGCGAAGGTAGGAGGCGCCTCAACAATGATAACAAAAAATGCTTTTTTGTTTTGCATTGTCTTCGGTTTTCACTTCTTTGCCGCTGCGCGGCGAAGGTAGGAGGCGCCTCAACAATGAAAACAAAAATGGTTTTTGTTTTGCATTGTCTTCGGCTTTCACTTCTTTGCCGCTGCGCGGCGAAGGTAGGAGGCGCCTCAACAATGAAAACAAAAATGGTTTTTGTTTTGCATTGTCTTCGGCTTTCACTACCTTTGCAGCGATGAACAGACTGGAGCAAAGAAGGAAATGGTTTGCATGGATGCTGCTGGCAGTGTTTGTGCCGATGTTGCTGTTCTCGCTGGTGCACGTGCATGAGCAAGGAATGGCGGCAGGAGCCGACTGCGTAGACTGCGCGCACCATGTGCACCATAGCCATCTGGCATCGGCCGATTTCTGCGTAGACAACTGCGTATTGTGCCAGATGCTGAGTCTCCCGTTCGTCGCCGCCATCCTGTTGTCCGTTGTTCTCTTTTCTGCCATTGGCACCCCTCTGTACACACGGAAGAGAGCACTCATTGCCAATGGCTTCACAGGAAACAGGTCGAGCAGGGCACCACCCTTCGCCTGATGTTTTCACACACATTATTTCTTTGACCGAAGTGGGTTTCCCCATTTTGGCCGCATCAATAGTCAACGCCCTTTGGAGAAAGGACGCTGTCGATGGCCATGGATACCCATGGCACCTACCCATAAAAAAACATCAAATCGAAGACATCAAACATGACTACCATATTCATCATGCTGCTGATGGCCCTCATCCCCATGAGTGCCACGGCAGAGAACAACCATCATCAGACCACCCTCAGCGGCAAGGTGACTGATGCCGTGGACAACGAGCCGCTAATAGGCGTCACCCTATATATAGCCGAACTGAAACAGACCACCGTGACCGATATCAACGGGCAATACCTCTTCGAGAACCTGCCACAGAAGACGATGACCATACAGGTGAGTTATGTGGGGCACCAGACCATCATCAGGGAGGTGGACCTGAACCGCACGCACCAACTTGACTTTGTGATGCGCGAGAGCAACGCCATGATCAACGAAGTGGTGGTGACGGGCATCGCCGGCAACCAGTTGCTGAAAGACTCACCCACTCCCGTGGCCATCGTCAGTCAGCGCGACCTGCTCAACACCTCGTCGACCAACATCATCGACGCCATTGCCCGCCGTCCGGGCATGGCACAGGTGACCACTGGCAGCGGCATCTCGAAACCTGTGATACGCGGATTGGGCTACAACCGCATCGTGACCGTGGTGGACGGTATCAGACAAGAGGGCCAGCAGTGGGGCGACGAGCATGGCATAGAACTCGACGCGCAGAACGTGAACAGCATAGAGATACTGAAAGGTCCGGCATCGCTCACCTATGGCTCCGATGCCATGGCTGGCGTGGTGATTTTCCATAGTCGCCCGTCATTGCCCAATGGACAAATCAGAGGGTCGGCATCGGCCGAATACCAGACCAACAATGGGTTGTGGGCTTACTCGCTGAACATGGGCGGCAACCAGAAAGGCTTTGTGTGGGATGCCCGGTTCAGCCAGAAGGCCGCCCATGCCTACAAGAACAAATACGACGGCTATGTGCTAGGCACACAGTTTGCCGAGCGGGCACTGAGCGGCATGGTGGGCTTGAACCGCCAGTGGGGCTACAGCCACCTGCAGATGAGCTACTACCACCTCATCCCCACCATGACCGAGGGTGAGCGCGACGAGGCGACAGGCCAGTTTGTGAAACCCGTACTCGTAGACGGCGAGGAGAGTGAGGCCGTGGCCACCCGCCACGACCTGAAGACCTATGGACACGGATTCCCTTATCAACATGTGCGCCACTACAAAGCCATGTTCGACAACTCCGTTTATGTGGGAAAGGGAACGCTGAAACTGCAGGTGGGCTACCAGAGCAACCGCAGACAAGAGTATGAGGAACTGGAGACCCCCGACGAGAGCGGTCTCGACTTCCTGCTTCACACCCTGAGTTACGACGTGCACTACGCACTGCAGAACACCGACGGGCTGAAGCTCAATGCCGGCATAGGAGGAATGTATCAGCGGTCGGTGAACAAGGGCGAGGAATTCCTCATTCCCGACTATATGCTCAACGACATCGGAGGTTATGTGACAGCCGGCTACAAGGCAAACAGCTGGAACATCAGCGGTGGTGTGCGCACCGACCTGCGGCATGTACACGCCTTCGCCCTTGAAGACCGCTTCGGCCGCATCTCGCGCACCTTCCGTGCGATATCGGGCAGTGTGGGTGTTGTGAGAGAACTGGGCAGCAACATGCACCTGCGGCTGAACCTGGCCCGTGGATTCCGCGCACCCAACCTGAGCGAACTGGGTTCGAACGGCGAGCATGAGGGCACCTTCCGCTATGAGGTGGGCAATGCCAATCTACGGCCCGAATACAGTTGGCAGGCCGACCTGGGGTGGGACTACACCTCGCCCATCGTCTCGGCACAGGTGGCCCTGTTTGCCAACTTCATCGACAATTATATCTTCGCCAGCCGACAGGCAGGAGTGGAGACCGACGGCTTGCCCACCTACCTGTTCACGCAGGGCGATGCCCGGTTGCTGGGAGGCGAACTGACCCTCGACATCCATCCTGTGGAGCGGTTGCACTTCGAGAACAGCCTGTCGATGGTGGATGCCCGCCAGCGGAATCAGCCTGCCGACCGCCGCTACCTACCGCGGACACCGGCCACCCGATGGGTATCGGAACTGAGCTACGACCTGGTGCGCGACGGCAGGGTGCTCAACAACACCTATGTGAAAATTGGTCTGGAGTGCAACCTGCGGCAAGACCATGCCTATGTGGCCGACGACACCGAGACCGTCACTCCCTCGTATACCCTACTCAATATGTCGGTGGGCACCGACATCAAGTGGCGTCACCGCAACCTGTGCTCGCTGAGCCTGAATGGCGACAACCTGACCAACCGCGCCTACCAGAGTCACCTGAGCCGACTAAAATATGCCGCGGTGAACCCTGTGACGGGCCACCACGGCATCTATAACATGGGCCGGAATTTCTCATTGAAAGTGATGTTCCCACTCATCATCAGATAGTGGGAAGAAGGCAGGCCTATAGAGTTATCTCACCACCCATTCGAAGAGTCCTGCCGAATTGTCATCGGGCAACACCACCTCCAGACGGAGCGCCTTGGTCTTGACAGGATTGAAGTTGACGGTGCAAGGAGCCCCCTTGTCGGTAGGATAACCATCGGCACCCTCCACAGGCACCCACTGCTGCCCGTCCTGGTAGAGGATACGCCATGACTTCGGCACCCTACATCCACCCCAGGGTCCATCGTCGAACCAATAGACGGTGGCACTCTGGACGGTGGACTCCTGCGGGAACTCATAGCAGAGCCATTCTGTGCCAGCCTGCTTGGGCCACCAATGCGTATAGGGCACAGAGCGGTCGTTCTCGTCTTTCGGCACCAAGCGGTCGTTGATAGACGAGAGTGCCGGCACTTTTGACGACGAGGTCACTTTGCTCTCACTGGCAAGGGTGGCGGGTTGCGACGGACTGGTGGCATTGAGGTCTTGCGGCAGCCACACACGCATTTTCCCTGAGCCGCGGTGGCACCAGGCATAGTAAGGAATCAGTTTCAATGTCTGGTCCTGTGCCTCCAGTCTTCCGGCATCGTTGAAGTTCAGCGTCTGCGCGCTGGTGGTAAGGGTGGTGACGGGTGTTCCCGATATCTCGCCCTTGCCCAGGACAAATTTCGGGTTCTGGTTGATGAGTGCCCCCATGATGTCGAAGTTGTTGTCGGGGTGCTCGGCGCAATAGACCAGAGGTCCACGCTCGATGCTCACCATGCCACGGTCGGCCTCCACCTTGTTGTTAGCCCTGACGGTGCGTGCCTCCATGTCGAAGTGTACCTGCACCTTGTCGCCTTTCTTCCACTTGCGGCTGATGGTATAGTAGCCATCCGCCGTCAGTTGTCCCTCAGCAGCCTGTCCGTTGACCAGCACCTGGTATCCCAGCCGCTTGCCATCACTATATTGGTAAAGATTGGAGGGCACCACCTGGTTGCGCACCCATCCCGGAATCCGAATTTTCATATCGAAGAGTCCAGTCCCATTCTGGTCGACCGTCACCACGATGTCGCCATCCCATGGATACTCTGTGGTCTGGCTCAGCCTCACCTTCTTGCCCCCTACAGTGAGTTCACCCGTATTGGAGAGGAAGAGGTTGACGTAGACATTGCGGTCTTTCACGGCATACACATATCCCGGCAGCGAGGGAATGAAACGGCAGATGTTGCTCGGACAGCAAGCGCAGCCAAACCATGCCTGTCGTTGGTGCTGTCCCATCGACTCCAGCGGATTGGGATAGAAGAAACCATTGCCCTCGAGGCTCACGCCGCTGATGAGGCCATTGTAAAGCGTGCGTTCCAGCACGTCGTAGTATTTCGAATCGCCATGGAGCAGGAAAAGGCGGTAGTTGACATAGACATTGCCAATGGCAGCACAAGTCTCACAATAGGCGCTCATGTTGGGCAGCTCGTAGTTGGCGCCAAAGGCCTCGCCATTGGAAGTGGCCCCTATGCCACCGGTGATGTAGAGTTTCTTCGTGACGATGTTGTCCCAGATGGCATCGATGGCCTTGATATAGTCTTTGTCGCCAGTGAGTGCCGCCACGTCGGCCATGCCGGCATACATATATGCCGCACGCACGGCGTGTCCCACGGCCTCGTCTTGGTCGACCACCGGTTTGTGGGCCTGCGAGTACTCATGCACGATGGTGGTCTTTCCCCGGTAGTCGAGGAAGAACTTGGCTTCGTCGAGATACTTCTTCTCGCCCGTCACGAGATAGAGTTTGGCCAGTGCCATCTCTGCTATCTGATGTCCGGGCACCACGCAGGCCTGTCCTGGATTGGGTCCCACCTCACGGCACACGCAGTCGGCATAGCGCTGTGCGATGTCGAGGAACTTCCGGCTGCCCGTGGCCTGGTAGTGGGCGATGGCTGCCTCCACCATATGGCCGAGGTTGTAGAGTTCGTGGCTCAGGTCCTCCTCCTTGCTCCATCGCTTGTCGCCAGCCCACTCGTGCGGGTTCTGCGGGTTCTGCGTACGCGAGGTGTAGAGATATCCGTCGGGTTCCTGTGCCGCTGCTATGAGGTCGAGCACCGAGTCGATATACTGCACGAGCCGTTTGTCGGGATAAGTCTGCAGGATATAGCTGGCACCCTCGATGGTCTTGTAGGGGTCGGTGTCGTCGAATGAGAGTCCGCCCACGGTGAATGTCTTCGACGGATCTTTCAGATGGGCAGCGGCATTGGTGAAGTTGGTGTAACGCCCGGTTTCCTCACACTTCGAGAAAGCGAGAGGAATCGTCACCTTCCGGCTGGCCTCCAGCCGTTGTCCCCAGAACGAAGCCTGGTTCACTTTCACTGCAGTGAAGGGCACGGGATTGATGGGATAGCCATGCACCTGCTGTGGTTTCTTGGCTGCTGTGGCGGTCAGTACGACCATAGCCGTCAGCACGATAGTAAGGAGTCTTTTCATCGTTATAATCGTTATTTTGCTTTTGAAGTCAATAGAACCTCTTTTTTCACCAGTTTCACGAGGAAGCCACCACCGCTGGCCATCTTCAGTGTGAGTTGGTCGTTGGCAGTCAGTTGTTTACGGACAATCAGGTAGTCTTCGGCATTGTGGTTGGCATTGATGCCGTCGGTGGCAATCGTAGCCTCATACGTGCCTGGGGAAAGGAAGTCAAGAGAGAGCGTGACTTCCCTTCCGTACCAGTTCGTTTGCCCACCCAAGTACCAATCGCTACCGGCCCGGCGGGCAACAGTGATGTATTTACCTAATTTACCATGTGTGATTCTAGTCTCGTCGAAAGTGTCGGGAATGCTGGTGATGAGGTCCACGCAATCCTGTTCGCGCTCATAGTTGGTGGGTGCGTCGCAGAGCATCGTGAAAGGAGAGTCGTGCACCACATAGCAAGCCAACTGGTGGCATCGTGTGCCCATTGACACCGGGTTCTGATAGCATTCCACCCAGTTCTCCTTCGTGCCGTTGCGCATGGCACCCGGCGTGAAGTCAACGTTTCCGGCCATCATGCGTATGAAGGGAAAAGTGACGTCGTATTCAGGCATATCCGTGTCTTTCTTCGCCCATCGGGCCTCCTCCATGCCAAACACCCCCTCATAGTTGAGGATGTTGGGATAGGTTCGGCTCATTCCAGTGGGCGCATAGAAGCCATGATAGTCGAGCAGCAGATGATAGGAGGCACAGGTTCTCGCCAGTCGTTCGGCCATCTCGACTGCCGTCTGGTCGTTGCGGTCCATGAAGTCCACTTTCCATCCCTTGATGCCCATTCCCGCATAAGTGCGGCAGGCCTCGTCGAGATGCTCGTCGAGCACATTGAACACCGTCCAGAGCACGATATCCACCCCTTTCTGGCGTCCATAGTCGATGAGTCGTTGCAGGTCGATGTCGGCAATGGGGTTCATGATGTCGCCTTTCGAGGAGTCGTACCATCCCTCATCGAGCACCACATACGGAATGTGGTTCTTGGAGGCAAAGTCGATGTAATACTGATAGGTACGGGTATTGATGCCAGCCTCGAAGTCAACTCCTTTCAGGTTCCAGTCGTTCCACCAATCCCATGCCACCTTTCCAGGTTTTATCCAGTCGGTGCTTCCTATCTGGTTGGGGGTGGCGAGCCCATATACCAAGTTGTTCACGGGCATCTGCGTATCGTCGTCGGTGATGGCCATCACCCGCCAGGGATAGGTCCTCGCACCTTCCGACTTGGCGATGAAACTCTCGGTTTCCTCCACATAACTCATACCCCGCCATTTGTAGTAGGCCATGGTCTTCGGGTATCGGGCGAAAGCGGCCTTCAGGTGGTTGCCCCCAGCCTTGACGAACATGCCAGGATAACTCCGCAGGTCGGACTCGAGCAAGGTCACCTTCACGTTGCCACTCTGCACTGTGGCAGGAAGGAACGCATATTTGTCCTTGGCCTCGGCAAGCATGGTCGCGTCGTAGAAGTTCTGGAAAGCCATGGCGAAGGGTTTCTCGTCGTTGGTAGAGTATGCCAGCCAGGCCTTGCTATCGTCGGGGAAACGGAAGTCAGCCGTCTCGTCGGCCACGACAGTCATTTTCTTGTTAGTCGTATAGAACCGGTAAGCCACCCCCTCGTCGTAGGCCCTTATCTGCATGCCGAAGCCATCAGCCAGACGCAAGTCCATCTGATTGCCCGACATCTGGAATGAAGCTTGCCGATAGAATGGCGCCACAATGTGGTCGTCGACATGACGGGTACCTGCATACCGGTAGCCACGACCAAGAGAGAAAGAAGAGTTGGCTGTGGCATCGCTCCTTTGGTTGTACCTCTTTATGATGGCCATATCGGTTTCCACACTCACCACCTCCTTCCCGTCGAAGGTCACGGTAAGCGTCCGGTTATCATCTACCGAGGCTGAGATCCTGCCGTTGGGTGATGCCACCGTATAGTCCTTGGCCATGACGGAATGGGCAAGAAAAAAGAGTAAGGTAGGTAGTGTCAGCAGTAGTTTGGCTTTCATTTTTAGCTTGCATTCTATATCTGCCGCAAAGATAACTACTTTCGCCCAAAACGGATGAAACAATCGTCCAAACTCCATAGCAAAATCATCCAAAAATGCATTATTTCCAGGTGCTTGGACGATAGTTGTATCATCTTGGACGATATTGGCACTCCGTCTGCGCCTTTTTTCATTATTTTGCACCAGAAACCTAACCCGACCCCAGAATAACCTAACGAAAGAACAATCCAAACATCATAGTTTGTATGGAAAAAAAAGTATTATTACTCTTCGGAGCCATGATGCTGGCCATCACAGCCAATGCATCACGCCCATCACGTCTTTCGAATCCCATCCAAGAGGTTCCCTTCACCAGTGTCCACCTCAGCGACGGTTTCTGGTCGCCCCGCATCGAGACCAACCGCACGGTAAGCATCCCCTCTGCCTTCCATGAGTGCGAGGTGAACGGCCGTTTCGACAATTTCGCGCTTGCCGCCGGCCTCATCCAAGGTGAGCACAAAGGCGACTTCTCCTTCGACGACACCGATCCATACAAGGTAATCGAGGGCGCCAGTTACTCGCTTGCCGTGCACTACGATGCCCGCCTCGACCACTACCTCGACTCCGTGATTGCCATTATCGCGAAGGCCCAGGAGGCCGATGGCTACCTCACCACTTGCGTCACTAACAAATGTACGCGCCTTAGTGGTTGGTGGGGCACGCACAAGTGGGAGAAGATCAACTCGCACGAGCTCTACAACTCAGGTCACCTCATCGAGAGCGCCGTGGCCCATTACCGTGCCACGGGAAAGAAGAATTTCCTCAATGTGGCCATCAAGAACGCCGACCTGGTGTGCAAAACCTTTGGCCCCAACGAAGGACAGATCCACCGTCCGGGCGGACACCCCATCATCGAGATGGCACTCTGCAAACTCTATAAGGTAACAGGCAACAGGAAATACCTGGAGGGCGCCAAATACTTCGTAGAGGAGACAGGCCGTTGCACCGACGGCCATCAGCCCAGCGAATACTCGCAAGACCACATGCCCATCCTCCAGCAACAGGAGATTGTGGGCCATGCCGTGCGTGCCGGATATCTCTACTCGGGTGTGGCCGACGTGGCCGCCCTTACTGGCGACAAGGCCTACTTCGATGCCCTGGAGCGCATCTGGGAGAACATGTCGTCGAAGAAACTCTTCATCACCGGTGGCATAGGCAGCCGTCCGCAGGGCGAGGGTTTTGGCCCCAATTATGAGCTGAACAACCACACTGCCTACTGCGAGACCTGCGCCGCCATCGCCAATGTGTACTGGAACTACCGCATGTTTCTTGCCACTGGTGAGAGCAAATACATCGACGTATGCGAGCGCGCGTTATATAATAATGTGATGAGCGGCGTCTCGCTCAGTGGCGACAAATTCTTCTACGACAATCCGCTGGAGAGCGACGGTGAGCACGAGCGCCAGAAATGGTTTGGCTGTGCCTGCTGCCCCGGCAACATCACCCGCTTCGTGGCCTCCATCCCCGGATACATCTATGCCCAGCAGGGAAAGGATATCTTCGTGAACCTCTATGCTCAGGGAAAAGCCAGGATTGGCAACGTCGAGTTGGAACAGACCACCGACTATCCTTGGAATGGTAAAATCCAAATCAAGGTGACGAAGGGCGGCGGCAAGTTTGCCATCCGCCTCCGCATCCCCTCCTGGCTGAAGGATTCCCCAACAAACAACTCTCTCTATACTTATAGCGAAGCCGCCTCTGCCTACACCGTCACAGTGAACGGTGTGGCAGCAGGCTTGGCGAATGAAGATGGTTATGTCTGCATCTCGCGCTCCTGGAAGAAAGGCGACGTGATAGAGCTCGACTTCCCGATGGACGTTCGCCGCATCGTGGCCAACGACAATGCCGAGGACGACCGTGGCAAGGTGGCCCTTGAGCGCGGTCCCATCGTCTACTGTCTGGAGGGCACCGACCAATCCGACCACAAGGTGTTCAACAAGTATATCCTCGACAGTGCCCCCATCAGCGCCCACTACGAGGCCGGCCTGCTCAACGGCGTGGTGGTGCTCGAGGGCAATGCGAAGGAGCTGCAGCGCGACGGTGAGGTAAAGGATGTGCGTTTCCGTGCCATCCCCTACTCTACTTGGAACAACCGTGGCAACGAGCAGATGGAAGTGTGGATTGCCAACACACCATCGATGGCCGTGGCCACCCCGCTGCCCACCATCGCCTCGAAGGCACAGACGTTCTGCAACCGTGGTCCCATCCAGAACGACGCCCCTGAGACCGCTCCCGTAGACTCCTGGGCCGGCGGCACCAACGACCAGTGGGAGCCCAAGCGCTCGTCGGACACCTCGAAGCCTTATCACTACTGGTGGCTGAAGCGTGGCACCACCGAGGCCATCACCTACCAGTTCGACCAGGAGTATGAGGTATCGAACGTGCAGGTGTATTGGCTTGACTTCGACCACTACGACGGCAACTTCCGCACGCCCGAGTCGTGGACGCTCTACTACAAGGACGCCAGTGGCGAGTGGCAGGAAGTGGCCGACCACAGTCCCTACACGGTGAGCAAAGATTGCTACAACAGCGTTGACTTTGCTCCTGTGCGAACCACGGGGCTGAAAATCCTGGCCAAGTTGCGCCAGGGAGAGTCGGGCGGCGTGCTCGAATGGAAAGTAAACAAATAACCTAAAATATGTATCACTTTATCAAACCTAAAAAAAAATCGGTATGAAAAAACATTTTCTATGTTTGCTGCTGCTGGTTTCGGGTGGGATGACCGCCCTGGCCGCAGAAAGCACATCACCAACTGTTGCCGAGATCACTCAGCAAGGTGTTGTAGTGAAGGGTGTTGTCACTGACGCCAAAGGCGAACCGATTATCGGAGCCACGGTAGTCGAGAAAGGCACCCAGAACGCTACGGTTACCGATATCGACGGTAACTACTCGCTCAATGTTTCCAACCGCAATGCCACCCTCGTGGTGAGCTACATCGGTTTCCTCTCGCAGGAGGTAAAGGCCGGCAACAATGTGACGCTCGAGGAAGACAACGCATTGCTCAACGAAGTGGTGGTCATCGGTTACGGCACCCAGCGCAAGGGCGACATCACCTCTGCCGTGGCATCCGTGAAGGCCGAGGACTTCAACGCCGGTAAGATCGGCGACGCCGCAGAACTCGTGAAAGGCAAGATTGCCGGTCTGACGGTGGTCAACGCCAGCGGT
>ONGG01000041.1 GCA_900317305.1 uncultured Prevotellaceae bacterium | reverse complement strand
TGAGGGAGCGCAGACTTTGATTGGGATGGTCGGAGACGACCTCGTGGAAGTGCAACTAACGTCAGACAGGATGCTTGAGTACATCTTGACTCCCGACAATCTTAACAGAGCGTACAGGCAAGTTAAGTCAAACAAGGGGAGCGGCGGCATCGACAAGATGGACGTGGAGCAGTTGCTCCCATACCTGCGTAGCCACAAGGTGGAAATAGTTGAAAGTCTCTTGGGCGGCAAGTACCGTCCGAATCCCGTCCGCAGGGTGGAGATACCCAAGGATGGTGGCAAGACGCGCCATCTCGGCATCCCGACCGTGGTTGACCGCGTCATCCAGCAATCCATAGCGCAGGTGCTGAGCCTTGTTTATGAGCCCAAGTTCTCGGACGGCAGCTATGGCTTCCGTCCGGGTCGCAGTGCCCACCAGGCCTTGCAGCGAGCGCAGGAAATCATCAATGACGGCTACAAGTACTGTATAGACCTTGACTTGGAGAAGTTCTTCGATACGGTGAACCAAAGCAAGCTTGTGCAGCTCCTTTCTGACACCATCAAGGACGGACGTGTTGTATCTCTCATCCACAAGTACTTGCGTGCAGGTGTGATGATATGCCACAAGTTCGAGGAAACGGAGCAGGGCGTTCCGCAAGGCGGCCCATTAAGCCCGATACTGAGCAACATCATGCTCAACGAACTTGACCATGAACTCGAACGCCGTGGTCTCCCGTTTGTCCGCTATGCCGACGATTGTATCATCTTTTGCAAGAGTCCGCGTGCAGCCGAGAGGGTATGCGAAAGTATCAGCCACTACATCGAGAAGAAGCTTTTCCTGAAGGTGAACCGCGAGAAGACCCGTGTAGGCAGCGTGAACGGCCAGAAGTACCTCGGCTACTCGTTCTACACATGAAGGGGAAAAACTCGCTTGTGCGTCCATCCGAAGACAAAATCCAAGCTGCGCAAGCGGCTCAAGGAGCTGACTTCCCGCAGTTGGAACATCGGTTATGAACGGCGCAAGGAGGTACTGACCCATGCCATCCGAGGTTGGGTGACCTACTTTCGGCATGCCGACATGTGCAGCTTCTTGGAAGATACCGACCAATGGCTGCGCGGTCGCATCCGCATGTGTATATGGAAATGTTGGAAACGGATACGTACACGCTTCAAGAATTTGCAAAGGTGCGGCATTCCGAAGTGGCAAGCTTGGCAGTGGGCAAACAGTCGCAAAGGATATTGCCGAGCTGCCCACAGCTTTATGCACCGTGTAGCCACGGCAGAAAATTTGAAACGTGCGGGCTACCCCTGCTTAATGGATTATTATGTGAAGTTGCATCCGTGTTAAGAACCGCCGTATGCGGAACCGCACGTGCGGTGGTGTGAGAGGACGGAAAATGAAATAGGAGGAAAACTATTTCATTTTCCTCCTACTCGATTGTTTTGTTAAACTTTGTTGTTCTCCTTGTTTTTATTGATTTTTGGCTTATATTTTCGATATATTTGCGACACGACTTAATTAGCGATAACTATATCGATGCAGGTACGGGCGGATTTGATATCTGTTTAATCAACCAAAATAATTCGACAGACTATTATATTGTAAGAAATAATGCTGACTCTGCAGTCGTATTCGGTCGGATTAATGGTATATTTGATGTTTGCAATACCAAACCAGGATACATTCCATACTCAACAACTTGTGGTGTCATCGATTTGCAGAATATAACTATCTCCGGAACGAAAACATACGAAGCCGGAAAATATCTACAAACTGGCATGGATATTGGGAGATCATAACATAATTAGGACTGGATTCCAACCCCTCGATCATGGCTGAAGAATTTATATTGATTAACCACGAAACAACTTTGTGGTACATTAAAAAAATGTCAACGTTGACAGTTTTTTAATGTAATAATGGTAAGATAAGATAAAAAACGTTATCTTTGCATCGTAAAAAAGCGTCAAGGTTGACTAAAATATAATGCAGAACATGGAAATAAAAAGAGATCGATATCTTAAGCAACTGATAGAAAGCCGTCAAAATGGCTTTATTAAGGTGGTAACTGGAATTCGCAGATGTGGCAAATCGTACCTGCTGAATGTCCTATTCTATCACTACTTGCTGGAAAATGGTGTGGCAGATGACCACATCATCCGTGTTGATCTCGAGGACCGAATGAACAAGGAACTTCGGAACTCAGATGTTATGCTACATTATGTTCACGACAGAATCAAGGACAAGAACCTATACTACATCATTATAGACGAAGTTCAGTTGATGGATGAGTTTGTTGATGTGCTGAATAGCTTCCGCCATATTGATAATGCTGACACATACGTAACAGGAAGTAATTCCCACTTCTTGTCTTCAGACATACCGACAGAGTTTCGTGGTCGAGGGGAAATAATTCATGTGAATCCACTTTCATTTGCAGAATTCTATTCAGCCAAAGGCGGGGACAAGTTAGACGCATGGCGCGAATATTACACTTATGGTGGTATGCCGCTCATCCAATCTTTTGAATCCGAAGGAAAGAAGATTAATTATCTGAAGAACTTGTTTGATACTGTTTATCTTGCAGACATTATAGAGAGGCATAAAATCAAAAATGACAATGAACTGCGTGAGTTGGTGCTCATTCTGGCTTCATCTATAGGTGCTCCGTGCAATCCTACCAAATTGTCGAATACTTTCAAGAGTGCTAAGAATGTGAGTATTGGCAGTCAGACCATCTCCAATTACCTAGCCTATCTATCGGAGTCATTTCTTTTGAATAGAGCTATACGCTACGATATAAAAGGAAAGAAATACATCAATACTCTCTCCAAATACTATTTCTCGGATATAGGTTTGAGGAATGCTATTTTGGATATGCGTCAACAAGAGGAAACGCATATCATGGAGAACATCATCTACAATGAACTGATTGTTCGTGGTTACAGTGTGGATGTCGGAATGGTAGAAATAAGAAAGCCTGATAAATATGGGAAATGGATTCGCACCCAACTAGAAGTGGACTTTATTGCCTGCCTCGGCAGTAAGAAGTACTATGTGCAGTCAGCCTTGTCCATCCCTGACAGGGAGAAAGAGATACAGGAATCTCGCCCACTTACAAACATCAATGATTTTTTCAAGAAGGTAATCATCGTGAAAGACCACATTATGCCTCGTCGCAATGAAGAGGGCATACTTACAATAGGTCTTTTTGACTTTTTGCTCAAAGAAGAGAGTTTAGACTTATAGTCGTTGTATAATTCGTAACATGCGAAGATAAAGCTTTTGTCCAAAATTAAAAATCAAGAATCACTAGCCTATAGTTATTAAAAAATTGCGAAATATTTATGACACGTCCTTGTAACTAATTGAAAATAAGGCGATGTTATCTTAGCGTAGCCGTTCGCATAGCTAGAGCCACGGCTTCTCCTACCAATACCCAATTGGCAAGGAGATAGTGGCTTTTCCCGTTCCATGTCACGGTGCTCCCAGCGATTTCAGCTGTTCTCAAGAGCTGATTGCGGAATTTCATGTCGCCAAGCATGGTGGCACACCCTATGGCAAATGCGGTTCCGGAGGCACTTAAGTCAAGAATGACAGGACCGGCGTTGACATTCTCAAAATCAAACCGGCATTTACGGTCGGTGTATTCCTTGATACCTGTAAACGGAAAGTCTTTCTTGAAATGCTTTTTCAGAAGTTCATATTGCCCTTTTGCAAACTCTTGGTCTACCATCGCGAGATAAGAGCAGCTGAGTGCGGAGAAAGCCCCACTGACTGGCGGTATCGGCCAACCATCTTCTGTCAATTTTGAGGCCAGCAATCCTGTCTCTTCGTCAATCCATTCTGTTTTAGCCATTTGTAGCCATTTGTCCACCGTAGATTGGTATTTTCCTCCGTTCCATTTGGCATATTCTGTCAGGGCGACAATGGCTACGAGCATATCCGGAACATAAATCGGCTCCCCGGGATAAGAAGGAAGATTCAATGCCGGACTTTGAAGAATCCGGCGGTTCATCGTTTCACAAATTGAATGGTATAGACTATCATATTGGCTGCCTCCTCCTGTCTGCTTAAATCTCCCTATCATCAATGCGAGAACACTCAAATATGTGATGTGGCTGGTGTTCCCGTTCAGGCTGTCGAGCGCGTCCTCCCCATACCATCGTTTCCTATCATATTCCCTTATCTTTGGCGACATGGCGATGTCAATCACCCGTTTGATATGGGCAATGGCCCACTCCCTTTTCTCTGGAAACAGACGGGCAATGTTCGACAAGGCGATGGCTGTCATGTTGCAAGTATATAATGCCCATTCTCCCCGGTATTGAGGGCCGATGATTTTGGGCATATCATCATACAACTGTTCGGGATCCTTGATTTTTGCAACCAGATAATTTGCCCGATGGATGATTTCCTTTTTCTCTTTGTCAAGCTTTCCGTGCCTGAAAGTCATGGATATCACCCATAATACTTTGATGATTACAAGCGACAAAACTACTGCTAGAATTATCAGAAATCTAATCATTTTCTTCCTCCTCAGTCAGTTCTTCCTTTTCCACTTCGTTTCTGTATTTCCATGTTTCTCCAAAAGCGTATCCCACGGCATAAATTACACCTGCAATCATAAGGATGATAAATGCTGGGAATGCCAAAAATTCCAGAATGAAATTTCCGATGTTAAAGATCATTACGCAAATGACAATTGCTGCCATCAAGAATAAAAACGATATTAGGTTTTCCATAAGATATTGGTTTGGTTTTTGTGTATAGCAAACATCGTGCCATTTATAAAACGACCACATCGTCCTTCAATATGTCTACTTCCAGAAAACAGTTTTCTGACATAAAATGCATGGAAAGAGTAGGTTTTCGCTTCTTTTTTAATGTGCTTTCATTCTTTTTTTTATATTTTTGCAATTCGAAATCAGTGGGGGCTCAAAATCAGGTGATCGTATTTATATTTCTCTGATTGCCCACTTTAGTTCATTTATAAACAAATACAACATCAGATTTATGAAAAAATTTCTTCTTGCAGCCGTAATCATGCTGGCATCAACCAATGTTTTTGCACAGTATTCAGCAGGTTCGTTCACTGTCCAGCCACGTATTGGTTTCAGTGCAGCTGATTTCAACAACACCGATGATACGAAAGCACGTGTGGGACTGGTTGTAGGTCCGGAATTTGAGTATTTCGTGACCGACAAGTTTAGCCTCGCTGGTGGCATACTCTATTCACAGCAAGGTGCTGAGATCAAGGACTTGGATGTTACATGGGAGATCGACTATCTCAACATTCCTGTCACGGCAAACTTCTATGTTTTGAAAGGTCTGGCATTGAAGGCTGGTATTCAGCCTGGTGTGAATCTCTCTGCAAAATTGTCGAGTGATAAGAAAAATGTGGATGCAGACACGGATGGCGTGAAAGGCTTCGACCTCTCGATCCCGGTGGGCTTGTCGTACGAATTCCATCGTTTTGTTCTTGATGCTCGTTACAACATTGGCATTACCAAGATTTTCGATGAGGATAAGGTCGACCTTGACAGCAAGAACCTCACTTTCCAGCTGACGCTGGGCTACAAGTTCACCCTCTTTTAATTTTGGCTTTAGACACTAGACTTTAGTCTTTAAACACAGAGGCACAGAGAATTATTTACTCTGTGCCTCTGTGCTGTTTATATTACAATAAAGGGTTTCTCAGGCCTTTTACTCTACTTTGTTCGCATAGATCATCAGCAACCCGGAAGTAGCTTGCTTCAAAGCCGCTTGGCTCATTCATACATCTGGTAGAAGCCGCCCATGTCGAACTTGACGAACTTCGAGTTCTTCTGCCTCATCAGCATGTAGTTGGCGGTCTCGTCGGTAGACATGTGGGTGCAATAGATGTCGAGGCCGTTCTTGCCCTTGACCACAGCGATGACACCCGGCTCCATATACTCATCGGGGTCGTAGTTCGACCAATATACGCGGTGCTCTTCCTCCACCACCTCACAGGTGTCGGTCCAGATGGTGATGTCGTTGCCCTTGGCGAGCACCCATGCTGCGATGCCATATTTGTCGTTGGGCTGCGTTCTCATGACTCCGAATTGATATTCCTCGTCGCCGATGATGTGGCTGATGCGGTTTTTCTCCACTTTCGCATTCAGTGCTTTCTCCACCTTGGCTATCACCTCCTTGCTGAACTGCGGTTCGGTGGGGTCTTCTGTCGTGGTGGAGTAGGACGATATGATGCTGCGGTCGTTCAGATAGTCGGCGCCCACGATGATGCCATAGGTGTATTCCATCGGGATGAGGTCGCCCTCGGGCATCACATCGCCATGAGACGTCATATACAGCTCTATGGCCTTGGGGTCGGCAAAGCTGAAGAGCTGGCCCTTCATGCCGTCGGCCGACTTGTATAGATATTGGTTCAGGTAGCTGGTGTCGTGTTCCAGATTTTTGTTTTTCTCCTCCTGATAGGCGATGCCGTAAGCTTCCTCGCCCATGATGAACTGGGTGTATTGGTTGGGCGATTGTTTCAGTGCCTTGCCCTCATTGATGATGTCACCCTCATTGAATGGGGCGAAGAGTGGCAATCCTTTCACATAGACGGCGAGGACAGGAGGCACTTCATTACCTTCCCAATCTCCTGCAGCCGAAACGTTGTCGGTGCTGGTCGTGCTTGCAGGTTCGTCGGTGGTGTTGCTTGCTTCCTTGCCTTTTGCGCATCCCATGGCAATGATGGCGACAAAAACTATAAAGGCACTGGTCAATAATGATCTTTTCTTCATGTCGGTAAGATGATTATGTTATTGTTTAGCGTTTAACTCATGGCAAATTTAGCTATTTTTTTCCAATGACCACTCCTTTTGGATGTGTTTTTCACATCGGGGAACATGTGAGGCATGTGTCTAATCATGCAAATGATGTAAAAAAGTGAGAAGAAATTGTTTGTCTTTGAATAACGCCCGCGAACTGAAGGCCTTTGCCAAGACGCGTGAGCTCCAACCCAACCAGAGTGAGACGCTCACCATGAAGATCTCGCTCTACGATCTGGCATCCTATAACGAGGCCAGCCAGGCCTGGGAGACCGCTCCCGGCAAATACACCATCGGCTTCGGTGCCAATGTGGAGGACATCCGTGCCACAGCCCCATTCCAACTCTCCAAACAGTACACGGTGAAGTGCCACGATGTAATGAAACCAAACATGTAGACATGGTGCTCAAGCCGTAAAAAAAAATCTCCGTGCAACCACATGGCTTGCACGGAGATTGTTTTTTTACGGCCGATAACGACTGCTGATAGGAATGACGGGATGTCATGCCATCAGCCGCCGACAGGCGGTTCTTATGCGAACGGGTTCTCGGTGGGATAATAGTCGCCCTTCGGGAAATTGTAGTCAATCTCGTCGACGGGGATACCCATATACTTCAGCACCTCCCAGAGATACTTTCCTGCATGCTCGAACATCACTGCGGCATGGTGAGGATAGTGCTTCTCGATGAGTACGTGACGATAGAAACGGCTCATGTTCTTGATGCCGAAGGTTCCGATCGAACCAAACGAACGGGTGGCTACTGGCAGAATCTCGCCCTGGGCGATGTATGCGCGGAGCTTGGTGTCGGCAGTCGACTGCAGACGGTATACGGTGGCCTTGCCTGGCTTCAGGTCACCCTCCAGCGTGCCGTTGGTCACCTCTACAGGCAGAGCGCGGGCCATAATGCGCTGGAAGCACATCTGGCAGCTGCATACCTTCGACGAGGCGGTGTTGCCACAGTGGAAGCCCATGAAAATCTCTTTGTCGGTATAGCTGTCGCACTCGAACTTCTTGCCCTTGATGCTCTGCTCGTACATGTCTCTTGGCACGGAGTTGTTGATGTCGAGCAAGGTAACGGCATCCTGGGTGATGCATGTGCCGATATACTCCGACAGGGCACCATAGATGTCTACCTCGCAGGCCACGGGGATGCCACGACCCGTCAGACGGCTGTTCACGTAGCAGGGTACGAAACCGAACATGGTCTGGAATGCGGGCCAGCACTTGTTGGCCATGGCCACGAACTGGCGAGAGCCCTTGTGAGCCTCAATCCAGTCGAGCAGTGTCAGCTCATACTGGGCGAGCTTCGGCAGCACCGACGGAATCTTGTTGCCAGTGCCCAACTCGGCTACCATGTCCTTCACCACGTCGTCGATACGTGGGTCGCCCTGATGCTTCTGGAATGCCTCGAGCAGGTCGAGCTCAGAATTCTCCTCAATCTCAACGTCGAGGTCATAGAGGGCACGGATAGGTGCGTTGCAGGCCAGGAAGTTGTTGGGACGCGGACCGAAGCTGATGATCTTCAGGTTCTGCAGACCAACGATGGCGCGGGCAATGGGCACGAACTCATGAATCATATCTGCGCACTCGGCAGCGTCGCCTACGGGCTCCTCAGGGATGTAGGCACGGGTCTTGCGCAGTGAGAGGGCCTGGCTGGCGTTAAGCATGCCGCAGTAGGCATCGCCACGTCCGTCAATCAAGTTCTCCTGTGTCTCCTCGGCGGCAGCGCAGAACATGGTGGGGCCTTGGAACCAGTCGGCAATCATGGTCTCAGAAATCTCGGGACCAAAGTTGCCCAGATACACGCAGAGTGCGTTGCATCCAGCCTTCTTCACATCCTCAAGTGCCTGCTGGGCGTGGATCTCGCTCTCGACGATACAGATAGGACACTCATAGATGTCGGCAGCTCCGTACTTCTCTACATACTTGGCTATCACGGCCTTACGACGGTTCACTGCCAATGACTCTGGAAAACAGTCGCGGCTGACGGCGACGATTCCAATCTTGATTGTGGGTACATTCTTCATGTTAATAGTATTTGTTTAAGAAATGAAAATCGGTTTGGGGCGATAAAGTTACATCTTTATTTTCATATTTCCCACTTTTTTCATTTTTTTTCGAGATAAAAGGTGAAAATGGTTTAATACGGCATCACATGAATGCCATGTGTTTGGTCGCGGCGCCCCTAATCTGAAACAATCCAATTCAAAATTTCATATATTTTGTGAAATAGGCTCAATGGTTGTTTGCTGTGGTAATGCCTGAACTCCTGAACTTCTGAACTTCTGAACTCCTGAACTTCTGCAACTCCTGAACTCCTCTCTACTTGTGGAAGTTGAGTCGGTATTCTTAATAAAATTCTGCAGAAAGGAGCATTATTCTCTGATTTTATATTATCTTTGTCATGTCATAGATGTTTTGCTTGTCTTGATAATCAGATGAATAGGTCGATTCCTGTTGATGATTATGCAAGCCTTCGTCACCAAGAAGTATTGACATCCTCCAGAAGAAACCACGAACATGAAACATTTCATCATCATCCTGTTTGTCACTCTCGGATTCGTGCTGCCAACGGCAGGCCAGGATGCACAGCCTCGCAAGAAAGTTGCCCTTGTGCTTAGCGGCGGCGGAGCCAAGGGTGTCGCCCATATCGGTGTGCTGAAGGTGCTTGAAAGAGCCGGCATCCCCATCGACATCATCACCGGCACCAGTATGGGAAGCATTGTGGGAGGACTATATGCCTGTGGGAATGACGCCATGCGACTCGACTCCATCGTACGGTCACAAGACTGGTCGATAGTGCTGTCCGACAGGGACAACTTGAGATACCTAAGTCTGAAAGAGCGTGAGCAGCACAACACTTATGCCCTCTCTACCAGTTTGAGATTGAAGAAAAAGAAAACTTCGATTGGTGGTGGCTTCATCATCGGCAAGAACATCGGCAAGCTTTTGCGCACTTTCACCTATCCCTACAACGATTCTATTGATTTCGATACCCTCCCCATACGGTTTGCCTGTGTCGCGACCGACGTGGTTGACAACAGCGAGATTGTTTTCCATCGTGGCGTACTCAGTGAGGCCATGAGGGCGAGTATGTCGATTCCTGGGGCTTTCGCTCCAGTGAGAAAAGACAATCAGGTGCTTGTGGATGGCGGACTGCGCAATAATTATCCTGCCGACATCGCCAAAGAGATGGGTGCCGACTACATCATCGGCGTGTCGGTGGCCAGCAAACAGCGGACAGCCGAACAGTTGGGTACTACAGGAGATATCCTCTTGCAAATCGTGGATTTCAACTGTAAGAACAAGTTTGATGAAAACATGGCAATCACCGACATCCCCATCAATGTCAACACCGAAGGCTATAGTTCGGCATCCTTCTCCTCGTCGGCCATCGACACGCTGATTCAGCGGGGTGAGGATGCTGCGATGGCTCATTGGGATGAGATCATGGCCCTCAAGGAGAAACTCAACCCGCAGCAAGTTAAGCCCCGGCCCCTGTCCATTCAGGAACCTTTGTCCAACAACCCTTCTTTCCGAATTGGAGAGTTGAGGTTTGCGAACATGACTCATAGTGACGAGCTGTTCCTCCGCAGGAAATTCAAGTTGAAAGAAGGCGACAGCATTGATTCTGAACGTGCCAACCTCATCATCATCTCCATCCGCCTTGACCTGTTCTATCAGAGTGCCGACTTCAATATCGAACGCAACGCCATCGACATGCCCGACGGCACCAAGGCAGCAAGAATCACTCTCGTAGCCGGAGAGAAGAAGCCCAACAAGATCAGTGCTGGCATCCGTTTCGACAACGAGGAGATGGTGGCGCTGCAGAGCAACATCGCCTTCCCCGTCCGCAAGCGGCTGCCCATGCAGTTCGATTTCACTTTCCGTCTGGGAAAACGCATCCTGGCAGAAGGCAACTGGGAATTTCACCCCACCAACTTCTTGCATCCATCCATTACCCTGGCTTTCATCCGAAACGAGATCGACCTTTACGAGTATGGCGCAAAGAGTTACAATCTCTCCTATAACCGCCTGAATGCCGAGGTAGCCCCCTTCACTTTCAATGTGCGCAATTTCCATATCCGAATGGGGGCCGCTGTCGACTATTATTACAATTACAAACTATTGCTCGACCAGGTGAAGGAACACTATATAGAGATGCCCAGGCATGAGCATTTCATCAGTTACTTCGCAAAAGTAGACTACAATGGTGAGAATAGTTGGTATTTCCCCACACGCGGAAGCAAGTTCAGTGCAAGGTATGCTTATTACACCGACAATTTCATCAAATTGAACGACGAGATCGGAATGCACGAACTGAGTGCGATGTGGCGCACCAATTTCTCCCTCGGCAGGCACCTTACCATCCAGCCCATGCTCTATGGCCGACTTCTTCATTATGACGACTCACCCATTATCTTGTGCAACATCATGGGGGGCGAATGGTTTGGACATCGCATCGAACAGCAACTGCCCTTTGCCGGAGTGGGAAACATCGAACTTCAGTGGGACAAGTTCCTCGCCGCACAGATGCGGGCGCAATATGCGGTGACAAAGAGCAGTTTCATCCTGTACAGGTTTTCCGTTGCCCAGGATGGTGACACCTACAGCGAGATTTTTAAAAGTAAGACGATGCTTGGCTCCTCGTTGAGCTATTATTTTAATGCCCCGGTAGGTCCGGTAGGTCTGTCGTTGGGATACAGCAATGTGACAGATAAACTTTATTTCTACCTGAATATAGGATATGTCTTTTGAGCCCGTCTTATTCGAGATTCGTGGGTGAGGTCTCGAAGATGGAGCGCCCATAGTCTTTCATCTCGTTGGCAATATCGAGAGCCGATTTCGCTTTAGAGGCCGATGAGGCAGGCAACGCCTTGATCAGTTTCCCCTTGGCGAAATAGAAACGATGGTCGTCGAACTCTCCGGTCTCGGGATTCATGTCGTGGAAATAGCAGAAGATGGGTTCCCTGCTGACGGGGTCGTAGAGGTATTCGCGGTATTGCTGCCACGGTCCCCGCTCGAAGTTCTCACGTATCATCACCACCTGCTGCGTGTTGAAGAGTTCGTCGTCCACTTCATCACCGTCGTAGAGGTAGGTGTATACCTCTGTCTTCCCCTTGATGTATCCCACGGCGCTGTAAGTGGCCACATGGTCAATGACGGCAGTACCGATAGGATTATCGATGCTGTATCCTTTCTTCACTTGCTCCTGAACAGTGTTATAGAAATCACGTATTTTTTGGATTTGCGTGTCCACACTTTGTGCGCTGGCCATGAGCGCCACACCTAATATAAATACGCTCAATAATATTCTTTTCATATATTCATCGATTAACGTTTCTCATTTGCTCAACTTCTGAATTCCTTTTAACCTGCCAAAGTTGAGTATTTGGCATAGTATATGCAAAGATAAGATAAAAATCGAAATGCTCAAAATATCTGCCATAGAAGATCGATGCTCCGGGCATTCCCCGCCAGAAGGGTGAATCCCCCTCCAAAAGAGGGAAAGACCTACTCCGGTTTAGGCATAATCCCTTTTTCCGTCCTGCCAGATTCACTACTTTTGCAGTAGAAAAACAGAGATAAGCAACAAGAAGTTGAACCATCAAAAACGTTACGAATATGAAGAAGATCTTGACCATGGTGATGATGATGACGATAGCCATCTCCGCCGCAGCAATGAGCTACAATGCCGCACGCAACGAGGCCCTCTTCCTCTCGGACAAGATGGCCTACGAGCTCGGACTGACAGCCACACAATACGAGGCAGTGTATGAGATCAACCTCGACTACCTGCTCAACGTAGATACCCGCGCCGACGTGTTCGGCTTTTGGTGGGAAGTTCGCAACCGCGACCTGCGCTATGTGCTCAGCACCTGGCAGTATGAGCGCTACCTGGCCAGTGCATGGTTCTACCGTCCACTCTCCTGGAACGCTGGCAGCTGGACTTTCGCCATCTACAGCCGCTACGCCATCGACCGGATGTTCTTCCATCGTCCTGCGGTGTTTGTGACTTTCACTGGTGGCCACAACCATAGAGGCAGCAGTTTCTATGCCGGACATCACTTCGACAAGCCCAATCCTCCCAAAGGACATGGCAACCACAATCCCTCGACGGGTAATGGTGGCTGGAACCACAACGGCAACCACAACGGCAATGGGAACCACAATGGCAACGGCAACCACAATCCCTCGACGGGCAATGGTGGCTGGAACCACAACGGAAACCACAACGGCTTCGGCAACCACAATGGCAACGGCAACCACAATCCCTCGACGGGCAATGGTGGCTGGAACCACAACAGCAACCACAACGGCAATGGGAACCACAATGGCAACAGCAATCATACTCCCTCTGTGGGCGGCGGGTTTGGCAGCAGCCACCGTACAGCCTCTGTTCCAAGCACCTCCAGGGTGAGCCGTCCCTCGGGCAATGTGGTCAGCAATGGCAACGGCGCTCACAAGGCAGGGTTCGGCGGAGCACGCAAATGATGCCATTACCCCTATATACACAGCATGAGCAATCATGATGCACTTCTTTCCCCCACATCCTCGCAAGAAGATGTGGGGTTTTCTTGTCAACTGTCGATTTTTCTCCCTTTATTCTTTCTGTTTCATCGTTTTTCGCTATATTTGTAGCAGATTTTAAACTAATTGAGAAATACGGAAAGCATGTCGTCTTTCAAAACCTGTAACCCTTTCCAGAAACCGAATCAAGAAATGCGAGTTATAAAGATCATCGGCTTGGCCTTGGTGTTTGCCCTGCAGGCTGCAGCGGTTACCCTTGAGACAACACCTTCGCTCAATGTCTACTATCCCGACTTCTCCCGTATCGACCTGGTGTGCGGACAGATGCCCCCGACGGGCTCGCCTGGCGTGGAGTTCTGCTGCGAGGCGGCCTTTACCGGCGAACTGCTGTCAGAGTTCCGCCACTTGAATGTGGCCGACAACCATATCTGCGATGGCGTGATGAAGAAAGGATACAGTTGCCGTGCCAACACAGGTGGCTTCGTATGGAAGAAAGACAAATGGCGATTCATGCGCAAGGCCGACTATCCGTCCACGGCCAGCGGATGGAGCATGGGCTTTTGCCAGTTGTTGATCGTAAAAGACGGTGTCGCACGCCCGATATCCAGCAAGATGAGGACGAAGCGAACCATCTACAGGGCCTTGTGCGAGAAGGCGGGCCGCCTGTGCATCATTGAGTGCAGGAAGTCGATGTCTTACGAGTCGTTCGTGAAGAGCCTTGTCGACTATCACGTCACCCATGCCCTCTACCTCGACATGGGCAGTGGATGGAACTACGCCTGGTATCGCGATGCTGATGGCCATGTCAGGGAACTGTTCCCGGCGAGCAAAGTGTCACCCAATTACAAATACCGCACCAATTGGATTACGTTCTACCAGAAATGACCTGTTTACCCCACTAACCTTAGAGACAATTTTATATTAACCATAATCATAATCAGAACAACAATGAAAATTCTTAAGAGATTTGACAAGTGGATGGCCATGGTGGCCATCGTATGCGTGGCCATGCTGACAGGTTGTGGCAAGTCGGCCAACGAAGGAGAGAGCGCTCAAGGTGAGCCGAAAGCCGACGAGGCTGCTACGGAGAAGACTGAGGTGCAGGCCGAAAGTGAGTCGGCAGGCGAGGATGCCGCTTCGCCAGAGGGACTCAGTGCCCTAGTAAGCAACTGGCAGAGTGCGCCCATTTCTGTTAGTCCGAAGGGCGCCAAGGCCAATATCGAGGACTTCGCACTGGCTTTCTGCAGCAAGTACGACAGTTATGAACCCAATAAAAAGATGCTGAAATACTTTGCCAACCCCAAAGCTTACAACGAGGATGCCGAAATATACAGAGTAGAAAGTGATATTACTAACGGCTACATCAGATCCTTTCTATTGACAGAAATCGTCCGCGCCACCGAAATGTGCTATTGGAACCGTAAAAACGGCCATTCACTGGTGGGAGTCTTCATGGAGAACGGCAGCGAGAACAGCGATTCCGAGACAGCCTTCATGTTCTATGATTACGACCCGAAGACCAACGTCATGACTGCCGACAAGGATGTCTACAAGGTGGTGGCAGATGTGGCACTCGACAAGGACTTCCCCTCCTATGCGCTGGAACTTCCCAAGAAGGGCAAAGACATCGTGGTGAATCTTTATTCCGACAATGGAGAGGAAGGCTACGACATCACGGAGAAGTTGCTGAAGTGGAACGGTGATTCCTTCACTCTGGTTGCCGAATAAACATACATCCGAGTATATTTTCAACTACGGAATGTGCTGAAAACTCTGATTCTTTTTTGAAGACCTTCAGTCTTATCAGCACACTCCGTAGTTTTTATTTTGAAACTACGGAGTATTCTGAGTATTCTGAGTACTCTGATTACTCTGAGTATTCTGATTACTCTGATTACTCTGATTACTCTGAGTATTCTGATTACTCTGATTACTCAGATTATTCTGAATCTGCGCTCGGTTTGCACTAACTTTGCGACTTCGTCGCGAAGTTACTCCGTCTCGGCATAAAAAATGAATAAATTCATTTTGTTCTGCACTCGACTTTTCGTAACTTTGCCGCTGCGCGGCGAAGTTACTCCGTCTCGGGAAAAGAAAAGAATTAATTCTTTTCATTTTCCACTCGACTTTTCGTAACTTTGTCCCAAAAATCAAGGAAGCATGAAAAAATTAGCTGTTACACTCTTCGCGGCCATCCTGATGGCTGCTCCCATGTCGGCCCAGACGGTCAATGGCGGCATCTCTGCCGATATGCTTAAGAAAATAGAAAGCGCCCAGTCGGCCGGCACTGCTGACAAGGCCCTTTTCAATGCCATCGCATCCAACTCCATCGAAGACCTGGTGAAGAATTTCGCCAACCAGGGACCCGTTGACACGTATTTCAGCAACGAGACGAAAAGCCAGTCGATTCACGACCAGAAAAGCAGCGGACGGTGCTGGATGTTCAGCGGACTCAACGTGTTGCGCTCCAACTTCGCCCGCGCTCACAAAGACACGATGACGGTGGAGTTCTCGCAAGACTATCTCTTCTTCTACGACCAGTTGGAGAAGGCCAACCTCATGCTGCAAGGGGTGATCGATACCTACAAGAAACCTATCGACGACCCACGCGTGCGCTTCTTCTTCAAGAGTCCCATCAACGATGGTGGCACATTCTGTGGCGTGGCCGACCTGGCCGAGAAATACGGACTGGTGCCGATGAGCGTGCAGCCCGAGACCTACTCGGCCGAGAACACTCGGAGCATGGCCAAAATCGTGGCTTCGAAACTGCGTGAGTTCGGCCTCGAACTGCGCCAGATGGGTGCCGACGGCAAGAAACCGGCTGCCATCCAGCAGCGCAAGACCGAGATGCTGGGAGTGATCTACCATATCCTCGCCATCACCCTGGGCGAGCCGGTGAAGGAGTTCACCTATGCCTTCACCGACAAAAGCGGCAAGGCCATCACCGAGGCACGCCGCTATACCCCGAAGGAGTTCTACAAAGAGACGGTGGGCGGACCAATCAACGGCACATTCATCATGGCGATGAACGACCCGCGCCGACCCTACTACAAGACCTATGAGGTGGAGTACGACCGCCACACCTACGACGGACACAACTGGAAATATGTCAACCTGCCCATGGACGACATCGAGCAGATGGCCATCGCTTCAATAAAAGACGGATGCAAGCTCTACTCCTCCTACGATGTGGCCAAGCAGCTCGACCGCAAGCGGGGATATCTCGACCTCGACAACTACGATTATGGCTCGCTCTTCGGCACCACGTTCACTATGGACAAGGCACAGCGCATCATGACCTTCGACAGCGGTTCCACGCACGCCATGACGCTCACCGCCGTAGACCTCGATGCCGACGGTAAGGCAAAGAAATGGAAGGTGGAGAACAGCTGGGGCGCTACGAACGGCCAGAGAGGACACCTGATTATGACCGACCGCTGGTTCCGTGAGTATTCCTTCCGCCTGGTGGTCGACAAGAAATACGTGCCGCAGAACATCCTCGAGGTAGAGAAGCAGAAACCAGAGATGGTGATGCCCGAAGACCCACTCTTCCAAATGGACGAATAATCACTTCACCACTCTGCTATGACACTGAAAAAGACATTCTGGCTATTGCTGATGCTGTGCGTGCTCACGGTCATCCCCTTCCTCGGCATCTACGACTACAACACCAAGGGCGAGCCCCGCGAGAGCATCGTGAGCTACTCGATGATCGAGTCGGGCAACTGGGTGCTGCCGCGCAACAGCGTGGGCGAGATGGCCTACAAACCTCCCTTCTTCCACTGGTGCGTGGCGGCAGTGAGCGTGGTGGGCGGCAAGGTGACGGAGTTCACCTCGCGCGTGCCCTCGGCCGTGGCCTATATCATGCTCACCCTGGCCACTTTCGTATTCTATTTCCGTAGAAAAGGCTCCACCGTGGCGCTCCTTGCCGCCTTGGTGGCTTTCACCTCGTGGGAACTGCACCGTCAGGGAGCTAACTGCCGGGTCGACATGCTGCTCACGGCCTTCACCGTGATGGCCATGCTCTTCTTCTACCGATGGTGGGAGAAAGGGATGCGTGGCATACCCTGGTGGGCCATACTGATGTTGAGCCTGGGCACGTTCACCAAGGGGCCTGTAGGCACGCTCATCCCCTGTCTGGTGGTGGGGGTGTTCCTGCTCTGCCGTAGGGTGAACTTCTTCCGCGCCTTCTTCTCGCTGCTTGCCTTCGGACTGATGTCGCTCGTCCTTCCCGCCATCTGGTATTATGCCGCTTGGCAGCAGGGCGGACAGGAGTTCCTCGACCTGGTGCTCGAGGAGAACGTGGGGCGCATGACGCAGACCATGAGTTATGAGTCGTGTGTCGAACCGTGGTACTACAATTTCATCACCCTCATCGTGGGCTACCTGCCGTGGGTGATCTTCGCACTGATGACGCTCTTCGTGGTCGACTGGAAGGCACTGCGCCGCAACACCGATGCCCAGTCGGCCGAAGGTGGGGTAGGGGCAGCCCGGAAGAAAGCGTGGTGGCAGACGAAGCCATCCAAGGCCGACCCGGTGGACCTCTTCTCGCTGCTTGCCATCGTGGTGATATTCGTGTTCTACTGCATCCCTCAGAGCAAGCGCAGCGTATACATCATGCCCATCTATCCCTTCCTTGGCTATTTCATCGCCCGCTTGCTGTTGTGGGTGGAGAAGCGCCACAAGCAGGTGCTCAACGTGTATGGCGGCTTCCTCGCCGTGGTGGGACTGATATTGGCGGTGGCTTTCGTGGTGCTGAAGTTCATCCCCGTGAGCCCCGACTGGTTCCATGGCCGTCATGGCTTCCAGAACTACTCCATGGTCTTGGGCCTGCAGCAGACGGGTGCCTGGTGGCAGTGGGTCATCTGGGTAGTGGGTGTGGCCATACTGGCGTTGTGGTGGAAGAGCCTGCGCAACGTGTGGTATGTGGTGGCACTCATCCTGGCCGTCTATCTGCATCTCGACGCCATCTACAAGCCGCCGGTGCTCAATGCCAAGTCGGTGAAGGCGGTGGCGGCAGCCGTCGACGAGAAGGTGCCGGCCGGCGAGGGACGGCTCTATGAGTTCATCGAGGCTGCAGTGGAAGCGGCCGGCGACCCCGTTCACTTCTTCGAACTCAATTTCTACCTGGGCGACCGCGTGGGCGACTTCTATCACGAGAAACCACAGAAGGGCTACCTCTTGATAGGCGCCGACGACCTGCAGGAGTGGCAACCGAAGTTCGAGGCCGAGGGCTATCGCTTCGAACCCGTCTACAACTCGGGCGACAAGCGAGTCATCAAGCAGCAGCTGCAGCTCCTCAAGTTCGAGAAGTGAGTTTCTATTGAAGTAACGGATTGGGCGATGGCCTAATGGGCCCCTAAAGCCCTTAAGGTCCTTAAAGACCCTAAGGTCCTTTCAAGTAAATAGCAAAAAAAGGAGTTTCTCAGTCGAGAAACTCCTTAATATTATATAGGGGTCGGTGTTTGATTTCTACATACATCTTGCCGATGTAGACGCCCACCCCGCCTATGCTCAGTATGGTGACGCCACCCACAAGCCATATACTCAGGATGATCGAGGCCCATCCGTGCTCGGCTGTGCCGAAGAAGAGCGAGTAGAGCACATAGAAGCCGATGAGGATGCTGAAGAAGATGAACAGTATGCCCACGTACATTACATAATAGATGGGTTTCACCGAGAACGACGTGATGCCGTCGAGCGCCAGGCCCAGCATCTTGCCCAGCGTGTATTTCGACTTGCCTGCCTTCCGCTCGCTGATGCTCTCCTCCACGGTGGTCGAATCGTAACCGATCAGCGGGATAAGTCCGCGCAGGTAGAGGTTGCGCTCGCCATATTGCGAGAGGGCATTGAGCACGCGGCGGCTCACCAATCGGAAGTCGGCATGGTTGAACACGCTCTCCACATCCATCTTTTTCTGCAGTTTGTAGAAGGCCAGGGCCGTGAGCCGTTTCATCAGCGGGTCGGCCTCGCGCTCCACTTTCACGCCATACACCACGTCGTAGCCTTCCTCATACGAGTCCACCATCTTCTCTATGCAGTGGATGTCGTCTTGCAGGTCGGCATCGATGGTCACCACGGCGTCGGCCATGTCCCGGGCTTGCATCATGCCTGCCATGATGGCGTTCTGGTGCCCCACGTTGTGGGCCAGGTTCAGTCCCTTGAAACGGTTGTTGCTTTTGTGAAGCGACACGATTTTTTTCCAGGTCAGGTCTTTGCTCCCGTCGTTCACGAAGAGCACGAAACTGTCGTCGCTGATCTTGTTTTTCCCGATCAGGTCGTCGAAAAGGTCGTTGAGCCGTTGGGCAGAGAGGTCGAGCACCTCTTCCTCGTTGTAGCAGGGCGATACGATGGCAAGTTTAATCATGGCGTGGGGGTGATTTCAGTTTTTTGATTTGCTCGATGGCAAAGGGCGTATAGGTGCCGAAAGTGTGGCCGCGGCGCTTGAGCATCTGGATGAGCCGGTCGAGACGCTGGGCCATCTGCCGTCCGCTGTGGTTGCGGATGATGAAGGGCATCTTCAGTTCGGGATGCTCACGCAGGTCGTAGAACTCCCATGGGTGGAAATAGGTCACGAAGTAGCCGTCCTTGCCCAGCACACGCCTCACCATCAGGTGGTAGAGCCACTCGGGCAGGTTGTGCAGGGCGAGCCAGAAGAGCGGGAAGCGTATCCAGGGCGTCACCGAGGCCGGTATCTGCAGCACGTCGCCCGTCATGAAGCAGGTTCGTGGGGCGGTGAGGTGCATGTAGCGGCCCGGGATAAAGGCGGGGTTGAGCGAGGAGTTGTAGAGGTAGCCAGCCTTGGCTATCTCGTCGTCGCTCACCGGGAACATACGGGGCTGGCGGTAGCCGTGGGCCTCGATGCCGGTGGCTTGCTCGAGTATCCGCTTCGACTCCCCCACGTCGGTCTCCTTGGGCTGCCAGTGGTCCACACCATGGCATGCCAGCTCGTGGCCTTCGTTCTTGATGCGTGAGATGGTGTCGGGGGCATGTTCCACGAAGTTTCCTGTACAGAAGAAGGTGGCTTTCACCTCGTTTTTCTTCAGCACGTCGAGAATCCTGTTGGTGCCTTCCACCGACACCTTCATGCCTTCCTCGAGCGAGTAGTCCACACCGTGCTCGCGGGGCACGTCGAATTCCTCTGTGTCAAAACTCAATAGAATCATTGCTGTAGTGTATCGTAATATCGATGATTGGAATAAAAGGCAAACGTTGCGTTGCCCCAAGTATACTGCAAAAATACACCAATTTGGAAAGACGGCAAAATAATTCCTCCTTTTTTTCAATTCCTTTTTCCAACAAGGAGAAGCCCCTCCATCTAACCCCCATCGTTTTGTCACCACGATTCACCCCGATAAGCGCAGTGGTTGATGGATGAAGAGTCTCTAAGGTCCTTAAAGTCCCTAAAGTATGCTTCCTGATGCGCCAAGTGAATAAAATTGAGCGTAATTTTTGATGCTTTCGGACAAAAAAACATGCGTTTCCCACGATTTGTCTTTTTTTCGCGTCATGGTCCAGTCATTTTTCACTCATTTTTTTCGGTTTTTTTGCGGGGGTGTAAAGCTTGCCATAATTTTGCACTCGAAAGGTTGAGGGTAGCACACCTCTCGCTCCACAAACCGAGAAAGATGCCCCGCCTGAAAAGTTAGAAAAAATACAACATTAAATAACAATTAAAAAAAACAACAACAATGATGAAAAAAATGATGATGGCCATCGCAATGATGGTGTTTGCAATGAGTGCTTCAGCACAGCGTGAACCGGGTACACTTACCATTCAGCCCAAAGTAGGTTTTAACGTTTCCATTCTCTACATGGACGACAAGAATGTTGACAACGAAGGTCGTGGTGGAAATTGCGACGGTGTGGAACTGGAGTATCAGATCAAGAAGTGGTTCAGCCTCTCTGCAGGCGTACTCTACAGCCAGGACGGTGGTAAGTTCAAGCTGAAGGAACAGCACACTACAGAAGAAGCTCATCTCGACTATATTCATGTGCCTGTGCTCGCCAACTTCTACGTGTGGAAAGGCTTGGCTCTGAAAATCGGTCTGCAACCTGGCTTCAAGGTGCGCGAGAAACTCTATCCCTCTGTAAATGGCATTGTATTGCCAGAGAAATACCAATTCGGTGACAAGGCTGAGGGCTTCGACCTGAGATTGCCGCTCGGCATCTCCTACGACTTCGGTGGCGTGGTGCTGGAATTCCGTACAAGCAGTGGTCTGGTGAAGACGTTCAAAGACAAGGACTACACTAACGCATCGGCAACGCTGAGCATAGGTTATAAGTTCAAGTTGAAATAGCAAAATGATGATGGCCATCGCAATGATGGTATTTGCAATAAGTGCTTCGGCACAGCGTGAACCGGGTACATTTACCATTCAGCCCAAAGTAGGTTACAATTTCTCAATCATCTCCAACGATGACAAGAATGTGGAGGCTACAAGTTTGCATTGAAATAAGTGTTCGGAATAAGACTCGCCGTCGGGAGCCTGTTGGTAGCAGGGCGGCATATTGTGGAGCCAAGCAGGGATGTGTCCCTCTTGGCTCCACTTTTGCATGTGATAGGCCCTACGGTATTTCAAGAACGAGAGAGATTGTCGTTTCGCATTCGCTCAACTTCTAGTAGTTCAGGAGTTGCACGAATTCAGACAATGGCCCGAATTCACCTCGACGGGCTCAAAGGCTATTTGCTGTGGTAATGCTTGAACTCCTGTAACTACTGAATTCCTCTCAACTTGAGCAAGAGAATCTCAAGTTTTTTTCTTCTTTTTTGTCAGGCCCTTGTGGCCTTTTTCCCGAGTAATGAATTGGGCAACGCACAAAATGAAGTCCCGAATGAAAAGGTGACCTCCCCCATCCCCTCCTGAGAGGAGGGGGGCTAGTATGCTTGGCTAATCAGTCTTCCCTCCTGAGAGGAGGGGGGATAGTATGCTTGGTTAATCAGTCCCCCCTCCTCTCAGGAGGGGATGGGGGAGGTCAAAATTCAAAGTAGGTGTGGTACAGGAGGGGGGATAGTATGCTTGGCTAATCAGTCCCCCCTCCTCTCAGGAGGGGATGGGGGAGGTCAAAATTCAAAGTAGGTGTGGTACATCAAATGTTTTTTATATGATAGCGTAAGCGATTTATCTTCTGTTTTCCCAAGTGCAGCGTTTTTATATTATCCTCTCCAAATAAAAAACCATTTCACCAAGCCTCGTAATTCCAGTTTTTTATCTATATTTGCTCTCAAAAAGAGAAATAGATGATAAAACGGCTCACTTCACTCTTTCTTTTGCAATGCTTCTGCTTGTTGGCGGTGGCCGGAGATGGTGTCCCTCCGCTATTGAAGAAGGTGGGCAACTGGATAGATAAATCCACGGCCAGCGGCATCGACAGCACCTATATCATCGTACCCAAAGAACCATGGCAGCTGATTTGGCGGAGCAATCTCAGCCAGTCTTCTTATTTTATGGAGGCATCCATGGAAGAACATATAAAAGGCGATAGATTCTTTCTCGAATGCGAGCCAGAGATGTCCACACCAGTGGGACTGACGTCAGGCTTCTGGGTAGGCTATAGGGGATACGGAGTGGGATACCAGAAATCGATCACTCACGACGACGACTTCAACCTGACGTTGAGCGCTTGTGGCAGCAAATATGGTCTGAGCATGAGGCTGCGCATGCACGACGTGTCGAAGGTCTCCATCAAAGCCAAGTTTGGCTTTCCCGACGATAAGGACCCCGATTTACACTCCATTGAGGAAACGGCTGACTTCAATCTGGAAGACCCCATCTGGGTGAGGTCGATGTATCTCGAGGGCTACTACCTCTTCAATGGGAAGCATTACTCCAACACCGCTGTCTTCGACCAGAGCGTGCAGCAGATCAAGTCGGCCGGGTCGCTCATGGCGGGGTTCACCTTTTTCAGGTCCACGGTGAAGAACTACGGCCAGAAGACGACCCTCTTCATCGACCTGATGAACAATGTGGGCATCACCAAACAATGGCAGTTTGCTACGGGTGTGGGCTATGCCTACAACTGGGTGCCACAGCGCAATTGGCTCTTGAGCATCCAGGCCATGCCCATGCTCACGCTCTTCAGCAGCATCAGGACGTGGAAATTCAAAGTGAAGTATCCTGAGACGCTCCCCGACCCCAGTGACGAAACAACTTCTCCCACGCTCGTTCCCGACGGGATGACGACCAGCAGGAGCCGTGTGGTGCCCAGCGGGGTGGCACGTGCTGGCTTGGTCTACAACCACAAGCGGTTGTTCGTTTCGGCCAACGGGCAAATCAGCACCTATGGCTACAAGCACGAGAGCAACAGTCTGCGGGTGGTTGACTGGTACATCAACACCTCCCTAGGATATCGGTTCTGAACTCCTTTAGAAGCTCTCCTTCAAATGATTTTTTTGCCCATTGGTGATAGAAACACCAATGGTTGCCGACTATAGTATATTGAGAAAGTGGCAGAATATTCGCGTGAGATTTGTTTGGGAATTTCAAAAACAATGCTTACTTTTGTAGAATAGTATGATCGACCGTCCTACCATAGACCGTATAATGGACGCCACCAACATCGTCGATGTGGTGTCCGAATTTGTCTCGCTTCGCAAGAGCGGGACAAGTTACAAGGGTCTGTGCCCCTTCCACGACGACCGCACACCATCGTTCTCGGTGTCTCCCTCGAGGGGCGTCTACAAATGCTTCTCGTGTGGAAAGGCAGGCAATGCCGTGAACTTCATCATGGAGCACGAGCAGATGACCTATCCCGAGGCGCTGAAGTGGCTCGCCAGGAAATATGGCATCGAGGTGAAGGAGCGCGAGCTCTCCGACGAGGAGCGCGAACAGGAAAACGAGCGCGAGAGCATCTTCATCGTCAACGAGTGGGCCGCCGGCTACTATCACGACGTGCTCTTCAACGACCCCGACGGTCAGGCCATCGGACTGGCCTATTTCCGCCAGCGTGGTTTCCGCGACGATATCATACGGAAGTTCCGCCTGGGCTTCGCCCTCAGCAAGCGCGACGCCATGATCTCCACCGCCAGGAAGAAAGGATACAAAGACACGTTTCTCGTGAAGAGCGGACTCTGCGGACAGCGCGAGAACGGCACGCTCTACGAGCGGTTTGCCGGCAGGGTGATGTTCCCGTGGATGAGCGTGAGCGGAAAGGTGTTCGCCTTCGGTGGACGTCTGCTCGACTCGCGCACCAAGGGCGTGAGCCAGAAATATGTCAACTCGCCCGACTCGCCCATCTACCACAAAGACCATGAGCTCTATGGCATCTACCAGGCCAAGAAGGCCATCTCGAAGGAAGACAAGGTGTATATGGTCGAGGGGTATACCGACGTGATTGCCATGCACCAGTGTGGCATCGAGAATGTGGTGGCCAACTCGGGCACCGCCCTCAGCATCTACCAGATCAGGCTCCTCCACCGGTTCACCTCCAATGTGGTGCTGCTCTACGATGGCGACGAGGCGGGCATCCATGCCGCTCTCAGGGGCACCGACATGCTGCTGGGCGAGGGAATGAACATCAAGGTGCTGCTCCTGCCCGACAACGACGATCCCGACAGCTTCGCCCGCAAGCATACCGCCACAGAGTTCAGAGAGTATGTCGACTCCCACCAGACCGACTTCATGGAGTTCAAGACCACCGTACTGCTGCGCGGCGTCAACGACCCTATCGAGCGGTCGAAAGCCATCTCGAGCATCGTGAAGAGCATCTCGGTCATCCCCGACCAGATTGTGAGGGCCACCTATGTGAAGGAGTGCGCCCTCCGTATCGGTATCGCCGAACAGACCCTCATCAGCGAGACCAACAAGATGATTCGCAACGAGCGCGAGCAGAAAGCCAAGCAAGACGAGCGCGAGGCCAACCGCCAGACGGCCACAACCGCCACTACGGCCACCGCCTCTACCGCAGCCGGCCAGCCGGCCGGCAAAGTCATCGGCATGCCACGCTACGGGCAGCAGTTGGCCGAACTCGAGCGCATGATGGCGCAACTTGTGGTGCGCCATGGCGCCGAGGTGATCCTCCACGACCTGGAGAACGACGACGGCACCACCAGCGACGTCACCCTGGCCGAGTTCATCTACTACGACCTGAGCGACGACGGCCTGCAGTTCAACGACCCGGTGTGCCACACCATCCTCCAGGAGGCCGTAGCCCAGATCGAGGCCGGAAACAGCAGTCTGGCGGAGTTCTTCATGCGCTATCCCGACCTGCAGGTGAGCAACCTGGCCACCACCCTGGGCACCGAGGAATACCACCTCTCTGATAGCCTGAAGATGAAGGTCGACGAGGAGTTCCTGAAAAACCAGGCCGTGCGCCTGCTCCTCGAATACCGTATGGTGATCGTGCGTGCGCAGCTCGACGAATGCAAGAAGCAGATGGCGGCGACAACCGACGACAAGGAGCAGCTGCAGATCCTCAACGACATCAACTCGCTGAATGCCATCCGCACCGAAATAGCAAAACGATTAGGAAACAGCATTATAATCTGAAATGACACAGACAGACATTCTTCTCATCATATTGGTGATAGCCCTGCTGGTGATACTCGTCCTCTCGGCGCTGATGCTGGTCATCAGCGTGTGGGGGAGCGGATACAAGTTCTGGCGGAAGAAGAAAGGAGTGTCGGCACGCGACACCGTACACATGGAGCGGATGACCAAGTTGGCCGACGACGCACTGGCGAAGCTGCACTGCGATGTCAGCTGGGCCGAGGATGGCAACGACAAGGTGGCCACCTACGACTACCAGAACGGCCATTTCAGGCTCCGCGTGACGCCCGGCTCGCTCTATGTCGACCTGTGTTTCTATTTCTGCTTCACCACATCGGTAGAGAAACTCCACCTGGTGCGCACCATCTGCAACCAGTGCAACTTGAACACCAGCAACGAGAAGGTGGTATACTCGGTGAACGACCAGAAAAACGAGGTCGACGTGCATATCCTCTCGGGCGTGCAACTCCATCGCGACGATGCGAAGGATGTGCTGGCCGATGCCATGGCAGGCTCGTTCAGTTGGCAGAATGCCTTCGTCAGGCGGTTCAGGGAGGTGGAGAACGAACAGGAGGGCAAGAGTCCCGACGTCGAGATGAGCCGCTACAACTACAACCGCGAAATGTTCCTCCTGCGCCAGCAGGAGTTGCGCCTGCAGGACGACACGTCGCTCCGCATGACTCCCGCCGACCCGCTCAGTCTTGTGACCCTGCTCGACAAGACGATGGGCATCACTGAGTTCGTGGCCCGCCACCTGGTGGTGAATGGCGCCACCCGGCAGGAGTTCGGGGGGCACGATGCCATCACCATGCTCAATCTGGCCGAGGTGCTCCATCTCGATGACGCCGACCATTTCGATCCCGTATCGATGACGCTCTCCTTCGACGACCCACGCACCCCCGGCCGCGAGCGGCTCCTCTCCATCACCGTCAATTCGCAGGGCAACGACCGCCAGACTTCCTACTTCAGGCTCACGCTGTGCCTGGTGCCGCTGCCCGTCGCCCCCGACACCCCCTTCCGCGACAATATGGGGGTGAGGGCCACCTCGGTGCTCATTGGCATCGACAAGGTGCCCACCCAGCAGCTGATCGACGAGAGCAACTACATGTGGAAGGAGGCAAGAGAGAAACTTAGGCAGGGCGAGGCCGACAGCCTCACCGACGAGCAGAAACTCATCTGCGAGTGCACCGAGGCCGACGTGGCCCAACTCTTGTATATCGGAAAGAAATTCTTCGTGAGCGGGCGCTATTACGAGGCCCTGCCCAAACTGGAGGTCGCCTTCCAGCGTCTCAATGCCCGGTTCGACGAGATGAAGAGTGGAGAGCGCGACGCCTTCTTCGAGGTGTGCTACCTGCTCGGGTTTGTGTATGTGGAACTGAAGCAGTACGACCGTGCCATGACCTATCTCGGCATGACCTCCAACCTGCGGCGCATCAACTACACCGAGGAGCTGATCAACTGTATGGTCAACTGGGGCGACTTCCGTAGCCTCGACTATATCGACTCGCTGCTCGAAAGCCTCAACCCGAAAGACGACCCCGACGACGACAACCTGCCCGCAGCCCACATCCTCGGGTTCATCGCTTTCCTCAACCGGCGCAAAGTGTTCGTGCTCGTCGAGAAAAGGGAGTTCGAGAAGGCCAAGGCCATCCTCAACACCATGCTCGACGACCCCGAGAATGCCGACTATGCCATCAACGAACTGGCCTATATCCAAAAAATGGAAAAAAACACCTGAACCGCTATGATTTACTTGCACTGGATAGTCGTCCTCGTCTTCTGGCTCTACGTCATCGTCATCCTCGCCACCTCGGCCGTGGTGGTGATGGAGAACCGGCAGCCGGTGAAGACGATGGCCTGGCTGCTGGTGCTCATCCTGCTGCCCGTGGTGGGGCTGGTGCTCTTCATCTTCTTCGGTCAGGACACGCGCAAGGAGAAACACATCACCCAGCAGAGTATCGACCAACTGTCTAAAAGGTCGATCATGGGATTCGCCGAGCAGCCCGACCTGGTGATTCCGGAGCAGTATGAGCAATTGGTCATACAATTCTCCTTACAGAATGTGGCCCTGCCTTTCCAGGACAACGAGGTCGATGTCTATACCTCTGGCTACGAGTGGTTCCCCGCTTTGCTCCACGCCATCAGCCAGGCCCGCCACCATATCCATCTCATCACCTTCATCTTCGCCGACGACCCCCTCGGCTATCTCGTGAGCGACGCGCTCATCGACAAGGCCAAGCAGGGTGTCGAGGTAAGGGTCATCTACGACGATGTGGGCAATTTCAGTGTGCGGCAGGCTTTCTTCGAGCGTATGCGCGAGGCCGGAATCGATGTCCATGCCTTCATGCCCGTGAGGTTCCCGGCTTTCACGTCGAAAATCAACTACCGCAACCACCGCAAGTTGTGCGTGGTCGACGGACAGGTGGGCTTCATCGGCGGCATGAACATTGCCCTGAGGTATGTGAAGGGCACCGAGATACCCTGGCGCGACACCCACCTCAGAATCAGGGGAAAAGCCGTGTTTGGCATCCAGACCGCCTTCCTGCTCGACTGGTATTTCGTCGACCGCTCCATGGTGTCGGGCAAGGCCTATTTCCCGGAGCCCGAGGGGGTTCCCCGCAATGGGTGCCTCACGCAGATTGTCACCAGCAGTCCCACCTCCGAGTGGCCCGAACTGTCGCAGGGCTATGTGCGAATCCTGATGAATGCCCGTGACTATGTGTATCTCGAGACCCCCTATTTCATGCCTACCGAGCCTGTGCTCTTCGCGCTCTGCACCTGTGCGCTCTCGGGTGTCGACGTGAGGCTGGTGGTGCCCAAGAGGGGCGAGACGAAATGGGTGGAATGGGCCAGCCGCTCCTACTACAACGAGGTGCTCCAGGCGGGGGTGAAGATATTCTTGTACGAGGGGGGATACAACCACTCCAAATTGCTCGTTTGCGACGACACCGTTTGCTCGTGTGGTTCGGCAAACGTCGATTTCAGGAGTTTCGAGAACAATTTCGAGGCCAACGCCTTCATCTATGATGCCGATACCGTGAGACGGATGAAGGAGGTGGTGATCAGCGACTTGCAACGTTGCAAGCCGCTACTGCTCGACGATTATAAGAAGCGGTCGCTCAGGTCGAAGGCCATGGAGTCGCTCACGCGCCTGGTCTCGCCACTGATGTAGGGAGATTTGAGGTTTGAGATTTGAGGTTTGAGATTTATCTCACACATTATTTAGGTCGCTTCGCTCAAAATCTTACAAAATCTTAAAGAAAATCTTTCAAAATTTATCAAAAAGATTTTAATCCTATTTTTTAAGATTTTGAACCAAATTTTTCTGGATTTTGAGCGAAGCGACCCCCAAATACATCATGCGAAGCATGATAAACCTCAAATCTGTTTAAAAATGCTGAAGTTCACGCTGCCGTAGGCACGGTGCTCCACAAACTGCGGGTGCGCCGAGAAATCGTTTTGCTTGCCATGCTCCAGCACGAAGATGCCACCGGGCGACAGCAGACCGCCGTCCACCACCAGCGAGGGCAGGGTGGTGAGTTGCTCGAGGGCATAAGGCGGGTCGGCGAACACCAGGTCGAAGCGGCGGTGACAAGTCTTCAGAAACCTGAACACGTCGCCGCGCACCAGCACAGCGTTGGTGGCACCGATGCGCTCCACGCACTGCCTGATGAAGGCATGGTGGGCACGGTCGAGTTCCACGCTCACCACCTCCTCGCACCCCCGCGAGAGCAGTTCGAGCGTGATGCTGCCCGTACCCGAGAAGAGGTCGAGAGCCTGGGCCCCGTCGAGGTCGACGTAGCTGTTGAGCACATTGAAGATGTTCTCCTTGGCGAAGTCGGTGGTAGGGCGGGCCTTGAAGGTGCGGGGCACCTCGAAACGTCGGCCCTTGTATTTGCCGGTGATGATACGCATGACGTTATTGGCTGAGTGAGAAAACGAGGTCGGCGGGCATGGTGGGCCACTGCGAGGTGTCGGGCTGGGTGGCCGACAGTTCGGGCACGCTCACCCGTCCCACATAGGTCTCGAGCTGTTGCACGAGCCACTTCTTGTTGGCCATGTGGCCAACGACCATCACCTCGTCGCGCGTGGCCTTCATGCCTTGCTGCGTGAAGGCATTGAGCACGTAGTAGAGGGCGTCTTTGGCGTGGGTCACGGCAAAACTGTTGCTGAACTTGAAATGGCTGCCGTTGAAACTGAACACGTCGGCATGGCCGTCGTGGAAATAGACGTGGAGGCGCTGCTGCTCACGGTTGGGTTGGAGCGTGCGCTTGCCAAACCGCTGCCACACCGAGAGGCATACAGGTTGCCATTGGCAGGCAGTGAAATGGTCGGTCACCACTGTCAGCAGGTCTTTGTCGATGCCGAACACCACCACGGCATGCAGGGTGGGCAGCACAAGGTATCTCACCTCGTCGTGGTCGTGATGGCTGAAGGTGTATTTGTAGAGTGCTTCAGAATCCGACGAGTCGAACTCGTCGGTGGGCACCAAGAGGGTAGGGGTGTGGAGCAGGATGCCTACGTTGGAGTAGGAGCCTGAGAGCAGCGGCTGCGACTTCAGCCACTCGCGCAGGTTGGCGGCGGTGGAGACGCCGCTCCGCATCTCTGTCTCTTCGTAGTCGAACACCTGGTGCCCGTCGTGGGTGAGCAGCGCAAGTGTGCTCTGCCCGATTCTTACCAGCAAGCGCTGGTTAGGGGTATGTGATGATTCTTGCATCGTGATTTCGAATGATTCGCATCGGCAAAGTTAGTGCAAACCGAGCGGAATTGCAAAATATATCGAAGATTATTTTGAATTCCCGAGTAACGAATTGGGCGACACACAAAATGAAGTCCCGAATAAAAAAAAACCTCCCCCGACCCCTCCTGAGAGGAGGGGGGCTGATTAGCCAAGCAAACTATCCCCCCTCCTCTCAGGAGGGGACGGGGGAGGTACCTACGCAAAAGTCTTTTTTATATGGAAGTAACGATTCGGGGCGGCAAACCGAAGCGAAGCGAAAATAACAAGGGCGGCGGGCAGACA
>ONGG01000040.1:3030-53806 GCA_900317305.1 uncultured Prevotellaceae bacterium | reverse complement strand
TGCAAAAACTCAATGAGAGACTGGCAAAAGCAGGATAGTATGCAATGCCGGCAAACGCCTGGGTGTCAGCCCGCCGCTACCTTTGTTATATGATAGCGTGAGGACCTTCGACCGATGTCAAAGTTACTGCAAACCGAGCGGAAAGCGAAACAAAATGCGAAGTTTTTGCTTGATGTCTTCCACCGACACAATTTTTCAGTAAATAATTCGTTATGGTTTTAAACCATAAAAGGAAAAAAACGTCAAACATCAAGCAGGCAAATGCAAAACTGTAAAAATTCGGTAGAAAAGCCTGCGCATCTAACTAATTTCAACTAACTGATTTTTTAACTAATTTAAATGAAAAAGACAATGAAAAAAGCATTTTTGATGCTCGCACTGTTGGTCGTGCCATTCGCCCTGCAGGCACAAACCAAGTTCCATGACGTAGAGGCCAACGATGCCAAAGGTCCTGTCAAATCGATTTCCAGCTCTGTGATGGGCCAGGCCCAGACCATCAACTTCACCGTTGAGGGCAAAATGATTCAAGACGGCATGTCGAATGCTGTTTACGATGCCGACGGTTACCTGCAGTCGTACAAGATGGAGGCTCAAGGTATGGAGATCACCGTTAAGTATACTTGGGAGAATGGAAGAGTGGCCAGCCAGGAGATGGGAACCTCTATGGGTTCGTTCGCAACCAAGAATGTATACGATGACAAAGGTGTGCTCGTGAAGACCATGATGGACTTTGGTGGCCAGAACATGGAGTCGCCCTATACTGACTACAAGTTCGACGACAAGGGCAACTGGATCAGCCGCAAGACCTCGATGATGGGCCAGGAGATGGAGCAGACCCGTAAAATTGAGTATTACGAGTAATCAACCAATCGCTAAGAATAGATGGAAATGGGTGGACCTTGTGGTCTGCCCATTTTCATTTGTGGGGTGTCTTGATGTTCCGGGGATGGTGCTCAAGAATCTGCTGGCGCAGGGTGGTCATGTCGATATGGGTGTAAATCTCGGTGGTGCCGATGCTCTCATGGCCCAGCATGGCCTGGATGGCCCTCAGGTCGGCGCCTCCCTCGAGCAATACGGTGGCGAAGGAATGGCGCAACGTATGCGGACTGACGGTCTTGGTGATGCCCGCCTCGGCAGCCAACTGCTTGATGATGATGAGAATCATGGTGCGTGTGAGGTGGCTTCCCCGTCGGTTGAGAAACACATAGTCTTCCTCGCCGCGCTTGATGTCCATGTGGCAGCGGTCGTCGAACCAGAACCCCAGTTCGGTGATGGCGCGTTGCGAGATGGGCACCAGCCGCTCCTTACTGCCCTTTCCCGTCACCCGGATGAACCCATCGTCGAGATAGAGCGACGACAGGCGCAAGTTGACCAATTCCGACACCCGAAGGCCGCAACTGAAGAGCGTCTCGATGATGGCCCTGTTGCGGTGTCCCTCCCATTTCGATAGGTCGACGGCCGCCTCCATGCGGTCCACCTCGTCGGTGGTGAGCACCTCGGGCAGGTGCTCGCCCAATTGCGGCGACTCCAGCAATTGTGTAGGGTCATTGTCTATTCTTCCGTCGAGCAGCATGAACCGGTAGAACGACCGTATGCCACTGAGAATACGGCATTGCGACCGTGGACCAATGCCGATGTCGTGTAGGCCGGCGGCGAAATGGCGCAGGTCGTCAAGGGTGGCGGCTTCGGGAAGAATGTCGGCATCACCCAGATAGGACAGCAGTTTCTGCAAGTCGTTGAGGTATGCCTCTACCGTGTTGGGAGAGAGGTTGAGTTGGAGCCGCAAATAGCGCCGGTAAGCGACTAGCAGTGAGGAAGGGTCGTTCATCGCAGATGGTTTTTCTGACAGCGAAGATAGTGTTTTTTGCGTTCATCGCCAAATAATTTGCCAAATCTTGTGAGATTGGACAAAAATGCTTACTTTTGCTCATTATAGCGAAACAACAAGACATCAAGATATGAGAATACAGATTATCAATGGTCCCAACCTGAACCTGCTCGGTGTGAGGGAACCCGGGATCTATGGCAGTGAGTCGTTCGATACCTACCTGCCCCAGCTCAAGGCCATGTTTCCCGACGTGGAAATCGAATACTACCAGAGCAATGTGGAAGGTGAGCTGATTGACAAGATGCAGGAAGTGGGGTTCGACTGTGATGGCGTGGTGCTCAACGCCGGTGCCTACACCCATACCAGCGTGGCCTTGCACGACTGCATCAGAGCCATGCGCAGTCCCGTGGTTGAGGTGCATATCTCGAATGTGCACCAACGTGAGCCTTTCCGCCACAAGTCGATGATCAGCAGCGCCTGCGTGGGCGTGATTTGCGGGTTCGGACTCGACTCCTACCGACTGGCCGTGGAAGCCCTGAAAGCCCTTCCCAGATGAACAACGCGGCAGAGCTCGACGACTATATCCTCCGCCACATCGACCCAGAGGGCGACTACCTGCACCGGCTCTATCGTGCCACCAACGTCCATCTGCTGGCCGGCAGGATGGCGAGCGGACACCTGCAAGGCCGTCTGCTCAAGATGCTCGTGAGGATGATACGCCCCAAGAACATCCTCGAGGTGGGCACCTTCAGTGGCTACAGCGCCATCTGCATGGCCGAGGGACTGGAGGAAGGAGGAATGGTGTATACCTTCGAGATCAACGACGAGCAAGAGGACTTCACCCGCCCATGGATAGAGGGTTCGGACGTGGCCGACAAAATCACGTTCATCATCGGCGACGCCATCAGCGAGGCCCCACGCCTGGGAATCACTTTCGACATGGCGTTTATCGATGGCGACAAACGCACCTATCTGCCCACCTACGAGATGGCGCTCCGGGTGGTGAGGCCTGGAGGGTTTATCCTGGCCGACAACACCCTATGGGATGGGCATGTGGTGGACCACGCCTACGACAACGACAAGCAGACACGTGGAATTGACGAGTTCAACGACTTCGTGGCTCACGACACCAGGGTGGAGAAGGTGATATTGCCCTTGCGCGACGGACTCACCCTGATGCGGATTATTCCCTGATAGGGCGGTGAGAAGGCCTGACCGATGCCGTTTTCTTATTTTTTAGGTATATAAAGCACCGCCTTTTCTTAGAAAAACGTAACTTTGCAGGCGGAAATCCCGGCAGATGCCGGAAATCGCCCCAACATCAAATCAACAAACCAATAAAATGCAAGAGACAAGACAAAACCGTATAGCCCGACTGCTCCAAAAGGAACTGAGCCTGATATTCCAGTCGCAGACGCGCATGATGCGCGGGGTGATGGTGAGCGTGACCCGCTGCCGCATCTCGCCCGACCTGAGCATTTGCACGGCTTATCTGAGCGTGTTCCCCTCGGAGAAAGGCGAGGAGATTATCGAGAACGTGAACGCCAACGCAAAGACCATCAGGTATGAGTTGGGCACGAGGGTCCGCAACCAGTTGCGTATCATTCCCGAGTTGCGTTTCTTCATCGACGACTCGCTTGACTATATCGACCATATCGACGAGTTGCTGAAGAAATAGAATCCCTACGCTAACAGAAGGCATTGACAAGAAGATGAATTTTCCATTCTACATCGCCAGGCGCTACCTCTTCTCGAAGAAGAGCACCCATGCCATCAACCTCATCAGCGCCATCTCCGTATTGGGGGTGGCGGTGGCTACGATGGCCCTTGTGGTGACGCTGAGCGTGTTTAATGGTTTCCACGACCTCGTGGCCTCTTTTTTCACCTCGTTCGACCCCCAGTTGAAGGTGGTGCCCGTGAAAGGGAAGAGCGCTCCTTCCGACGACCCGGTACTCGACAAGATACGCCAGTTGCCACAGGTCGACGTGGTGACGGAATGTGTGGAAGACCAGGCTTTGGCCATTTATGGCGACCGGCAGGCCATGGTGATGGTGAAAGGGGTGGAGGACAACTTCAGCCAACTCACCCATATCTCTGAGATTCTCTATCCCGACAAGGGTTTTGAAGTAGACCTGCATGCCGCCAATTTGGAATATGGCATTCCTGGCATACGTCTGGCCCAGATTTTGGGAATGGGTGCGCTCTGGAGAGGGTATCTGCACGTCTATGCCCCGCAACGCGAGGGACAGCTCGACATGACCAACCCCGAGGGGGCTTTTGTGGAAGACTCGCTGCTTTCTACAGGCGAGGTGTTCAATGTGAGCCAGTCGAAATACGACCGCAGCTACATCATCACCTCAATAGCTTTCGCCCGTAGTCTCTTCGGACAACAGGGAATGCTCACGTCGTTGGAACTGAGGCTGAAGCCAGGCAGCGACTTCGATGCCGTGAAACGCCAGATGCGCTCCATCGCCGGCGACAAATACCAAGTGCTCGACCGCTATGAGCAGCAGGCCGACACGTTCAAAATCATGAGTATAGAGAAATTCCTGGCTTATGTGTTTCTCACGTTTATCCTGATGGTGGCCTGCTTCAACATCATCGGCTCCCTCTCCATGCTGATTATCGACAAGAAAGAGGATGTGGCCACTCTGCGCAACCTGGGTGCGTCGAACCGGCAGATATCCAGCATCTTCATGTTTGAGGGTAGGATGATAGCCACTGCCGGTGCCATCCTGGGCATTTTGCTCGGGTTGCTCCTTTGTTGGCTCCAACAGACTTTTGGATTGGTGTCGTTAGGCAGTAGCAGTGGCTCGTTCGTGGTCGATGCCTACCCCGTGAGCGTGCATTTCTGGGATATCGTGGTGATATTCTTCACGGTAATTGCCGTGGGATGGGTGGCCGTGTGGTATCCTGTGCGCCACTTGAGCCGCCGCCTTTTAGAAGAATTATAAATCAATGTGTTCTACCTGCACCTTCTCGCGCAGGAACACCCAGGCACCCTCCTCAAACCGCTCCGTGCTCTCTGTGGTAAGGTAATGCACCCTACCGCCTTGGTGGCATTTCCGTTCCATCTCGGGATGGCGCTCGAGATAGTCTCTCAGACTCTCGGCCACATACTCGCCCTGTGGCACGATGCGCACGCCAGGGTGGATATGCCGCACAATCTTCTCCATAAGCAGGGGATAGTGGGTGCATCCGAGAATAACGGCATCGATTTGCGGGTCGAGCATCATGAGTTGGTCGAGTCGTTTCTTGACGAAATAGTCGGCTCCCGGACTGTCGGCCTCCTTGTTCTCTACCAAGGGAACCCACATCGGACAGGCAAGGCCTGTGACCATGATATCGGGGTGCTGCTTGGCAATCTCCAGATTGTAACTGCGGCTCCTGATTGTTCCCTCAGTGGCCAGAACCCCCACATGACGGCTGTTGGTGAGCTGTCCGATGACCTCGGCGGTGGGACGGATGATGCCCAGCACACGGCGTTGAGGATCGATGACGGGCAGGTCGGTTTGCTGGATGGTTCGCAGCGCCTTGGCAGAGGCCGTATTGCATCCCAGGATGACCAGGTGGCATCCCATCTCGAAGAGCCGTATCACGGCCTGGCGGGTGAACTCATAGACCACATCGAAGGAGCGGGTGCCATAAGGTGCCCGCGCATTATCGCCCAAATAGATGAAGTCGTATTGGGGCATGAGTTGCCTGATGGCATTCAGGATGGTGAGTCCGCCATAGCCCGAGTCGAAGACGCCTATGGGACCAGGTTCTTGGGATAGAGGTTTCATTTCAAGGCATTTTTTAGCAAATCCGTCACATTCTCACCCATCGTGGGGTTGATATAGGGACAGGCATTGCCATCGGTGTTGAGAATGAAGGCATAGCCCTGCTCTGTGCCGATGGTCTGGAGCGCAGTGCTGATTTTCTGATGCAAGGGAGCAAAGGCTTCTTTCTCGGCTTTGGCCAGCAACCGCTCGGCCTCGGCCTTGAAGGCGACATTGCGCTTGAGCAGTTCCTGCAACTCCGACTGGCGCTTCTGGAGAATGGTGGGCGCGAAGTCGCGCTGGCCATCCAGGAACTCCTCGTATTTCTTGTTGAACTCCTCTTCCACGCGCTTGGTCTCGGCATCATATTTTGTTTTCAGGTCGGTCATGTTCTCCATCACAACCTTGTATTCGGGCATCGAGGTGAGGACCTGGTCGTAACTGAAATAGCCGAATTTCACTTGTGCCCCCGCCATGATGGGGAAAAGCAGAGGCAAGAGTATCAATACAATTCTTCTCGTCATCTTGGGGTATGGTTAAAAAAAGGGCAGACATCGATTGCCTGCCCTGATGATGTTTGGTTATGACGTGGAGCAGGGCAAGATTGCCACTCCGTGGTCGTTATTTCATCTTGGTGAGTTGAGCCTTTACCTCAGCGGTGAGATCCTTGCTGATGGCGTCGTTGATGAAGAGCACCGTTCCGGCAGAGGTGTCCATCACATAGACATACTGGCCAGCCTTGGCCACGGTCTCGATAGCCTGGCGCACCTTGTTGAAGATGGGCTGCAGTTTGTCTTGCTGAGCTTTCTGGAAGTCCTGCTGGTTCTGCTGGGCTTGCTGCTGGATGCGCTGGTATTTCTCCTGCAGACTGGTCTCGGTCTCCTGCTGCTGGGTGGCGTTCATGGTGTCCTTCTTCTTCTCATAGTCTTCTACCAGGCGCTGGAGCTCGGTCTGAGAAGCCTGGAGCTCGTTCTCGTATTGCTTGCCAAGAGCCTCTACCTCGCCCATAGCCCTGCTATAGTCGGGAAGTGACTGGATGATAGACTGAGAATCAACATGTCCGAACTTCTGGGCAAAGAGAGCCAGGGGGGCGAACAGCAACAACATTAAGATGGTTCTTTTCATTTTTTTGTTTTGGTTTTAATTATTTTTTCTTTGTTTTCTATTATTTATACCGTGCCCGGTAGCCTTGTGGGCAAGCACGGGTTATAGGTGTGGGAGTAGCGTGAACAGCGGTATCAGTTGACGGAGTAGCCCAGTTTTTGGAGCACCTCGTTGCTGATATCAATCTTCGGTGAGCCGAAGATAATGCCTGCGTTGCTCGAACGGTCGAGGATAAGCGAGTAGCCACGGAGCTCGGAGATGTCTTTCACTGCCGTGTAGATCTCTTCTTGGATAGGAGTCATCAGACTCTCGCGTTTCTTGAACAGCTCGCCTTCCGGACCGAAGTACTTGCGCTTCAGGTCGCTGGCCTCTTTCTCTTTGGCCATGATATCTTCCTGGCGTTTTTTCTTCTGCTCCTGCGAGAGGAACACTACCTCGTTCTGGTAGTTCTTGTACATCGTGGCTGCCTCGGTATTGAGTGCCTCCACCTCGGCTTGCCATTTCTTCGACACCTGGTTGAGTTGCTCGTTGGCACGCTCGTATGCAGGTATGTTTTTTAAGATATAGTCCATGTCGATCAGCGCGAACTTCTGTGCGCCAGCCGTCAGCGACATCAGTGCCAACAGGCTCATCATCATCAGTTTTCTCATATCGTGAATCATTATTAGGTTATTGTATGTGGCCGTGACCGTGCTGGGCTGATGCCGGCAGCACCGCTGGCCGGTAAGGATCAGAATTCTTGTCCGAGGATGAAGTGGAACTGCGAGCCACCCTTGCTGCCCCAAACCTTGTCGAAACCGTAGGCCCAGTCGATACCCATCAGTCCCACCATGGGGAGGAAGATGCGCACGCCCACGCCACCAGAGCGCTTCATGTCGAAGGGGTTGAACTTCTTCGGGTCGGTCCAGGCGTTACCAGCCTCAAGGAAGGTGAGTCCGTAGATGGTGGTGTTGCCCAGGAGGAAGGGGTAGCGAAGCTCGAGGGTGAACCTGTCGTAGGCATATCCCGCAGCACCGTTAGGTGTGAGCGAACCATTCTCGTAACCCCTCAGTCCGATGGTTTCCTCGGCATATCCCGTGGAGTATCCGCTCATACCGTCGCCGCCCACATAGTAGGTCTCGAACGGGGATTTCTTGTAGCGGTTGTAGTAGCCAAGCAGACCCATCTCCACGCGTGTCATGAGAACGAGGCATTTCGTTCCGCCGGTGAGCGCAGTATAGGTGCGTGACTTGAATTTCCATTTGTGGTATTCCACCCAGCGGTATTTCTCCTGCTGCTCCTGTGTATAGGTGGCCGAGCGGTAGTCGGTGGCCAGGTGCTCGAAGTCTTTGTTCTCCCACACTGACCATGGCGGTGTGATGGAGAGCGACACCGAGAACTCCGAACCACGGCGTGGGAAGAGTTGGTTGTCGGTCGACACACGGTTGAGCGCAATGTTGAAGTTGAGGTTGTTGGAGTTTCCGGTGGTGATGAGGAAGTAGTTCCAGTTCTTCAGCATATAGCGTGTGAAGGCGAGCGACATCGACAGTGTGAAGTAGTCGTCGGGCCAGCGCAGGCGTTTTCCCCATCCCAGCGACGCTCCGAAGAGCTTCACGTATTTGTCGGGATCGTAGTAGTTCTCGAAGTTGTTGTAGTAGCTTGAGCCGTATCCGCCATAGAGGTAGTTGTAGTAACCATAACGGTAGGCCGAGTTGTAATAGGTGCTCGACACGTCGGTCTGCTTCGAGTAGTAGGCACCGATACTGAACTGTATGGGTCGTTTGCCGCCAAACCACTCGGTGGAGTAGGATGCGTTGTACGACTGATAGTAGGTTCCGTTGGTCTGCGCACCGATAGAGAGAACCTCGCCATCACCGATAGGCATGATACCACGGTGCTCGCGGTTCTTGTTGAAGAGGTTGCGCATGGAGAAGTTGTTGAGTTTCAGACCGATACGTCCGATAACACCCGTCTGTCCCCATCCAAGCGAGAACTCCACTTGGTCGTTGGATTTCTGCTCCAAATCCCAGTTGATGTCTACCGACCCGTCCTCGTAATTGGGTTTCACGTCGGGGTTCACCTTCTCGGGGTCGAAGTGTCCCATGGATGCCAACTCACGTGCCGAGCGCTGCAGGGCGTCTTTCGAGAAGAGGTCGCCCGGCTTGGTGCGCAGTTCGCGTCGCACTACGTTCTCGTAGAGTCGGTCGTTTCCGTTGATGCGCACCCTGTTGATATGTGCCTGCTGTCCCTCGGTGATACGCATCTCCAGGTCGATGGAGTCGCCCACGATGTTCACCTCGGTAGGTTGCAGGTTATAGAAGAGGTAACCGTTGTTCCAGTAGTTGTTGCCCACGGCGTCATCGTCTTCAGAGAGGCGCTTGTTCATCAGTTTCTGGTTGTATACATCGCCTTTCTGCATGCCGAGCACATTGCTCAGGTAGTCGGTGGAGTAGACGGTGTTGCCCACCCATGTGATGTTTCGCAGGTAGTATTTCTTGCCCTCGTCGACCTTCACGTAGATATTGACATGCTTGTCGTCGAAATTCCACACGCTGTCTTCGAGGATGATGGCGTCGCGGTATCCATACTCATTGTATTTCTCGATGAGTTTCTGCTTGTCTTCCTTCCAACGCTCGGGAGTGAATTTCTTGGCTTTGAGGAATGAGCTCATCTTGCCGGCCTCATGGGTCTTGGCGAAGGCACCCTTCCTGAAGAGACCGCCTTTGATCTTGCTGTCGGAGAGTTGTTCGTTTCCATCGATGATAATCTCGTGCACCTTCATCTTCTCTTTCTTGTCGACTTCGATGTCGAGAATCACCTGGTTCTTGTTGGCCACGTCGTCGCGCTGGCGGATGGTCACCTCGGCGTTCTTGTAGCCTTTGTCGTCGAAATATTTCTTGGCCAGGATTTTGGCGCGGTCGATGATGTTGGGGGTGATCTGGCCACCCTTGATGATACCAAGTTTGGCCTCCATGTCCTCGCGCTCCGATTTCTTAAGTCCGATGTAGTTGATGGTCGAGACCCTGGGCCTGACGCTCAAGTGGATATGCAGGTAGACTTTGTCGCCCACGATGGAGTCGGCGGAAATGCTGACAGTAGAGAAAAGTCCGTGCCGCCAGTATCTTTTCACGGCATCGGTCACCTCGTTGCCGGGGATGGTGACGGTCTGCCCCTCGGAGAGTCCGGAGATGCCAGTGAGCACGAAGTCTTCGTATCCCTCGACACCCGATACGGCTATCCCCCCAACGATGTAGGAACGTGGGATGCCGGCATAGGAGATGTCGGGATTGATGATTTTTTCCTGGGCTTGCATACTGGTGGCGAGCACCACGAGCAGCCAGAGTACAAGGATTTTCCTCATATCGTTCATTCTCAGAGAATTGTCGGTGTTATAAGATGTTCTCTTCTACTTGTGCCTCGGTCTTTCCGAACCTTCTTTGGCGGGTTTGGTAGCATTCGATGGCTTTGTGCAGGTCTTCCTCCATGAAGTCGGGCCAGTAGGTGTCGCAGAAATACAACTCCGAGTAGGCTATCTGCCAGAGCAGGTAGTTGGAGATGCGCACCTCGGCACCGGTGCGGATAAGCAGCTCGGGGTCGGGCATGAAGTTGGTGACCATATGTTGTGAGAGCATCTCTTCGTTGATGTCGTCGATGTTGATTTTCCCTTCCTTCACCTCTTGGGCGATCTCGCGGGTGGCCTTGGTGATTTCCCACCTTGAGGAGTAACTCAGCGCCACAATCATGTCCATGGTGTTGTTGGCGGCAGTGTGCTCCATGGTCTCGCGCAGTTTGGCCTGCACGTCCTCGGGCAGTCGCTCTATCTCTCCGATGACGCGGAACCTCACGTTGTTCTTCATGAAGATCTCATCTTCAAGCGAGGAGAGCACCAGGCTCATAAGCGATGCAATCTCGTCGGTAGGCCTGTTCCAGTTCTCGGTAGAGAAGGTATAGAGCGTGAGGTATTTCACCCCCAGGCGTGTGCATTCCGAAGTGATGCGCCGCACGGCGTCTACTCCAGCCTGATGACCGAAACTGCGGGGCTTGCCCTGTTCAAGTGCCCATCGTCCGTTGCCGTCCATGATGATGGCAATGTGCTTGGGTATGCGGTTGGGATCTAAGTTATTCATCTTCATTATGACATGTTCTGCATTTGGCCATGAAACTATAGGTGAGTGTCACCTGCAAGGCCGAGTAGCAATCGGTATTCTTAAATGCTCCACTACTGGTGATTCCGTAGGGGTCGGTCAAACCGTCGAGTTTGTCGCTCAGCGAGAAATGGACGCACCATTCCACACCAAGGTTCAAGCGGTCGGCCAGTTTGTATTTCACGCCGATGCCGATAGGCACATTGGCAGTGAACACATTTTTGTTGTCGGTCTTGGCGAACGTGGCGCCGAGTCCACCGAAGACAAACGGGGTGAGTCGTTTTGCCCCGCGGTAGTCGCGGCCTGTGCCATAGGGCCAGAAGTTGTACTCGTAGGTGGCACACAGGTCGGCCATGGTGTTTTTAAAGGTGTAGGCGGTCTCTTCCAGCCCGGGGTAGTATGACTTGTCGTCTTTCGACGAGCCTTTCAGCGTGCCTATGCTGGCTGCGAGCCTGAATCCATGGTAGGGATTGATGATACGCCTGAGCAGCACCGAGGCCATGGGTTGCTGATTCTTGAGCACGTTGCCGTTGAAGTCGCCTTCATATGCCACCAGTCCCAGTCCGGCACCTACCTCCATGCGGTATTCCACATCGCCCTGTGCGTTGGCAGCTACAGGAAGCAACATCATCAGGAGTATCAGTGCCTCTCTCATATTGGGGGGTATTATTACCTGGTGATGGCAGAGGGGTTGCTCTCCGACGTATTGGTGGAGTGTCCTTTCCATACACTGCCATTTCCTCCGCAGAACATCCACACATTGTCGTGGCTGTCGGTAGCCATGGTGAAAGCATTGTTGCTCTCGAAGTTGGCCGGCAGGCTATAGGTGCTGACGGGGCGCCAGTAGATGCCACCATCGAAGCTGTAGAAGATCTGGCTGAAACCTTTGACGGTGGAGGCTCCGAAGCCGTCGCCACCAGTGGCCAGTATGTCTTTGCCCATCGACACGGCGTTGAGTGAAGTGAGTCGGGGCAGTATGAGGTAATAGAGGTCGTTGGTACTGACATACATCCATGGCTCGTCGGTGTCGTCACCTTCGATGACCTTCGACCAAACGTGTGCCTGGTTGTCGTCGGGATAATGACTTGCGTTGCGGTTGCCAACGAGCAGGAGTGTCTTGGTGTCGGGGTTGATAGCCGACGGTATGATACAATACGACAGGTCTTGTGTGGGCAGCAGCGAGGCATCGTTGTCGAGGGTTTCGGGCAGCCATGTGGCACCCTCATCGGCCGATGCTACAAGTTTTCCCTGAAGGTCGAGGGCATAGATGCAGTTGCCATAGGCGGCCACCAGGCGCGAAAGATAAGCGTTGGCGGTCTTTTCCCAGTAGTTGCCGTCGGTCGACTTGAGTATGGTGTTGCCGCAATAGAGATAGAGGGTGTTGTTCTTGCTCACAATGTTCTCATAGGCGTTGGCGGGTATGGGCATGTTGATGTTCCATCCCATGGGGGTCCATTCCACGCCGTTGGTCTCGTCGGTGCCATACAGTGTCGATGAAGTGCCATTGCTCACCATGACGAACATTTGGGTGCCACACGACAGCGCTTTCATGGCGGCAGCCTCGGCGACGAAGGGCTGAGAACTGACGTTGTTCCAGATGAAAGTGTCGGGAATCTCCTTGCGAACGTTCACATTTACGGTATAGTCGACGACATTTGTCCCATCGAGTGAGAACACCTTGAGCGTGCGTGGTGTGGAGAAGTCGATGGAGTCGTTGCTGTTATAGTAGAGCAGCGTGTCGCTGGTGACTTTCTTGATGGCGATGGTGCCCGAGTTCTTGGCGGTTATGGTGCACAGCACTCGTTTCACGTCGGTGCCATAGGGAAGAGAGTCGGGGTTGTATATCGTACGGTTCACCTGGTCGATATAGAACTTGTATTTGCTTCCTGTCAGGGTTTTGGTGTAGGTGCTGTCGGAGCCATTCTTCGCCTTGGTGGTGACATATTGCTTCAGGGAGCCAAGCACGAACGAGGTGATGGCAGCATCGCTGGGGTACACGGTAGTCGTGTCGTCATCCTTCAGGCAGGAGGTGAAGACCAACACGAAAGACAGCAAAATATAGAAAGATATACGGTTCCTTCTCATGTCAATTATTCTTGAATGTCGATTACACGTCACACCCTCCCACTTGTCCTGAAATAGCGGCAACAAGCGGAAAGATATGCCAGGTCTCGCAATTTTTGGTTGCAAATTTAATCAGAATTCTGCAAATAAAACGTCTTTTCGTCAGTTTATTATGTAATTTATGGATTAAATGGGTGTTTTTTAAGGTCTGTTTAGATTTTTACTCAACTTTTGCGACAAAAAAAGAGGACGACATGAATCACTCATACCGGCCTCCTGAAAACAATTCAACGGATGTTGGTCTTAACCAAAGTGATGACACTCAGCATGGTCGCAATGACGACCGTTGTCTCGAAATCTAATAACATAATCTTTACCTTAAAATCTATCAAACTACTAACCTAATGAAAAAGTATTCTCACGAACACGATGCAAAATTACCGAATTGTGTGCGTGCACACAACTTTTTCCTCTACTTTTTGGGGTTTGTTACTGCTTTTTTGATATAGGTCAAAAAATGCGCCCCGGCCTCATGGCCAGGGCGCAGTGATGTTGTATCCGGTAGGTGGTGTGCCACCTGTTGTGGATTTAGAGTTGTGGACCAGCGGCAACGAGAGCCTTACCAGCCTCGTTCGACTCGTACTTCACGAAGTTCTTGATGAAGCGGCCTGCCAGGTCTTTTGCTTTCTCCTCCCAAACAGCAGCGTCGGCATAAGTGTCGCGTGGGTCGAGGATGTTGGGATCAACGCCCTCAAGCTGTGTGGGCACGGTGAAGTTGAAGAAAGGAATGGTCTTGGTTGGAGCCTTGTCGATGGAGTGGTTGAGGATGGCGTCGATGATGCCACGGGTATCCTTGATGGAGATACGCTTGCCTGTGCCATTCCAACCCGTGTTCACGAGATAAGCCTTGGCACCGCTCTTCTCCATGCGCTTCACCAGTTCCTCGGCATATTTTGTGGGATGCAGCTCAAGGAAAGCCTGTCCGAAGCAAGCCGAGAAGGTGGGAGTGGGCTCAGTGATGCCACGCTCTGTTCCGGCCAACTTGGCGGTGAAACCGCTGAGGAAGTAGTATTTGGTCTGCTCGCTGTCGAGGATGCTCACAGGAGGAAGCACACCGAAAGCGTCGGCGCTCAGGAAGATAACCTGCTTGGCGGCAGGACCCTCGCTGGCAGGGCGCTGGATGTTCTTGATGTGGTAGATGGGGTAGCTCACGCGGGTGTTCTCGGTGACGCTCTTGTCGGCGAAGTCGATTTTGCCGTTCTCGTCGACGGTCACGTTCTCGAGCAGTGCGTCGCGGCGGATGGCATTGTAGATGTCGGGCTCCGACTCTTTGTCGAGGTTGATGACCTTGGCATAGCAGCCACCTTCGAAGTTGAACACGCCCTCGTCGTCCCATCCGTGCTCGTCGTCGCCGATGAGCTTACGCTTCGGGTCGGTGGAGAGAGTGGTCTTGCCGGTTCCGGAAAGGCCGAAGAAGATGGCGGTGTTCTCACCGTTCATATCGGTATTGGCAGAGCAGTGCATGGCAGCGATGCCTTTCAAGGGGAGGAAGTAGTTCATCATCGAGAAGAGACCTTTCTTCATCTCACCACCATACCAGGTGTTGAGGATCACTTGCTCTTTGGATGTGACGTTGAACACCACGGCGGTCTCGCTGTTCAGACCCAGTTCCTTGTAGTTCTCTACCTTGGCTTTCGAGGCGTTGTAGACAATGAAGTCGGGCTCCTGCTCGAAGTCGGCCTCGTTCTGAGGACGGATGAACATGTTGGTCACGAAGTGAGCCTGCCATGCCACCTCCATGATGAAGCGCACCTTCATGCGGGTGTCCTTGTGTGTGCCACAGAAACCGTCTACCACGTAGAGCTTCTTGTTCGACAACTCTTTCTTGGCAAGTTCCTTCACGGCCTCCCAGGTCTCTTTCGAGGCAGGGTGGTTGTCGTTCTTGTATCCCTCGCTGGTCCACCATACGGTGTCCTTTGAGTTCTCGTCCATCACAATGAACTTGTCTTTAGGCGAGCGACCGGTGTAGATGCCAGTCATCACGTTGATGGCGCCAAGTTCTGTCTCCTGGCCTTTGTCAAAACCAGTGAGGCCTTCCTTGGTCTCCTCGTTGAACATCACTTCGTAACTTGGATTGTAGAGAACCTCGGTAGCACCAGTGATACCGTACTTCTCCAAAACTGACTTGTCAAACTTTGCCATTGAATTATTATTATTTAAAATGTAAGTAATAGCGTACTATAAAAAGTATTATCCTTTTTCAAACCGACGGCAAAGTTAGCAAAAAAGCACGGATTGCCCAAGTGATTGCACACAAAAAATGATGCGTGCAATTCTTTTTAGGTTAAAGTTTTTTAAATACAAATCGCAGTATAATTGATTTGTAACGTGGGCTTTACAAAATCCCGCCTCTCCGGTGTTTCTACTCATATACGATGCCACTCTGGTCGATGTCGGCATCTTCCACATGCAGGGGTGTGCCTACTTTGAGATGGCAGTTGTCGAAGGTGAACACGTCGCGGCCGAAAGGCTGTTCGTCAAAACCTTTGATGTGGCCTGCATGCTGGGCATTGGCAAAAATATTGCGGAAGGTGATGTTGTGGAGTGTGGTGAGAGGGTGATAGGGTGGTTGGGTGGCCCCTTTCATGCGCCAGGTCATGTTGATTTCGAACACGTTGCGTGCATTGCCGATGTGGATGTCCTCGAAGCATATATCCTCTACCACGCCGCCCCTTGAAGGCTGGCTCTTGAAGCGTATGGGGTTCCAGTTTTCGCCATCCATCTGGCATCTTCTTACCACCACATGACGCACGTCGCCGCTTACCTCGCTCCCAATGGCCACTCCGCCATGTCCGTAGTCGAAGAAACAGTCTTCCACCACGGTATGCTCAGATGCCTTGTTCACCCGACGGCCATCCATGTCTTTCCCACTTTTGATGGAGATGCAGTCGTCGTGTGCCTTGATATGGGTGTTGCGAACGGTGATGTCGGTGGAGGAGTCGATGTCGATGCCGTCGCTGCTTGGGATGTAGTCCTCGGCGCAGATGCTGATGCCATCGACGGTGAAGTGGTTGGTGAAAAGGATGTGGAGGCACCAGAAGGCTTGGTTGAGGATGCTCACGCCACTGATTTGTCCGCCATCACAATGGTCGAGGCAGATTGTCCTGGGCCTATCGGTAAAGCCGATTTTCTTTTTCTTCCACTTCAAGCCTTGGGCATCGATGAGGCCCTCGCCGCTGATGCGGCAACCATCGTTATGGCAGAAATTGAGCAAGGCGGCACGGCCTTTCAGCATGGTGCCCTCCCATCGGGTGTCGACAATGGGGTAGAGCGTGGTGTCGGTGATACTGATGAGTCGTGAGCCTTTCTCAAGCCTGAGGTCTACTCCCCGGGTGAAGAAGAGGGCGCCCGTGCGGTGTTTCCCCGGGGGGATCACTACTGTGCCGCCGCCGTCGGCATGTGCCTGGTCGATGGCTGCCTGTATCGACTTGTATTTCCTGACGTTGTATTCGGCAGTGCGTTTGGTCACCACCACGATGGCCGAGCCCCAGGCTTCGAGCGGCAGCGACAGGCGTGTCTTGTTGTCGACCACGCTGCTGCTTAAGGGGCGTATGGTGCCGGTCATGGCGTCCCATCGTTGTGCTTCTCCCATGCAGTCGAGGTCGAGGGTCAGTGTCTGTCCTGCAGCCTGTTGGTTGAGGATAAAGAAAATCATGCCCCGGTCAGTCTTTCGGGCGCAGTAGGCGATGCTGTCGGCATGGCCGCTCACCACGGTGAGTTCCTGCCGTGGCAGGAATGCTGTGATTTCGGGATGCCAAAGGCTGTCGGTAAGGTGCAGTGCGCCATTGATGGGGGTGATGGGTTGGGGTTGCATCATGGATTTTGCATAGATGGCGGTGGGCTTGTCGCCGATGAACACCACTTTCCCTCCCCGTGCCGCAAAGTCTGTGATGCGCTGCCATGCTGCCGCGCTCACCATCTCGCTCGAGGGGATGATGAGCGACGAGTAGGCCTGTCCGCTCTTGTTGCGCAGTGTGCCGTTCACTGCCTCGGTGGCCTCGACGAGTCCATCGTCGGTGATGAAGTCGAAGTCGTATTGATGGCTGGTGAGCAGGTGTGCGGCGGCCTTCATGAATGCATCGGCGCGGTTGTTGCCCAACCATAGTGTGGGCATAGGCACATAAATGGCTGTCTGTGCCGACGGGCGGCCTTGCGACATCATGTAGGCAGCGCGGTTGACATAAGCGTTGAGGCCTTCCATTCCAGGCTCTGCCATATAACTGCTAGGCCCTTTCTTACTCATCCAGAACATGAACTCGAAGAAGTTGATGCCCCGTGCCATCTGGTAGTCGACGATGTATTTCACCGAGGGGATGTCGAGTTGCCGGCGGTAGGCGGCGAAACTCTCGCTGAAGGCTCTCTGCCGGCCGTATACATGGGCAGTGGAGGAGGCCAGACGGGGAAATTCGGTCTGGCTGCCATACCATATCTGGGTCCAGATGACATCGATGCCCGGCACTTGCACCCGGCTGAGGCAGCGGAAGGGGTCACCCTCCATCTTCACGCACCAGGGCAGTTCGTCGTCTTTGTCGAGATGGGTGATGTGGCTTACGCCATGGGCTTCGCACCAGTCGGCCTGGGTCTTGAAGTATCGGTCGGCGAAGAGACGGCTCCACACGTCCCAGAAGTCGGCCTTGGCCCGGCGCTCCTCGTCGGAGAGCAGGTTGCTGTGCACCGAAGTGCGGTCGCTTTTCAGCAATGCCTTGAGATAGGGCATGAGGCTGTAGCCTTTCTCCTGTTCAAAAGTCTGTGCGATATCGTTGGTCCAGGGCACCCTTTGGAAAGCCGGTTCGTCGCCCCTGAACCCCAGGACAGTGGTGCCCAGGTGGTGCCCCAGCGTGCGCCGGTATTGCTCATGTGTCCAGTCAATGAACTGGTTTACAGCCACAGTGTCGAGATAGTCGCAGAGCGAGTTGTTCTCGTCTTTCCCACCTGTGGGATTATTCACGCAACGTGTCTGCGATGAGCGCCTTACAGCCACGGCCGAGTCACCCTCGGCGATGAGTGCCTGCATGCAGAGGTCGGGCCGCTCTTTCGAGAACTTTCCTCCTGCCATGCCACTGGGATATTTCCCCTCGTCGATGATCCACATGCGCATGCCACGCCGCTCCACGGCGTCGGCCATGAGTCGGACGTTGGCAAACCATTGCTCGCTCAGGTAGGGTGAGCCCATGTTGTAGCCCGGTTCGATGATGACGTTGCGGAATCCTTTGGCCTGTATCTGGTCGAGGTCGCGCTCGATGACTTCCGGAGTGATTTCACCATCCCATCCCAGTATCACATGGTTGCACATTTCAGCGGGTGGTTTTTTGAATTCTGTTTCGTTCTGGGCGACAGCAGTGGTGGCAAATAAGCCCAAAAGAAAGGCAAGGATGGTTTTCATGTTTGTAGCCAGTTGATGATTTGTTTTAGTAGTTTTGTAATCGCAGTGGTGCCCTGTTGGGAATCGGGTCTATACAGATATCGTAAAGGCAAGTGGTGGCTTATGGCATTGGTATCGGTTGCATCTCAATGAAGCGTTTGACACCTTGCGAGATGGAATGCAGTCCGAAGAGTTGGGGGTCTATCATTGTAAGAGGCAGCCAGAAACAGTCGGCGGCATCGTCGCCGGCACGCAGATGGTTGTCGTTGGCCACCTTGCAGCAGAAAAAGAGGTCGAGGGTGGGGATGTGCATGCCCGAATAGAGGTATTGGTTGGGCAGACTGAAGAGATAACGGGCGCTGGTGACATGCAGTCCCGTCTCCTCTAACACCTCGCGGACCACGCCTTCCTCGGCCGTCTCGCCAATGTCGGCAAAACCGCCCGGCAGGTCGAGCGTGCCTTGTGCAGGTGTGTTTTTTCGTCGCTCCACCAGTAGTTCTCCACGGGAGTTGAAGATGAATGCCACGGTGGCGCCGCTGGGATTGAGGTAGTAGACGAAGCCGCACTGCGGACAGCGACGGCTTTTCTCGTCGTTGACCGAGAAACCGTCGTGCCCACATTTCGGACAGTGTGTGAAAATATCAAGAGGATGTCTCATATGGCTTACCAATTGTCGGTGCGGAAGGGGATGAGGGGAAGTCCGGCACCGTTTTTCAGGTTGCCGATTTGGAAATTCTTGAAACAGTAGCGAAGAGCCACAGGCTGGCTTACCTCCGGACAGGTGATGCGGATGGTCTCGTCCCACTTTCCGCCGCCGGGCTGCCAGAAATGCTCTGCTTTGGCGGGATGGAACACCCTGTCGGCTCCGGCCACCTCAAATCCTTGGATATCCTCAAACCTGCTGATGCTGCCATAGTCGTCGTTGAGGAGTATATGGATGGTGTCGCCCACAATCTTCATCTCCTTGAGCGAAGGACTCTTGCACCACACATCTCCCATGCCGTAGGTCTGGTTGAGGGCTAGGTAGGCCAGTCGTTGTCCAACGGGTTTCTTCTGTGCCGGGTGTATCTGTGTGGTCTCATAGGGATAGGCCAGGTCGTTGGTGCATACCATACCGCTGTTGGGAATGATGGTCGATGCCTTGAACTGCTGCTCGCGCAGGCGGGCACCATTGTCTCCGTTGATATTGTCGTAGAAATAGGGTGCTATCTCCACAAAATAGAATGGTATCTCGCCCAGCCCGAACTGGTTTCTCCATTGTTCGACGAGCAGTTTGAGGCGTTGGGAGTATTGGTCGGCAGGGTCACCCACGTTGGAGCAACCTTGATAGAAGATAATGCCTTTCACGGTGTAGTTGAGAATCGGGTTGAACGTGCCGTTTCCCCATACCAACTGCCGGTGATAGTCCCATGAGTGTCCGTTGACGATGGCCATGGTGTCGAGGGGTTCCTGGGTGTATTTCTGCAGGTTCTCACGGGTAAGCCAACTCTCCACGCGGGTGCCGCCTTTGTTGGCCATCACCAGTCCGATGGGGATGTCGAGTGCCCTGTTCATCACTTGTGCGAAGAAATAGCCGGTGGCCGATGCGTCGCCCACGGTCTGGGGACCAATCTCCCGCCACTCACAGTTGGCGTCGTCGAGAGGGGTCATGCTCATCACGCTTGGAATCTTCACATAGTGGATGCCTTTGTATTGGCGGGCGTTCACCACCTCGTCCACATAGCCTTCCACCGGGCAGTTGCCGAAACCCTTGACAGGCATCTCCATGTTGCTCTGTCCGGCGCAGACCCATACCTCGCCAGCGAGCACTTGGTTGATGGTGGTAGTCTCGCCGTCGTTGAAAGTGATGGAGAGGGGGGTATAACTGGCGGCAGGACTGTCTACCTTCACCATCCAGCGCCCGTCTTTCCCGGTCTTGGTGCTGTAGGTTTTGTTGTTCCACGACACGGTGACGTCGACTTTCTTTCCGGGGTTGTCCCATCCCCATAGCCTTACCTGGGTGTTTTGCTGGATAACCATGTTGTCGCCTATAAGGTGTGGTAGTTTGACTTTGGCTTGAATACTCAGCGCCATGACCATCATGACAGAGAGCAAAAAAGAATGTTTTTGCATATCGATAGTAGTTTGATGTGGCTTTATTGGTGAAAGACGATGCAATATTACAAAAAAAACATTATCTTTGCAAGCAAATTTTTGATAATGTGTTATCAGTCCCCTTGAAGACTGTTCAACTTTTTGATTTACACTCTATAGGGGTCTTTCTTAACCAATTGAAGGAAAAATGAAAAAGATCGTTCTGTTTCTGCTCTTTATGGCAATGGTGGCTGTCGTTTCGGCCCAAAGTGTGAAAGTGATGAACCTATGGCCCAAGGGTGCTCCGCATCGTGGCAACCCTAACGATACGGCCAAGGTATGGATTTATCTGCCTGCCGAAAAGAAGGTGACAGGGCGTTCGATCGTGATTTGTCCGGGTGGTGGCTACACCAATCTGGCTATCGACCACGAGGGTCATGAATGGGCCAAGTTTTTCCAGAATATGGGTATTACCGCCTTTGTGCTGAAATACCGCATGCCCAATGGCAAGCCCGAGATACCTATCGAGGATGCCGAGGAGGCCATCCGTATGGTGCGGCGAAATGCCATGACATGGCACCTCAGGTCGAACGAGGTGGGAATCATGGGTTCTTCTGCTGGTGGCCATCTGGCATCGGTGGTGGCCACACAGGCTCAAAGTTCGGCCAAGCCTAATTTCCAGATTCTTTTCTATCCCGTCATTTCGATGGTATTGGGCTATACCCATCAAGGTTCACACGACAATTTTCTTGGCAAGGGCAACCACAAGCGCCAGGAGAAGAACTACAGCAGCGACCAGCAGGTGAACCGCAACACCCCACGTGCATGGATTGCCCTGAGCGACGACGACACCGTGGTTCAGCCTTCCAATGGTGTGAATTATTATATGGAGTTGTACAAACACGATATTCCTGCCTCTCTTCATGTCTATCCCGATGGCGGACACGGATGGGGCAGCCGTTTGGGGTTCAAGTATCATATTGAGATGATTATGGAACTGAAATCGTGGCTCGACAGTTTCTAAGCAGCAAGACCATTCTCTCGCGCTTGGTAGCGGAGGGCGAGCATCAGCAACAGGACTTCAAATACAAGATTACGGATGCCTGTAAACTATCCAAGTCGGTGTCGGCTTTTGCCAATACCGATGGTGGGCGTTTGCTTATTGGCGTGCGCGACGATGGCTATCTTTCGGGTGTCCGTTCAGAGGAAGAGATTTACATGATGACCTCGGCGGCAAAGGATTATTGTCGTCCGGCAGCGGTCATCCATTTCGACACCTACCTTTCTGAGGGCAAGACCATTGTCGTGGCCAATGTGCCCCGGGCGTCGAACCGGCCTGTGCGGGCCTTGTGCGACGATGGCCGCTGGCGGGCATATATCCGTGTGGCCGACGAGAATATTGTGGCCTCACCCGTACATGTGAGAATGTGGAAGGAGGAATCGTCGGTGCATGGCCACCTCGTGAGCATCGGTGATACGGAGCGCAAGGTGATGGCCGTGATGGAGCAAGGACAGGGTTTGCCCCTTCAGCAGATTGTCAAGCGTTCGGGCGAACCTTATCACAGCGTGGTGTTGGTGGTGGCACGGTTGGTGAGATATGGTTTGGCGTCATGTATGCTCAGCGGCGAGCGGTTTGTCTTCCGCCTTGAGAGTTAGGGCTTTCGCTTTGCTGGGATGAAGAAACTGCATTCTTCTTGCTGCTATACAACAAAATTGCCGCTCCCGGATCAATCCAGGAGCGGCAATTTTTGGTATTTGGTAGAGATGGTTATCTCATGTATTTCTTACCATTGATAATATATATGCCCTTTGGCAGCGTGCGAAGCACGTCGGCAATGTTGGCACTCTTCTCGGTTTTCACCAGCGAACCGGTGATGGAGTAAACCTTGAGCAGATGGTTGGAGGTCATGCCGTCGAGGTTGCCTTCTTCAGCATTGTCCACTTTAGGCAGGTCGTTGATGCCGGTAGCAGTGGGTACATCGATATATGAGGCAACATATAAGATGAAGTGCTCCACTGGTTCAGCCTCTGAGGTGAAGTATGCCCTGAACGGTTCGATTGTAGCAGTGCTGCCCAGATAAACGAAGTTGTTGCCCTTTTCTTCTTCGTCGAGTTTGTATACATAGCTGCTCTCGATGTCTGTCCCATAGTAGGAGCCGACAAAGTTGTAGTTTTCGGAGTCGGCCACAATCTTTCCACTCTTCACGGAGGTATTGGAAGCACTGAAGACGAGAGGCTTGCCTATCAGACTGCGTTCCTCACCATCGTAATCGCTGGGCACCGTGATGATGTAGGGTATGTTGGGCAATATTTCATCCGCATTATTAAAATAGGTATAGAAACCTTCCTCGGCATAGAATTTCCTTACCCAGAAATCCTTTTTCGTTTGGGTCTCTTCGCCTTCGCCAGATTCGCCTGATTCTCCGGAATCCCCAGAGTCGTCAGAATCGCCAAGCACGATGCGTCTTGGGGCAGGAGATGGGTTGACGTCGTCGCCACTTCCTGTGTCATCGCCACTTCCCGTGTTGTCGCCACTTCCCGTGTTGTCGCCACTTCCCGTGTTGTCGCCACTTCCCGTGTCGTCGCCACTACCCGTGTCATCTCCACTTCCTGTGTCGTCTCCACTTCCTGTGTCGTCGCCACCACCTGTGTCGTCGCCACTTCCGGTATTGTCTCCACTTCCGGTGTTGTCGCCACTTCCCGTGTCATCGCCACTTCCTGTGTCATCTCCACTTCCGGTGTCATCGCCACTTCCGGTATCGTCTCCACTACCCGTGTCATCTCCACTACCCGTGTCATCTCCACTTCCGGTGTCATCTCCACTTCCGGTATCGTCTCCACTACCCGTGTCATCTCCACTACCCGTGTCATCTCCACTTCCGGTATTGTCTCCACTTCCGGTGTCGTCTCCACTACCTGTGTCGTCGCCACTTCCGGTATTGTCTCCACTTCCGGTGTCGTCTCCACCACCTGTGTCATCGCCACCACCTGTGTCGTCTCCACCGCCTGTGTCGTCTCCACCGCCTGTGTCGTCTCCACCGCCAGTGTCGTCTCCACCGCCAGTGTCATCGCCGGAGGTGTCTTCGATGTCGGGTGCTTGTTCGTTGCCTCTATACCAGTCGATATATTTATCGTCTACAGTATTGTAAACCTTCTCTACTTTGAAAGGAAGAACCAATGTAGACCAGTTGTTCTCACTTCTCTTGCCAGTGAAACCTTTTTCGAAGGTACGTGTATAACTGATTTCCTGTGCAGTGAAATCATTCATGATGTAGCAGGGATAACCGTCTGTAAGGACAATGTTTTCAGCTACACCATTCACCACCTGGTTGTAATCTTTGAGACTGGTGTACGGCTTAGTGACATAGTAAATGGTATTGGGATTGCTGTTGGGCACGATGTCAGGAGGTACGACGTCAAGACCTGTGAGGTCGAGGGCCAACGCATCTTCAGGCATGGTGAACTTGGAATCCGTCGCTTTTATGGCATAGAGCTTTCCATCACTCTTCCACATGCAAATGGCATGCGTTGGAGTGAAAGAAACCGACGAACAGGCTGGTGAGTTGAACGTCTCTTTGTTGTCGTTGCTGTTCGACTTATATAAAATGTGGAGCTTATGTGCTTTGTTGTAGGCCAAATCGTTGGTCTCAAAGTAGAAATCTTGTGACTCACCGGGAGCAATGTCGGCACAGTATTTCGTAAGATCATACCAAGTGAATCTTGATACCATTGCCTGGATGAAGTCTGTGTAGCGTTTCTCTCCTGTGTTGGTAACGGTGAATTTCACCCGGAGGGAATTGCCATACAAAGTAGAGCCCGAGCGGTTTTCGATAGAATATGTGGCTTTCAGGCTATAGTCGACAGCACTCTTCACATTGATTTCCAAGGAGTCAATCGTGTTGGTTTTGGTCATCATGGTGTCGGTGGCAATATAAATCTTGTGACTGCCCTTGGTGGGATAGTAGTAGAAGGTTACCTCTCCCTTGCTGCACAGAGGCACACGAGCTCCACCAGATTCAAGCCTGTTATTATCTTCAAACAGGTAATAGAACTTGTTGAGCTTCTGCATCATATTGTTGGTAACGGGCAAGGTCACCCTTCTGGTGGCACCCTCATAGAGGTCATCGATTTTCTCTATCGACATGGGTTCGTATTCGATAGCCTTGCCTGCCGACAAACTAGCAACACCACCATTTACCGTGGCAGCCACAAATGCGTTCGCACTGTTGCATCTGTCGAAATGCCAGATGTCATCGCCGCCCTCATACAACTTGCTGATAGGATAGATGCGGTAGTCGCCATCTTCCACATCGGTGACATCGATGGTCCATGCTTTCGTCAGACTTTTCTTCGAGTCAATCGAAACGGTATCATTGGCAACCGCTCTCACCATACGATGATTTTCGTCGTATATGCCAAGGCCGTACCAGAATGTGTTACGCTTGGTGGTAGGATTGTATACCGTTACGGAAATCGTACCATTTGAGTTGGGTGTCAATTTGTTGACTTGTAGGTTTTCGTATGGCATCATTTCTGTGGAGGGTGCCTCAAAATCTTCTGTATTCGGATAAATGCCAGTAAGATACATGATTCTCAGACCATACGACCAACTCATATAGTTGTGGTATGGGCTCATGTTCGTCAGTCTGAAAAAGCCGTTGGAATCTCCGTTCCACCCCCAGTCGATATGGAAATAGTCGTCGGGATCATAACCATCGACGATAAAGACGTGTCCGGAGTTGCCTCTGGGCACACCCCAACCAGCCACAAGAACAGGGTGACCATAGGAAACCTCGTTGTAGAACACGTCTTCATTCTCGCTTATCGAACGCCTGTTGAATATTTGTACTTCGTTGCAATGATAATTGAAGAAGCGGAGAGCTGACGGCACATATGAGAAAAAGGCTGGAGTGCCAGAAGGCAAGTAATCGGCCCTGAGCGACTGGCTTACGTACCTCACCAATTGGGCTACGGCATTTTGTTGTTGCGTGGTGCCAGGCTCCAGACCATAATTGTCGAGAATGTTGTCCCAATCGAAGTTGATAACAGGCAGTGGCTCTACAACAATTTTCCGGGTTGTAGTGGTGTATCCATCGATGGCTTTGCTTGAGGCGGGATAACTGTAATGGCCAATGATTGTAGATACGGCAACAGATGTACATCCCACATTGCAAGTTGTATCATTGATGGTAGGGAGTTTCTTGTTGTAGGGGGCGTTGTATGACCAGTTGCGCCTGAGAAATGGTTTCACAGGATATCTGGCGGGCGAGAACACTCTCTTGATTCCTGAGGGCTGCTCGCCTGTTTCCATTAAACGCTTTTCAATCTGATAGATGGAGTCGCCCTTGAAAGCATAATCATCCAACATCGCCTTCAATGCATCGGGCATGTTGTCAGTATCGATATGCCCTTTGTCTGAATAGCCCAGGATGGGATATACACAATCGTATCCAGAAACAATCACAAATCCTTGATCGTTGGCAGAATTGAATATATAGTAACCCACGTTGTCGTCTTCCCCGTTTGAGGACGGGGCTTTGATTGTATGACGGCCGTTGAGACTCATGTTTATGCCTCTTTCTTGCACAAATGCCTTAGCTTTCGCCAAAGCATCTTGTTGGTCGATGGGATTGGCAAAGGCAATGGTAAAAGACAAAAGACAAAAAATCAAACTTGTAATTCTATTTGACATAACGATTTGATAATCTGTTAATAATGAATTGTGACCAGAGTGCAACTGGATTCTTAAGTGATAGTGAAGATAAAGTAATATGAGAATTATCCTTAAATTCTAGCGGTCTTACATTTACCGAAGACGACACATATTGGTATTGTCGTGCAAAATTACAATTTATTATTAAATAATAATATTATAATACAATGTCAACAACGGAAATTAATCTTTTTTTTGCTTTGTTAACAAAGAGGGGCGTCTTGGAATGAGGCAATAAGCGATTGGGTAGAGGGTGCTAATAGGCCTGCTTGTCGGGGACGAAAAGAGTGATGGCTGTCTTGAAAATAATCTTGATATCAAGCCAGAAAGTCCAGTTCTCTATATACCACACGTCTTTTTGTATGCGCTCTTCCATTTGCCACAACTCTTTGGTCTCGCCCCGGCATCCGTTAACCTGTGCATATCCGGTAATTCCAGGACGGCTGAAGTGGCGCACCATATATTTGTCGATGATGTTGCCATACTGTTCGGTGTGGGCAAGCATGTGTGGTCGCGGCCCAACGATGCTCATGTCACCTTTAAGCACATTGAAGAATTGTGGGAACTCGTCGATGTTGGTCTTCCGGATGAAGTTGCCAAAAGGGAATTTCCGTGGATCGTCTTTGGTGGCCTGAAGGCTGTCGGCTTCTGAGTTGACATGCATCGACCTGAACTTCAGACAGGTGAACGTTTTTCCATTATGGCCGGTGCGGTCTTGCTTGAAGAAGACGGGTCCTGGGCTTTGGCGCTTGATGCACCATGCAATGATGGGGATGAAAGGCAGGAGGATGATGCACACGGCAAGACTCACCACGATGTCGAAGGTGCGCTTGATGAATTGGTTGAATGGTTGGGACAAAGGCTCATAATGGTTGGTGAACACCATTGTCTCGCCCAATTGCTCGGGTTGAAGGTTGAGGAGAAAGTTGCCCGACATTCTCGGAACATAGAAGAAATGGATAATATTTTTGTCGCAAAATTTCATAAGTTTTACAATCTCCTCATGTTCGTCGTGAGAAAGGCAGCAAAACAACTCATCGATGGATGTGATATCCCATTTCGAGTGATTGCCTTTGATGCCATTCTCGTTATTCTCATCGTTTGCCGATAGTTCGATTTGATGGTTCAAATCCTTGATATCTCCCAGCTTTACAATGGCATCTGGGCAATTCTCCATATCCTGGTTGGCATAGTAGCCTGCTATCTTGTATCCAGTAGAGGAATCACTGATGAGATTGCGATAGAGCATCAGCAAGGCAGGGTCGTTGCCCACGAAGACCACGCTTCTGGTGTTACGCCCAGATTGTCGGAAAAATTTTATTAAAAGAACCTCTATCAAACGGCTGAAGAGAATGAGTGCAAACTCCGTCATGAGGAAAAGTCCCATGAATTGGAACATGCCTCCGCTCTCGCCCAAGATTCTCAGACTGATGAACATGAGCGACACTTGCAGTACGCACAGTTTCATCACGCTCACAAACACCTCCTCAAAACTGGTTCGCCGATGATGGATGAGCGAACTGATGAGGAATTGGCCAACAATCATGGAGAAATTGGCCATGAGGAAAGTGGCCTTTGGTTGTGCGGCGAAGTAGGGTGGGTATTTGATATGCACCACGTGGAGATACTTTGATGCCCAATAGAGCAACAAATTCATGATGATAAAATCGGCCAGGATAACAGCGGTTTTTATCAGTCCATTTCCCGTGGAGTATTTTTTTGTAGCCATAGGGACGAAATGCAAATCCAGCCCGTTTAGATAATTGTTCGGTGCAAAGTTATATTTTTTTTTATAATAATAGGCCGTTTTTCCTTTTTTTCATTCTCATTTCTTTTTTATTCCCGCATCTTCCTCACGACGAACGATAAGTACGAACTGTCAAGGATGTGAGGACAAAAAGAGGGAACCTTTCTGGCTCCCCCTCCTTGGTGAATTATTTTGATAGTAAGTTATACGTGGCTCTTGGTGAAGAAATCCTCGTCGTCGTCGAGAATCCTCGATGTGGGATTGGCCATCTTCGACGCGTGCACCCTGCTGAAGTAGCGCATGCGTTGAGCGTTCTCTTCCTTGAACATCATGCTGGCCTGCTCTCCATTGCGCCCGAAGCTCATATTGTGGCGGATGCCCATCGAAAGTGCCATGCCCTCCACGTCGAGGTCGTCGGTACCAATCAGGGTGAATGTCCACTCCTGTTTCTTCAGTTTCTCAATGAGGTTTTTCACCATCTTGAGGTTATATTCGCGCGAGCAGTTCTCCTCGCCGTCGGTAATGATGGTCACCAACACGGTGTCGCCTTCGCGCACCAGGGCGTTCACCTTGGCTATACCTGTGCCGATGGCATCGTAGAGTGGGGTGCCCCCACCAGGGTTGTAGTCGTTTGGTCGCAGTGGGACGATGGCCGAGCCTTCGGCATTGTCGTAGTGGAACCGGGTGTGTGAGGAGTCGAACGTAAGCAGTACGACACGTTGTTCTATCTCGGGCTTCTGCTGGGCAAAATTCTTGATGGTTTGCAGCGTCTCGTTCATGCCGGCGAAGGCCTGGTCGCGGATAATGCTCATGCTGCCACTCTCGTCAACGATAATCAGGTTGAATACTTTTGTCTTCATTTTCTTTTTGTTTTGATTGATTAATGAAAATATGTTTGAGCATGCTTCTAATAAGGATAAGGCAAATAATGGGAAAAAATTAAGCGTCCCCCAAAAATTTTTTTATTTTTGCAAAAAAAAGATGATAGAGAATCTTTCTGACAAGGAAATTATTGAGCGTTTGCGCCTTTACGACGAGAAAGTCACCCGCGAGTTCTTCTACGATATTTGCCATGTGGCTTATTGCATTGACGACAAGAAATATGGCCTTCGCTACAAGACGGGTATGGATTTCTATTCACTTGCCCATGAGTATTACCTGCGCCTGTGCAACAACGGTTGGCATCAACTTGAGAATTGCAAGCCAGGCGTCCCGTTGGCCAACTGGACCATGAACGGATTTCACTTTCTTGTGCGAGAGCGTCTCAAGACCTATTCCAAGGGCCATCTTGAGGAGAGCATCGAGGAGCGTGCCTCCAAGGGAAAGGTGGTTTTCGACGCCCCTGTGGATGATACACAGAAGGAAGTGAGGGAAATGGTAGAGGAGATATGCCATGTGTATTATCACTCCGACCGCATGTCGCAGAGCATCCTGCGTATGATCCTGGTGATGGGCATGAAAGGCAAGGAGGTGGCAGCAATGATGGGTGTCACCCCCGCCGCTGTGAGTCAGCGCTACCATGCGATGATGGACAAGGTGGTGCGGCCTTATTTCATCAAGTATTACCAATTCGAGTCATCTGGCGCGTTGTCGGATATGGCCGAGATGCCGTCAATGTCGGATGCAACCGTAATGCCGTCTTTGCCTAAAAGCTACAAGGCCGAGGAGACGCAAGTTATGGAATCAAGAAAACCAAGAAAGTGGTTTGGCTTCAGAAAGTCCGAGGCGAAGGAGCAAGAGAGGCATATTTCCGTGCCCTATTGGCTCAACCGCGTCACGCCACACGAGATAAGCAACTTGAACAGCAACGAGGTATTTGTCTTCGGCAGCGATTTGCGCGGCTTGCACTGTGGTGGAACGGCTTATCTGGCTCTCCGCAGTTATGGTGCCGTGTTGGGACAAGGCGTAGGACCACAGGGCCGTAGCTATGCCATACCTACGATTGTGGGTGGTCTGGCAAACATCATGCCTTATGTGCAAGAATTCATCCATTATGCGTCGGCCCATCCCCAGCAGGTGTTCCTTGTCACGCCAGTTGGTTGTGGCATCGCGGGTTTCACGCCTGAGGAGATAGCCCCACTATTTCGCATGGCAAAGGATGTGGAGAACATTTTCCTGCCACGTGAATTCTGGGAGGTGATAGCCTAATAAAAAAATAAGGTAAGGGAGCGTCAGTCTTTGAATTCCAACATGAGTTGTCCGTCGCCCAACAAGTTGTAGCTGCGGCGGTGATAGGGAGTGATGCCATACTGTCGGATGGCCTCGCGGTGCTTGCGGGTGGGGTATCCTTTGTTGCCGTGCCAATCGTACATGGGATATTCCTCTGCCAATTGGTTCATGTAGTCGTCGCGGAAGGTCTTGGCCAGAATGCTGGCAGCGGCTATCGACAAGTATTTGCCATCGCCTTTCACGATGGTGGTGAAAGGCACGTCGCCATAGGGCTTGAAACGGTTGCCGTCGACGATGATGGCCTCGGGCCGCACGCTCAGTTGGTCGAGGGCACGGTGCATGGCCAGGATGGAGGCGTTGAGGATGTTGATCTTGTCGATTTCCTCGGGAGTGACCACGCCCACGGCCCAGGCCGTGGCATCGCGGACGATGACCTCGCGCAGAGCATAGCGTTGCCGCTCGGTGAGTTTTTTAGAGTCGTTGAGTTGCTCGTTCTCATAGTCGGGGGGCAAGATGACGGCCGCGGCATACACGCTACCCGCCAGACATCCCCGGCCGGCCTCGTCGCAGCCTGCCTCGATACATCCTGGATAGAAGAATTTCTTCAGCATGAGTCGTTTTATTTTGCTCAGAACATACTGCTCACCCTCTTGATGCCAGCCAACAGCACGTCCACTTCATCGCGCGTGTTGTAGAGCGCGAACGAAGCCCTCACGGTTCCCAGCACGCCCAACCGCTCCATAAGGGGCTGGGCGCAGTGGTGGCCAGTGCGCACGGCTATGCCCAGACGGTCGAGCAGGGTGCCCATGTCAAGATGGTGGATATTGCCCACGAGGAAACTTACCACGGCGTCCTTCTCCTTGGCTTCGCCGATGAGCCTCATGCCATCGATGTTGGCCAACTGGCCCATGCAATACTCAGTGAGGGCACGTTCATGGGCGGCGATGTTGTCGAGTCCGATGCGCTCGATATAGTCGATGGCCACAGCCAACCCGTGTGAGGCGATGTAGTCGGGCGTGCCGGCCTCGAATTTCAATGGTGGCCTTTCGAACGTGGTTTTCCCGAAACTCACGCTCTCGATCATCTCTCCTCCGCCTTGGTAGGGTGGCAGGCGGTCGAGCCATTCCTCTTTGCCATAGAGCACGCCGATGCCCGTGGGGCCATACATTTTGTGGCCGCTGAAGGCAAAGAAGTCGCAGTCCATCTGCCTCACGTCGATTTTCATGTGGGGTGTGCTCTGCGCACCGTCTACCAGTACGGGCACGCCATGCTGGTGGGCAATGGCGATGATGCGGTCGACGGGATTGATGGTGCCCAACACGTTGCTCACATGGGCGACGCTCACCAGCCGGGTGCGCTGGGTGAAGAGGCGCTCATACTCGTCCATGCACAACTCGCCCTTGTCGTTGATGGGAATCACCTTGACCACGATGCCCCGCCTCGCAGCCTGCAGCTGCCATGGCACAATGTTGGAATGGTGCTCCATGACGCTCACGATGACCTCGTCGCCCTCCTTCATCATAGCCTCGGCAAAGGAACTGGCCACCAGGTTGATGGCCTCAGTGGTGCCACGTGTGAACACAATCTCCTCGGTCTTGGCAGCACCGATGAACTGTCTCACCCGCTCGCGGGCAGCCTCATGCAGGTCGGTGGCCTGCTGCGAAAGATAGTGCACGCCACGGTGCACGTTGGCGTTCACGTTGAGGTATTCGTCGCGCATGGCATCGAGCACACAGAGGGGTTTCTGCGTGGTGGCGGCATTATCGAGGTAGACCAATGGTTTGTTGTAGACTGTCCGGCCCAGAATGGGGAAGTCGTGGCGTATCTTGTCGATGTCGTAAGTATATTGCATGATGGTTAAGGACCTTTGGTGTTAGGAAAGCGGTTTGCTTGCGGGGTCAATGGCACAGTTTGCACCCCTCGCACTTGTTGAGTTCGCCCCTGAAGCGCTTGTCAACAAGATAGCGGAGACGGTCGCGCAGGGCACCGAGCGACATCTTGTCGATGACCTCGTTGACGAAGGCGGCCTGTAGCAAGTGGAGTGCCTCCTTCTTGCTGATGCCCCTCTGCTGCATATAGAAGAGGGCGGCATCGTTGAGCTGGCCCACCGTGCTGCCGTGGGCACACTTCACGTCGTCGGCGTAGATCTCGAGCATGGGCTGGGTATACATGCGTGCCTCCTTGGTGGTGCAGAGGTTCTGGTTGGTCATGGCCGACTCCGTCTGCTGTGCGCCATGGCGCACGAGCACTTTTCCGGCGAATGCTCCCACGGCCTTGTCGTCGAGCACGTATTTGTAGAGTTCATGGCTGGTGCCATGGGGCGCCTGGTGGTCGATGAGCGTGTTGTTGTCCACATGCTGCGACTTGTCGGCCACGGCACAGCCGTTGAGCCAGCATTCGGCGCCCTCGCCCTTCAGCACCACGTCGGTGCGGTTGCGTGTCACGCCATTGTGCAGGGTGATGATGTTGTGGTGGAATTGGCTGTCGGCCTGCTGCTCCACGTAGAGGTTGCTCACCCGGGTGTTCTTGTTGTGGGTTTCTTCCAGACAGTAGAGTTCGAGCGATGCCCCTTTTCCCACAAATGCCTCTGTCACCTGTGTGGCCAGGAAGTGGCGGTCGTCGGCGGCATGGTCGCAGAATAGCAACTTGGCCTCGGCACCCTCTTCTACTACGATAAGCACCCTGCGGTTCACCATCAGGTCGACGTCGGAGCGCAGGATGTTGATGACCTGAATGGTGCGCTCCACCTTCACGCCCTTGGGCACGTAGACAAGGAGCCCGTCTTGTGCGAGCATGGTGTTGAGGGCGGTCACGCCGTCTTCACCGGTCAGCGCAATTTGGGCATAGTATCTTGACACGAGTTCGGGATGGGTGGTGGCTGCCTCGGCCAGCGACCCTACCACCACCCCTTCGGGCAGGTGGCTCTTGGGCAGCATCTTGGTGTGGAAGCCATCGTTGACCACGAAGTAGAGCGATGTGCTCAGGTTGGGCACGTCGCAGCGGAAACTGTCGTAGGGGTTGACGGGAATGTCGAGACGGTTGAGGTTAAGTCCAAGGTCGGGGGCGAAGAGGTCCTGCAGGTCGGTATAGCGGTATCGCTCCACCTTGCGTGAGGCGAAGCCAAGGCGCCTGAAGTCGTCGAAGGCCTGCTCGCGCACCTGGTTGAGCACGCCGGCCGAGTGCCGCGCTATCATTCCACGGCATTGCTCATAGAGGCTGATGTATTGTTGCTCACTACTCATCGATCTCGCTCTTTATCCAGTCGTAGCCTCTCATCTCTATCTCCTTGGCCAGTTCAGGACCTGCGGTCTTGACGATGCGGCCCTGATAGAGCACATGTACCACATCGGGGCGTATCATGTCGAGCAGGCGCTCGTAGTGGGTGATGACGATGGTCGACGTCTCGGGGGTGCGCATCTTGTTCACGCCACCGGCAACGATGCGCATGGCGTCGACGTCGAGGCCGGAGTCGGTCTCGTCGAGGATGGCAAGTTTGGGCTCGAGCATGGCCATCTGGAAGATTTCGTTGCGTTTCTTCTCGCCGCCACTGAATCCCTCGTTCACCGACCGGTGGGCGAGTTTGCTGTCGAGTTCCACAATCTGGCGCTTCTCACGCATGAGCTTGAGAAATTCCGACGCGTTGAGCGGGTCGAGTCCCAGGTATTCGCGCTTGGCGTTGATGGCAGCCTTCATGAAGTTGGTCATCGACACGCCAGGAATCTCGACGGGATATTGGAATGAGAGGAACAGCCCCTCGTGGGCGCGGTCTTCAGGCTTCATCTCGAGCAGGTTCTTGCCGTTGAACCAAGCCTCGCCCTCGGTCACCTCATAGAGAGGGTTGCCTACGAGCACGGCCGAGAGGGTGGATTTGCCCGAACCGTTGGGCCCCATGATGGCATGGGTTTCGCCATCGTTCACCTCAAGGTTGATGCCTTTGAGTATTTCCTTGCCACCGATGGTGGCATGCAGGTTTTTCACTATAAGCATTGCGGTATGTGATGTTTGTCGTGAATGATCGGTTTATCCCACGGTGCCCTCGAGCGATACGGAGAGCAGTTTCTGTGCCTCTACGGCAAACTCCATGGGTAATTTGTTGAGCACCTCCTTGGCATATCCGTTGACGATGAGGCCTACGGCCTGCTCGGTGGGGATGCCGCGCTGGTTGCAGTAGAAAAGTTGGTCCTCGCTGATTTTCGATGTGGTGGCCTCGTGTTCCACGATGGCGGTGTCGTTGTGGATGTCCATGTAGGGGAAGGTGTGGGCGCCACAGTTGCTGCCCAGCAGCAGGGAGTCGCAGCTGGAGTAGTTGCGGGCGTTGTGGGCCGTCGAGGTGGCGCGCACGAGTCCGCGGTATGAATTCTGTGAGTGTCCGGCGGAGATGCCTTTCGAGATGATGGTCGACTTGGTGTCGTGGCCGATGTGTATCATCTTCGTTCCGGTGTCGGCCTCTTGGTAGTTGTTGGTCACGGCCACGCTGTAGAACTCGGCCTGTGAGTGGTTGCCCCTGAGCACGCACGAGGGATATTTCCAGGTGATGGCGCTACCCGTCTCCACCTGTGTCCACGACAGTTTGGAGTGGTCGCCGCGCAGTTCGCCGCGCTTGGTCACGAGATTGAGCACACCGCCGCGGCCGTTCTCGTCGCCAGGATACCAGTTCTGCACGGTGGAGTATTTCACCTCGGCCCTGTCGTTGACGATGATCTCGACAATGGCGGCATGGAGTTGGTTCTCGTCGCGCATGGGAGCAGTGCAGCCTTCAAGGTAACTCACATACGAGTCGTCGTCGGCCACGATGAGCGTGCGCTCAAACTGTCCGGTGTTTCGGGCGTTGATACGGAAATAGGAACTGAGTTCCATGGGGCAGCGAACACCTTTGGGAATGTAGACGAACGACCCGTCGCTGAACACGGCGCTGTTGAGTGCGGCGAAGAAATTGTCGCGGTAGGGAACCACCGTGCCCAGGTATTGTCTCACCAAGTCGGGGTGTTGCTTCACGGCGTCGCCGATGGAGCAGAAGATAATGCCTTTCTCGGCCAGCTTCTCCTTGAAGGTGGTCTTCACCGACACCGAGTCCATGATGGCGTCGACGGCCGTGCCACTCAGTGCGAGGCGTTCCTCGAGAGGAATACCGAGTTTGTCGAAGGTCTTCTCCAGTTCGGGGTCTATCTTCCCGTCGCCTTTGGGCTTCTTGGCCATAGGGTCGGCGTAGTAGGAGATGGCCTGATAGTCGATCTTGGGCAGATGGACATGTCCCCAAGTCGGTTCCTTGAGCGTAAGCCAGTGTCTGAAAGCCTTGAGGCGGAATTCGAGGAGCCATTCGGGCTCACCCTTCTTCTGCGATATGAGTCGTACGATTTCCTCGTTCAAGCCTTTCTCGATGATCTCGGTATGTACGTCGGTGGTGAAGCCGAATTCGTATTTCTGCTCGGCTATGCGTCGCACCAACTCGTTGTCGTCTACAGGCTCCTCGTTATCGTTGCGCTGTTTCTTGTCGGGGTCTTTTTCCTTATCTTTGTTGTCCATTGGTTTTCAAGTATTTGAGGGCAAGCATTGTCAGGTCGTCGCTCTGTGCGGCCTCGCGCACGAAGTCTTTCACTGCAGCGGCCATGCTCTCGATGAGTTTCTTGGGCTGGTTGTCGTCGTGTGCCACCATCGTCTTGGCCGTCTGCTGCACCCGTGTGATGCCAAACTGCGCATGGCCGACATCCTCGGCCTCGGTGAGGCCGTCGGTATAGAGGAAGATGGTGGTCTGCGGGGTGATGTGTGCCGTCTGTGCGCTGAATGTCCATCCGGCGACAACGCCGAGAGGCACATTTGAGTCGCAGGGCAGCATGCGCACCTCCTGTCCGATGAGTATCGGTTGGTCGTGTCCGGCGTTGCAATAGGAGAGGGTGCCGTCGGAGAGATGGAGGATGCCCACGAAGAGGGTGACAAACATGCAGGTGTCGTTGCCCTCCGACAGGGTGTTGTTGAGAGCGGTGGCGATTTGCCCAGGCTGTGCCGTGTGTGCGGAGATGTTGCGGAAGAGCGTCCGGGTGACGGCCATCACCAGTGATGCCGGCACACCCTTGCCCGACACGTCGCCGATGCAGAAGAACAACATGTCGTCGCGTATGTAGAAGTCGAAGAGGTCGCCTCCCACCTCCTTTGCCGGGTTGAGCGAGCCGTAGATGTCGATGTCGTCGCGGTCGGGGTAGGGTGGGAAGATCTTGGGCAGCATGCCCATCTGGATGTTGTGTGCCACCTCCAGTTCGTTTTCGATGGCAGCCTTCGAGGCCGTGGTGGCCTTCAGTTCCTCGACATACTTCGTCAGCGACTTCTGCATGTCGTCGAAGGAGTTGCGCAGCACCCCCACCTCGTCGTTGTGCTTGATGACGGGCAGTGCGGTGCTGAAATGGCCCTTGGCCACCTCACCGGCCGAAGCGGAGAGTTGCTTGAGCGGCTTGACGGCACGACGGATGACAACCCGGCTGACGATGAAGGCGACGACGAGGCCGACAGCGATGAGCAGCAGCATCAGCAGGCCCAGGAAGATGCCGATCAGGTCGACACTGATCTTGGGGATGGCGAGGACCATCGACCAGTCGGTGTGCTTGACCGGTGCGTAGAAGACATACATCTTGCGCCCGTCGAGTTTCACGGCCTCAGGCAGCTCGTCGATCTGGTCGAACAGAAAACCTTTCTTGCCCGAGAGCATCTGGCTGACTACATAGTCGTCGAGCGTGTCGGGAGTCGTCTTGGTGTAGTCGCTGATCTTCTTGTGGATGATGCGCTGCCGGTCGGGATGCACGAGAAAGGTGCCTTCGCTTGTGATGAGAAAGCTGTAGGGTTTCCACTTGCTGAATTTTTCCTCCTTATTGAAAATGGGGTCCTTTTCCTTGAACTTCTCGACCGTCTCTTCTGACGGTGACACCCATTCCTGGGAGAAAATGTCCCAGTCGAGTTGCTGCATCCTCTTGCTGAGCCATTCGAGCGACAGGTCGGCACTGAGCACCGCCACTGTCTGGCCCGATGGGTCGTGGATGGGGAAGAGACAAGCGACCAACGGCACGGAGTCGTTGCCCTCGAAGAACGGTCTCGACCAATGGCTCTCCGTCGCCTTCATGGCCTTATCGAACCACTCGGCGCCGAGGTAGTCGTGAGAGGGGCCGCCGAGTTCCTTCGTCTCGATGTGGATGCTGTCGGTGCGCACCGCATAGGGACAATACCATCGGCCTTTCTGCGGATAGTAGCCATCCCGGAAGAAGAGGCCACAGCTGCGGATGTGGGCATTGAGCCTCACCACACGCTCCATGAGAAGCGGCAACCTGTCGGGCTGTCCGAGGCATTCCTCGATCTCAGGCACATGGTTGGAGGCGCCCGTGAAGACATTCGAGGCCACACGGTGCACCTCATTGACGGAGGCATCGAGAAGCACCTCCTGTCGCATCCCCTCTGAGCCGATGGCATATTCGGTGGTGGCATTGTAGAGCAGCCATGCCACCAACCCCATGATGATGAGCATCAGGAGCACGATGCGCCTTGTCAGGCGCCCGGCAAACGACCGCATCTTCTTCTCTTTCTTTCCCATCAAGCGTGTCAATGTTTCAAGTGGCCGGCAGTCGCCTCAGAGTTTCTGCTCCACCTCGATTTCCATGAAGGTCTCGATGATGTCGCCCACTTGGATGTCGTTGAAGTTGACAAGCGAGATGCCGCACTCAAGGCCGGTGGCCACTTCCTTGGCGTCGTCCTTGTAGCGCTTCAGGGCGTCGATATTGGCGGTGTGCACCACGATGCCGTCGCGCACCACACGGGCCTTGTCCTTGTTGTGCACCTTGCCATCGGTCACCAGACCACCGGCCACGGTGCCCACTTTCGATATCTTGAACACTTGCTTCACTTCTATCTCGGCGGTCACGATTTCCTTCTTCACCTTGTCGAGCATACCCTGCATCGTCGACCTCACCTCGTCGATGGCGTCGTAGATGATGGAGTAGGTGTTGATTTCCACACCCTCGCGCTCGGCAAGTTTGCGGGCGTCGGCCGACGGACGTACCTGGAAGCCCACGATGATGGCGCTCGATGCCGAGGCGAGCATCACGTCGTTCTCGGAAATCTGTCCCACGGCCTTGTTGATGACGTTCACCTGCACCTTCTCGGTAGAGAGTTTGATGAACGAGTCGGAGAGGGCCTCTATCGAACCGTCGGTGTCGCCCTTGACGATGATGTTGAGCTCGTGGAACTCGCCCAGAGCAAAACGGTGGGAGAGTTCGTCGAGACCCAGCGTCTTCGTGGTGCGCAGTCCCTGCTCACGCTGCAACTGCATACGCTTGTTGGTGATCTCGCGGGCCTCTTGCTCGGTGGGCATCACATGGAAGGAGTCGCCAGCGGTAGGAGCACCGTTGAGACCGAGGATGATGGCGGGCTCCGATGGTCCGGCTTCCTGTATGCGCTGGTTGCGCTCGTTGAACATGGCCTTGATACGGCCGTAGCTAGTGCCGGCCACAACGATGTCGCCCACCTTCAGCGTACCATTCGAAACGAGTACGGTGGATACGTATCCACGGCCTTTGTCGAGCGACGACTCGATGATCGAGCCGGTGGCCTTGCGGTTGGGGTTGGCTTTCAGGTCGAGCATCTCGGCCTCAAGCAGCACCTTCTCGAGCAGGTCGTCCACGCCGATGCCTTTCTTTGCCGAGATTTCCTGGCATTGGTACTTGCCGCCCCAGTCTTCCACGAGCAGGTTCATATTGGCCAGGTCCTCGCGGATCTTGTCGGGGTTGGCACCGGGCTTGTCGATCTTGTTGATGGCAAACACCATGGGCACGTTGGCTGCCTGTGCGTGGGCGATGGCCTCCTTGGTGGTGGGCATCACCGAGTCGTCGGCAGCCACGATGATGATGGCGATGTCGGTGACCTGTGCGCCACGGGCACGCATGGCCGTGAAGGCCTCGTGACCAGGGGTATCGAGGAAGGTGATCTGCCGTCCGTCGGGCAGCTCCACGTTGTAGGCACCGATATGCTGGGTGATACCTCCGGCCTCACCGGCAATGACGTTGGTGTTGCGGATATGGTCGAGGAGCGAGGTCTTACCATGGTCCACATGGCCCATCACGGTGACGATGGGTGCGCGGGGCACGAGGTCGTTCTCGTCGTCCTCTTCCTCGGTGATGGCATTCTGTACCTCAGCACTTACATACTCGGTGGTGAAGCCGAACTCGTCGGCCACGATGTTGATGGTCTCGGCGTCGAGACGCTGGTTGATACTCACCATGATGCCGATACTCATACAGGTACCGATGACTTGGTTCACACCCACATTCATCATAGTGGCCAACTCGCTCACGGTTACAAACTCGGTGAGTTTGAGTACCTTGCTCTCTGCCTTCTGCTCGGCACGCTCCTCTTGCAGACGCTCCTGGATGGCCTCACGTTTCTCCTTGCGGTATTTGGCACCCTTCTTGTTCTGGTTCTTGTTGGTGAGTCGGGCAAGGGTTTCCTTTACCTGTCTTGCCACATCCTCCTCGTTCACCTCGAGCGGGCGCTGGTTGCGCTTGCGGTTCTTGTCTTTCTTGTTCTTGTTCTTGTTGCCCTGGGCTGCGCCTCCTTGGTTTCCGCCACCGCCCTGGTTGTTGCCTCCAGGCACGTTCTGGCTTGCGGCATTGATGTCCACGCGCTCTTTGTTGATGCGTACGCGCTTCTTCTTCTCACCATTCTGGGCAGTGCCATGCTGCGATTTCTCCTCGCGCTCCTTGCGCCGCTCTTCCTTCGATTTTTTCTTCGGACGGGTGCTTTGGTTGATGGAGTCGAGGTCGATCTTGCCCAGCACGTTCACTTTGGGCGCGTTCTTCTGCTCGCTGTCGAGGGTGAAAATCTTGTTTTCGGTAACGGGGGCCTTTGGCTCTTCCGGTGCGGGCTGGCTTTCTGGCTCGGGCGTCTTCTCAACGACAGGCTCCACCTTCGGCTGCTCGGCCACCTCGGGCTTCTTCTCCTCGGGTTCAGGCTGTTTGACCTCGGCGGGCTTGACGGCCTCGGCGGGCTTCTCGGCAGGTTCTTTCACCACGGGAGCGGCCTCTGCTTTCGCAGGCTCGGCTTTCTTCTCCTCGGGTTGCGCAGCCACTGCTGCGGGTTGGGGTGCGGCCTTCTCTTCCGGGGCTACGGCAGGAGCCTCGGCGGCCTTCTCTTTCACGGGCTCAGCGGCGGGAGCAGCCGGACGCTTGTTGAGCGTGTTGAGGTCGATCTTACCAACCGGCTTGAATTGGGGCCTGTTCTGTTGGAGCAAAGTCTCGGCACTGTGGCTCTCAGGCTCAGGCCGCTTCTTCTCCTTTGGCTTTTTGGGGAATATCTTCTCGGCCTGTGTGCGCACTTCCTTGTCGCTCTTGAACTCCTCTTTCAGCGACTCGTAATGGTCGTCGTTGAGTTTGAAGTTCTGGTCGATCTTCGTGTCACCAAGGTCGAATTTCTTCGTGAGGAACTCCACTGCCGTCTGGAGTCCTATGTTCAGTTCTTTAATTGCTTTGCTTAATCTAATAGCCATTCTGTTTCTACTGTTCTGTTTCGTTTTTTTTGATGATGTCACCCTGGGTACATGCTGGCCAGAGGTGTCGTTTTCGGGCAGTCGTGGCCCGGATGGGGCCAGCCTGTCGGTAGATGTTTTCAGGGTGAGCGTATGCCGCTTAGTTCTCGAACTCTGCTTTGAGGATGTTGAGCACGTTATCTACGGTCTCCTCCTCCAGGTCGGCTTTCTCTACAAGCATGTCTCTCGGGGCGTTGATGACAGCCTTGGCGGTGTCGAGCCCGATGCGCTTGATGGAGTCGATAACCCACTGGTCGATCTCGTCGGCGAACTCGTCGAGGTAGATGTCTTCCTCGGCCTCGTTGTCCTCAATCTCGCGGAACACGTCGATGGTGTAGCCGGTGAGCATGGAGGCCAGTTTGATGTTCAGACCACCACGGCCGATGGCGAGCGATACCTCCTCGGGCTGCAGGTAGACCTCGGCCTTGTGGTTCTCCTCGTCGATGTTGATGCTCGACACCTTTGCCGGACTGAGCGAGCGCTGGATGTAGAGCTTGATGTTCGAGGTGTAGTTGATGACGTCGATGTTCTCGTTGCCGAGTTCTCTCACGATGCCGTGCACACGGCTTCCTTTCACGCCTACGCAGGCGCCCACAGGGTCGATGCGCTCGTCGTAGCTTTCCACGGCCACTTTGGCTCTCTCGCCCGGCATGCGTGCGATGTTTTTGATAGAGATGAGTCCGTCGTTGATTTCGGGCACCTCGCCCTCGAGCAGTCTCTCGAGGAACATGGGACTGGTGCGCGAGAGGATGATTTTGGGATTGTTGTTCTCATTGTCAACCCTGAGGATGACGGCACGGATGGTCTCGCCCTTGCGGTACTGGTCGTTGGGAATCTGCTCCGACTTGGGCAGGATGAGCTCGTTGTTCTCGTCGTCGACGATGAGCACTTCGCGCTTCCAGGTCTGGTATACCTCGCCGCTGATGATTTGTCCGACGCGGTCCTTGTATTTGTTGTAGAGGGAGTCGTGCTCGAGCTCCAGGATTTTCGAGGCCAAGGTCTGGCGCAGGTTGAGGATGGCCCTGCGTCCGAATTTGGCAAACTCGATGGTCTCGCTCACATCCTCACCAATCTCGTAGTCGGGATCGATTTTCTGGGCCTCGGAGAGCGAGATCTGCTTGTTTTGGTCTTCCACGTCGGTGTCAGCCACCACCACGCGGTTGCGGTAGATTTCGAAGTCGCCTTTGTCGGGGTTGACGATGACGTCGAAGTTCTCGTCGCTGCCGAAAATCTTAGCGATGACGTTTCGGAAACTTTCCTCGAGCACGCTGACAAGGGTAGTACGGTCGATGTTCTTGTTTTCCTTGAACTCCCTGAAGGTCTCGATCATGTTGGGGGTCGCTTCTGTTGCTTTCTTTGCTGCCATAGCTTTATTTGAAACTAATTATATATTTTGTGTATTTTACTTCGTCCATATTGAAGGCTTTGTCCACATCGGTGAGCACAGGCCTTTTCTTGCCCTCGGGCTTGATCTTCTCTTGTGTGGTGACGATGAAGTCTCTTCCGTCAACCGATTTGAGCACCCCTTTGGTCTTCTTGCCGTCGGCGCTGAGCACCTCCACCTCTTTTCCGATGAAGTTGAGGTATTGCTGGGGCACTTTGAAAGGCTGGCCTAATCCTGCGGAGCCTACCTCCAGTTCAAAGTCCTCCTTGTCGCGGTCGAGGTGGTCTTCGATGAATTTGCTCAGTTCTACGCAGTCTTCAATCCATACGCCGTCGGCGTGGTCGATTTCCACAACGATTTTGTTGTCTTGGCTGATTTCGATATCTACGAGGAAGTAGTCTTTTCCCTCAAGCCATGTCTCCACTAAACTTTTTACGATACTTTTCTCTATCATGCTTCAAATGTTTAATAATGAAAATGAGGGGCTTTCTGCAAGCCCCTCATTCCACTGAACGATGCAAAGTTAGGAAAAAATGCTCGTGTGGCAAAATATTTCGTCGTTTTTTGTTCGAAATGGTATGGTTTTCTTGATTTTTGTCATGGTTTGGGCATCTCGCGGCCTAGGATTTTCCAATATTCCTGTGGATTGTTGATGATTCTCACCGCCTCTTCCATCTGCTTGTCTCCTCTCAGGCTGTTCTCGATGGCACCGGCCTGGTAGTAGTAGGCGGCCACGATGTCGTCGGCGAGGATTCGCTTGAGTTGTGCCTTGTTGTAGTCGAGGTCTTTCTCGATGTTGTGCTTGAGTTTCCGCTCCAGGTTGTCGAAGTCTTCCTTGGCATCATCGTAGTAGCCCTCAAACTTGGCGAGTTTCACCAGGTTCTGGAGATATTTCTCGGTCTCGTGGTCGTAAGTGAAGCCGCTGGCGATGACTTGGCGCTTGAACTCCTCGTAGTCGGTGTCGGAGATTTCAAACACCGATGGCTTGGCGATGGTGGGGTGCTTGGCGATATATTCCACCTCGTAGTTGAGCAGCACCTCGGTGGAGTCGGCCCCCGACGTGGCTAGATAATAGCCGATGTTGGGCAGCGAGTCGGCTTCCACCACCACATCGGGGGTGATGCCGCCGCCATCGCGCACCTCGCGTCCGTGCGTGGTATAGAATATTTTGGTGAGCGAGTCGGGGATGTGCTCGGTGTATCCACCCTGTGCGTGCCGGTAGTTGATGGCTTGTATGCAGCGCCCGCTGGGGATATAGTATTTGTCGCTGGTGAGCTTGAGCGACCCGTTGTAGGGCAGGTCGACACTGATTTGAACGAGTCCTTTGCCATAGGTGCGTGTGCCGAGAACCACGGCGCGGTCGAGGTCTTGAAGTGCTCCGCTGGTAATCTCGCTGGCACTGGCGGTCATGTCGCTCACGAGCACCACCACGGGCATTACCGTGTCGATAGGCTCCACCTTGGTCTTGTAGTCGATATTGGAGCGTTTCATCTTGCCGCGGTTCGACACGATGAGCAAGTCTTTGGGCACGAACATGTTGACGATATTCACGGCCTCTGCCTCCGAGCCTCCACCATTGCCGCGCAGGTCGAGCACCAGTCCGCTGATGCCCTTCTCCTTCATCTCGATGAAGGCTTTGCGCACCTCCTTTGAGCAGTCTTCAGTAAACTGTTTCAGGTTGATGTAGCCCACATTGCCTTTCTGTATGCCGTAGTAGGGCACCGATGGGGTCTGCACCGTCTGGCGTGTGATCTTGAACTGCATCTTCTTCCCTGTGGTGGGACGCTGTATCTTGAGGATGAAGCTAGTGCCTGGGTCGCCTCTGAGGTGGTTGCTCACGTAGGTCACGTTCTTGTCGACCATCGACGAGTCGTCGATAGCCAGGATGATGTCGCCCTTTTTCAGTCCGGCCTTGTCGGCGGGCATGTCCTTGTAGGGCTCGTCGATCACCACCCGCTTGATTTGGGAATTATAGCGGATGATGGCTCCGATACCAGCGAACTTGCCCGTATACATCTCCTTGAGTTCTTTCATGTTCTCCTCGGGATAGTATTCGGTATAGGGGTCCAGACTGCGGAGCATGGCTTTGATGCCGGTGCCGATCACCTCCTTGGCGTCGAGCGTGTCGACATACATCATGTCGAGGTTCTTGTAGATGCTGTTGAACACATCGAGTTGTTTCTTCACCTCGAAGTTGCGGTCGCTATCGGTTTGTGCCACTGCCATGTTGCAGACGGCAAGGGCTATCATGCACAGCAGGGTAAGCTTTGTTTTCATGAGCGGTGCTATTTTGGTGGTGCAAAAATACATTATTATGGTGTTATTCTTCCATAAAACGATGAAAATTTAGTTTATTTTTCAAATTCAGCATATTTTTTCCCGAAAAAGTTTGGTGGAATAAAAAAAAGGAACTACTTCTGCTTCAGTAGCTCAGTTGGTTAGAGCACCTGACTGTTAATCAGGGGGTCGTTGGTTCAAGCCCATCCTGAAGCGCCTTAGAAAGAGTCCTGTAGGTCAATGACTTACGGGACTTTTCTTTTTCTCACATTTCAAAATTGCACCCAATTTGCACCCTTTTTTGAACGATGCGCCCATCTGCGCCCACAACTTTGCAGAATTCTCACAAAAAATTCTGCAAAAGATAATCTATGCAGAGCGTTGTCAGGTTCTAACGTTGACAAGTTGAAAATTCATATGGGATTTCAACCGTCAACAAGCATTTTTACCCACGAAGATTACTTGTTCTTTGTTTTTGACAGTATCCTTATTCGCTCTTTATAATTTAGTAATCCTTTTGCCCTCGGTGAAGATTTATCAACCTCCTTTTCGATGGCAACAACAAATTTATCAGTAACTGTCAAAGAGTTATTCAACATTCTTACGCCTGTCACATCTGTAATTCCAGATTTGTATGTCGTCTTCCCTTGGGAAATCTTAAATCCATAAGAAGTTATTGTTTCTATTATTTTCGGCACTACGTGCTTAAAATCTGTCTGCGATGACATGGTCACGTCATCCACAAATGTTGTGAATCTCAGTCCTTCACGTTTTGCTATGGTTTGTAAAGCCACACCTGTTGGTATAAACACCAAATTGGCAATTGTTGTTGATGTGGGCGCCCCTTGAGGGAGATGTCCATTATAGGTTGTCAGCTTTGTTAGCATGGATGAAACGTCACGCGAAAACCCTACTCTCACAAACATTTCATACACTTTTTTATTTGTAATAAATGGAAAGAAATCTTTCAGATCAGTCTGAAATACATATTTCTGCCCTTTGTGGAAACGTGCATTTCGGATATTATCACGAGATTTGATACCTCCAAATGCATACTCTGGCATCCGAATATTATCAACCAAGTATTTGTTGATTCGCTTTTGAATTTCCTTCAGTTCATCTTTTGGCGGGTTTATAACCCTTGTCCAAAATTCTCCATATGTCTCTTTATACTGCGGCTTGTTTCGCCTTTTGTTTCCAAATTTGTCTGTTTTATAGCGATGAAACTCCGTATAAAACTCTTTTGTATGCTTAGCAATATAATTCACACGTTCTACACTCTTGTGCAGAACGTAAGAACATAATATATCGTTTTTCTGTATGAGCATAAAAAATAAGTAGGGATGTTACCAGCCAAGCCAACTCAAAATTAACAATGCAAGTTTTGCGATGAAACCAAGGGCGAGTATAAACTCAACACACTTACGAAACATTTTCCACAAACCTTTAAAGATTGGACCGAGTCTTTTTCGACCTCTCTTTTTACCATTATTTAAAAGAACGACTCTCCTGCTGGAGATGGAACAACGGCTCTTTGAGCCAAGGAACCAGAAACCTTGTCTCTGCTCCTCATGATAAAAAATAAATCTGCGCATAATAGTACACATTTAAATTTTAAGTTTAAATTAAGGCGACGTGGCCCGTGTCCTATTTGCAACGTCACGCAATGTCCTATATGCGCTGTTCCTGTTCCATCCCCCTTATTCCGTGTCCTTTAAACTTAGAGCAAAAAGACACAACAAATCGATTAATGACAATAAATAACTCGTCGTTTCTGTCAAATCAACTTTTCTGCCGAAGTGCTATGAACAAGAGCGTAGTCTCGAACGTAAGCAATTAAGGCAGTCCTAATGGGCCAAAGACCTATTCGGTTGTGAAACTAAATTCACTTCATGAACTAAGCATAGCGTGACTATTTATCATTTCAAAGAGCGAGGTTGCAAAAGTAATTCTTTTTTCTTGTATTTGCTAAAAAAACTCGTTAAATAATTTAAAATCGCTCGGTCGTATAATTTGCTTCGTAGACCATTAGGTACTTAACGACTTATTTCTTTTTCCGCTTATCTCCCTGCTGAATCCTGTACCTTGTTGAGCGGATGGCCTCTTGAGTGACACCCATGATGCGGCGGACATCCTTATCTTCCAGGCCCATCTCGTAGAGGATGAGAAAGAATGTGTTGTGGGCGGTCTTGGGTGAGTATCTCTTTTGGATGCGACAGAAGGCGGCGAAGTCGAAAGCCTTGTAGTAGTCGATAAAGCATTTGTAGTCATCATTCGACCAGCCCGATGTCGTGCCGTCTCGCTTTATTTCGTCGTAGAGCATCTTGCCCTTAACCAGTCGCGGCGATTCCTGTTCCACCAGTTCCCGAATCCTGCTGTTCAGTTCCTCTATCTGTTGCGTCGTATCGTCATCGGCTTGCTGGTTCTTCAGTTGGGCAATCTCATTCACATAGCCACTAATGAGCATCTGCTGTTCGGTGAGCACCAACCGTTCTTTTGCATGGCGATAACGGATATATAAAACCAATAGCAGAATGACAAAAAGCAGACCGCCCGCCAATATAATCACCTTTAGCAGTTGCTGGTGGTGAGCCTCCTGCGCTATCTGCTCGTCAAACTGTCGTTGATACTCCAGTATTGTACGATCCATCTGGGCCTTGTGTAAGCTGTCAGAAATGGCCATCATGCGATACAGTTTCTGCTCGGCTCCCTCCAGGTTCTGATGCTCAATGTCGTACTGCAGCAGATGATACAGGATTTTATGCTTCGGCCAGTTGTCGTTTATCGCGTTCGCTTTCAATCTGAGCAAATTAGCATACTCCTCGTCACCTTTCTTATGATAAATCCATGCCAAGTCCTCGTAAGCGGCAGCGGTCTCCCTTATCTTCAGCGACTGTGCCAGATAATTCTCGGCTTCCTCATAACGCCCCACGGACATATAGTTGTAGCCGATGTTCGATAGGAAGATGGGGCTAAAGTTCTCGCCATCCGATTTGATGAGGTCATCCAGATAGGGAATCTGCATGTCTGTATAGTAAGCGGCACTGTCCGCCTGTCCCATAAAGGCAAATGCCTGGGCTATTTCCGAATATGCATAGCCTATCGTACTCCTTCTGCCTACCCGCAGGGCATAGCCGAGGGCTCTCTTTTCGTAGTCCAGCGTCAATTGATAGTTAGCCGTCCGCTCGTTCACGAGCGCCAAGGCATCGTACACCTTACATTTCAGCCAGTCGCTCCCAGTCTGCTCCACCTGTTCCTCAGCCAGTTTCAGTGTCTCTATCGACTTTTGCCAATCCTCTTGGTGCATGTACTGATTGGCCAGATAGTAATAACTGTCGGTCAGCCGCTCCTTGTCACCCGTCCGTTTGTAATAGCGGATGGCCTCGTTAATCAGCGAGTCTGACGCGGGCCAGTGGTACGACACGACGGCAGCATGGGTCATCAGCAGATTGTAATACGCACGGTCAGTCTCGTCCTCGAACGAAGCAGGGTCGTAAGCCGCAATAATTTGATAGGCCGAGTCGTTCTTTTCTACCGCCAACAGCGAGTCAACCTCTACCAGTTCTTGCGCTGTCGGCTCTCCGCCACAGCATAAAAACAGTGCCACAAGGGGCAACAACCATGCTATTCTCTTTCCTGTCATCGTGTCAAGTTTTGGGTGCAAAGTTACAACTATTTTGCCATTTCCGGCCCATCAGCCACCCGTTTTAACCGTTTCACGGCCTCGCAAAACCGTTGTTTTTTCGTCGAAACGTCCGTCAATCGTTATACAAAACTATTGATATTCAATAAAATAACCCAGTTTTTCCGCGAAACGCCCCCAAAGGCCACCATTTTGAGAAAATCGTTGGATGCCTCGCGCTATTTCAGTACCTTTGCACCTCAATTAAAATAGGAACAGGAATGAAACAGATCATCATTACTATGCTGCTTGCTTTTACAACAACGGGGGTAGCAGCACAGGGTAACATTACAGGCCGAGTGATTGACGAACAATCACAGCCGATACCGTTTGTCAACGTCGTACTACTCAACCGTGCCGATTCCGCTTTCATCATGGGAACCGTGACGAAAGACGATGGAACATTCACCATCGAGACCGACCGCAACGACGAACTACTGAAAGTGTCAAGTGTGGGCTATCAGACCCAATACATTCAAGCGCGACAAGGCAATGTGGGCGACATTCAGATGCAGCCCGACAATCAGACGCTGGGCGAAGTTGTAGTAAAAGGCTATCGTCCCATCATCAAACAAGAACACGAAAAGACTATCTTTAACGTCAAACACATGCCAAATGTGGAGGCATTAAAGGTTATGGACGTGATGAAGTTCGCCCCAGGCGTTGTCGTAACGGCCAATGGTGGTATCTATGTGGCAGGGAAGGACGCTGCGGTATTTGTCAATGACAGGCGTTTATCGGGCGACGAACTGACGACCTATCTGAACAGTCTGAAAGCATCCGACATTGAGCGGATAGAGGTGATGCAGAATCACGCTGGCGCATACGATGCCAGTATTCAAGGCGGAGTGGTCAATATTGTAACAAAACGGACTATGATGGGGTTCATCGGCAGTGCCGATCTCTATGCAGCCACTCCAAGAAGCGGGTATTACGAACTTACCCCCACCGCAAACATTTTCTTCGGTACTGACAAATGGAATGTTTACGGAACCTATACCTATACACAGGGTAGAAGCAAGCAATATAACGAGACTACAAATGATTATCTGTATAATGGCACGAGACACTACAGCGAGGGTGATTTCTTCGGCCATACAAAGGAACACACCTATCGTTTGGGAGCCGTGTATAATCTCACACCACGCCACTCTCTGGGACTTGAGATGAACGGTATCAGCACAGCACCAGTCACGGACAATAGCGAAAACACAACGGCTTATAGCGTTGGAGGCCAGACCTATTATGGCATATCCTGGCAGACATACAAGTCATATTCAGATTTCTACAACATAGTCGGCTCCTATCGTTGGGACATTGACAGTCGAAAGAGTTTCCTCCGGTTCCTCATCAACTACAATAACAAGAACTCCAAATCTGACAATGGACTGGAAACGACCTATGCTAATACGTCCGACTACAACATCAGAGAATCGGACATCACACTTTCCGACGGTAACAACATCTCATCCACACTTGATTTTAGGAAGAACTTCGCCGATGGGTGGAGCATCAGGGCGGGCGGCAAACTGCTTGCCAGTGACAGGAACAGCCTTTTCACAGGCAACGACAACCTGCATGGCACATCGTCCACAACCGTCTGGAACTATCAGGAGAATACCTATGGTGGCTATCTCGGCTCCTCGAAGGAACTCGGCGGATGGTATCTGTATGGCAGTCTCCGCATAGAGAACACGGACATAAAGGGAGAGGCAAACGGCGGAAGCAAGACCACCAAGAACTACACAGACTGGTTCCCTTATCTTTACGCCTCATATAGCACAAGCGGGAAATACAACTATTCCCTGTCATATACTCGCACTATCTATCGCCCGATGTTTTCGCTGATGAATGGCTATGTGAACCGCATTTCCGATGTACTCTACGACAAGGGCAATCCAGACTTGCAAGCCGAACTGACCGATGTGCTTGATTTCACAGTATCACATGATCGACACTCGGCATCGCTCAAATACCGCTACAAGCCCAAGGCCATCACCGAGCTTTTTGAAGTTGTGGACGGTATCACATACCATACCAATGTGAATTATGGTACCATATCGTCGGCCACGCTCAACTACTCGTACAGCGGCAATCTTTTTGCGTGGTGGCAGACCAACTTCTATCTCGCTGGCTCTTATACCCGAATCCCCAAAAGCTATAACAAGAAAGAATTGTTTGGATTACTCGTCAGTTGGAACAATCGAATGACATGGCAGGAAGTCGGTAGCCTCTCAATGGGATTCTTCTATACATCGCCAACCATCAATGGCAACTCCTATCAAAAAGGCTATGCCTCTCTTGACCTTTCTGTCGAACGCTCTTTCTGCAACAATGCCCTTAACCTGCAAGTGGGGGTGGACGATTTGCTCAATGGCTCGAAAGTTCGCGTGACGAACAAAGTGCCTACGCTCAACTACAGCGTCTATCTGAAAAACCAGACCCGACAGGTTTGGTGTCGCCTGACCTATAACTTCTCCACGAAGACCAAGACGAACAAGAACAGAATTCAGAACGACAATAGCATAAAGAATCGACTATAGAATCTCTCTCGACAGGCGGGTTGCCGTCGGTCTAAGTGCCGACGCTGCCTGCTTCAAACAAAACAGGTTCGATTAAGAATATTTATCGCCCGACGATGCAGGATTTTCCGACAATTCGCGTTTATATAAACAGGAACATTAACAACAAATATCGAAATGAAAACAATGAAGATTTGGAGACTTGCCTTTGCGATGCTTGCTGCTTTCTCCCTTGCCTCTTGCAGCAGCGACGATGAAGATTTCGATGCCAACAACCTTGTCGGGACTTGGCAGAAGGTCTATGATAAAGGTGTTGTCAGTGAGGGCAATGTAGAATACACCTTTTCTGCC
>ONGG01000040.1:0-2938 GCA_900317305.1 uncultured Prevotellaceae bacterium | reverse complement strand
ATCATCTACAATTTCGAGCGTACTGCACATCAGAGGTAAAGAAGATGAGAGTAGAGATTATTTGGAGATGTTCCCTGGTAATGACAGTTGCCATGTTCTCCCTCGCCTCTTGCAGCAGCGATGACAATGTGGAGAGGCAGCTAACGAACACACAAAAGGAAACATACGGGCAGAATATTTCCGGTGAATATCCGGGACAGTATATCATAGTCTATAAGGACAAGGATTGTAAGGAATGGACTGACGAGGAAGGATGGCACAAGAATGAAGCCCATCAAGAAACGTTCAGCGACGTGCAACTTGATGTGTCCGACTACATGATGCAGCATGTATTCTTTCAGGACTTCCCCGTATCGCTGATTTCAAAGGTCGTGGATGCAGACATGGAGTTGAGCGATGCGCTTGCAGAAGCAACTCCACAAGCCATCACCGCCCGTTACGACCTCGGCTACGATACGGACTATGAGTACATCAAATGGGCTTTCACTCCAAATGTTATGTCGCTACATCTGGTCTATGGTGGAGCCGACCACCATATCCGCATAGAGTTCAAAAACAACTATAATTATATCTGCGCTGCGGATGAACTGACTCAGCCAAACTCTTTCCTGTCACTGGCAAAGACCGGCGTTGCCCTGCAACTGAAAGCCATCTACGACGGCTCTAATCTTATCCAGCGTTTCGGAGCAGAGGAGGGAAACTATATGCATATTATTTTCAAAGCAGAGTTATAAGGAATACAAAGCGAAATTTATCACAAAGCAAACAATACAAGAATTATGAGAAGATTATTTTTAACTATTTCACTGACTACCATCTCATTGGGAATGATGGCACAAGACATTACTGTTATGCACACAGATAGCGCTGTTACTGTTCCTGCTGACAGAACTAATCCGGAGTTCAAAGGTGGGCAAAAAGCTCTCACGATTTTTCTTACTAAGAATCTGAGATACCCTGATACCGCTGCTGATTATGGCGTGGAGGGAAGTGTTGTTATGACATTTGTCGTTGGTGTGGACGGCTCTTTGTCTAACATCTCAGCCCACGATTGCAAGATTGAGCGTTTCAACACGACCAAGTTCTCACAGGAAACCGAAAGCCGTCAAAAGGAATTGAAAAAACAGTTTGCCCTATTGTTTGCAAAAGAGGGTGCCCGCGTCATTCGCAAGATGCCGAAATGGACTCCAGGAACACTCAACGGAAAAGCTGTGCGCGTAAAATTCGACCTGCGCATTAGTTTTATTGATCCAAACAAGTGAACACCTGAAAATCCTCGTACCCTTGCTTCTGATTAACGAAACTGATAAATCAATTTAAACAGAGTAAAAACATATGAATAAAAAATTATTAGTATCTTATGCTGTAATCATTGCTATACTCATTATTTTATGGCTATCTTTCCCTGAGAAACCTAAATTACTTGGCGTTTGCTCGAGTGTATTGGGTCTAATAGGGTTGTATTTGAACTATCGGACAGGAAAAAGAATAAAATAAATCATGGTAAGTGTAGGAATGTGTAAAAAATAATCCTATCCTCGTTCCAGAGGTATTCAATCAGCTAAGTAACTGTTATGCTTTTCGCGAGTAACACATATTTTACTAAATCAGAAAACAAATACACTTATTATGAAGAAATATATTCGTAAAGCTTTGATATTGTTTGTAGCATGTATTGCAATATACGCTACATTGGATTTCATATTTCGCGAGCTAAGACCTGTAACCTATTATCTAGGTCAAGGAGTCGTTTTTACGGCTTTAGTAATTGTTCTCGACTATTTTGAGGATAAGCGCCGTAACTCAAAGAAGAACAGGTAGCCCCTTCAAGAAGATGAAGCAAAAGTAAATCCTGATTTCCATAACAAACTCTATAATGAAAAAGGTAATATCCATCCTGTTTTCCCTTGTCTTGATTTCATGCCGCCTGTCATCAAACCAGTCGGCCCCGGAATCATCTGCAAGTGATTCTGTAGAATTGAAGAAGCAGGAGGCATGGGAATCGACACACAGGCTTGACAGTGTTGAAGCCCTACTGGCGGAGGACTGAATGCCATCATGGACACGATTGGACAGCGACTTGGCAAATGCAAAGAGCTGGCGGGTTGTATCAGCAGTTATTGTGCGGTGACTAACGGCATAGAGGTGAACTTCATCTATAACACCGCAGAACGCCGTCGCCTGTTCCGCCAGAAAGTCTATGATGCACCCATTCTGAAATTTGTAGGGCCCGAATCTCCAATACGAATGTCAAAGACTGGTGTAAGCGATACGCTGGGCATCAGTATTCGTCCCACCAAAGATGTTTTCCCTCTTACAGCCGAAGACGTAACCTTCATCTTGAGGAACAACAGCAACAATGAACTGACTTGTGGCGAACATTGCGAGATAGCATTTCTTGATTCGGAAGGAGTCTGGCGCAAACTGCCCCGAAACGAGATGTTCAATGACATTGGCTATGAGGTGCGGCCTTACGGGAGCAGAACAGTCATCGGCAAACTTAGTCCCAAGGCATTCCCCACGCCAGCCACCCGCTACCGATTCTTCCATCCCATCATACATAACGGGAAGAACATCACCCTTATGGCAGAATATGAAATGAGATGATATGGGAGATCAGGGCTTAGTAATATTAGAAATGACATTGATGAAACACTGGGGAACGATATTAAATTTTGTACTCTTTGCATTTATCTGTTTGATTATATGCATAGCAGTATGGATGTTGAGTGGTGACATTCAGAATTGGATGAAACTTGTCATTTATACCATCACATTTGCAATACTTTTCCCTCTTATCCGTTACATAAAAAAGAACAAGAGTGAAAAGACGTGAGGCGTTATTCTTAGTGCTCATGGTCTGTGCATTACAAGCCAATGCGCAGACAGAGCAGGACGACAAGGGAATCTTGTCGGGGAATGATGCTGCCCTACAGAC
>ONGG01000039.1 GCA_900317305.1 uncultured Prevotellaceae bacterium | reverse complement strand
TGCGATGCCGTGCTTGGGATGGGTATGCCTCTATATCAACAGATTATAAGTGTTTAGTTACTTCTGCGGGGCAATTTGTTTACTATTTATAGAGGAAAGGTAGTGAAAGCCGAAGACAATGCAAAACAAAAGACGAAGTATTTTGTTTGGCATTGTTGAGGCGCATCCTACCTTCGCGGCGCAGCCGCAAAGTAGTGCAAGCCGAGCGAAAAACAAAAGACGAAGTATTTTGTTTGGCATTGTTGAGGCGCATCCTACCTTCGCGGCGCAGCGGCAAAGTAGTGAAAGCCGAAGACAATGCAAAACAAAAGACAAAGTATTTTGTTTGGCATTGTTGAGGCGCATCCTACCTTCGCGGCGCAGCCGCAAAGGTAGTGCAAGGTGAGCGAAAACAAAATCACCGATTGATTCAAAAAATTGGGCTGTTGCACAATATTAATAATAGGGCAGAGTTATATAGAAGAGGAAACAAATCATTCAAAGAATAATAATGTCTCATTATATTGTCCTTACCTTTATGGCCATGGTCGTCAGCGCGCTCTGCGGCTTGCTGATGATACCTCAGATTCTGGATTTTTGCAAGCGCAAGAATCTCTACGACATTCCCAACGCGCGCAAGGTGCACAAGAACGCTGTTCCCCGCCTGGGCGGCATCAGTTTCATGCCCAGTATGCTGGTGGCGTTTATCCTTGCCGTGGCAATTATGAACAAGATGACCGACACCAATCAGGTGACGGTGAGCACCTGGACCTGCTGCTTCTTCATCAGTCTGCTGCTCATCTATGGTGTGGGCATCGTCGACGACCTGATAGGCCTGAATGCGCAGACCAAGTTCGTGGTGCAGATTATCGCCGCCTCGCTGCTGCCGTTCTCGGGCCTCTATATCAACAACCTTTATGGTTTTCTGGGCATACAGGAGATACCTTTCTGGTTTGGCGCACCTTTCACGGTGTTCATCATCGTGTTCATCGACAATGCCATCAACCTGATTGACGGCATCGACGGACTGGCCGGCGGCCTGTCGTTCCTCGCGCTCTGTGGTTTCCTCTACTGTTTCCTCTACGAGGGCATCTTCACCTATTCCATCTTGATAGCCGGACTGATGGGTGTGCTGCTCTCCTACCTCTATTTCAATATCTGGGGCAACCCGTCGAAGAACCGGAAGATATTCATGGGCGACTCGGGCAGCCTCACCCTCGGGTTCATCCTCGGCTTCCTCTTCGTGAAGTATGCGATGTATAACCCCGAGGTGATGCCCTATCACAAAGACGGCCTGATGATATCGATCACGATGCTCATCGTCCCGATGTTCGACGTGGTGAGGGTGGTGATCATGCGCCTGCGCAAGCGCCGTCCGCTGTTCGATGCCGACAAGAACCACATCCACCACAAGCTGATGCGCACCGGCCTGAGCCAGCACCATGCATTGGTCTGCATCCTGCTCCTGGCCGTGTCGTACACGCTGCTCAACACGCTCCTCACTATTATCTGCAACCTGGGCATGACCTATACCCTGCTGATAGACGTGGTGCTGTTCTTCTTGTTCAACTACATGGTGAACAAGGCTGTCTTGCAGAACGACCAGTTGCCTTTTGTGGTGTTAGAGAATAACTGATGCCGTTATGAGAATACTTTTGGTGACCAAACAGTTGCTCGAGAAGAGAGATGGAAAGGTGTACTGCGAGTTTGCCCTTTCGTCTACCATAAGGCGTTTTGAGATGATGGGCGAACTGTTTGTGTGCTGTTACAATTACGAGGGGAAGTCGTGCCAGCCCGTCGACTGCCTGACCGATCTGGCCGACGACCACGTGGCTTTCCTCGACAACGAGAGCAACCTGAAGACCCGCTACCTGAAACGAGGCCGCAACCGCGACCTGATAGAGCAGTTCGTCGCCAAGGTTGACCTGGTGATAGGCTATATCCCCGCCACCGTGGGCGACCTGGCGCTGACCATCGCCCACCGGCATCACAAGAAATACATGACTTTTCTCGTGGCTTGCATCTGGGATGGCATGTGGCACCACCGCAACTGGAAAGCCCGTGCGATGGCCCCTATCTTCTTCTACGAGACCAAGCGTACCGTGCTCCATTCCGACTATGTGTGGTATGTCACCGAGCAGTTCCTGCAGCGCCGCTATCCCACTCACGGAAAGTCGTTGGGTTGCACCGACACCAACATCGACCCGCTCAGCGACGCTACGCTCCAGGCCCGTCGGCAGAGAATCGAGACACAAGGCAAAAAGGTGAGACTGCTCACCGTGGGCCATCTCGACGTGGGGTTCAAGGGCCAGCAGTTCGTGATACAGGCCATGCCCGCCTTGTTGGAGAAAGGGCTCGACGTGGAGTATTATATGATAGGTGAGGGTGAGGGCACCCATCTGCGCCAGTTGGCCAGGCATTGTGGGGTGGCAGAGCGCGCCTTCTTCCTTGGAAGGAAAAGCCGGCAGGAGGTGCTCCAGTGGATGGACGACACCGACATCTACATACAGCCGAGCCTGCAGGAGGGCCTGCCGCGCGCCGTGGCCGAGGCCATGAGCAGGGCCATGCCCGTGGTGGTGAGCAATACCGGCGGCATGCCCGAGATGGTGGAGCCCGAATTCATCACTCGGCGAAAGAGCGTGGAGGATATCGTGCGCGTGGTGGCGTCGTTCGACCAGGAGAAGATGCTCGGGCAGGCACGGCGCAATTTTGAGAAGGCCGCCGACTACCAGCCCTTTGTGGTGGACGAGAAACTGAAGGCTTTCTTCGCACAGATAGAGCGCGAATTATAATCTCATCATACTATTCCCAAAAGGATTCTCAGGCGTAGCCATAAGTCGTTCGACAGCCGGCCCATTGTATAGCGGCGGTCGAAAAACAGGCTGAGCCGATGGCCTAGGCTTTCGTTGTAATGGGCCATCTTCTCTACGGCTTCACGGTTCTCTGTGCTCATCTCGCTGGCATGGCAGGCAAGCAATTGCTTGGCCAACTCCTCGCGGTCGTGCTGCTGGCGCAGACTGCCCATCGTCTTCATCCTGCGGCCCCACACCTCTCTCCACGAGCGCTTCTCTCCAATCTGGTTGTGGGCATGCTGACGGTAGAGGATGAAGGAGCGTGGGTCGTAGTACACCTGGCCGGTGGCCATGGCCACTTGGTAGACCCAGTAGTCGTGGGCGAAGACCGCCACGGGCGGATGATTGCTGATGGCCTGTTGCAACTGCCTGTTGAAGACCATCGTGCAGCCAGCCGTGATGTTGCGCACCATGGCGGTGTGGATGTCGTGACAGGGCATTTCCTTCTTCACCAGTCCCTCGTCCACACCATCCCGGTAGTAGTTCATGTTTGAGCAGTAGAGCTTGCGTCCCTCGGGCATCTCTTCCAGTTTCTTCACCGCCTCGCGCAACTTTGCCGGCAGCCAGATGTCGTCGTGGTCGCAGAAGGCATAGTAGTCGGCCTCTGGGGCATGGCACACCAGGTGCATGAAACTCATGGCCCATCCCAGGTTCTCGCCGCCATACCAGCGGAGCGGCTCCTCGCGCTGCCATCGGTCGAGAATCTCTGGCGTGCGGTCGGTCGACCCGTCGTCGCGCACCAGAATTTGCACCTCCACCTGTTCTTGCTGGAGGAGTGAGCGCAGCTGCTCTTCGATGAACTGCTCGCCATTGTAGGCCGAGAGAAGGACGCAGACCTTAGCCATTGTCGGGTGAGGGTTGAGGGGTGAAGTCCATCTTCAACTTCTGCTGCTGGATGAGAAGAACGAAGAACATGAACTGGATGATGGTGACGATGCTCACAAACACGTTCTCCTGGAAGAACTGCAGGGCCAGCACGTAGACCACATACACATAGAGGCACTTGCCGAACCCGTCGCCGTTGCGCATGAGCCGGTAGCACCATCCCGAGAACAAGCCATAGAACAGGGCGAAGAGAGCCACCCCCTTGTATTTGAAGTCCTCGAAGAAGGGCTGGAACACGGTATACACATTGGTGGGCAGCGGCACCCATACAAACTCCTGCAACTTGGTGTTCACCTCGTAGTCGCCGCCGAAGCGGTTGAGGAAGAGGTAGAGCGTCTGGAAGGTGTGTGAGCCAAACTGCGGCGAGAGGTCTTCCTGCACGCGCTCGAAGGCCACGCTGGGCGAGAGCACGTAGATGGCGAAGAAGTCGAGGAAGGTGGTGGCCTCGTCGGGGTTGGCATCCTCACGGTAGTCGCGCGCCACGTTGATAAAGAAGAACAGCACCACGATGAAGAGCGCCGAGAAGAATATCGACCTCATGCGTATCACCCTTTTCTCGTAGAGCGTGAAGAGGATGGCGGCAAAGAGGAAAAACACCATGCCTTTCTCCATGATGGCGAAAGCGCTCATCAGACTGGCGATGATGATGGTGACCAGTTGCCACATGGGCACCCTGGGATACTGCCACAGGGCCACCACCAGCAGCACCTGGTTGAGCACATACGAATAGTTGAGGAAACCATGGCTCTCGTCGCCATGCACGGCCAGCACACGCAGGTTGTAGAGCATGTCGGCCGTGTCGAACTGCATCACCGTCTTCATGATCTCGTAGAGGTAGAGTGGGGTGATGATCATCGAGATGGCGTAGAGCACGTTGAATATCGTGTGGTTGAGTTCGGGAATCTCGGCCGAGAGAGCTTGTGAGTTGCCGTTGCTCGGCATCACGAAATAGGTGATGAGTGCCGAGCCGCAGAAGATGGGCACCCACAGCATGAGGCATCCGTAGAACTGGTCGCCGAGAGGATAGAGCAGGTCGCCTTGAAACTGGAACATCACCAGAATGGCCAGCCAGATGGTGGCGGTGATGGTCCACGGCGCGAACACGTCGCCTATCCTCAGGGTGAGGAAGGCCACGAGCATGATGATCAGGACGATGATGAAGACTATATCCATACGACGTTGTTGGTGGCGTTGTTGGTGGCTTGTGGGGTTCTCAGTTCCTGCAGTTTGCGCCTACCCAGAATGACCCATGTGGTGAGGGTGAGGGCGACGAAGAGGAAGGAGAGCACGTATCCGATGGTGGCCGGCTGCGACCGCTTCACGGGCACGGTGGTATTCTTCAGGATGGCGAAGGTGGCCGGCTGCTTGTGCACGAGGGCCTGGGCGCGCCTCAACTGCTCACACTCCTTGTTGTAGTTGTCGAAGGCGGCGTCGTACTCCTTCTGCAGTTGGTCGGCGGCGGTCTGCACGGCAGGCGAAGAGATGTCGGAATGGCTGTCGGTGAAGTCGATGTAGGCCTTCTGCAGTTTCTTGAAGTGGGCCTCGGCTTCCGATGTCTTCATTTGCGCGTGGAAGTAGTCGAGTGTGGCACGGCTGTGCTGGTAGCGCACGAGGCGGTCTTCGAGCAGCATGCACACCGAGTCGACCATCATTGCCGCCACCAGGGGGTCCTGGTCGGTCACCTGCAGGATGGTGGTGTTGTAGATTGACGACGACTCCGAACGGATGTTGTCGTTGATGATATCGATCACCTGCTCTTGCTCGCTCTTCTCCGCGCTCCACCATCTGGCCACCCGGTTCCACCACGGCTGCTTGTGGTGCTCCAGGATGTAGTGGTAGTAGTCGGTGCCGTAGCCCTCGACCTTCACCTTGGAGAGCATCTTGGCGAACTCGCGCGTGGTGACGGTCTTGGCGTAGACCTCGGGCATGCGCAGGCCCTTGCGCTGGTTCACCGCCCCTCTTGCCCAGGCCGAGAAGGCGTTGAGGCCGATGAGGATGTCGGTCTCCTTACGCTCGTCGGAGACCTTCACCTGTGCGGAATATTGTTCGGGGATGCCAGCCGACACGATGATGGCTGCCAGCAGGGCGAGGGTGCCGACGGCGAGGAATATCTTCCAGTGGCTGGCACATTCATGCCAGGCACTCCATGTGTCTCTGTGGGTCTGTGTCATTTCTGCTCTACGGTGACAATCCTGAACACTTCTTTCCTACGTTTGATCATGATGATGATGATGCGGAGCACGGCACCGAGGAACATGGTGGTGAGCAGCACCGAGATTTTCGACTTGTTGCAGTGCTTGATGGGCACCGATGCCGACTGCACTACGGTGAAGGCCGGCGTGCGCTCCTGCACCTTGGCCTTCGAGAGTTGCAGTTGCTCGTAGACTTGGGTATAGGCGTTGTATTTGAGTTGCATGTCGTTCTCCAGGTCGTCTTGCTTCGACTTGTAGGCCTGGAGCACCACCTCCTGGTTCTTGTCGGCGAAGGCGGCGAACTGCTGGCGGGCCTTCACATACTGCTCGCGGGCCTCGGCGAAGAGTTGCTCCATGTAGGCCAGGTCGTTGCGGGCCTTCTTCGTGCGGTAGTCGGTGATGAACACCTGCAGGCGGTTTTTCACCGAGTCGGCCATGGTGGCTGCTATCACGGGGTCTTGGTCTTTCACCTCGATGGTGATGACGCTCGTCTTCTTGTCTACCCGGCAGTCGATGCTCTTGCCGATGCTGGTGGCGATGTCGTGCTGCTGCTTGGTGAGCCTGAAGGGGTCGACCTTGTTCTCGTCCTTGCTGTAGGCCACGTTGTCCGACATGAGTTTGGTGGCTATCTGCGTGGCCCATTGTGCGGGCAGGGTGTACCATGCCTTGCGGGTGTGGTTGAGCAGATAGTCGTAGAAGTTGGTGGTCACGGCCCCGTCTTTGGTCTCTACCTGTATGGGGAAGAGGTCGACGAGAAAGTCGGTCGACTGGATGAGGTCGGGGTAGAGTTCCGGGTAGATGGCGTCGGAGTTGTTGTCAAAGTTCATGTCCATGCCCACCATGGATGCCAGCGACGAGATATTCGACGTGAGGCTGTTGGCTGTCGACGTCTCGGGTGCCAGCATCACCGATGCTTTGTATTCCTTTGGTGTGCCGAAGGCAATGGCCAGTCCGAGCACGGCGGCCAGGACGAGGAACAGCGACATCATTTTCTTGTCTTTCTTGATGATGTGCATCAGTTTGAAAGAGTCGATGATGATTTTTTTCTTCTTGTATTCTTCCATATGCTCTTGCATTGATATGATGGTGAAATGGTGTTCTATTTAGAATGACGCACTTTGTCGCGATATATTATCTTATGCCGGATATATTTCCAAACCGACCCGTAGCCCAGGCGGCGGAGCATCTTGTAGTGGGCCCTGTTGTTGCGCACGATGGTGAGCAGGTGGCCGACCCTGTAGCGCAGGCCTACGGTGTGGATGTCACGGGCGCCGATGGCGTTGTCGCCGTGCTGGCGATAGAGCACCAGCGGGGTGGGCACCACGCTCACCACGCCCCCCTTGCTCATGCAGCAGAGGGTTATCCACACGTCGTGCATGGTGGCCTCGCGGGCGGGAAGTAGGGTGGCCCTGCGGGCCTCGGCGTTGAACATCATCGTGCATCCGGTGACGAAGGGCAGCACGCACTCGTCGAACGAGGTGATGAACTCGGGCCTTGTGGCGGTATACTTCATGAACGACGGGGCCACCACGTTCAGTTGCTCGTCGGCCACCACGAGGTCGGTGTGCACCACCACCGGAGCCTGTGGGTGGGCGGCCTCCTGCCGCAGCATCTCCTCACGTGAAAGTCTCACCTTGTCGCTCAGCCACACGTCGTCCTGGTCGGCAAAAAGATAGTACTGGGCCTCCACCCGCTGCATCATGCCGAGGAAATTGGCACACGCACCGCCCGTGGGCGGATAGTCGAGCACCACCACCTGGCGGTGGGCGGCAGCATACTCGTGGAGAATGGCCATGGTGTCGTCGGCCGACCCGTCGTCGTGCACGAAGAGCGTCCAGTCGTGGTCGGTCTGGGCGAGTATCGAGTCGATTTGCTCTCTCAGGTGCCTTGCCCCGTTGTAGGTGGCCATCAGTATGGCGGTGTGTGCTTGATGCATGACGTTATCTTGTCCAGATGCCTGAGGCTGTGCCCCCGACAATCTTCTTGTATTGCAGTATGTTGACCAACAGTCCAGGCAGGTTGACGGCTATCATGGTGAGTACCACGCTGTTGATGCCGGGCCAGAGCCGGGTGGTGATATAGGTGAGCGGTATGAAGACGATGGCCGCCCCGAGGGTCATGATGAGCTGCAGGGTGAGCGCCCCCATGCCGTTGAGGTAGAACGAGTAGCTCAGGCTGGCCAGTATCACGCCCATGTAGATGGCCATCAGCAGACTCAGCGAGAAGGGGATGTCGACATCGGAACCTATCCAGACCCTGTAGACCAACGGCGACACCGCTGCCATCACGGCGAGCATGGCCATGATGACGAGCACAATTTTGTCGAGCCGCCGGCGCGAGTCGCGTATCCACTGCATGTCGCCCCGCTCGTAGGCGTCGGTGGTGGCCGTCCAGTAGGGGGTGCTGATGATGGTGAACATCAGCATGGCGATGGTGAAATAGCGGTAGGCTATCTGATAGGGCGTGACCATGGCGGGACTGAACAGCTTGGAAATGAGGATGTTCGACGTCATGAAGAGCAGGATGCCCGATATCTGGAGCATGAAGAACTTCACGCCGATGGTGAACAGTCCGGCCACCTCTTTCTTGTTGAAGAACTGCAGCGAGGGCCTCAGTTGGGGATACTGCTTGTAGAACGTGTAGGGGTAGGCCATGAGGTAGGCCGCCAGTGGCGCGCAGGTGTTCACCACCGCTATCCACATGAGCGAGTGGCTTCCGCTGAGGTAGACCGCAGTGGTGCCGATGAGTGCCAGCGTGTGGCCAATGGCGATGAGCAGGTTGTTGACGGCAGGCAGTTGCAGTCCGAGGTAGAAGTTGCCGATAAACTTGAAGATGAATGTGGAGCACACGAAGATGATGGCCACGATGACCACGCTCTCGAGATTGCCCACGAGCGTGGGGTCCACGTTCATGAAACCATAGAGGTCGACATGATGGGCGACGGCGATGGTGAGCAGCATGACGGGGATAATGATGACCCCGAGCATGACGAAGGTGCAGGTGACTGCCTCGCGTGCCTTCGTGGTGTCGTCGTGTGCCAGATGGGTGGCCAACTTGTTGCGCAGTCCGTTTCCTAGTCCGATGTCGAGGTTGTCGATCCAGATAAGCATCGAACTGATGGTGAGCCACAGCCCGTTCTTGTATTCGCCCAGGCAGTGGAGGGTGATGGGCACCAGCAAGAAGGTGACCACACCCGACCATCCCTTGATGAGAAACGAAAACAGGATGTTCTTCCTCATCAGAGCCGTGCGCTTGTCGGCGCCGAAAATGCTGTTCAGGTCTATATGGCTCATGCAGGATATTGCTTTTCTTGACCTCCACCGTCTCCTGTGCCCATCGGCCAGTGCCGCCCGCCTACTTGATGACGTTGGCGATGGTGGCGATGATGGCTGCGAACGAGGCCACGGAGGTGGCGATGCTCAGCGTCTCCTGGAGCGATGTCTTGCTGATGGGCTTCGAGGGCACCACGATCTCGCAACCCGGCTGGGGCTTCGCGCCGTGGCTCACCTTGGCCACCTTACCGCTCATATAGATGATATAGGCCTGGCGCTTCCTGGCATTGGTGCCGAAACCGCCCGCCTGGTCGATGTAGTAGCTGGCTTTCTTTCCGGCCTCGTAGACCACTGAGTTGGGGTGCATCACCTCGCCGCTGATCTTCACCGTTCCGGTGTATTGCGGCACGATGATGCGGTCGCCCTCGCGCAGCACGATGTCCTCGTCGCCGCCGGGGTTGGCAAGGGCCTCGGCCAGGTCGATACCCACGGGGTAGGTCTCGCCCACCTCATATTTCTGCAACTGCTGGGTGGGGTTCAGGTTGGCCAGGTTGGCGTTGCCGCTCTTGGCTATCTGCTCCTGCAGGTTGAGCTCGGCCTGCTCGCGGGCCTTCTTCAGGGCCTCGATGGCGTTGAGCCGCTCCTCCTGGGTGTAGCGGCGCTCCAGACGGGCGCCCTTGGTGTAGGCGCGGTCGTTCACGCCGCCGGCGGTCTGCACGAGCTCGCTCAGGCGCATGTTCTTCGACGATATGGTATAGGTGCCGGCAAACATCACCTCGCCCTCTATCCTCACGTTCTGCTGCTTGTAGGAGCCAGGGCTCTTGCGCACGTAGACCTCGTCGAAGGGCATGAGGGTGAATCCGGGCTCACCTTCGATCACGAACCCGTCTTTCAGGGCGAAGCTGAAGGTGTGGGCGATGATGGAGTCGGTGGTGAGCGCATGGGGGTTGGTGACGCGCCGCGACACGTCGACCTTCACCGTAGAGGCCGTCTCGGTGAGTCCGCCGGCCTGCAGGATGAAGTCCTCGATGGTCTCGTTGGAGGCATATTTGTAGATGCCGGGGTAGTGCACCTCGCCATGGATGGTGAGCGTCTGTTCTTCCATCAGGTCTTGCCGCGTGGGGATGAAGAGCACGTCGTTGGGCTTCAAGTCGATGTCGGCCATGGTGCCGTCGAGGATGCCATCGATGTTGAGGCGCAGCACCTCGAGGGTGCGGTCGGGCTTCATGCGGTGCATCACGGCATGGGCGGTGAAGGCGTCCTCACGCAGACCCTCGGCATGCTCGATGAGCGAGCGCACCGAGGTGATTTCGCCACCCACCTGGTACATGCCCGGACGGAACACGGCGCCCTTCACCTCGGCCATGTTGCTCCAGCGGTCGAGGATGGAGTCGACGGAGATGGAGTCGCCATCAGCCAGTTTGAACGACGACATGTCGAACTCATCGACGTTGAAGATGGAGAACTCACGGCCGGTCTTCCTGATGACGCGCACCGACTTCTTGTAGGCGTCGCCGGTGAATCCTCCGGCATACTTGATGAGCGCGGCGAGGCTCTCGTTGCGCTTCATCTCGTAGTACATGGGCCGCTTCACCTTGCCGTCGACCACCACGAGGCAGTCGTAGGAGCCCACCATGATCATGTCGTTGTCTTGCAGGCGCACGTTGCCGGTCATGTGGCCGTTGATGATGTAGTCGTAGATGTCGACGGTGGAGATGAGTTGGCTGTTGCGGTAGATCTTGATGTTGCGCAGCGTGCCGAGGTCGGTCACGCCACCGGCCATGTAGAGGGCGTGGAACACGCTAGCAAAGGCCGAGAGGGTGTAGGTGCCGGGCACCTTCACGTCGCCCACCACGTTGACCATGATCGAGCGGGTCTCACCCACGGTGAGCCTGAGTTTGGAACTCTGGTAGCGGGAGCCCAGACGTGAGCGGATGGCCGAGTTGGCCTGGGCCACGGTCATGCCTCCCACCGCGATGGGGCCGAATCCCTCTACCACCACGGTGCCGTCGGGCGACACAGTGCCCTCGATGGTCTTCTGCGATGCCCCGTAGATGTCGATATACACGTTGTCGCCCGGGCCGAGCCGATAGTTGTCGGGGGTGGCGATGTTCATATTGGGCTCGAAGGTCAGGTCCTTGTTGTTGAACAGGTCGTGACCGTAGATTTTCTTCTTCTGCTTCTTCAGCCGCTCCACCAGGTTCTCATACATGGTGATGGTGTCGCCGGGGAGCCATTCGTTGAGTTCGTCCTGGAACTCGAGGAAGTCGTCGTCGTCCTCGTCGAAGGTGCGGACGGTGGTGGCGTCATCCTTGATGCGCATGCCCGAGTTGTAGCGTGTCATGTCCTCTCTGTAGTCCTGCAGCTTGGAGTCGTATTTGGAGTCCTGCAACTGTGTTTTCTTCTTCTTGTTGTTGCTGTTGGTGCGTGAGCGGTCGTCGGTGTTCTCTGTATCGTTCGACACCGTTCCCAGACCCTGCTCCTTGGCCAGTCGCTCGTATTTCTTGCGTACTCGCCTGATTTGCGTGATGTCTACGCCACGCTGCATGAGCTTCACCACGATTTGCTGTTGCGAGGTGCCGTCCTCGTGCTCTTTGATGATGAACCGGAACACCTGGTCGTCGGTCATCGACGACTGTGCCACTGCCATGATGGGCAGCACGAAAGCCAGCATGAAAAGTATGATTTTCTTTTTCATAGGATGGTTGAGAGTTGTGTGTGCCGTGCTCAGAATTTCTTCCCGCTCAGCACATTGTATATCGTACTCAGAATGATTTTCATATCGAGTCCCAGCGACCGGTGCTCCAGATAGCGGATGTCCATGTCGAGACGCTTGAGCATCTTCTCCATGGTGTCGGTGTAGCCGTTGTAGAGGGTGGCCTCGGAGGTGAGGCCCGGCCGCATCTGGTAGATGAGCTCGTAGTCGTGGGTGTGCTCCATGATCTGGTTGATGAAGTATTTGCGTTCGGGGCGCGGTCCCACGAGCGACATGTCGCCCACGAGCACGTTCCACAGTTGGGGCAGCTCGTCGAAGTGGTGCTCGCGCAGGTATCGCTCAAAGGGGGTCGACTTCACATTGTCGCTCTGCGCCACAAGTTGCGGCCCCTCGTCCTCGACCACCGTGCTCAGCGTGCGGAACTTGTAGATGGTGAAGGGCTTGCCGCCGTAGCCGATACGCTCCTGGGCGAAGAGCACGGGACCGTTTTTCTGGAACTTCATGATCAGGGCAATCATCAGGAACAGGGGTGAGAGGAGTATAAGCCCCAACAGGGCACAGACAAAGTCTGTGACCCGCTTCACGCCGCGCTCGAACGCGTTCATCGCGTCGTGACTGTATGCCAGGCTCGCCGCCTGTTCAGAATATACCCTTGCCAATCGCTCTTTTATTTTATAATATAACCGCAAATTTGCAAAATTGTTGCAAAGGTAGTGCATTTTATTTTAAAAATGGCGAAATCGTGCAAGAAATCAGTGTTCGGGGCATCATATCTCAAAAGTTTTTACTATTTTTGCGGTGTTAGGCGGAGGTGCGCACGATGGGATCACGGCGCCATGACACATCCTCCCTCTACGTCAGCGTGTATTGACTTTCATGCCGTGCTTCACTAAAAGTACTTAAAAATGTTAGAAAAATTCCTAAGTCCAGAAACCTATTCAATGATGGGGCAGTGGGCATTGTCGTTCTGCAAGAACCTGATTATCGCCATCATCGTCTATCTCATCGGACGGTGGATCATCAAGTGGATCACCAAACTCACTGTGAAGGCTCTGAAGAAGAGCAATGTAGACCCCTCGCTCTTCACGTTTATCAAGAGCATCGTGAGTGTGGTGCTGTGGCTCGTGCTCCTCATCATTATCATCTCTATCCTGGGCATCGAGACCTCGTCGTTCATCGCGCTGTTCGCTTCGGCTGGCGTGGCCGTGGGCTTGGCGTTGAGCGGCACGCTGCAGAACTTTGCCGGTGGCGTGATGATACTGCTCTTCAAACCCTTTAAGGTGGGCGACTACATCGAGGCACAGGGATTCGCAGGAACTGTAAAGGAAATTCAGATTTTCAACACCATCATCCTTACTGTCGACGCACAGACCGTGATCATCCCCAATGGTCCGCTGTCTACCGGCACGATGAAGAACTACACCATGGAGAAATACCGCCGTGTGGACCTTGACTACACCTTCGCCTATGGCACCGACCTCGAGAAGGTGAAGGCTGCCATCAACGAGGTGCAGGCCCAGAACCCGCTTATCGTGCAGGGCCCGGTAGACGGGTGTCCTTCAGTGGCTGCGCCTTGGGTGAGCATCACCGAGTTTGGTGAGAAGGGTGTCGTGGCACAGACCCGTACCTGGTGCAAGACCGAGGACTACTGGACTGTATATTTCTATATGAACGAGACGGTATATCAGCAGCTCAAAGACCGTGGCTTCATGTTCCCGGTGGGCCGCATGAATGTAAGCGTGGTAGAAAAGAAATAGAATGGTTTTCTAGAAAATCTAGAAAATCTAGAGCATCTAGAATATCTAGAAACTCTAGAAAGCCTAGAATAATAATAATCAGAGGGCATGGCCGATTGGCCATGCCCTCTGGTTGTATTGAGAAAGAAGATACTATAAAAGCGGCTATAAAAAGCCTTGTGGCTTATCTTCTGCCGAAACCGGGGAATCCAGAGTTGGGCGCAATTTCGGGCTCGCCGAAGAATGATGCCTCCACGTCCTTGTCGTTGAGCTTGAACACCATGAACTTGGGATTCTTCTCGGTGCAGGGAGCCCAGGCACCACCATTCTTGCCGTTCGGGTCGCTGTATTTCACGAAGTTGGTCCATGCCGTCAGCATCTTCTCCGAGAGGTCCCAGTCGCCCTTGGTCCAGGGACGCCAGCAGTGCTTCAGCGACTTGAACACGAACCACAGGTCGGAGGAGTGGAACGCACCCCTCAGGCGCTGGGTCACTTCGGGATGGGAACCGTCGTCGGGCAGCGGACGGGCAAACTCGTAGGCCCATGCCTTGCCGCCCTTGCTCTGGCGCACCTTGCAGAACTCTGCGATGTTGGGAGCCATGTTGCCCATGTCGTTGAGCGTGAATCCAATCATATAGGGAACGTCGGCCAGGGTGCCCTCGCGTGTGGCGTCGTCGAAACTCTTGACGCTCACATAGCCGTCGATGAGCGGCATGAAGGGCAGCATCATGCGCTCGCCGGTGACCTGTCCGTAGAGGTTGGTCAGGGCGAACACCGTCTCTGTCGAGGCCCGGCGCATCTTATCCAGGTCGGTGAGGCCGGCCCAGTCGAACACTTTCTTCGCATTGGCTGCAGCATCGGCAATCGAACCGCCGCTGTAACGACCGCCCATCATGCCACCTCCGTTGGGATTGGGGATGCTGAGTCCTTGTGCACTCATGATGACAGCCTTGTGGAACAGTCCGCGGGCCAGGGGCGACTCGCAGAGGGTGCGCACGCTGCCACCTCCGGCACTCTGTCCGAAGATTGTCACGTTGTTGGGGTCGCCACCAAACTGCGCGATGTTTTTCTTGATCCACTTCAGGGCCTCAATCTGGTCGAGGATTCCATAGTTGCCCGACACCTTGTGCGGACTTTCCTCTGTCAGTGCCGGGTGGGTGAGGAAGCCGAACACGCCGAGACGGTAGTTGATGGAGACGAGCACCACGTCCTTGGCGCCCCATTCCTGACCGTCGAACTCTGGCTCCGAGCCCCATCCCTCGCGATAGCCGCCACCATGAATCCATAGTGCCACGGGCAGTTTCTTCGTGGTCTGGCCGGGGGCTTTAGTCCACACGTTCAGATAGAGGCAGTCCTCACTGTAGGGAGCCTCTTTTCCGTATCCCCACTCGGTGAAATAGCCGCCGGGATACTGGATGGCCTGGTAACTGGGATGGCCAAAGGTGTCGCAGATTTTCACGCCCTTCCAGGGCACGATGGGCTGAGGTTCCTTCCAACGATTCTCCTTGATGGGAGGAGCGGCATAGGGGATGCCACGATAGACAAACACGTCGGGATGGTCGTCGGCCAACACACCTTGCACCTGGCCACCTTCGATGGTTAACACTGGATTGTCTGCCGCATGGGCAGATACTGCTACCATGAGCAGAAGAGGCAAGAATAGTTTTTTCATAATGAATAGTTGTACTGATTGCCGCCCTGGCCGCGAACAGCGGTTCGTGCGGCAGGTTTTTAGAAATATAGATTTAGCTCACTCTCTCTGATGGACAAACTGCTAAGATTCATACCAGAGCCATGTGCTCCGAGGCCGAAAGACCGGATAGGGTAGAACCACTGGATGCAAAGTTAGCGTTTTTTGTTGAAAATGGTGTTTTTTCGACACGAAAAACTAATTTTTTAGTAAAAAAAAGATAAAAAATTTGATGTGTTCGTGGAAAAAAACTATTTTTGCATTCCGAAAGAAAGGGCACACTGGCTTCTGGTGAGAAATCGGGCCCCGACTTTCAGCTTTGCCTGATTGGCAAGTTGACTGGATTTGACAGCAAGTTGAGATGGTAGGTAAGCACGCGGAGTGACGGCTGTATACTCCTAAATCCATTCGGTCGGAAAATTAATTGGCAACAATTCGTATGCTCTCGCTGCCTAATCGAAGTACAGTAGATTACTGGCTTTATCCCGTCACTAGGTGATGGGACGAGACGTCGCTCCAAGGGTGTTGTTCCGAATCTGAGGGTCAAGCGGCGCAGGAAAATCGGAAATAGTCATGGCAGGCCCCGCTGCCGTGGTGAGATTCAGGGGATAAGGTTGCAGTTGGTGGTCCAGGTCTTGCTGCAGCACGAAAACCAAAGTCTGGAATAAGCGTGTAGAAAGCTTATGGTTTCCTTGTTTGGACGCGGGTTCGACTCCCGCCAGCTCCACAACCCATACCAACTATAAGCCGCTAATCCTCAATGGGTTGGCGGCTTTAATTATGCCCGTGTCCCCAAGATTTTGGATTTTTGGGGGACGCTGTGGGGACGCAAAACGCCATTTTCTGTCCTCCTTTCGGCAACAGGGTTCGCTTCTGACAATGGTTTTTTGAAAAATCTTGAAATTAAAAAATGTTAAAAGTCACTAAATAATGTGGTTGGCAAAGGCCTTGATGAAAAATCCTGAAAAATTGCGTGTTTTCCTCTATTTTCCGATGGTTGCCTGTTACGGTTTCGGACTGACGTACTAATTGCCGTTTTTTTACCTTTGTTGCTTGTTTTTGCCGCTATGGTGACCCTTCCTAACGAACAAGACACCTATGGATTTGACCTGCTTGGCTGCATCAAGACTGACTTTTTGCCGATGTTTGCTGATGCACGCCTGATTTTTCCGATATGGGAAATGGTTCCTTTCAACATAGTGCTTAACCCACAAAGTCAGCTTGTATGAAGTTCATTCAAACAGTTTCATGTCTTTTCTCCTTTCTTTTTTCGTTGATGGAGGTTTGATTGACCACCCGTAATCCCTCAAATTTTCTTTCAATACATAGTCCATGATGGCATTGCGCTTGTATTGCCTGGTGCCCGTAATGAACTTGCGTTGCTTCTCCTTCGCTTGAATCACCAGTATCACCTGTGCCCAGCTGTCCTTGCATTTCATAGCCTCCTTTCTTATCTCATTCATATAATAGAGAACTTCCTTGTCGGTAAGATACCGTTTGAGCAAAGCATGGACAACAACTTCCTGATATTCTTTCTGAAGGCCATAATATTCGTTGGCATGAAGCTTTTGGGCCGGTGTCTTTTTCTCCATTGGTTCAGGCTTATCCTCAAATGGACACAAGGGTTCGTCCCCGTTCCGCCATGGCAGTTGCTCTCCCTTCTTGGGATGTTCTCTGGTATAGACGTAAAAGACAATGGATGACACCTTTCCCCCACGTCCCTTCCTTTCGCCTGCTTGATAATCAAACCAAACATCCGAAGCTCCCCATTTATACATGGCCAGCAATTCCCTCTGAGCGGCATCCAGAACGAAGTGTCTGATGTTCTTGTAATTCCTATATCTTTCATGCTGCTCGGTCTTGTTTGTCCTTACATCTTTCACCTCTTCGAAATTGAAGAGATCCCTGAACTTGTCAATGTCCAACACGAACACCCTCTTCTTATAGGTCTTACCCTCAAACTGTTTCTGGCGGTCCATTCTTCTGTACTCACCACCGTACCGGCAGCACAGCTCATACATCTTCTGCGAATACTTCGAGCGCAGATTCATGGCAGTGCCTACGTCGAAGGACGTGAAGTCCTTGTTGAGGTTGACAAGATAAGGCATAATCTCCGGCGACATCCTGACCACATAAACGTTTTTCTCCTTATCATAATAGAAGGTGTCCACCCAGTGCGCCAAGCCCTCCATCTTTTTCCCTTGCTCATTGTAGCAACAGACGGGAAACGCCTTGTTCACCAACGATTTGAGAACCTCGTATGTTCGTGGAACATTCTTCTTGCCTCCGATGATTCCCAGGTCATGGTCGGTGAGGTGGAAATACAGTTCTTTCCATCTCTCGGGAACACCCAGTCCTTCCTCTACGAACTTGTGCTTGACTTCCTTGGTGAGGAAGTACATGGCACGTCGTTCGAGGAGGCTGCAAGCCATTGGCGATTGTATGACAACATTCGACCAACTGACCTTTTCATGATGAATGCCTATCATGCTCATCTTAAGCGGATAACAGTTCTTTTCCTTTTTCATAATAAATATATGAGCGGGTGAGTATAAATGATTTGCTGCCAGACTGACATCCTTGTTGATGCAAAAGCCATGACAATCATACCTCTCTATAAGTTGTCCGATAAAAACACCCATTCCAATTGTGGCGATGCAAAATTACATCTTTCCATATTGCCTGCAATGGATTGGTTCACCTCCCGATAATAAGCCTGTAAAGATTTTTCCAACTTTACTTCAAACCTTCGTTTGAGCGCATTTTCTACCAAGTTCGGCGCATTTTCTACCAAGTTCCAGCGCATTTTCTACCAAGTTCAGCGCATTCCCTACCAAGTTCAGCCCCGATAGTTTCTCAAAACCCCGATGAACAAAGGGTTTTTGCCCACCTTTAAATAAAGCTTGAAAATACATTCAAAAAATAAAGCTTTATGGAAACCTCGAACCGAAGGGAAAAAGAAGATGCCGAGGTGTCGTCAGTTTGTCCAAATTCCCGCAGCCCTCCCATCTGAATGGGGCCGACGTGCCGCTCGCCGGAAAAAAAGTTGGTGAAGATGGTGATGAAGCTGGAGCTTCCGGTAGTTCACCTCATTCCCATGGGGCTATATCATAAATGATGACGGGTGTCAAATCGTGTAATTATGTATGCCCATGCGCTCGTTGATGACACTATATACTTTTCGTATATTTGTAATTTTAATGAAATATAAAAAACTATTTTTTGTATTTTTATAAATACTAAAAATTACATTTATGCTAATACTAAAAAATACATTTATACAAATTATAATTTTAGGATTTATCATCTTTCTATTTTTCTAAAAATTGTATTTTAATAATTTGATAATTTGATATTTATGTGTTTTACATAAGCATTATTTAACAATAATAATGTATTGAAAAATTACTATCGTCAGGATAAATGCTTACCTTAGCGGCCTGCATTGCAGGTGTGTCTTCTGGGATGTCTTCTGGCAAGGTGTGTAAGGCAAGATGGCTTGCCTCTCCTTTGCCATCACCAGCCGGTGGTGAAGTCAAGACGGTCATACGGTTCTCATCGTTGTATGCAAGGCAGAAATGGCCTTTCAGGTCACAGCATGTACGACTCAGAAAAATTGCTTAGCAAGTTGTACTTTTGTGGCCACAAATCCCCTCCGTGGATATGCCCCCCAAAAGTCGTCTTGCCTGCAACAGCAGGGAAACAATACTCGCAACTCGTATTATTATATTTAGGATAACATGGACAACAGGAATATTGTACGCAAGGTAAGGCTTACGCCGGAGGAGGATGCTTTGTTCAAGGAAAAGGCAGCCAACTATCCGACGATCAGTGGAATGATAAGGGATGCCGTCAGACAGTTCAGCGACATCGGCACTATACGTAGGATTGAAGCATTGACAGAGATGGCTGTGCTCTATCGAAAGTATCAGCAGGACTTGGCATGGCTTGGCGGCAACTTCAACCAGGCAATGAAGCGGGCCAATGAACTCGCCATCGGCGGCGAACTCACCCAGAGCTATTATGAGAATGTCATCGTGCCGCAGCTCACCCACCTCCTCGACTTCTTAGAGAAGGTAAAGGATGAGCAACACAAGATATTCACGAAACTGACACGGAGGGCAAAATGATAAAAAATGTTTTTGCAATTTACCATCTTTGTAAAAATGTATTTTTATAAAATGCTATTTTTATGAAATACCATTTTTATAAAATACCATTTTAGTGAAATGCTATTTGGGTAAAATACCATTTTATGATTTCACATCTTTATAAAATACTAAAATATACAAAATTATAAAATACAATTTTTGTGATTATGATAGCCACGATACTTCCATCCAGTGCCAACTTCCACGCCGTGGAATATAATGAACGAAAGGTCGCACAGGGCCGAGCCGATCTGTTGGAAATGACCAACTTCGGCTATATTGCCATAGGCGATGCCTACACCTGGGAAGACCTCACCTCGTTTCTCTTGGATTATTCCTCGAAGAATGGACGCATCAAGTACCCGCAGTTCCATCTGGCCATCTCATGCCGGGGCAACGAATACACCCAGGAAGAACTGGTCGAGATAGCCCATCAATACCTCCGTGAGATGGGCTACGGCGAACCCGGACAGCCCCTCTTGATATATGGCCACCACGACACCGACAACAACCACATCCATGTCATCACCAGCCGGATTGACCCGAACGGAAAGAAAATCGACCATAACTTTGAGAAGATGCGTTCTCAGGACGTTATCAACCGCATCATGGGCGTTGATGAATCCCAACAAGTAGGCGAAGCGATGTCCAAGGCATTCCAGTACCATTTCTCCACGGTACCACAGTTCACAGCCATCCTCGAAACCATGGGCTACGAGTGTTACACCGAAGATGACGAGATTGTTCTGAAGCGCAACGGCGAAGTGCAGGAGAAAGTGAAAATTCAACTTGTAGAGAGCAAAATCAGTCAAGAGAAGCTGGACAAGAAACGTATGGCCCAACTCAAAGCCATTTTGAAGAAGTATCGTGATATGTCTGCCAATCGTCGGGAACTGCAGGATGCCATGAAAGCGAAATTCGGTGTCAGTCTGGTGTTCCTTGGCTCCAAGGATTCTCCTTATGGCTACTTGATTGTTGACCACCATACGAAGGCCGTCTTTAAGGGTAGCGACGTGGTAAAGGTCAAGGAACTGCTACAATTTCAATCCAAGGAAGAGCGCTTCAAGCAGGTGGATGCCTTCATTGACCAGATGTTGGATGACAACATCAACCTAACCACCAAAAAACTCAACCGGCTTCTCCGCCGTCAGTTTGGTACCAAACTCTTGAATGGCAGTGTCCGTTATGGCGATTCCACCTATCAGTTGCCTGGGCACATTCTGACCACGCTGCGATCCAACGACCGTCGAGCCTGGCTCCAGTCCTTTTGTCCCACCAATGAGCAGGAGCGACACATCCTTTGTACTATAGGCAATTACAGCCATCCTGAGCGTATCACCATCCAGTCCACCCCGGGAACCAACGTCAGCAAGACGGTATCGCATTTGCGCTATATCTTCGACACAACTTCTGATGATGCCCTCGTGGACAAACTCCACGAGGACGGCTATTTCATTACCCTTGTCGATGACCAGTACTATTGCATCGACTTCGCCAACCGCACCATTATCAATATGAATGACCATGGCCTTGATGTGAAACGGCTTCAGTCCAAACAAGCACAGAAACGACAAGGCCAAAGGCAACAAATCTCCAGTCCTGGTGTCGGTCGCGTTATAGAGATGGTGGCCAAACAGCGTGGAGGGTCACACGACAGCAACCGTGAGTGGGAAGTTGGTGGGGAAAATGAATTGGACGATGGGAGAAGGATGAAAAGATGATGATTCTATCCTTCCCACCAAAGCAAGAACTTCAGGCCATAGGCTTCAGCCTTTTTTTCAAGCTCCTTATACCTCGTCATGCTACTGCTATAATATATTGAAGCACTCCCTTTGATGGCGATATAGCCATGGCTTATCAATTCTTTGATTGTATCAGTCCTCGGTTTACTTTTGCCTATCAATCGTAATGTGCTTGACTCAAGCCCCCATGATTTTTTGTGGCGTTCTCGATCGAGCATTCTTTTTGCGGCCAGACTATAAATCTTGCTTTTTTCTTTCTTGCCAAGTTCCAAGTTGTGCTGATGGCAGATACGGTAAACGGTACGTGTACTCACACCTGTCTCCTTCGCCATCTCCTTCGCCGTATATCTGCCATGCATTTCTTTGACTGTCTCGATGGTTTTGCCGCGTGATTGATATAGCGGTGACTTGTAAAGATGCATTTCCTTGGCCTTGCGGCGAACGGTGTTCAAACTTACCTTGAATCTTTCAGCAAGATCCTTATTGGACATGACGGGATATGACGTGATGAAATCTTCCAACATTTCATCCGTCCATACGATTGGTGGTCGTGCCATATCCTCACTGGTTTGGGAGATGACATCGATGACACACTAAAAGCCGCTTTATTTTTGGAATCCGTATTTTCATAATCCACTACTTCACCTTTGATTTCGATTTGATAAAATTTTCCAGATTTCATCGATAAAACAAGTGTTCCGACAGATTTTGTCAGAGTTGGTCATTTATCAGAACAGTTCATTTGTTGAGATTGCCATAACGGATACGTCTGTTTCCAAATTTGCTTGTCTTGAAATGTATTTCCTCAAACATTTTCTTGTCTATGACGTATTTCCTGCCAAACTTATGGATGGCGGCGTCGTACTTCCCACTCTTCAAATATGTGTATGCAGTCCTTACGCTACAATGGAGGAACTTCGCCAATCCTTCCATGCCAATGACATACATTCTCGGATTTTCATAAAATCTCTCTGCAAAATCACCATCAAGACCACTGGTGTCAGCAGGAAGCGCCATTGCCTTGCTGCATTTTGAGAATTCATCAGAGATGATATTTCTTAGTATTGGCGTGAACTCCTCAATGGTCATCTCACCAAGCGACATGTTCAACATGTCTTCAGTTCTACCTTCCATATTTTTACTATTATGGGAGATTGGTGCACCCTCTCCCGGTTTTCAACTTCCCAAACATCGCACACCAAATGCCACACGTTTTTTGCTTGCGTGCAAGCACCGATGTCGGCAATTTTTCGACATATCAAAGATGCCAATAAAGGCAATGCCGTTGATGCAAAATTAGGAAAAACAGGAAGGATATGAAAGATAAAAAAAGTTAAACGCTCTTTTTTAGATAAAAAATGGGGTTTTGAACACCTATTTGTCGGGTTTTGAACACTTTTGTCGGGTTTTGAACACTTCATGGCCTTAACCTCAACTGCCATTTTCCACTTTGCTCATCATTGAGAATGGTTCCTTTTCCTGTTGTTTTTTACTGTTCATTTTCATTCTTAGTTGCATCTTTTTTCCACACAACCACCGATGGCTCTTGCCATATGACAATAAAATTAAATACATAAAGTATGCCCCTACAGTGGTTGATTAGGCCGACTTTTTAAAGTGGCCCAGTTTGTCATTTCATTTTACAAGCAGAAGAAACGGATCGTTTTTCATTTCGTTGCTTCATTTGCTTCGTTACTATATTTTGATTTGCATTTTGATAATAATGTTTCTTGGTCGTATGTTGAAGGAATAGAAAGATTCTGAGAGGGAGCCGAAGGAGGTGTAACGATAGTCCGTCTCGTCAAGGAGATTGCTGGCTACAAAAGCGAGGTCAATGCGTTTGGAAAGGAGCCAGCGGACAGAGGCATCGATGAAAGTGATGCTGGCGGTCTGGTCGGTGGAGAAGCGCGTGTAGTAATGTTCTGCACCGAAGGCAATATGCCACTGGTCGGTTGGTAGGAACGTAACGGAGAGGTTTTGACGTAAAGCACTGTGGATGGCCTTGACTGCATCGACCTGGTATCGGTTGTTTGTGTAAGTCAGGCGATAGTCAGTGGAGAACCAGCAAGTGAATTTGCCAGTGAACTTGGGTGCAAGGGTGATGAAGGTGGAGGCGTAAGGCTGTTCCACGTTCTGACGCATCATCCTGGCACTGGAGTGTCCAAAAGACGCATCAATGCCTACGGTGATTTTGGCTGACCAAAGACCTTTGCTGATGCCGCCATTAAGTTGAGTGACGGAAATGTTGTTCCCACAAGTGACAAAAGCAGTAAAAATACGATCGCCGATGAACAGTTGGTTTTGCATCAAGGGCTGATAGTCCTGTTCGTATTTGGCTGAAAGATTAGCAAAGAGTGAGGTGATGATGGTGAAATCCTTTATGACAAAATATGGCAGGCAGGAGCCATTCTTCTCTCTACTGTCCGCAGTGTCGGTGTTATGGGTGATGAACGAACCTATGAGCATCCTGTTGCCCTCAGGGCTGTGACCAGCACTGATGCCATGACCGCTGATTGGGCACACCTACCATACGATTTCATGGCCAAAGTCTCCAATGAAATTATCAATAAGGTACGTGGTGTCGACTGGGTATGCTATGATATTTCTTCCAAACCGCCTTCAACCATTGAGTGGGAATAATACAAAACCCTTTGTTTACCGGGAAAAGAAAAATCAGATTATATAAACTTCTGAGATTCAAACGCTTATTAGAAATTTAATTTAGATAAATAAATGTAACGAATCTTGAATGTGGTGGAGTAATGCCATATCGAACGCAAAGGATGACTTTTTTCGGGAAAAATGTCAAGCGAGATGCTAAAGATTGTAAATTACATCAATAAAGGAATGATTTCTTGCAAAAAACATGTATTTTTGCACTTGCTAATAAAAAAAACCTATGGGTAGGAAATGACAGACATCAAAACATAGGGAAGCGTCGACTTTTTGATTCTTGTTTCAGAAAATTCGCCAAAAATCATATGTCCAAGAAGATAAGAGTTGATGCTCGCGTTTAGGCGTGGGCTGAGACTTGTATTTGGACGAAGGGCGTTTGGCGATGCCTCTGAAACGGATGCATAGAATCAGACTCGCGCCCTTTTTGTAACAATACTCAACATAATAAACAATGAAAATCTCATGACAAGATCGAAGTCGCCAAAGTGAATGAAAAGCCCCAAAGCTGGCTACTTTAATATTTCATGGATTTTTATGAGAAGAAGTTAATACATCTTCCATTTATGAATTCATCACAAATACATCCAGATCAAATAAAACATGAACATAAATACTAATTTCACGACATTGCAACGTATTCTTCTAACTTCCACCTTTGTCTTGATGGCGTTAGAGTGTATCTTCGCACAGAAAAACGTCGTATGGGAGAAACCTGTGGTTAGTTATACCCAATACAGTTTTTTTGAGTTAAAAAGGGTGGAACTGGAAAAAGATAGGACTTCGCTGTATATGCAAATTACTTTCCCGCCGGAAAGTTGGTTTCGCTTTTCGCCTCAAAGTTATATAGAGGCAGACGGATTGCGTTATGAGATTATAGGAAGTGACAGCATAGATTTGGGCGAAATGGCTTACACATCACCCAAAACCAGAAAGAAGGAGTTTGTTCTTCATTTTAAACCGATACCTCAAAACACAAAGGTGTTCGATATGTTGGAAAGTACTCAGAAGGGGGACTTTGCCTTCTACTATATCCATCCTAACAATTATAAGATTGAAACTCCAGTGCCTGAAGACTTCCATGCCGACTATCCCGAAGAGGACATTTGGCCTGATAATACGTTCGGCGAAGAACCTGCAATTGTTCACTTCAAGGCACTCAACTATAAGAAAGGAATGAAGATGGATTTAAATATTAATGTACATTATTTCGACATTACGAATCCTAACTCCCGCAATAAATCAAGTTTCTATCTGGACGATGAAGGCTGTGCCGACTATAGTTGCAAGGTGTATTATCCCACATCCTTGACGATTGAACTGATGTCCGCTAACGGTTTTTCTTTTGCTCAACCATTAGTTGCCCCAGGTAAGGAGGTCACCATCTTGATTGACATGTTGCGTGATGATCATTATCCAAACTCAAAGGTAATTGGATATAAAGGCTATTTTGCCAAGACTGACAGGATACTTGACGAAGGTATGACAAGGGTCGCGGAGAATGACAATAACGAATCGTCTCATTCCCCTAATCCATTCAAGCAATGTAAAACAGTAAGCGATTTTGTGATTCTACATGATTCCCTGATGGAAGCCAATCTTAAAAACATATTGAACTCACAGAATCCTCCTGCTTTCGTTAAACTTTTCCCCCAACGGATAGAACAGGTTAACGAACGTAATATTTTCTATATGATGTATAACGAATGCGATTCGCTCTTCAACACACAAGAGTTCCGTGACTACATCTTTCGCACACGTCCCAAATGCTTCTTCAGCGACAATTTGCAGATAGAGGGCGGCCTCAAATCTATGGCGAAGCTTTTTGTCGGTTCAGAGGAAAAAGGATTCGCACCAGATTTGTTCCGTTTTATTCATTCAATGTCGGAGTTAAACAGCAATATCATTAAGTCTATGCCCTTGCTCGATGACCCCAACCTTTCGCAACTTTATGACCAGAAACGGCAGGAAGTGGTGGCCAAAATAAGCATAGAGAAAGAAGGGCTACCAAAGAATATCCACTATCTGGAACTTGCGAAAGTGGCTCCTGAACAAACGCTTCAGTATCTGCTCGACCGCTACGAGGGCAAGACTATCTTCTTAGACCTTTGGGCTACGTGGTGTGCCCCATGTCGACAGAGTCATAAGGAGATGGAACCAGTGAAACAAGAACTGAAGAACAAGAATATCGTCTATGTTTACATCACTTCGCCCGCCTCTTCACTCGACGAGTGGAAAGAGATTGCCAAGACCATTTCGGGAGAACACTATTATCTATCTCATGATCAGTTTAAAGAACTGGGAAGACATTACAAATCAGGTACTAGTGTCCCTGTATACGTCATCTACAATCCTAATGGCGAACTCATTTACAAGAGTCTGGGCTTTTCACAAGTAGAGCCGTTAAAGTTAGCATTGATGAAAGCCTTGGAGTAAACACTGAGTATCAAGTAAAACGAAATGAATCTGTAATGCCTATAATGACAAAGCAAAGATATAAAAAGAATCTGAAATGGTTGTAAACATTTAACCATTTTCCTGTTTTTCATATATTCCCAATACATTCAATCAAAAAAACTATTGTTCTATCTCATAATTACCTTTTATCCAACTATATGATGGAACAATCTACATAGAAATACTGATTGTAATGTCTTTTTTCACAAAAATGTTGTACCTTTGCATATTAACAGAATAGGAATTCATATTAGCAATTAAGTTGCCATCTATACAATGAAAATAGATACCTTAATCGCAGAATGTACTGCATACGATTTCAAATTGATGCTTGAAGAAAAGAAACCAAAAAGTTGGCTGAAGAGTGTCAGTGCTTTCGCCAATGGTTCGGGTGGCTCTCTTTTCTTTGGTATAAACAATGATGGCGTTGCAAGGGGGCTTGACGATGTGCAACATGTTTGCGAAGTCATCAGTAGCAAGATTCGCGATTATATGGATCCTCTGCCAGATGTTGAAATGATTCCTCACACAACAGACGGATTGCATATTTTACAACTGAAAGTAAGCCCAGGTCATTATACCCCATATTATTACATCGGGGATGGTCAAAGATTGGCTTTTGTCCGTAATGGTGACGAGAGTCTACCAGCGACAGCAGAACAGATGGTACGTTTGGTGCTGAAAGGCTCAAACAAAACATTTGACTCCTTGCATACAGATTATAAGGTGGAGGACTATTCTTTCACGATATTGGCTAATACGTTCAAGACACGTGCCCATCAAGAATGGGACAAGAAGTACCTCTTGTCGTTTGGACTTGTCACCAATACTGGTTACCTCACAAATGCCGGTGCATTGTTTGCTGATGATTGTCCATTATGGCAATCACGTTTATACTGCACACGATGGGATGGAAAGGAAAAAGGTGACGCCATTAATGATGCTGAGTTTACAGGCAATGTGTTAATGTTGCTTCGTGAAGTAATGAACTTTGTGAAATCTAACACAAAGAAGGGATGGGAAAAATTGGCCAATGGACGAAAGAACAAACCCGAGTATGCGGAACGTGCCGTTTTGGAAGCGATGGTAAACCATTTCATCCATCGTGACTATACTGTAATGGGGGGCGAAGTTCATCTTGACATCTATGATGACCGTCTTGTGGTCACTTCCCCTGGAGGTATGTATAACGGAATGTTGATTCAGGATTTAGACATCGCAGATGTTTCTTCCGAAAGACGCAACCCAATACTCGCTAATGTGATGGCACAATTGGACTATATGGAGAAGCGTGGCAGCGGACTAACTCGCATCTGCAATGAGACCAAAGCACTGGATGGGTATAAGGAAGAACTGAAGCCTGTTTTCAAATCTACTCCGACTCAATTCCAGACCATCATCTATGCCACTGCCGATACGACAAATGTCGGAGATAATGTCGGAGATATGTCGGAGATGAAACTCACTGAGCGTCAGCAGAAAATACTCAATCTCATCAAAGAGTTTCCGACAATCACCGGCAAACAAATGTCGGAGACTTTGTCGGTGAGTCAACGCACCATCGAACGTGACCTTTCTCAGTTGAAGAAAATAGGAATTTTGAGGCATGAAGGCAAGGATAATGATGGAGTATGGATAGTGCTTGTTTGAAAAGCAGATGTATTTGTTAGACTATTTGCACAAAAAAGGGATACCTAAAAACAAATACCTAAAAACAAACAAAATGGAGTATGATAGACCTTAGACAAGTCCGTCCATGTCAAAATGGATACGTAGACGGAGAATTAGATGACGGAAGACTCGTAGAGTTCAAAACCAATATCCCTCGGATTTTTGACAACTTGGTACGAAAAGTTGTGGCTATGGCAAATTCTGTTGGGGGATTAATTATTTTTGGAGTTGACGAAAGAACACTTTCCATTGTTGGAATACATGGTGATTACCATCAACTTATTAATGACTTTGAGCTAGCAATCCAGAGTCTATCGTTAGGTATTTCTTATTTGATAACCCATGAGGTAGTAAATGACAAGGATGTCGTAATTTTTGAAATCAATAAGTCGAAATCCACAACATATTTCTCTAGGGTAGAGACAACACCTGCTCGTCAGATTGCATATAGATATACTGAAGATATTGAGGGAAAAATCTCCTTATCGAAAGAAGAAATGCGTTATACCAAGGTCTTTAGATATATGACGTTGGATGCCTTTTTAACTTCTCTTTACTGTGGAACTTGGAGATTCTTTGAACCTAGCAAATGGAAAGACAAGTTTGAGCAGAGATTTTATTGCGCCAATTATACTCTTTCTGCAGCAATAGGCAAAACTCCCCAATTATTTGCAACTTGTGTGACTAGAGTCAAGAATAGTGAAGCTGCCTGGAAAGTGTATTCTAATGGGCAAGGACTGGGTGCTCATTGTTTACAATTAGAGTTAGATATCGTTGAGTTACGTAAACAATTAAGAGCATCAGGTCTGCGATTTGAAGAAAAGCTCATAATATATGAGCCGGAGAATGTTATTATGGACTTGCACAAAAAAAGAAAACCTTATTACAAAAAATATTTTGGCTCGTTTACATTAGACTCTTTTCTAAATCTTTTGTCACTAAAACGTGATGCCTATACCTACGAGCAAGAATTACGATTTTTTATTATACCTATGAATGGTGGAAGACGGAATAAATGCAAGAAGGCACAGTATCAAGATATGAAAATCGATTGGAGTAGAGTTATTACCAAAGTTCGTATTGACAAGAAGTGTTCTGATGCAGAATTAGTTTCGATTCAAAGAGCTTGCATATCTATTGGCATAAACCCTGTAATAAAAAATTACACTTTTATTGGTAATATAGTACCTCCAGCAGGTATCAAGGATGTAGAATTCGAGAGATTCGACATTGACGACATGCCAGGTACAAGTAGTATCACTATAGCATAAGTCATAAACTCCTCCACGAGTAATAGCAAACATTGAAAACAAACAATATGATAAAAGAACAATATCTTCCGTTCCATATAATTGTAGATTGTCCGTTTCGAGATATTACTTTGGATAAGAATTTGACTCCTGTAGAAAAAAAGCATTGTGCCTTTATGGTTAATGACTTCGAAGATGGAAAGTGGATGACAGATTCATTTATGGAGTATATATGGGACAATATTGCTGAAACAGCGCTCAATGCGGAAGAGCGAACTGCTCTTGGGAAAAGACCATCTTCTTTATTGGCTAAGGCTGCTCGCAATCTTAGGATAACCGATAGTGATGTTTCTGGAGGTGAGATAGCAGAGATTTTATTATATGCTATAATGAGAAATTTCTATGGTGCTCTACCCGTAGTCCCTAAGATTTTTTATAAACAAAATGTAAATGACTTTGCCAAAGGTGCAGATAGCGTTCATGTGGTGGTAGAAGAAGATGGGAGTTTTTCATTTTGGTTAGGTGAGGCCAAATTCTATAACACCTTAGAAAACACTAGACTTGATAAGATTGTCGCATCTGTACACGACACATTAACATCAGATAAGATTAAGAAGGAAAACGCTATTGTTGTAGGATTGAAAGATATTGACAATCTTGGTTTACAAGAAACGACTATTTCGGCAATTAAAATGCTTCTTGAAAGAGACACTTCTATAGATAAGATAAAACCTCATCTACATATTCCAATACTTCTGCTTCATGAGTGTAAGATTACTGCTAGTGCTACAGGGTTGTCAGATGAATATTTGGTCACCATAAAAGAAAAGTATGCAGATAGAGCTACTGCATATTTTGCAAAGCAGATAGAACAATGTAGTAAGGACATCTACCTTTATTCGGAAGTTTCATTTCATCTTATTTTGATTCCAGTTCCAAATAAGACGCAGATAGTCGACAAGTTTATAAATCGTGCCAATAACTATAGATAATGGATGATCTCGTATTTGAAAAATGTAGCGAAATCAATGCGACGCTACAACAAGGAAAGGAGTCTGATGCACGTAACCTTTTAATTAAACTCCTTAGTTACATGTCTATCCATAATATTAAATACACACCATTAGTTAATGCATTAATACGGGAATTAGGTCTTTATCCTTATATGGATGAGACTACAACCAATTGGAACGATGCTTTTGCCTATAACCTCTTTAAGGTGGATGTTGGATTGGATGAGGACAAACCATTACATAGAGAGCAATATCGCTTACTTTCAGCTTTACTTGAAGGGAAGAATATTGCAGTTAGTGCCCCTACTAGCTTTGGAAAGAGTTTTGTTGTTGATGCATTTATCCGTATCAAACAACCTGCTAACGTAATGATAATTGTGCCAACAATTGCTCTTGCAGATGAAACGAGAAGGCGAATTTACAAGAAGTTTGCTAATGAATACAATATCATAACGACAACAGATGAAGATCTGAGAGAAAAGAATATTTTTATTTTTCCTCAGGAGAGAGCTTTACATTATATTGATTTACTTGAAGTATAGATATTTTAATAGTAGATGAATTTTATAAATCTAGTAAGGCTTTTGAAAAGGAGCGTGCAGCAAATCTCATCAAGGCCATTATCAAGATAGGCGAGAAAGCGAAGCAGAGATATTACCTGGCTCCTAATATAAGTAAGATAGAGAATAATCCTTTCACTTGTGACATGGAGTTTATGAAATTAGATTTCAACACAGTCTATCTCACTATAAATGATTATTATCCTGAAATTCTGAACGATAATGTCAAGAAAGGAGAAAAATTCTTGGAGCTTACAAAAGTGATTAAAGGTAAAACGCTAATTTATGCAGGTTCCTATTCTAACATTAACAAGGTTTCAGACTTGCTCTTAGCTAACACATGCGAGAATGATAGTGATTTGCTCAAATCTTTTTCCGACTGGTTAGGGAGGAACTACGACTATAGTTGGTATTTAACCTTACTAACCAAGAGAGGTATAGGGATTCATAATGGGCAGCTACATAGATCGCTAAGCCAAATTCAGGTCAAGTTGTTTGAAGAAGAGAAAGAAGGAATTGATAAGTTGATATCTACATCATCGATTATAGAAGGTGTAAACACTTCTGCAGAGAATGTAATAGTATGGGCAACAACAGGTCGGGGTTTGAGATTCAATAATTTTTCCTATAAAAATCTTTTAGGTCGTGCAGGCAGAATGTTCCGCTATTTTATTGGTCATATTTATGTTTTAGCAAAACCTCCAGTTGATACAGAAACACAACTTAATATCCCTTTCCCAGATGAGATATTGGGTACACTCGATAAAGAAAAGTGTAGCAAAGTTTTAACTCGTGATCAGGTTGCAAAAATTAGTGAATATGATCGGGAAATGGAAGCCATAATGGGTGAAGTGTATCATGAATATAAAAAAGATTCTGTTATTCAATCACAAGATGCTGAAATGATTCGTACAATAGCAGGAAAACTTCATAATAATCCTGAAGGTTGGAGTGAAATACAATGGTTAAATAATCAAAACCCAGATTATTGGGATGGAGCTTTATTGAAGATACTTCTGCTCCAACCTGGTAGTTGGGAAACATCTTATCGAGACTACATTGCATTTGTCAAAGTCTTGACAAAAAATTGGACTTCTACTATTCCAGATATGCTTGCCGAGTTGGAACAGTATAATATTGGAATAGACATGTTCTTTAAGCTAGAAAGAAATGTTACGTTTAACCTGTCATCGCTTGTTGGTGATTTGAATATGCTTCAAAAAGCAATTTTAAAAAGAGGATATGATATTTCCTCATTTAAGAACAGATTAGCAAGTGCTTTTCTCCCTACTGTCGTATATACTTTGGAAGAATATGGTTTACCTCGAATGATTTCAAGAAAGATTCAGGACAGTGGCATAATGAACTTTGAAGACACTGAACTTAATTTGAAAACAGTGATTGCACAATTTCAACAGATAGGCTGTAATCGTATGAAAATTTTATTGAAACTTGATAGATTTGAGAGTTATATTTTCGAATACTTCTATGATGGAATAACATCTGGACAAAGTGAATAGTAGTCGATTATAAAGGTGACTTGATATCTTCCGTAACCTTTATAAGTCTTTCTTTTGTGATTGAACGAGTGAACTTGGTTCTCTGTGCTCTGGTATTTTCTAATTTTTGAACTTTTTTTCGTACAAAACCAAATTGCTCGATGGACTATGCATAATGTTTCACTATACATAACAGTCAATTTTCGGCAATAAATTTAACGTGAGTTCGACGAAATAAAATTGTAAGAAAATTTGGTGATTAGCGAAAATTGTTGTAACTTTATAGTGCTGAATTACAAAGTATTACAAACAATAATCGCTATGATCACCGAGGACAAAGTTACTGAATTATTTTGTATTGCAGATGATTTCTGTAAGTTTTTTGATGCCATGATGGCTAAATATACGCTAAAGAGCTCCCGAAAGCGCAATTAGCACCGTGATTCGACGATGTCAAAGTCAGAAGTGATGCTTATCATGATACTTTTCCACGACTCCGGTTACCGCTGCCTGAAGCACTTCTACCTGGAATCCGTCTGTAAAAACATGCGCCACCTTTTCCCGCACGTGGTCTCATACAACCGGTTTGTTGAGTTGGAGCATGATGTGGCAATTCCGTTGGCATTGTTTATCAAGAAGGTGTTACTTGGCAAATGTACGGGCATCAGTTTCGTTGACAGTACACCGCTCAGGGTATGCAAGAACCAGAGAATCCATATACACAAGGTCTTCAAGGGTGTTGCCCAACGGGGCAAATGCTCCATGGGCTGGTTCTTCGGCTTTAAGCTGCACCTTATCTGCAATGAGAAGGGCGAGCTGCTTAACTTCATGATAACGCCGGGAGACGTGGATGACAGGAAGCCTCTCGAATACAAGGCTTTCGTGGAGTTCATCTACGGAAAACTCGTCGCGGACAAGGGATATATCGGCAAGAATCTCTTTGAAAGGCTTTTCGTCGACGGCATACAGCTCATCACGAAGTTGAAGAACAACATGAAAGGTGCGCTGATGAGCGTTTCTGACAAACTGCTGCTCAGAAAGAGAGCAATCATAGAGACAGTCAATGACGAATTAAAGAACATCGCACAGGTGGAACACTCCAGACACAGATGCTTTGACAACTTCATTGTTAACATACTGGGAGCATTGGCTGCATACTGTTGTTTCCCGAAAAAGCCATGCATCAATGTCCAAAGAACTGTAGAAACACAGCTTTCTTTATTTTAAATTCATCGAACTCACGTTAAATTTAGGTTTATTGCCGAAAATTAAAGATATAATGAGGTTGTTTATAGAAAGTTGGGGGGATTCCGTAAGACACTATAGACTATTGAATTTCCTCATCGACTCCGCTTTGATCTCATCTGCGATGTCTATATAAGGCTTCATGGCCTTGTAGTCGCTGTGGCCCGTCCATTTCATCACCACCTGTGGAATAATGCCCATACCTATCGCGTTGCAGATGAAAGTCCTGCGGCCTGTGTGTGTTCCAATCAACTTGTATTTGGGTTTCACCACGTCAATCCTTTCATTTCCCTTGTAGTAGGTCTGTCGAATCTTCTCGTCGATCCCGGCAAGCTCGCACAGTTCATGGAGATATTGGTTCATCTTCTGGTTGGTGATGACTGGCAATGCCTTGTCATCCGGAAACACGTATGGCTTGTATTTCTCCAATATCCTCCTGCTGGTGTCGTTCAATTCGATTTTCAGACTGTCCGAGGTCTTGACTGTGGTAATCTCGATATAGTCCTCTTTGATGTCACAACGCCTAAGATTATATACATCGGAATGGCGAAGCCCAGTGAAACAGCAGAAGATGAACACGTCCCTTACACGGTATAGGTATAGTTTGGTTTCTGGAATCTTGTAGTTCTGTAGCTTCTTCAATTCTTCATGGGTCAGGTACACCACTTTCTTCTGTGTCTTTTTCAATTTGGGCCTGAAAGTGTCGAATGTGTTGTTGTCATGGAATCCTTTGATAAGGCTCCATCTGAGGAACCACCTGAGGAATGACAGTTGCTTTTCGATGGAGGAGTTCATCATTCCTTTTTCCTCTCTCAGATATTCCACATAACTTATCAGTCCTTCCTCATCGAAAAAATCAAAGTCGATGTCGAAGGTCTTTAATCCTCGTTTGCGCCTATTCTCGCGCAGTCCTTTTAAATGGTTTCTCATAGTTTGGAATTTCTCGTATGTTGATTCGCTCCAGTTGTTCTGTCGGCCACATTGCCGTTCAAATTCGTGGGTGATTGCCCAAAAGCCCAAATTCTTTCTTGATTTGTCAGTTTTTTTGATTTGCAAATGTTTGTTAAGGGCACCTTTTGGCAGTTGCTTCAAGCGTTTTGGGCTAACTTTGGCAGTTGGTTCAGATACGTCTTTTGGGGAGGTTGGAGGAATAGAAGATGTTTTGCTTTTTGGAAAGAACTTTTTTACGTCCATGGTTCCTTCCTTGATTCTCTCCAAACATTTCTTGAACTCATCCGCTGACGGAATGATTTCCTGATCTTCATAGATGGCTGCTGCTTCCCTCACATTGCGTGAAAGTTGCATGATTCCAAGATTGATTTCGTCTGCCGACATCCCATCACTGTTTGGGCCTATGGCAACTTGTGCCCTTTCATCCCATCTGAGTGCATCGATGTGATAGCCTGTTGACAGCTCCATTCTCATTGATTTGTACATGACTCGCATGGTGATGAGCAGATTTTTCGTGATGTTTTCCATCGTTCCTGTTTCAGGGTTGAATTTCTTCCTGAATTTCAACCGAAATTTAATGTCTACATTCTTCTTCATAATCATTGTTTTATGTTGTGATACTGTTATTTGCATACAAATCGGGAATACTTTCAATTTGTTATTGAATCGTATAGCTGTTTGATATTTTATTTACAAAAGCTTTCTTTTATCCACTTCCTGAGGAGTTGTTGGGTGGTACATTCTTTCAGATTGAAAGCAGAAATCTTGTGAAAAAACCTTTGGTGTTCCTTTTGGAAACAATCCCACATCTGCTTCACATCTGTCTGGTTTTAATGTGTATCCCCACGTTTGGACAATCCCCATAACTGCGTCCCCAATTATTGATGATGAGACAGGCCATTCTTTACTCCTTCGATTCAATCAACTCGACGGCTTGTCCAGCGTTTTGTCGATTCTCATCATATAGGTTGAAGAATGTTTCAGCGTCCCCAAAAACCTTTCTCGTGTACTCAGAACGATTCCGAAGTCACTCTCTCACTCTGTCATTTTGGGTGGCAATTATTGAAAGGGTGTCTTTTCTTTTTCCCCATTGTCGTCCCCAGGTTTGATGCAAAATTAGTGTATGCCAAGCATACATGCAACACTTTCAGAATGGCCAAAAATAAATAATGTAAACAAAATTGATTGAAATGTGAAAGCAAAAATCATCAAATTTGACCGACAAAAGGCCAATTTTGATGATGGTTTCCGATTATTTCAGCGTTTTTCCGACACGGGCAAGCCAACCGCCAGCTCCACAACCTTTACTGATTTTCAGTAGATTACACGGTTCACACCCGAATTTACACCCGAAAATCGGTATTTTGGAGAAACAAAAAACAATAGGGAAATGAAGATTTAGCTCTTCTTTCCCTATTATTTTTTATATGGTGATTCGCAAATGTGGATGTGTCAATTAAAATGGGCATACTTCATCTTCATTTGGTTCATCAAACGGCAAATCAGTCTGTATATGTGGAGGATTCCAATTATAGATGACGTTCTCTGCCAGTTCGTTCTTCAGTCTGTTACTTTCCAACTCAAACCACAGCTTCGCGAAACTACCGACCAACGATCCCTTGTTGCGAAATTTGGCCACCTCAATGACGTTCGTACACCCGCTGCTTATAATGTCAGTATAGGTGTGGCTGTCGATTAATTCATGTGCCACGATGCCACAGCCTGTGGTCTTGGCCCACTCGGCCATCGCACTCCAATGTTGAGATGTAAAATTATGGACGTAGGCTCCGCCGTGAAGATAGATCACTACGGGTTTCGTGTCGTTCTCAGCAGGCACCTTAAACACCTGCATGTTTCCGATGGTATATTGAACAACCTCACGAGGAAAGACCACGTCGGCTGGAATCTTCGTTGTACTCTTGTCGGTCTTGTCGGCCATGGCATTGTCGTACGACTCCGTGTCCATCTGGTGCAAAGCACTCTTCACAATGATGGCCATTGGTGAGCGCCCGGTAATCAGTCAGACTCCCACACCGATGACCATTAGGGCAATGATTACCGCTGCTACTATTCGCAGGATTATCTTCGTTTTCTTGTTTATAATGTTGTCTTGACGTTTGCATATTTCTTCATTAGCCGGAATTGATAGCGGAAGACGAGGCAAGCCATGCCGAGATAGGCGGCAGCCTGAATCCAGAGAATACGAATCTCAGGGAGGACCTGGCTGACACTGGCACCCATACTGTTCACACGAATAAAGGCGCGCACACCAAAGGTGCTGGGGAAAATCCACGAGACGCCTTGCCAATAGCCCGGAATGCTGGACTGCGGCCACGACACACCAGTCATAAACAGCAGTGGCACAGATACGAAAACCATCAACAGCATGACGTTCTCACGGTAGCGCACCAGACACGACACCGTCAAACCGAAGAAAACACTCGCCAACGTATATGGTAGGAGCATCCAGAAGAGCGTCCAGACTATTTTCCCGATATGTGGGTTCTGTCATTGACAAGGAGCTGGGCCTGCGCTGCCCCTCCTTCAGGTATCAATACAGCGAGATTGTGATTCTTGTGTCAAATTAACCTCACTTGCACACAATCCGCTGCAAATTGGAATAAAGAGACTTTGATTTACCATATAAATGAAAGAAAGTCGTTGCATTAAAAAAAAACATGTATATTTGCAACGGGATTCAGCAAGAAACGCACTCTTGTGTACATGCCCATTCTACAATCAAGAAACCAGCGATGATAAAAATAAAATTTACCAATCATTTTGAAACCAAAAATCAATCTATCAGTATGAAAAGGACAATAGCTATGGTCTTTGTTACCTTAATGATGTCCATCAGCGCACATGCGCAGAAGATACAGGTCTTGGACTCGGATGGCAATGCTATTCCGTTGGTAAGTGTATTGACCGAAGACGGCGTGCTTATAGGTACTACAGACATCAATGGTACATTGGCCAATGTGAAGGGAGCGGCGAAGGTGGCCCTGACACACTTGGCTTATAAGCCTCAATTGGTCAGCGTTGCATCGCTGACCGACGGACGTGTCACGATGGAGAGTGTGGATTACGGACTGGCAGAGGTCGTCGTCAAGCCCAAGCCCTATCTCTACACGGAATACTACTACCGCGCCTTTTTCTACATCGGCGACTCGCTCCGAGCCTACGGTGGAGGCATCGTGCCAGTGGCCTATGAGGTCAAGAACAACTATAAGGCCAAGATACGCTTCGTCTCATCCCGTGGCGCCTTTGCCAACAAGGCCCCAGGTTGGCATGGCTCAGGCATGGAGAATCAAGTGGAATATTGGATAAAGAATTCCTATCACCAACCATTTGAGAAATGGCATAAGCTCAAAAGGGCGCAGGAAGAGTATCGCTTCACAATGGTGAGTGTCGGACCCAACAGCTGGCGTGTTGAGATTCCCACGAATGAGGTGGTAGGACAGGTCATTCACTCAGGCAATCTGAGCAGTACGACGATTGATGCGTCACGTGTGCAGATGTACGCAGACGAGGTGCACGGTAGGGAGAAACAGTTGAAGAAAGACCAGGAAGTAAACTATCAATACAAATACGTCTCTATCTTTAAGTTGGATGACGGAGATGAGACCCCTGACATCACCCGTCAAGTGATGACCATGAACCAATGGGAGCGGGACATTGACAAGGGCCGTGAAATAAAAATCTACTACATTTACACCACCGACCATAGTTATATGGATGAAGACGAGTACAAGGCTCGCAGTAAGGAACTGAACGAGGGGCATTTCTGTGACATGACACTTTCCGAACTCCAGCAGTACGAGCGCGACCACAACATTCCAGAGCTCTCGCCCGAGCAGTTGCAGGTCATCAAGGGGTTGAAGAAAGGCCAAGGAAAATAGCAAAATCAGTCTATCAAAGTTACTATGTTAGCACTTGCAAACATAGTAACTCTGTGTGATCCATGTATCGGATTGAAAACTACCGGCCAATGGTGTCGGATGATGTTGAACCGATGTCGATCCATGTGAGTTTTCTCCATAGCCCCTCCAACGGCCCTCGGGGATGGTGCCTGAACCAGTACCGGCCAAAGAGGTATTGGACGATGACCATGGCCAGGCCGATGAGTACGGCGTAGGTGATGCCCACAAGGCGGTAGCAGCCAAGTCCATAGCCGCAGAAGATGAAACTGCCGATGATGGACTGCAACAGGTAGTTGGTGAGACTCATGCGGCCAAAGAAGCAGAGGTGTCGAAGCACGCTGCGCACACCCTCGGAAGCATACCATGCTGAGACCACTGCCGAAACGATCGTTGACAGTATGGACAGGTTGTAGATAGGGGTGAGCAACGAGGCCAGATTCCCAAAGTCGACAACACTCATTGCGACGACTACGAGTGCTGATATGCCAAGGATGACATGCCACCAATGCAGGTTGCGCCCCTCATTGTAGAAGAACCGGTGCCGCCCCAACTGCAGGCCGAGGATGAACAGGCAGAGCAGCTGGGTGAGCCGGCCGCTGAAGACATTGTACCGCAAGTTCAGCTCAAACCCCCATCGCAGGTTGTTGAGGGCATTCTCCCAGAACGTGCCGGTCTCATGTAGGCTGATGGTCTTGTTGTATATCTCAAATAGTGTGGTATGGTCGATTGTTGTGCCCGAAAGCAGGCAGAACAGCTCCACGGGCTGGATGGCAAGCAAGCCGATGATGCACCAGACTGCTCGTGATGGCAGGTAGCTGATGGGGATGAGCAGCAAGCCATAGACCGCATAGAGCATCAGGATGTCGCCATCGTAGAAGGCCACGTTGACAAGGCCGAAGGCAAACAGCAGGCACATCCGCCACGCAAATCGGCCGGAAAACGACTTCCCCTTCTGCTGCTGGTTGTCGTTCATGATGAAAAAGCTCAGTCCGAAGAGCATGGCAAAGATACCATACATCTTGCCGGAGAGCAACCAGGCCAGCACGCTGCCTACCTGTTGGTCGCAAGGCAGTGTATATACGATAGGCTCCTTGGTAAAGATGTCGAAATGCTCTACGGAGTGATACAGTATGATTCCAGCCACCGCAATGCCCCTCAAGGCGTCGGCCACGTCGATCCGGGTGTTGGGAAGATTGTGAGTATGATACATATGTTCTTTATGCCTGGTTGTTTTTGCAAAAGTAAGAATAGTTTCACGCTTTTGCAAATTTCTGGAATAAACAGTATGAAAAAGTGATACATGGCATCCTGGCGATAGATTTTATTCTTTCTTTTACTTGATTTTTGCAGATAGTTTTGCATATCTCAAGGATTATGCCGAACTTTGCGACGAGTTCTTGCATACAGATAACTATTCATTGCATATTGATATTAACTATTCATGATGAGACATTTGTTTTTTACTTTCGTCCTGGCTCTTCTCACAGTGACGCAGGCTTCCGCCTACCAGAAAGAGTCGATCAACATCACAGTGAACGGCAAACAGCGCAACATGGTGGTGTTCACCCCCGATGTGCTGCCCGCCAAGTCGCCCCTGTTCATCGTAACCCATGGCATGAACCAAGACCCGGAATACCAGTATGGTTCGGACAAGATGTACGAGATGATCGACACCGCCAAGTTTGTGGTGACCTATCTGCGCAGCGACGGCAACACATGGGATACGGGCGGCACGAAAGACCAGAACTTCGTCATCAGCACCATCGACGAGATGGCCAGCCGCTACGACATCGACAGAGACCGCGTCTATTGGTCGGGGTTCTCCATGGGTTCGATGCTCATCCACCACTGCATTGGCAATATGCAGGACAAGATTGCGGCCTTCGCTCCCACAAGCGGCATCCAGTTCTCCGAGCAGCCCTGGAACAACTGCAAGAAACCCGTCAACCTGTTGGAGGTCATCGCCTATGGCGACGAGACGTTCGGCTACGAGCAATATGGCATTCACGACTACATAGAGAACTATGCCATACACGACAATCACACCAGCTATTCGAAAACCACTGGCTACAAGCCCATCAGCAGCAGTTGGTTTGATGGCGACCTGGAGAAATGGACCGGCGGTCCCGACGGCGGCGAGGTGTGGCTCTACTCCTACAACAACGGCGGCCACTGGCCGATGGACCAGAACCGCCATCTCATCTGGAACTTCTGCAAGCGGTTCTCACTGAATCAGCCCAGGGCGAAAATCACCCAGCCGGCAGGCGAGACTACCTTCCTGTACATGGCACCCGAAGGCGAGGCCACGTACCCCGACATCACCGTTGAGGCCACTGCTGTAGCCAAACAGGGGCAGGTGGAGAAGGTGGAATTCTATGATGGCGGCACCCTGATAGCATCGCTTACGGCCGAACCCTTTACCGCCACGCTGACAGCCCCCAAGGCAGGACGGCATGAATTGCGCGTGGTGGTGACCGACAGCAACGGGAAGACGGGCGAGAGCTCGTGCATGGTGAACTGCCTCACATCTGACAACACCTTCGACCTGACGCAGAATTTCGCCACCGAGGGCATCGTGCCGCAAGACTGGATCGTGTGCAACGGCAAGACGAAGCGCATGGGCGGCGGACTGCCATACACCAGCGGATGCCGCCTGTTGCGTTTTACGAACGACACACGTGCCTTTGACTATGGACTATATGTGCAGAATCCTGGTGGCAAGGAGCGTTCGGCTTACGCAAGATTTGGCGACCCATTGGCCCGTTCACGCATGACGCTGCACGCCGGAAAATATTCGCTCAAGTCGAGGCTCTGCAACTGGGACCAGCCCGACTTTACGTCGGTGGTGGTCGTGGTTGAGGACTCCAACGGCGAGGAGGTGGCCTCCACCACCTTCACCCCCAACGTCAATATCGGTGGCAACACCGCCAACAGTTTCGGCAATGGCAAGAGACAGACGTTTGAGTTTGATATTCCCGAGACGGGCGACTATGCCCTCTCTTACTATACCGATGCCGTGAAGAATGCCGACTTCGTGCTGGGAATGTGCACGCTCCAGGTCAAGTCGTTCGCCGAGACGGGCATCCAGGACGTCGGCCAAGGCAATGCTCCCTCGGTGAAGGATGGATGCTTCGACCTCAGCGGACGGAGAATCGAGGAAAGCAAACTGACGAACCGCCAGTTGCAACCCGGTCTTTACATCATCGGCGGCCGCAAGGTGGTGGTGAAGTAAGGGTCTTTTAGGGATATTTTTGTCCAATCTCCTGGCCTCAAGAGGGCAGTTCTTCCCCACGGAATACCTGTTGCGTGAGAACATCGAGGGACTCTTCGAGGAGAGCCCGGTCGTCCGTAAAAAGCAATAGGGAAAGAAGAAGCTGATTCTTCATTTCCCTATTGCTTTTTTGTGTGATACAGCGTGGCGCGTAGAATCGTTATAGCCTTGCGCCTTGCAGTTTTACGATGGCATACGATGTGGCGGGCATGTGGATGGTCATCAGTCCCGTCTTCTTGTTGTGCTCGATGCCCAGACGGTCGCCGGCGAGCAGTTTGGTTTTCTTGAACTTCACGTTGATGGGGAATGTGGCGTCGGAAGCGGCGGCACGCGGATTGAGCATCACCAGCACCACGTCGTTGTCGGCCGCGCGGGCATAGACGAAGGGATAGACCGAGGGCGATGGCTGCTGTGCGTCGGCCGACGGGTAGATGGGCACAAACTCGGCGTAGTTGGCCAGCGCTGGCTCACTGTGTCGCAGGGCGATGAGCCGGCGGGTCTTGTTGAGCAGCGAGTTGGGGTCTTTCTCTTGTGCCGCCACGTTGGGCGCGTCGGCCGAGGGGTCGACGGGCAGGTAGAGTTTCGAGGCATCGGCCGTGGAGAATCCCAGGTTCTTTCCGTCGGTCCATTGCATGGGGGTGCGTGCCCCGTTGCGTGGCTGGTAGGCCCCCTCCACCTGTGGCCAGTCGTTGGGCAACTGCCTCATGCCAATCTCGTTGCCATAGTAGAGGAAGGGCACGCCGGGCATGGTGAATCCAAAGGCGTAGATCATCTCCAGTTCCTTGTCGCTGCGGTGGTTGCCCAGGCGCGCATTGTCGTGGTTGCCCAGAGGCAGGCTGATGTATCCCTTTCCCACGGTCTTCTCATACTGGTCCATATAGCTCTTGAGGAAGGCGGTGATGTCGCCCTTGCCCTCAGCATCGAAGTAGCTGTGCCCCTCGCTCACGCCGTTGAGGATGCGCCAGCTCTCTTTCTGGAACAGGTCGTTGTAGCCGTTGAACCAGTGGAAGAAATCCACATGGAAGCAGTTGTCGAGCGCATCGGCCGGATACGACCATTCCGCCACCATGAATCCCCGTGGGTATTCCTTCTCGAGCAGTTGGCGTATCTCGCGCCAGAAGAGCTTGGTCTCGTTCTCGTTGGTGTTGAAGAACTGCTCGTTGCCTCTTACCTGGCGTGTCTTCACCAGTGCCCCGGCCATGTCGGCACGGAATCCGTCGGCACCCATGTTCATCCAGAAGCGCAGCACGTCCTTCAGGTCCTCGCGCATGGCCAGCACGTCGGGGTGGTTGGTGGGCAACTGCCAAGGCTGGTTGGGGTCGGGGTTGGAGAACCCGAAATTGAGTGCGGGCTGGCACCAGTAGAAGTTGCGCATGAACTGTCCGTTGCGCTGTCCGTAGCCTTTGATGAACGAGCCGGCGAACTCGCGTGGCGGGTCCACCCAGTTGGTCTCGGTCCAGATGTAGTAGTTGGAGTATTTATTCTTCTTTTGCTTCTGCGACTCTATGAACCAGGGGTGGTCGATGGCGGTGTAGCTGACCACATAGTCGAAGATGACGTGCATGCCTCGTTTGTGTGCCTCGTCGAACAGTCGGCGGGCATCGTCGTTGGTGCCGTAGCGGGGCGCGATTTTGTAGTAGTCGCGGATGTCGTAGCCCGCGTCGTTGAAAGGAGAGTCGAAGAAGGGGTTCAGCCAGATGGCATCCACGCCAAGGCTCTTCACGTAGTCGAGCTTGCTGATGATGCCCTGCAGGTCGCCGATGCCGTCGCCGTCGGAGTCGCAGAACGTCTGCGGATAGATTTGGTAGAACACCGCGTTCTTTGCCCAGTCGGGCATGGATGGGATTTCATATCTCCCGGTGATGGTTTGTGCCGTGGCCGCCAGCGACAAGGTCATGGCCGCCACCAGCATTGTTTTTCTGATTCTCATAATGATAGAGTGTGATGATTGACATATAGGATTGATGGAGTGGGGTTAGTATCTGAAAGTAGGTCGTATCTGAGCTGTATCTCGTCGCCGTTGAGCCATTGGTGACACAAAAATGCGAATCTAGATGCCTAGGATATGGCAAATTTAGTCATAATAATCGATTTAGGGGCTCTTTGTGTTGAACAATTATGAAAATGTTTGTAATTTTGCGCCGTAAAAAGCAGAATCAACCAACAGAAACTACCCTTCATGGCCAAAAACCTTCGATATAAGGGCCTTACCGACGCACAGGTGGCTGCCAGTCGCGAGAAGCATGGCGCCAATGTGCTCACCCCTCCCGCAAAACCCTCTTTGTGGCGGCTCTTCTTTGAGAAGTTCGCCGACCCGCTGATCATCATCCTCATGGTGATTGGCGTGTTTGCCATCGGTGTGTCGAGCTACGAATACTGGGGACTGAAGGAAGGCCTCACCGTGTTTTTTGAGCCTATTGGCATCTTCGTGGCCATCCTGTTGGCCACGGGCCTGGGCTTCTACTTCGAGTTGAAGGCCCAGAAGGAGTTCTCCGTCCTCAACCAGCAGAACGACCACGAGTTGGTGGCCGTCATCCGCAACGGCAATGTGGAGGAGGTGCCCAAGTGCGATGTGGTGGTGGGCGATGTCCTGGTGCTCCAGACGGGGCAGGAGATTCCCGCCGACGCCCGTCTGCTCCGTGCGGTGAGTCTGCATGTCGACGAGTCGTCGCTCACGGGCGAGCCGGTGCACGCCAAGACCACCATAGAGGCCGACTTCGACCATGGCGCCACCTATCCCAGCAACATGGTCTACCGGGGCACCCAGATCATGGAGGGGCACGGCTATGCCGAGGTCGTCGCCGTAGGCGACATGACCGAGAATGGCAAGATCATGCAGTCGCTGGTGGGCAATGACTTGGATGATGAATTCGATGTCGACCAGTTGGACGAAAAACAGAAGCGTGCCCTGCATCTGCGTGAGCGCAACAAGGTGACCCGGAGGATGAAGACCCCGCTCGACGAGCAGCTCGGTGGCCTGGGCAAATTGATCTCCAACCTGAGTTATGTCTTCGCAGGAGGAATCATCGTGGGCAAGTTGCTTGTCTATTTCGAATGGAAACTGCTTGCGTGGATAATCGTCATTCCTGTCGCCTTTTTCTTCTGGCTGGTCATCCGAAAATTTCCGCATTGGAGCAAGTGGAAGTGCTTGATGACCATCATTGGTTTCTTCGTCCTCTTTATCGGTATGGTGGTTTTTTTCCACGACCAGTTGAATCCAGATAAAGAGATGTCGCACCTGATGGCTTACTCGCTCAACACCATCATGATAGCCGTGACGCTGGTGGTGGTGGCGGTGCCCGAGGGACTGCCTATGGCCATCTCGCTCTCGTTGGCCAACTCCATGCGTAAGATGCTGAAGACCAACAATTTGGTGCGCAAGATGCATGCCTGCGAGACCATGGGCGCCGCTACTGTGATATGTACCGACAAGACGGGTACGCTCACCCAGAACCTGATGCAGGTGAAGGCCAGCATGCTCATCGACTCTCCACTCGTGGCCGAGGGCATGGCTGTGAACGCCACCGCCTCGCTCGACTTCTCCAAGGACCGACCCCGTGCCATCGGAAACCCCACTGAGGGGGCTTTGCTGCTCTGGCTCTTCGACCATGGCCATGATTACCGTCTGCTGCGCGAGGGCATCACACACCTGGCCGAGATACCATTCTCTACCGAACGGAAATACATGGCCACGCTGGTGGAGTCGGGCGTGATGGAGGGGAAGCGGGTGCTCTATGTGAAAGGCGCGCCAGAGATTGTGCTTGGCATGTCGGAGCATTTCGTCGGACCCCATACCAAGGCCGACTACGAGGCCACGGTATCGGGCTATCAGGAGAAGGGCATGCGCACGCTGGGCTTCGCCTACCAGATAGTGGACGACGAGGAGGTGATAGGCCGTGATGGACTGACGGTCCACAATCTCTGCTTCATGGGCGTCGTGGGTATCGAGGATCCCGTAAGAGAGGATGTAAAGGCTGCCATGGAGGAGTGTGTCCACGCCGGCATCGACATCAAGATCGTGACTGGCGACAATATGGCCACTGCCCGCGAGATAGGTCGGCAGATAGGCATCTGGCACCACGACACCCCCGACGAGGATATCATCGACGGACGCACCTTTGCCGCACTCTCGAAAGAGGAACTGCTGCAGCGGGTCGACCACCTGAAAATCATAGCTCGGGCGCGCCCGATGGACAAGAAGCGGTTGGTGGAGGCCCTGCAGGCCCTCAACCATGTGGTGGCCGTAACCGGCGACGGCACCAACGACGCACCCGCCCTCAACGTGGCCCATGTGGGACTCTCCATGGGGTCGGGCACGAGTGTGGCCAAGGAGGCAAGCGACATCACCATCATCGACAACTCGTTTGCCAGCATCGCCCGTGCCGTGAAGTGGGGGCGCTCGCTCTACCAGAACATACAGCGGTTCCTGCTCTTCCAACTCACCGTGAATGTGGCGGCATGCCTGCTCGTGCTCTGTGGTGCCTTCATGGGCACCGACACGCCGCTCACCGTGACGCAGATGCTGTGGGTGAACCTGATTATGGATACCTTTGCCGCCTTCGCACTGTCGGCGCTGCCACCCACCGACAGGGTGATGAACGACAAGCCGCGCGACCGGAAGGCGTTCATCCTCGACCGCTCGATGCTCGAGAATATCCTCGGAGTGGGCATTTTCTTCTTTGTATTGTTGGTGGCGCTGCTCTTCGTCTTCCAGCATACCGACACCAGCCAACTTTCCGACTTGCTCTCTCCGCACTTGGGCAGCAAGCGCCACATCACACCTTATGAGCAGACACTGATTTTCACCATCTTCGTGATGGCCCACTTCTGGTATCTGTTCAATGCCCGTGGGTACAAGTCGGGTGGGAGCGGCCTGAACCTCAAGGGGTGCGATGGGTTCATCACCATCGCCGTCATCGTGTTCCTGGGGCAGGTGGCCATCGTCGAACTGCCACTGCTCAACAGGTTCTTCAATGTGGTGCCGCTGAGTTTGACCGATTGGCTCATTATTGTCCTCTCCACTAGCTTGGTGATGGTGATCAGGGAACTCTACTCGTGGGCCAAGCGAAAGCTGAAGTCTCAATAGTTTCTATAGTCTCTATAGTTTCTATAGAATTCTATAGATTCTATAGTTTTCTATAGTTTTCTATAGTTTTCTATAGTTTTCTATAGTTTTCTATAGTTTTCTATAGTTTTCTATAGTTTTCTATAGTTTCTATAGTTGTATGCTGTAGAAATGTCTGCACTCCTGCAACTCCTAATACATCGGGCGCAAGCGAAATATCTTTTTTTCAAAAAAATCAGGCGAAATCTTGATGGTTTGGCAAAAATGTCCTATTTTTGTGTTCTGAACAATCGGGCTCATTGTCCCTTTCTCCTGACTTCGTCACTCAATTTTTACTAAAAACATAACAGCTTGATAATAAATTATTTGTAATTTTGCGCCACCCGTTTTTGGGTGGCGCAAAAGGTTT
>ONGG01000036.1 GCA_900317305.1 uncultured Prevotellaceae bacterium | reverse complement strand
GCTGCAGTTGGATGGCAAGAGGGAGTGTCACGACCTGTTGTTGCTGGTCGAGGGCGCGCCACTCCGGCCCCTCCACCGATGTCACCATCCTGAGCCTTTGCATGTCGGCATTGCCCAGTGTGGCGCAAGTGAGAGCGATGAAGAGGCCGAGATGGTTGAGGAGGAACGGCACGTCGCGCCTCCACGACGAGAGATGGCGCAACCGTTTCACCACCACCATTCCCAGGATGACAGCGAGGTAGACATACGTCAAGACAAAAGGCCAGAACGTGAGCATGTTGTTCACGCCTCGCCCGTCGACGGTCTGCCGTGTGAGTCCCATGATGATGGTGAGTGCTACAGCATAAACAATGGCAGGCACTGCCGCGGCATGGCTGCCGAGGAAGCGAAAGGCATAGACCTTACGTGCCGAGAGCGCCATTGCCACGATAATGACGATGAAGGCGGCGAGCACGATGGCATTGACGGGCCACCGGAAGGCATCCCAATCCACCGCGCCTGCGCACAGTTCAAGCAACAGTCCTGCTACGATGAGGCCTCCGCCGATGACGAAGCCCTCGGTTGTTCTCCAAGGTTTGTTCCACATTTCAAGACGCAAAATTACTACTTTAGGAGTGTAAAACAAAAGAAGAAGCGAAGTATTTTTTTGTTTCTTACGGAAGAAGGGGAGTCGCAGAACCGATGTCCTTCCGACTCCCCTTTTGCAGTTCTTCTTGTCTAATGAAAAATCAGAGTTCTACCAACTTGCCGTTCTTCTTCGCCTCGTCGATCCACTTCGGGACAACGGTGTCGAGGAAGCGCTTCTTCTTGTCTTTCAGTTTAGCCATGGGCATAGTCGACGCTATGCGAGAGCAATCGGGTCACCTCCTGCGGTGCGTGGAAAGTAGCACCATGCGAAGCGATGGCATAATCCCAGCGCCACTGGCTCTTGCGCAGCAAGTCCTGTATGGGTTTCATCTCGGCGTCGGTGGCACCCTTGTCGATGAGGAACTTCGCCTCGAAGTGAGCGCGAGCCAGTTCCTGTTCGGCACGGTTGCGCACCTCGGTGCACTTTGCCTGGCGGTCGTAGACATTCTGCCTCAGCACCTCTGCATCCTGGCGGTGACAAGTCTGGCAGGTTCGGTCGATATTTGCCAGCGGCGACATGATGTGATGGTCGCTGAACTTCACGCCACCCTCGCTTTTGTAAGGCATGTGGCAGTCGGCGCATGACACACCTCGCTGAGCGTGGATGCCCTGGAGTGCAATCTCGTAACCTGGGTGCTGAGCCTTGAGGATAGGCGTTTTCGACAGCGGGTGGATATAGTCATAAAAACCGATGGAGTCGTAATATTCCTCGGCGGCCTCGCAAGTCATGCCCTTATCCTGCGGGAACATCAGGTAGTTGGCCTTTCCGGGGTTCTTCGGGTCATCGGGCTTGATGAAGTAGTATTCGGTGTGGCACTGTGCGCAGACCAGTGAGCGCATCTCCTGGTGGCTTGCCTTGCGCACATCTCTGCCTGCACGAGCCCATGCCTCGTAGAGGGCGGGGCGAGCAGGACGCAGGTCCATTGTACGGGCATCGTGGCAGTCGGAGCATCCCACGGTATTCACCATCTCGGCGCCCAGTTCGCTCCATTTCTTGGCGTAGTAGTTGCCCGGGGCGAAGACAGATTTTGAATCGCTGAGTTCGCGCATCATCCGCGGCACATCGGGTCCCTTGCAAGTCCAGCACGTAGCGGGTTGCATGTCAGCATCTCCGTCGATACCGGGGTTGCCTGTACGCAGGATTTTCCTCAGGTCTTCCAAACAATGTTTGTGTCCTCTCGGCGTGTTGTAGTGGCGCGAGAAAGCGTAGCCTGCCCATAACACCACCATCTCGGGACGTGCTTCGAGCACGTCGACCTCCTGTGAGGAGTTGTACATCGAATGGAACGTGGTGTCGGCGGTCATGGCCCATGTCTCGTACTCGCGTGGGTAGTCAGCCTTGAACTTCTCGTTTTGCGCAACTATGGAGTCGGTGAACTCTGTGCGCTTGTTGTTGAAGACGCTGGCCACCTCGGCTCTGCGCTCCATGAGCGAGGAAACGAGCAGTCCCAACAAGAACACGGCAACCATGGCGCCTCCGAAAAGCGCCCACCCTTGCCATTTTTTCAATTGTTTTGCCATAATATATATGTTTTTTTGTGTTGTGCGAATTGTTTCCTATTGCCCTATTTCATGAGTTGCTGGAGCCATTCAGGCACCGGACTGGGAGGTAGGGGCACCTGGCTTTCGGCGTTGGGAGTAGACGAGAGGGAGTTCATGCCCCCATGTGGCACGTTGCGATGGCAGTCCCAACAAGCCTTTCCCTCATCTTTTTTGGCTAGCATGTAGTCGATGCGGCCTGTCTTCACAAACTCCTGATTGAGTTGGGTGTGGCAACGGATGCAGTTGTCCATGATCACCTCGGCGCTGGCATCCTCGGCCATGATGGCCTGGTGCTCGCCGTGGGTGACGAAATAAGCCACATGCTTCATGCCATCCATTGCCTTGAACCCATATTTCATGGCAAGGTTCTGGTGGGGCACATGGCAGTCATTACAAGTGGCGCCATTCGACTTGTCGTCGATGCGTCCATGGCTGGAACGGCTCCATGTGGCATAATAAGGCGTCATGATATGGCAGTTGACGCATGCTGCGGGGTCGTCGCCCAAATAAGTGTGTGCACGGAGCAGGTAGAGGAACAATCCTCCAAGTCCGAGGAACGCACCACCCAAGAGGAGCAATCCCACTTTTTGTCGGTAAGACAACCTATCGGTGAATCGGCGTATGAATTTCAACATAGGATAAGATAAAGTGCTCAAAAGTAGAAATCTTTCCTCATTAATAAGGATAACAAATGTTACCCCGCACACATAAAAATTGTTAAACCTGGTATTTTTATGCTATTCCTGTCTACATTTGTGCTACCGAAAAGATTTTTCTCCCCTCTCATACTCTCTGAACGGAGAAAAGCGTAGTGCCTGAAACAAAATCAACAATATCAATATTATGGATATCGACACACTGAACGGACTGAAAGCTTGTCCACTTTTCAAGGGCCTTTCCGACAACGAAATCATCGACCTGATGCACCGCGTGCAATACCGGGTGCAGGTGATAGAGCGTGGTGACCTTTTGGCACTGGCCGGCGACCCCTGTCGTCATGCCAACATTGTGGTGAGTGGCGAGATGTCGGCCAAGATTATCAGTTCATCTGGACGTTTAGTTCGCATGGACCTACACCATTCGGGACAACTATTGGCTCCCGCCTTTCTTTTCGCCAAAGATGGGCATTATCCTGTAACGATAGAGGCAGAACAGACCTCCAGGGTGCTGCGGATAGCCTCGGCCGACGTTCATGTACTGCTCGAAGCCGAGCCTCGCATCGCGATGAATCTAGTGGGCATCCTGTCAAACAACATCTCCTTCCTCACGAAGAAGGTGGGAATGCTCTCGATGACCGTACGTGAGAAAGTGGGCACCTACATCAACAACGAAATGAAACGACAAGGCACCAGCAACATCGTGGTAACCTTGTCGAGGCAGCAACTGGCCGATGAACTGGGCATCCAAAAATACTCACTCCTGCGCTGCCTGCATGAGTTGCAGGAGAAAGGCGTCATCCGCATCAACGGCAAGCATATTGATGTTGACGCCCCCAGCCTGCTATAGGTTTATTCCACTTAACGGCTGACGCTCCGCATGAAGTCGGCCTCGACGATGCGCAGGTCGAGTTTTCCCTTCTGACTCTTCACGCGGTCGAGTTCTCCGGCATTGCCACCTGCCAGTTCCTTGGTATCGCCAAAGAGATTGGAGTCTTGTACGGGCGCCACCATCTTGATGGTGTATTTCGCAGCCGCTATGAGCTTGTTGATATGCAGGTGCACATAGCCCAGCGAGGCTGGGGTGATGCCCTCCCAAATCTTTTTTTGTCCTTTGGCGGTATGGGCAAATACGGCCAATGGATAGCATTTGTTGCGCCATCCCGTGAGCTTGAGCGTGATCTCGTCGACGGGAGCCTGCTCGGCCAGGGTATAGGTGATGCTCGCATTTCCCGGTTCTCCATCGCTCTTCCATTCGGTAAGCTCATTGTCATCGTAGGAGAAGGATGGCTTATTGCCATCATTGGTTGCGGTAGGTGTCTCGGCCTTCACGATGGTGATGGTGGTCTTGCTGTCGGTATAAGAGGGAGTGGCTGGTGTCTCGCCCCGTGTCAGTCGGCAAGGCAGAGTCTGTGCCGGCAAGTAATGGGGGGCATCGAGCGTATGGGTGGGGATGGTGACCTTCTCTACCCGTCCGAGACCCTCGATGTGGGCATAGACGTTGATGTCGCCGGCATTCACCGTGCTCTGCACGAGCACCCGAGCCACGCCACACTCCACGGGCAATGAGCGTGCGCCCACATAATTGTCGGAGATGTTCTCGGTGGCAGCGGCATCAAGCAATGACTTGTCGCGGTTCTCGTCGGGTCGCTGATACTGGGTGTTGTCGCGCGTGGCGAGTCCCCCAATCCATTTCCCCTCACCCGTCAGGGTGAAATGCACCATGCTGTTGTCGAGCGGACAGCGCCGCCCGTCCTTGTCCACCACCTCTACCTGCACCATTGCCATATCGGCACCGTCGGCTTTCATTCCCTCGGGATTGCTGATGACGGTGAGTCGCAGGTGATGGGGCTTTCCGGCAGTGGTCAGCGCATAGCTACTGCCATTATTGGCCACCGCCTCCAGGATACCGGGCTCGAAGGTCACGTTCTCGAAGGTATGCAGGTAGCGCATGCTCCGCTTGCCCTTGCCCAGCGAACGGCCATTGAGCAGCAGTTCCACCTCGTCGGCATTCGACACCACCAGCACATCCTTCACCGTTCCCTCGGCATAGTTCCAATGTCCGATGATATAGGTGCGTGGCTGTTCGTCGTCCACCCATCCCGTCCACATCACCTGATGGGTGTAGAACGCATCTTTGGGGATACGCATGGGATCGACAACACCGCTCATACGGTAGTTGGACTCGCCACGGTGGTGGGTGTTGGTGTCGCTGAACACGATTTTCACGCCACCGCTGCTCACACGCCGTCCGGTGCCTGGCCGCTCGAGCCAGTACTCATACCACCGGCGCACCATCTCGACGGCAAAGCGGTCCATGTTGTGGTTGTAGTCGGTGGCCAGCTTACCCCGGTAGAGCGGTCCGTCACCCTCCTTGTGGAAGGGATAGCTCTGCTCGTCCCAGTACTTGCGCAGACCCTCGTCGCGGCAGTATTCCATGGCCCACATGGGGTGCTTGCCCGACTTGTTGATATAGAGCATCTCGCCGCCATACTCCGCCTCGTCGATGTCGAGCATCTCGCGCGAGCCGATGGCCCTGCCACCATAGGGGTCGTAAGTGTCACGGATGGCCTTGAGCTCGAGCATGTGCTCACGGCTGATGCTCTCGTTGCCACCCTCGTAGAAGAGGATGCTGGGGTTGTTGCGGTTGTAGATGATGGCATCGCGCATGAGTTGGGTGCGCTGGGTCCACCGTGGTCCCTCCACGTCTTTCTCGGCGTCGCCGGCAGGCATGGCCTGTGGCAGTCCCACGCGGTCGCACGACTCCACATCCTGTTTCCAAGGCGTGACGTGCATCCATCTCACCATATTGGCTCCTGACTCCACCATCAGGCCATTGGAGTAGTCGCTCAGCCATGCGGGCACGCTCAGTCCGGTTCCCGGCCATTCGTTCGACGTGCGCTGGGCGTAGCCATGCACCATCATCACGCGGTCGTTAAGCCAGATCTTGCCCTCGCCGAAATGGGTCTTGCGGAATCCCGTGCGTGTGACCACCTCGTCGGACTGGGCGCCGAGCGACATCGGAGCCTTGTCGGCCTCACCCTCGGCCAGGTATGTCTTCACGGTATAGAGATAGCCATACCCCCACGACCAGAAATGCAGGCCGTTGTGCTTTCGCTGTATGCTGACGGTGCGTGTCTCGCCGGGCTGCAGTGTGACAGATTCGCCGGGGATGATGCATGACACCATATTGTCGGCGTTGATGACCTTGGCGAAGAGGCGGAAGGTGCGTGGCTTGCAGTCCTCGTTGCGCACCTGCGACTCCACATGGATCACGGCTTCTCGGCCCGTGATGTTGAAATCGGTGGCGTAAACATAAATTCCTGTAGTGCCGAGGTTGCTAAAGAGCGGCAAAGTCTGGTAGAGTTTGCCTGTGAGGTGCAGGTAGACGTTCTTGGGCAGACCACCGTAGTTGGCATTGAAGTTGCGGTCGTTCCATTGGTATCGGCTGTCGAGCACGCGGTCGCGGTAGGTCCAGCTGTTGTCGCAGCGCACCGCGATGACGTTGTCGCCCTCTTTGACATAAGGAGTCAGGTCGAAGCCGAAGGCCATCACGCCGTTGTCGGAGAAACCCACCTTCTGGCCGTTGAGCCATACATCGGCCCCCTGCCGTGCCCCTTCGAACTCGATGAACACTTTGCCCTGCACCTCTTCTTGCGAGAGAGAGAAGTGCTTGCGATACCACACGATGGTATCGGTGAGATGGATGATATCCTTGCGGAAAGCCTCATCGCCATTGAAGGCATGGGGCAGTGTGACCCGCTGCCAGGCATGGTCGTCGAAAGCGGGGTCCTCGGCTTGCTGGAAGTCGCCGACCTGCAGCAGCCATTGGGCATTGAAGTTGATTTTCTGTCGTTGGACAGCATGGCCAGCGAGTGACGCCATGGCCAGCAATAGGATTGCAAGTAGTTTGTTCATCGGTAAAAGGTTTGTTTCGAGTGCGAAAATAGTGAAAAAAACGATTTACCAACTACAAAAAATGACAAAAAAGCCCCCTACTCTGTCATTTCTATTACTCTGTCATTTCTATTTCCGTTCCATCCTCCGACTCCTCGACCATGGAGAAATTGTAGTAGATATAGCCCAGGATGGCCACGAGGATGGCGAAGACAACGGCCTTGATCAGGCATCCTGCCACTTTCTTGATGATGAGGAAAGCCACAATGACCGCCACGATGGCAAAAATGACATAAGTGATATCGGTGGAGGTGATATTGAATTCCATTTTTGTATTATTTTTTTATTGGGTGATTGCTATTTGAACAAACTCCTGAACGCAGTGGGGATGGGTGTCTCGAACTCCATCCGCTCACGGGTGATGGGGTGGTAGAAACAAAGCAGGAAGGCATGCAAGCACAGGCGGTGGAGCGGATCGTCGCCATTGCCATATTTCACATCGCCACAGACGGGATGCCCCATGTCGGCAGCGTGCACGCGGATTTGGTTTTTCCTTCCGGTCTCCAATTTGAACTCCACGAGCGAGTGGGATGTAGTGCGGTTGAGCGTATGGAAATGGGTAATGGCGTATTTGCCCCCATTATCCACCGGTGATGAATAGGTGACGTAGGCCTTGTTGTCCTTGAGCCAGTTGGCGATGGTGCCGCCGTCCTCCTCCATCTCTCCCGACACGACAGCCACATAGCGGCGGTCGTAAACAATCTGGTGCCACTCATGCTCCAGGCGCTGCTCCGTCTCCATGTCCTTGGCATACACCATCAGTCCGCTAGTGTCGCGGTCGAGCCGATGTACCACATGAGCAGTGCAGTGCTGGCGAGTCTTGCGGAAATAGTCGTCGAGCACGGCCTTCACATTGAGTGAGCTATGGCCGGCGGCCATCGACAGGATGCCCGCAGCCTTCTCCACCACCACCAGGTAACGGTCCTCATAGACCAGCTTCACGAAGCGGTTCTTAAAGGAGTCGTTGCGTTTCGACTTGCTCACGGCCACCTTCATTCCTGGTTTCAGGGGGAAGTCGAACTGTGTGACGTTCTTGCCGTCGACCTTGATGCCACGGCCTTGGAGCGTGGCCTTGATTTTCGTCCTGCTCTGACCAGTAATCGTCTGCAGAAGGTACTCCAGAAGGGGTGCCTCGCGGTCGACTACATAAATTTCGTATTCGGGTGCTTTGTTGTAATTGCTCTTCATCTTGAGTGCAAAGGTACGAATTAGTGAGTGAAATGCCAAAATTATTTTGTACTTTACTTACTAATTCGTACCTTTGGCCTATGGCCGAAGGTACTCACTCTCGGAAAAACTCAAATAAATTTGGTTTTTCTCTCGCTTAATCGTACCTTTGCAGGCGGAAAGGGAATTTGGCATTTTTTGATTCCCATTTATCACATATTCGAAACAACAGAACAAGCATGATTACTGTCACCAACCTTGCCATACAGTTTGGCAAGCGAACACTTTACAAAGATGTGAACATCAAGTTCACAGCTGGCAATATCTATGGCGTGATCGGTGCCAACGGTGCCGGCAAGTCGACCCTGCTCAAGGCCATCAGTGGTGAGTTGGAGCCCAACAAGGGCACTGTGGAACTTGCTCCGGGCGAGCGTCTCTCCGTGCTCGACCAGGACCACTTCAAATTCGACGAGTTCACGGTGCTCGACACTGTGATGATGGGCCACCAGCCTCTCTGGGAGAACATGAAGGAGCGCGAGGCCCTCTATATGAAACCCGACTTCAACGACGAGGACGGCAACCGCGTGGCCGAACTCGAGGAACGTTTTGCCGAGATGGACGGCTGGAACGCCGAGAGCGATGCCGCCATGCTGCTCTCCAACCTGGGCATCAAGGAAGCATTGCACCATAAACTCATGAGTGAGCTCTCGGGTAACGAGAAAGTGCGCGTGATGCTCGCCAAGGCCCTTTTCGGCCATCCCGACAACCTGCTGCTCGACGAGCCCACCAACGACCTTGACCTCGACACCGTGCAGTGGTTGGAGGAATATCTGAGCAACGTGGAGCAGACCGTACTCGTGGTGAGCCACGACCGTCACTTCCTCGATGCTGTGAGCACCCAGACCGTGGACATCGACTTCGGCAAGGTGACCGTCTTTGCCGGCAACTACTCGTTCTGGTACCAGAGTTCGCAACTCGCCCTTCGTCAGGCCCAGAACCAGCGTCAGAAGGCCGAGGAGAAGCGCAAGGAACTGGAAGAGTTCATCCGCCGTTTCTCTGCCAACGTGGCCAAGAGCAAGCAGACCACCAGCCGCAAGAAGATGCTTGAGAAGCTCAATGTGGACGAGATTCGTCCCTCGTCGCGCAAATACCCCGGTATCCTCTTCCAAATGGAGCGTGAGCCCGGCAACCAGATACTTGAGGTGGAAGGACTGAAGGCCGTGGATACCGACGGCACCGTGCTCTTCGACAACGTGAGCTTCAACATCGAGAAAGGTCAGAAGACCGTGTTCCTGAGCCATAACCCCAAGGCGATGACCGCCCTCTTCGAGATCATCAACGGCAACCGCCAGGCTGATGGCGGCACCTACAAATGGGGCATCACCATCACCACCGCCTACCTGCCCCTCGACAACACCGAGTTCTTCAAGAGCGACCTCAACCTGGTAGACTGGCTCAGCCAATTTGGCACAGGCAACGAGGTGATGATGAAGGGCTATCTGGGCCGCATGCTCTTCAAGCAAGAGGAAGTGGAAAAGAAGGTGAACGTGCTCAGCGGAGGCGAGAAGATGAGGTGCATGATAGCCAGAATGCAGTTAAAGAACGCCAACTGCCTGATTCTGGACACCCCCACCAACCACCTGGACTTGGAAAGTATCCAGGCGTTCAACAACAACTTGGTGACCTTCAAGGGCAACATTCTCTTCTCCAGCCACGACCATGAGTTCATCCAAACCGTGGCCGACCGCATCATCGAACTCACGCCCAGCGGCACCATCGACAAACTGATGCAATACGACGACTACATCTACGATGATGCCATCAAGGCACAGAAAGAGAAGATGTATGGCGTGCAATAACGCATAATCGCCAAGAAACAGCAAGGCTTGCCATGCCCCAGACGAGTTTGGCAAGCTTTTTGCTGTAATTAGGGCAGAACAAAATAAACCAAAAACATGAGCAAAGACAACGAAAACATCAACGAGGAGATTCAGGAAGAGGTGAAAGACACCCCTGAGACTGAGTTGGAGGTTGAAGAGACCGAGGAGGACACCAAAGCTCCTGAAGAGAAAGCAGATACCGCCGAAGAAGAGAAAGATCCTCTGGAGGTGGCACAGGCCAAGATTGCCGAACTCAACGATGCCCTGCTGCGCAAGATGGCCGAGTTTGAGAACTACCGCAAGCGCACAGTGAAGGAGAAAGCCGAGTTGATACTCAACGGCGGCGAGAAGACCGTGACCAAGATTCTGCCTGTGATTGACGACATGGAGCGCGCTATCGAAAATGGCAAGAAGACCGACGACGTGGAAGCCCTTCGCGAGGGTATGGACCTGATTTACAAGAAGTTCATCAAGACACTCGAAGGTATGGGCGTGAAGCGTATTGAGACCGAAGGTCAGGACTTCGACACCGACTATCACGAGGCCATCGCCATGGTTCCCGGTATGGGCGACGACAAGAAAGGCAAGGTGATAGACTGCGTTCAGACTGGCTACACGATGAACGACAAGGTGATTCGTTTTGCCAAAGTGGCAGTAGGGCAATGACCCCGAGAAATGACCGATTGACAATTCACAAATAATAACAAGACAATAACACAGGCAGTCTGATGGACATCAGGCTCCCGATGTTCGAACAAAGAGATGGCAAACAAGAGAGACTACTACGAGGTGCTGGGCGTAGACAAGAATGCCAGCGAGGATGAGATCAAGAAAGCCTATCGCAAGATAGCCATCAAATACCATCCCGACCGCAACCCCGACAACAAGGAGGCCGAGGAGAAGTTCAAGGAGGCCGCCGAGGCCTACGATGTGCTCCACGACCCCCAGAAACGCCAGCAGTACGACCAGTTTGGCTTTGATGCCCCTGGCGGCTTTGGCGGTTTCAGCGATGGTGGCTTCTCCATGGACGATATCTTCGACATGTTTGGCGGCATTTTTGGTGGCCGCGGAGGTTTCGGAGGTTTCGGTGGAGGACGGCAGCGCGCGCAGTACCGAGGCAGCGACCTCAGGCTGAAGGTGAAACTCAACCTCCAGGAGATTTCGACCGGAGTGACCAAGAAGTTCCGTGTGAAGAAGGACATCGTATGCTCGCATTGCCACGGCACGGGTGCCGAGGCCGGTACTCAGCCCGAGACCTGTCCCACCTGTCATGGCACAGGATACACGGTGCAGACCAAACAGACCATCTTTGGTGTGATGCAAACCCAAGGCAGTTGTCCCACCTGTCACGGTGAGGGCCAGGTCATCAAGAACCGCTGCAAGGAATGTGGCGGCGACGGCATCGTGAAAGGTGAGGAGGTGGTTGAGGTGAAGATACCCGCCGGTGTGGCCGACGGCATGGTGCTCACTATGCAGGGCAAAGGCAATGCCGGTCCGCACAACGGCATCCCCGGTGACATCCAGGTATTCATCAGCGAGGAAGACAACGACACCTTCATCCGTCAGGACAACGACTTGATATACAACTTGTTGCTCGACTTCCCCACCGCCGCGCTCGGTGGCGAGGTGAAGATACCCACCATCGAGGGCACCAAACTGAAGATCAATCTGGAGCCAGGCATCCAGCCTGGCACCACGAAGCGTCTGCGCGGCAAGGGACTGCCCGCCGTCCAAGGCTATGGCCACGGCAATGGCGACATCATCGTCAACATCAGCGTCTATGTGCCGAAGACCCTCTCGCACAGTGAGAAGGAGATGCTGGAGAAGATGAAAAACAGCGACAACTTCAAGAGCGACAACAGCACCAAGAAGAGCATCTTCCAGAAATTCAAGAATTACTTCAACTAAGCGGCACGCCCTTGCACCGCATAGCGCCGCATGGAGATGAACTACCAAGAGACCGTCGAATACCTCTACAACAGCACCCCAGTCTTCGAGAAGATTGGGGCTGGTGCTTATAAGGAGGGCCTGGCCAACACCCATGCCCTCGACGAGCGTCTTGGCCATCCCCACCAACGGTTCAATACCATCCATGTGGCGGGCACCAACGGCAAGGGGTCGGTATCGCACAGCCTTGCCGCCATCCTTCAGGCAGCGGGCTACAAGGTAGGACTCTACACCTCTCCCCACCTGATGGACTTCCGCGAGCGCATCAGAGTGAACGGCATTTGTGTGGACGAGCAGTTCGTCATCGATTTCGTAGCCCGTCACCGTTCTTTCTTCGAGCCCCTTCACCCCTCATTCTTCGAACTTACCACTGCCATGGCTTTCGACTATTTCGCCCAGGAGCAAATAGACATCGCCGTGATAGAAGTAGGACTTGGCGGCCGGCTCGACTGCACTAACATCATTACACCGCTGGTGTCGGTCATCACCAACATCAGCAAGGACCACACCCAATTTCTGGGCGACACCATCGCCCAGATTGCCCAAGAGAAGGCGGGCATCATCAAGCGGGGCACGCCCGTTGTGATTGGCGAGGCCAACGACATCACACGGCCAGTGTTCACCAGTCAGGCCGAGGCCAAAGATGCCCCCATTGTGTTTGCGGAGGACAATCCCTGGATTGCCTCAGCCATACCCACCCCCAACGGTGGAATCGACTATACCGACCGCCACGGCCATACGTTCCACGGGCAACTAGGTGGACTCTACCAAATGAAGAACACCAACACCGTGCTCGCCGCTGCCGACCTGTTACGGCACCAAGGCATTGCCATCAACACTGATGATATCGACCAAGGTTTGGCCACGGCTGCCAGCGCCACGGGACTGATGGGCCGCTGGCAAACCATCGGCCACTCCCCCACTGTGGTGTGCGACACCGGCCACAACGTAGGCGGGTGGCAATATATCACCCAGCAACTGGCGATGCAGACCTACCAGCACCTGCACATCGTCTTTGGCATGGTCGACGACAAAGACATCCAAACCGTGATGGGGATGTTGCCCAAACATGCCAACTACTACTTCACCCAAGCATCGAGCAAGAGAGCCATCCCGCATGAGCGGGTGCTGGCCATTGGCAACGCGATGGGTATGAAAGGCTCATCCTATCCCTCAGTGGCTGAAGCCTATGAAGCCGCCCTTGGCCAAGCCCATACTGACGATTTCGTCTTTGTGGGCGGCAGCAGTTATGTGGTGGCCGATTTGCTCACCTATCTGCATGCCACCGACCAGAATTAGCGACTAAGGGCAAAACACGAATCACGTCATCGGCAAATTGCCTTTATCCACCTTAATTGTTTTTAACAATTCAGAATCCTTACTTTTTTGAGGTTTCTTTTGTTTCTCTCATGATTTTTTAGTTATTTTGCAGACTACATCCGCAAGAGGATGCCGTTTCACGCAATGTGAACCATAGACAGTCTCATCAAACTAAAAACCAAATATTATGAGCACAATGGAAACAGAAAATCTCTGTGGCCTGAAAAGAGAGAACTTTCAGACCACCATCAATGGGAAAAACACTGATTTGTTTATACTCAAGAACAGCCTTGGCAACGAGGTAGCCATCACCAACTATGGCGGCGCCATTGTAGGCATCATGGTACCCGACCGAGACGGCAAATTGGCCAATGTCATCCAAGGTTATGACAACATCCACGACGCCATCAACGCATCACAACCTTATTTGTCGACCCTTATCGGGCGTTTTGGCAACCGCATCTGCCGCGGTCAGTTCCGCCTGCGCGGCAAAGACTACCAGTTGGCCCTCAATGATGGTCCCAACGCCCTCCATGGCGGTCCGAAGGGTTTCCACGCCCGTGTATGGGACGCCGTCCAGATGAACGACCAGTCACTGGTGCTTGAGCTCATCTCGGCCTATGGCGAGGAAGGCTACACCGGTGAGGTAAAGGTGACAGTGGTCTATACATGGACCAACGAGAATGAGTTGATGATTGAATACCTGGCCACGACGAACAAGATGACCATCATCAACCTGACAAACCACGGTTTCTTCAGTCTGGCAGGCATCGCCGACCCCACTCCCACCATCGAGGACCTGGTGTGCGAAATCAATGCCGACTACTATCTGCCCATCGACGAAACATCCATCCCCACCGGCGAAATCCGCTTTGTGAAGGACACACCTTTCGACTTCCGCACCCCGAAACCCATCGGTCAGGACATTGACGCCGACAACGAGCAAATCCGCAACGGCTCGGGCTTCGACCATTGCTATGTGCTCAACAAGCGTGAGGAAGGCGAGCTGAGTTTTGCCGCCCGCATCTACGAGCCCAACAGCGGCCGCACGATGGACGTCTACACCACCGAGCCTGGTGTTCAGCTCTACACCGACAACTTCGGTGCAGGCGAGAAGGGCCAGAATGGTGCCACCTTCCCCCGTCGCAGCAGCGTCTGCTTCGAGGCGCAGCACTTCCCCGACACCCCCAACCATCCTTATTTCCCCTCTGTGGTACTTAAACCCGGTCGTCGCTACAAGCAGAAGACCATCTATCAATTTGGTGTGAGGAAATAACGACGAGTCGCTATATGGCTGTTGGACATTCACGACGTGATGCAATGTCCAACAGCCATTAGGTTATTCATAGATAAACCTATATCTTAAACAATAAAATGAGCAAACAACAACAAAATGGAAGTGTCATCGCCATTGTCACGATGTTCTTCCTCTATGCAATGATTTCCTTCGTGACGAACCTTGGTGCCCCCATCGGCGTCATATGGAAAAACCAGCCCGAGATTGGTGGCAGCAACGTGCTTGGCATCATGGGTAACTTCATGAACTTCTTCGCCTATCTCTTCATGGGCATCCCCGCAGGAAAGATGCTGACCAAGGTGGGCTATAAGAAAACAGCCCTCATCGGCATCGCCGTGGGCTTCTTCGGAGTTCTCATCCAATATCTTTCAGGTTTCTCCGGCGGTATCCCCGGATTCTGCATCTACCTGTTCGGTGCATTCATCTCTGGTTTCTCAGTATGTATCCTCAACACCGTGGTGAACCCGATGCTCAACCTGCTTGGTGGTGGTGGCAACCGTGGCAACCAGCTCAATATGATTGGCGGAACGCTGAACTCGCTCTCCGGAACGATGACCCCCATGTTGGTGGGCGCCCTGATTGGCACCGTGACGGCCTCTACCAAGATGGCTGATGTCAACCTGGTGATGTTCATCGCTATGGCCGTATTCGCCTGTGCATTCATTATCCTCCTCTTCATCCCCATCGAGGATCCTGAGATGGGCAAGGTGACCGCCGACACCGTGTTCGAGCACTCACCCTGGTCGTTCCGTCACACCCTGCTTGGCGTTATCGCTATCTTCGTCTACGTAGGTGTAGAGGTTGGTATTCCCGGAGGTCTGAACTTCTATCTCTCCGACACCACCGCCAATGGCGCATGGGTGAATCCAGAGGCCGTACTCAACGCCGCCACCATTGGTGGTGCCGTGGCAGCCATGTACTGGTTGCTCATGCTTGTGGGCCGTCTGGTATCCAGTGCTATCGCAGGCAAGGTGTCATCACGCCAGATGATGCTGTGCACCACGACAGTGGGCATGATTCTGATTGTGGCAGCAATCCTGATTCCAAAATCAGTCACTGTGAGCATGCCATTGGTGAAGATCCTGGAGGGCACGGTAGAGATGACCACCGTACCGCTGAGCGCCCTGTTGCTCGTGTTATGCGGTCTGTGCACTTCTGTGATGTGGGCCTCTATCTTCAACCTGGCCACTGAGGGATTAGGCAAATATACCGCCCAGGCATCCGGCATCTTCATGATGATGGTTGTGGGTGGTGGTGTGCTCCCCGTGGTGCAGAATTTCTTTGCCGACTTCATGGGATACATGCCCAGCTACTTTGTCTACCTGCTTGCCATGGCCTACATGTTCTACTACGCCCTCATCGGCTGCAAGAACGTGAACAAGGACATTCCAGTGGACTAAATAAGATTTGAGGTTTGAGGTTTGAGATTTGAGATGATGGAGCAGGACATTGTGAACAACATCTATGATTTGTCGAGCGACTTTGCCATCCGCATCATCAAACTCTATCAATATCTCACTGAGCAAAAGAAAGAAAGAATCATCTCCAAGCAGTTACTCCGTTCAGGAACCAGCATAGGGGCCAATGCTTTTGAGGGAAAGAATGCCTATAGCAAGGAAGACTTCGCCTTCAAAATGAACATAGCCTTAAAAGAAGCCGGTGAGACGGGCTACTGGATTGATATTCTTCACAAAACTCACTATTTGGACGATGCCCAATACAATTCACTGTTCAAAGACTGGAATCGTATTTACGCAGTACTTGTTAAAATTGTAAAAGCATCAAAATCTCAAGCCAAGTAAAACTGAGCAAGAGGCCATAAACCTCAAACCTCAAATCTCAAATCTCAAATCAATAATCTCAAATCACAAACACAAAAATATGAGCAAGAGGCCATAAACCTCAAAGCTCAAATCTCAAATCTCAAATCAAATTAGTTATGGACATTGAATTTGTAAGAAGCCGCTTCATCAAGCATTTTGACGGACTTACCGGCAACATCTATCACTCACCCGGACGAATCAACCTCATTGGCGAGCACACTGACTACAACGGTGGTTTTGTGTTCCCAGGCGCCGTAGACTGCGGCATCATGGCCGAGATGCGCCCCAATGGCACCGAGAGCACCATCCGTGCCTACTCCATCGACCTGAAAGACCGTGTGGACTTTGACTTCCATGATGGTAAAGGTCCTCGTGCCACCTGGGCCCGCTTCATCTACGGTATGGCGCTCGAGATGGAAGCCCTGGGCGTGCCCGTGAAAGGATTCAACATCGCCTTCGCTGGCGACGTTCCCCTGGGTGCCGGCATGTCATCGTCGGCCGCTATGGAGAGCTGCTTCGGCTGCGGTCTGAACGACCTCTTCGGCGAGAACAAAGTGTCGAAATGGGACATCGCCCTCGCCGGTCAGGCCACTGAGCACAAATATATCGGCGTGAACTGCGGTATCATGGACCAGTTTGCCAGCGTCTTCGGCAAGGCCGGACACCTGATGCGTCTCGACTGCCGCTCACGCGAGTTCGAGTACTTCCCCTTTAACCCTGTGGGATACAAGCTCGTGCTGCTCAACTCGTGTGTGAAGCACGAACTGGTAGGCTCGCCCTACAACGACCGCCGCAACTCGTGCGAGAACGTGGTGAAGCACATCGCCGCCAAGCATCCGGAAGGCAAGTTTGAGACCCTTCGCGACTGCACTTGGGAACAGCTTGAGGAGGTGCGCGCCGAGGTTGGTGAGGAAGACTACACCCGCGCCCACTTCGTGCTCGGCGAGAAAGACCGTGTACTGGCTGTCTGCGACGCTCTCGTGGCAGGCGACTACGAGACCGTGGGCCAGAAGATGTATGAGACCCACTACGGCCTGAGCAAGGAGTATGAGGTGAGTTGCGAGGAACTCGACTTCCTCAACGATGTGGCCAAGGAAAATGGTGTGACCGGCAGCCGCATCATGGGCGGTGGATTCGGAGGATGCACCATCAACCTCGTGAAAGACGAACTCTACGACAAGTTCATCGAAGACGCCAGGAAGAAGTACTTCGAGAAATTCAACAAGCAGCTGAAAGTCATCGATGTGGTCATCGGCGACGGTTCACGCAAAATTTGCTAAAGACAAGTGCGGCCTGCGGGCCGCACTTTTTTCCCCTTTCTTCCTCAACCCTCTTTTCGGGGCATTCCATTCCCTCCAAAGACAAGAGAGACAAGAAAAAACACACTCAAACATTTAAAAATTGACCAAAAAGTGTGCATTTTACACTTTTATGTTGTATAACATATAAAAATACTTTGTGGCTTCAAAAAATAATTGTATTTTTACACCCAAAATAAGAACTATCAAACAAAACACCATCAATTATGAAAAACTTCAAAAGTATTCTTCTGGGAACAGGCGTTGCTATCGCCCTGTTTTCCGCATGCGAGACCAAAAAAGAGGCCGTGCTGACCGCCTCTAATCTTGACCCCGCGAAATTCGACACCGTGATCAACGACAAGCCCGTGAAACTCTACGTGCTGAAGAACGAGAATGGCATGGAAGCCTGCATCACCAACTATGGTGGCCGCATCGTGTCGCTCGTGGTGCCCGACAAGGATGGCAATCCCACCGATGTGGTACTCGGCTACGACAACATCGCCCAGTATGCCGACACCCTCAACTCACCCAGCGACTTCGGCGCATCGGTAGGCCGCTACGCCAACCGCATCAACGACGGCAAGATTACCGTTGCCGGACAAGAATACCAACTCACCCAGAACGACACTGGCAACGGTGCCAAGCACTGTCTGCATGGTGGCGCCAACACAGGATGGCAGAACAAGGTCTATGATGCCACACTCGTTGACGAGAGCACCCTTCGCCTGTCGCTCGTTTCGCCCGATGGCGACAATGGCTTCCCAGGCACCGTGACCGCCGTCACCACCTACAAACTGACTGCCGACAATACCCTCGACATCACTTTCGAGGCCACGACCGACAAGGAGACCATCGTGAACATGACCAACCACAACTACTACAACCTGAATGGCGACTTCGCCAATGAGGGCATGGACATGGTGCTCTACATCAATGCCGACAACTTCACTCCCTCTGACGCCACCTATATGACCACCGGTGAGATCAAATCCGTGGAAGGCACACCTATGGACTTCCGTACTCCCACTGCCATTGGCGAGAAGATGGATACCACCTATATATATATTAAGAATGCCACTGGCTACGACCACAACTGGTGCCTGAACACCTTCAAGGATGGCAAGGGCGACGACTCGCAGATCTGCGCCTCGCTCTACTCCCCCAAGACCGGCATCATGATGGAGATGTACACCAACGAGCCTGGTGTGCAGGTCTACACAGCCAACTTCCAGGGCACTGGCATCTCGTGCAAGCATGGTGTGAAGTATCCCAAGCACGTGAGCGTATGCCTTGAGAGCCAGAAGTATCCCGACTCCCCCAACAAGAAAGACTGGGTGCAGCCCACTCTCAAGCCAGGTGAGCAATACTACAGCCATGCCGCCTATCACTTCACCGTGAAGGAAGACAAGAAAGCCGAGTAGTCAACATTATCAAATAAACATAAACCTTAACAACAAATGCAAGCATTAGATTGGATTGTCATTGGTGTATTCTGTATTGCACTGATTGGCATCGTGATTTGGGTTATCAGCCAAAAAAACAACAACTCCGCTGACTACTTCCTTGGTGGTCGTGACGCCACATGGATTGCTATTGGTGCATCGATCTTCGCCTCGAATATCGGTTCGGAGCACCTCATCGGACTGGCCGGCGCCGGTGCCTCATCGGGTATGGCCATGGCCCACTGGGAGATCCAAGGATGGATGATCCTGATTCTGGGATGGGTGTTCGTGCCCTTCTACACCCGCTCTATGGTGTACACCATGCCCGAGTTCCTCGAGCGTCGTTACAACAAGGAGAGCCGCACGATTCTCTCTGTCATCTCTCTTATCAGCTACGTGCTCACCAAGGTGGCCGTCACCGTGTATGCTGGTGGTCTCGTCTTCCAGCAGGTGTTTGGCATCAAGGAGCTCTGGGGCATCGACTTCTTCTGGATTGCCGCCATCGGCCTTGTGGTCATCACCGCCCTCTACACCATTTTTGGTGGTATGAAATCTGTGCTCTACACCTCAGTGCTGCAGACCCCGATTCTGCTTCTCGGCTCACTCATCATCCTGGTGCTGGGCTTCCGTGCCCTTGGCGGATGGGATGAGATGATGAGAATCTGCGGTGCTGTCGACGCCAACGAATATGGCGACAAGATGACCTCGCTGATCCGCGACAACCGCGACGCCAACTATCCATGGCTCGGTGCCCTCATCGGTTCGGCCGTGATTGGTTTCTGGTACTGGTGTACTGACCAGTATATCGTACAGCGTGTGCTCTCTGGAAAGAATGAGAAAGAGGCACGCCGTGGTACCATCTTCGGTGCCTACCTGAAACTTCTCCCCGTGTTCCTGTTCCTCATCCCCGGTATGATCGCATTTGCCATGAACAGCAAGGGCATCACTCTCTCCAACGGCGAAGTATTCGTTCTCTCTGAGCCCGATGCCGCCTTCCCCACCCTTGTGGCCAAGTTGCTGCCCGCCGGTGTGAAAGGACTTGTGGTATGCGGTATCCTCGCTGCCCTCATGAGCTCGCTCGCCTCGCTGTTCAACAGTTCGGCCATGCTCTTCACCATCGACTTCTGGAAGCGCCTGAAGCCCGAGACTTCGGAGAAGCAGCTCGTACGCATCGGCCAGATGGCCACCGTGGTGATTGTAATCCTCGGTATTCTCTGGATTCCCATCATGCGCTCAGTAGGCAACGTGCTCTACAACTACTTGCAGGACGTTCAGAGCGTGCTCGCTCCGGGTATCGCCTCCGCATTCCTCCTGGGTATCTGCTGGAAACGCGCCACTCCTAAGGGCGGCATGTGGGGTCTGATCTCCGGTCTGATCATTGGTCTCACCCGTCTGGGTGCCAAGGTCTACTTCAGCAATAACCCCGACGCTGCCGACAGTTGGTTCAAGGCTGTGTTCTACGACTTCAACTGGCTGTTCTTCTGCGGCGTGATGCTGGTGGTATGCTGTCTGATCGTGATTCTGGTGAGTCTTGTCACCGAGGCTCCCGACGAGAAAAAGATCCAAGGTCTGGTGTTCGGCACCTCCACTCCGGAGCAGAAAGCCGCAACCCGTGCCAGCTGGAACCACTGGGATGTGATCCACACCGTGATCATCCTTTCACTCACTGTAGCATTCTACATCTATTTCTGGTAAACAACAAGCGGAGAGGCTTGGGCCTCTCCGCCTTCATCCCCTCATTCATCAAGCAAAAAACCAAACCGACTTATGACTGGATTTTATGGTGAACACTCAAAAGTCTTCGTTTCCGTGGACTGCATCGTTTTCGGATTCGACCACGACAAGTTGAAACTTCTCATCGGGCGCCGCCAGATGGACCCGGGGAGGGGTGAATGGTCGCTCTACGGTGGTTTCGTGGGCGAGGACGAGAGTTTGGAGGAGGCGGCCAGCAGGGTGCTCTACACCCTCACTGGTCTCGACGACATCTACATGAAGCAAGTTGGTGCCTTTGGTGCCATCGACCGCGACCCAGGCGAGCGTGTGATCACCGTGGCCTACTGTGCGCTCATCAACGTGAACGACTACGACCAGAAACTCTGCGACGAGCATGGTGTGGAATGGGTGAGCATCGACGAGATGCCCAAGCTCTACTCCGACCACAATGAGATGGTGAGGAAAGCCGTTGCCCTGCTTCGCAAGCGCATTGGCACCGAGCCTTTGAGTTTCAACCTGTTGCCCGAGTACTTCACGCTCACCCAGTTGCAGCATGTCTACGAGGCCGTTCTTGGCGAGCAGATAGACAAGCGCAATTTCCGCAAGCGCATCAAGGCCATTGACTTCATCGAGAAGACAGAGATGATCGACAAGCTCACCTCGAAGCGAGGTGCCGCTCTCTACCGATTCAACAAGGAGGCGTTCTCCCCTCTCTCAAGTTTCAAACTCTGACCCTTCCAGCCAGGACAACGCGCAATCACTCAATATAACAACTAAAAATCTGAAACACATTATGTTAGAAGAATTAAAAGAAAAAGTATTCAAAGCTAATCTCGACCTGGTGAAGCACAACCTCGTGATTTTCACCTGGGGCAACGTGTCAGGCATCGACCGCGAGAAAGGTCTTGTGGTCATCAAGCCCTCCGGAGTAGACTATGATGTGATGAAGGCCTCCGATATGGTAGTTGTAGATTTGGAGACCGGGAAGGTGGTAGAAGGCGACCTCAACCCATCGTCGGACACCCCCACCCACCTCGTTCTCTACCGCGCCTTCCCCGAGTTGGGCGGCATTGTGCACACCCACTCCACCTATGCCACGGCATGGGCTCAGGCAGGCAAGGACATTCCCAACATCGGCACCACCCATGCCGACTATTTCCACGATGCCATTCCCTGCACCGGTGATATGACCGAGAGTCAGATGGCCGAGTATGAGAAAGAGACTGGTGTGGTGATTGTAGACCGCATCAAGGGTGGCAACATCAACCCCGTCCACACCCCCGGTGTGCTCGTGAAGAACCATGGTCCGTTCTCCTGGGGCAAGAACCCCGACAACGCCGTCTACAACGCCGTAGTGATGGAGCAAGTGGCCAAGATGGCCTTTGTCTCGTTCTGCGTGAACCCCGCCACGACGATGAACCCGCTGCTCATCGAGAAGCACTTCAGCCGCAAGCATGGTCCGAACGCCTACTACGGACAGAAGAAAAAATAGCCCAAAGGCTCCGAAAGCCTAAAAACCTTATAAAAAACAATCAACAATAAAAACAATCGATACTTTATGACAAAAGCATTTGACAATTACGAGATTTGGTGGGTGACTGGCGCACAGTTGCTCTATGGAGGCGATGCCGTGGTACAGGTAGACGCACACTCCAAGGAAATGGTGGCCGGACTCAATGACGGTGGCAACATCCCCGTAAAAGTGGTATACAAAGGCACCGCCAACAGCTCGAAAGAAGTGGAGGCCGTGATGAAGGCTGCCAACAACGAAGAGAAGTGTATCGGTATCATCACCTGGATGCACACCTTCTCGCCCGCCAAGATGTGGATCAAGGGTCTGCAAGACCTTCAGAAGCCCCTGCTCCACTTCCACACCCAGTATAACGCCGAGATTCCCTGGGAAACCATGGACATGGACTTCATGAACCTGAACCAGAGCGCCCACGGCGACATCGAGTTCGGTCATATCTGCACCCGCATGCGTGTTCCCCGCAAGGTGGTCTGTGGCTACTGGAAGAACGAGGAAGCCCAGAAGAAGATTGCCGTATGGGCTCGCGTGGCTGCCGGTCTTGCCGATGCCAAGAACGTACGCTGCCTGATGTTCGGTATGAACATGAACAATGTGGCCGTGACCGACGGCGACCGTGTGGAGTTTGAGCAGCGCCTGGGCTACCATGTAGACTATTATCCCGTATCCTCGCTGATGGAGTACTTCAAGAAGGTGACCGACGCCGAGGCCGATGCCCTGGTTGAGGAATACAAGAAAGCATATACCATCAAGATTGACGAGAGTGGTGAGGAAGTATACTGGGAGAAGGTGAAGAACGCCGCCAAGGCCGAGATCGCCCTCCGCCGCGTACTGAAGGACGAGGGTGCCACCGCATTCACCACCAATTTCGATGACCTTGGCGATGCCGACATCAACGACCCCAACTTTGTTGGTTTCGACCAGATTCCCGGTCTGGCCTCGCAGCGCCTGATGGCCGAGGGTATTGGTTTCGGTGCCGAGGGCGACTGGAAGACCGCCTGCCTCTACCGCACACTCTGGGTCATCCAGCAGGGCCTTCCCACAGGCTGCTCCTTCCTTGAGGACTACACCCTCAACTTTGCCGGCGACCGCAGTTCGTGCCTGCAGAGCCACATGCTTGAGGTATGTCCGCTCATTGCCACCGACAAGCCCAAACTCGAGGTTCACTTCCTTGGCATCGGCATCCGCAAGCAGCAGACCGCCCGCCTCGTGTTCACCTCGAAGGTAGGACGTGGCATCAAGGCCACAGTCGTAGACCTTGGCAACCGTTTCCGTCTCATCTCCCAGGAGGTAGAGTGCATCGAGCCGAAACCGATGCCCAACCTTCCTGTCGCCTCAGCCCTCTGGGTTCCCCAACCCACCTTCGAGATTGGCGCAGGAGCCTGGATTCTTGCCGGTGGCACACACCACAGCGCATTCTCCTATGACATCACCGAGGAATACTGGGAAGATTTTGCCGAGATGCTCGACATCGAGTATGTGCGCATCAACAAAGACACCACCATCTCAGGCTTCAAACAGCAACTTCGCAACAACGAGGTGTACTTCATGCTTAACAAGGCACTGAGATAAGCAGTCGTCACGGCCGAGACATCCGGACGCGACGTTTCGTCCGCATGTCTCGGCCGGATATCATTCAAGCAAAAAACAAAGACCATGAACGCAAAACAGACAATAGAATCGGGCAAAGCCATTCTCGGCATCGAATTTGGGTCGACCAGAATCAAGGCCGTGCTCATCGACGAGGAGAACAAGCCCATTGCCCAGGGCAGTCATGAGTGGGAGAACCAACTCGTAGACGGTCTCTGGACCTATAGTGTGGAAGCCATCTGGTATGGCCTTCAGGACTGCTACGCCGACCTCCGCAAGGACGTTCTCAACCAATATGACTGCGAGATAGAATCCCTTGCCGCCATCGGTTTCAGTGCGATGATGCACGGCTATATGGCTTTCAACGACAAGGCCGAGATTCTCGTGCCCTTCCGCACTTGGCGCAACACCAACACCGGCAAGGCAGCCGCCGAACTGTCGAAACTCTTCAACTACAACATCCCGTTGCGTTGGAGCATCAGCCATCTCTACGAGGCCATCCTCGACAACGAGGAGCACGTGGCCGACATCAAATACCTCACCACGCTTGCCGGCTATGTGCACTGGCAGGTCACCGGGCAGTTCGTCCTCGGTGTGGGCGATGCATCTGGTATGATCCCCGTCGACCCCAACACGAAGACCTATGATGCCGAGATGGTGCGCAAGTTCGACGAGCTCGTGGCTCCAAGAGGTTTCTCCTGGAAACTGCTCGACATCCTTCCCACATCGCTCAATGCCGGTGAGAACGCCGGTTTCCTCACTCCCGAGGGAGCCAAGCGTCTCGACGTGAGCGGCCATCTGAAGGCAGGTATACCCGTCTGTCCTCCCGAGGGCGACGCTGGTACCGGTATGGTGGCCACCAACGCCGTGAAGCAGCGCACGGGCAACGTATCGGCAGGCACCTCCTCGTTCTCGATGATCGTGCTCGAGAAGGAACTCTCTCGTCCGTACGAGATGATCGACATGGTAACCACTCCCGACGGCAGTCTGGTGGCCATGGTTCACTGCAACAACTGCACCTCCGACCTCAACGCCTGGGTCAACCTGTTCAAGGAGTACCAGCAACTGCTTGGCGTCCCCGTCGACATGAACGAGGTGTTTGGCAAGCTCTACAACAACGCCCTTACCGGCGATGCCGACTGTGGCGGTCTGCTGAGCTACAACTACATCAGCGGCGAGCCCGTCACAGGCTTGGCAGAAGGCCGTCCGTTGTTCGTCCGCTCCGCCAACGACAAGTTCACCCTTGCCAACTTCATGCGTGCCCACCTGTATGCCTCGGTAGGCGTGCTGAAGATTGGCAACGACATCCTTTTCAACGACGAGAAGGTGCAGGTAGACCGCATCACCGGTCATGGTGGTCTGTTCAAGACCAAGGGTGTGGGCCAGCGCGTGCTGGCTGCCGCCATCAACAGTCCCATCTCCGTGATGGAGACTGCCGGCGAGGGCGGTGCCTGGGGTATTGCCCTTCTGGCCTCGTATGCCGTGAACAATCCCGCCAAGTTGTCGTTGGCCGACTATCTCGAGGAGGTGGTCTTTGCCGGCAACACGGGTGTGAGCATCTCGCCCACTCCCGAGGATGTGGCTGGATTCAACAAGTATATCGAGAACTACAAAGCAGGCCTTGCCATCGAGCAGGCTGCCGTTGAAAACAAGAAATAATCTCTTGAAAACGTAATTCCAACGACATGAAGAAACTATTCACAATGGTTGTCCTGGCAGCATTCACCTTCACGGTGAATGCCCAGGATGCCACTGCAACGATTCACGCCAATGACGGCAAGCAAACCATCTGCAAGGAAATCTACGGACAATTTGCCGAGCACCTCGGCTCCTGCATCTATGGTGGTCTCTGGGTGGGCGAGAACTCCCCCATCCCCAACATCAACGGCTACCGCAAGGATGTCTTTGATGCCCTGAAAGCCCTTCAGGTGCCCGTACTGAGATGGCCAGGCGGATGCTTTGCCGACGACTATCACTGGATGGACGGCATCGGCCCGAAATCGCAGCGTCCCTCTCTCCGCAACAACAACTGGGGCGGCACCATCGAGGACAACTCCTTCGGCACCCATGAGTTCCTGAACCTCTGCGAGATGCTCGGCTGCGAGCCCTACATCAGTGGCAACGTGGGCAGCGGCACCGTGAAGGAGATGGCCCAATGGGTGGAATACATGACCAGCGACGGCGACACCCCAATGGCCCGCCTTCGCCGCCAGAACGGCCGCGACAAGGCCTGGCACGTGAAGTATTTCGGCATTGGCAACGAGGCTTGGGGCTGTGGAGGCAACATGACTCCCGAATACTACAGCGACGAGTTCCGCAAGTTCAACACCTATCTTCGCGACTACAGCAACAACAAGCTCTACCGCATTGCCTCAGGAGCCTCTGACTACGACTACAACTGGACACGTACGCTCATGAAGCGCATCGGCAAGCAGATGAACGCCATCTCCGTGCACTACTACACGGTGAAGGACTGGAATCACAAGGGCAAGGCCACCATCTTCACCCCCGAGGAGTACTATCTCACAATCGACAAGTGCCTCGATGTGGACAACGTGGTGCGCCAGCATTGCGCCATCATGGACGAGACCGACCCTGAGAAGAAGATTGCACTGATGGTCGACGAATGGGGCACATGGTGGGACGAGGAGCCCGGCACCATACCAGGACACCTCTACCAGCAGAACTCCATGCGCGACGCCATGGTGGCCTCGCTCATGCTCAACATCTTCCACAAGTACACCGACCGCGTGCGCATGGCCAACATCGCCCAGGTGGTGAACGTGCTCCAGTCGATGATTCTCACCGACCAGAAAGGCAATGGCCACATGGTGCTCACGCCCACCTATCATGTGTTCGAGATGTACAAGGGTTTCCAAGAGGCCACCTTCCTGCCCTCCGACCTGCAGTGCTTCTACACCACGGCCAGCAATGGCAAGGGTGTGCCTGCCGTGAGTATCTCGGCAGCCAAGACCAAGAGCGGCAGCATCGTCGTTGCCCTGGCCAACTCTCTCCTCGACAAGCCGCAGACTGTAAGCCTCAATATCGACGGCAGCAAGTTGAGGAATGTCAGCGGACGTGTGCTCACCAGCAAGAATGCCTCCGACTTCAACGATTTCGACCATCCCGACGTGGTGAAGCCCGTCGCCTTCAAGGATGCGAAATGGAAGAAAGACCAACTTGAGGTGAAACTCCCCGCCATGTCGATAGTTGTGCTTGAACTCAACTGAACGCACGACTGTCACCTGCTACGCTAATAGTAATTATAACATCTTTATTATCAACAAACACAGCAACATGAACGACAACAAAGTAATGAACAGGGCAGCCGACAACATCCGTATCTTGGCTGCCGCAATGGTAGAGAAAGCAAAGTCGGGCCATCCCGGTGGTGCCATGGGCGGAGCCGACTTCATCAACACGCTGTATAGCGAGTTCCTCGTCTACGATCCCGAGAATCCCGCTTGGGAGGGCCGCGACCGCTTCTTCCTCGACCCTGGCCACATGGCTCCCATGCTCTACAGCCAGCTTACCCTCATCGGCAAATACACCCTCGACGACCTGAAGGACCTGCGCCAATGGGGTTCGGTGACTCCCGGACACCCCGAGCGCGAGATTGAGCGCGGCATCGAGAACACCTCTGGTCCGCTTGGCCAAGGTCACACCTTCGCTGTGGGCGCTGCCATCGCCGCCAAGTTCCTGAAGGCCCGTCTGGGCAACGTGATGAACCAGACCATCTACGCCTACATCTCGGATGGTGGCGTGCAGGAAGAGATCTCACAGGGCGCTGGCCGTATCGCCGGTAACCTCGGTCTCGACAACCTCATCATGTTCTACGATGCCAACGACATCCAGCTCTCCACCAAGACCGAGGTAGTGACCTGTGAGGACACTGCCAAGAAGTATGAGTCATGGGGTTGGTATGTGCAGAAGATCGACGGCAACGATGTTGACCAGATCCGCGAGGCCATCAAGAAGGCCCAGGCCGAGAAGGAGCGCCCATCGCTCATCATCGGTCACTGCGTGATGGGCAAGGGTGCCCGCAAGGCCGACAACACCTCCTATGAGAGCAACTGTGCCACCCATGGTGCTCCCCTTGGTGGCGATGCCTTTGTCAACACGATGAAGAATCTTGGTGCCGATCCCGAGAATCCCTTCCAGATTTTCCCCGAGGTGGAGGAACTGTATGCCAAGCGCCGTGAGGAGCTGAAGAAGATTGTGGCCGAGCGCTACGCCGAGAAGGCCGAGTGGGCCAAGGGCCACCCCGTACAGGCCAAGCAGCTTGAGGAGTGGTTCAGCGGCAAGGCTCCGAAGATTGACTGGAGCAAGGTTGAGCAGAAGGCCGGTGCCGCCACCCGTGGTGCCAGCGCCACTGTGCTCTCCGCCCTGGCCGAGCAGGTGCCCAACATGATCTGTGCTTCTGCCGACCTGTCGAACTCCGACAAGACCGATGGCTTCCTGAAGAAGACCCAATCGCTGGTCAAAGGCGACTTCACAGGTGCATTCTTCCAGGCTGGTGTGGCCGAGCTCACCATGGCTTGCTGCTGCATCGGTATGGCCCTCCACGGTGGTGTCATCCCCGCCTGCGGAACCTTCTTCGTATTCTCCGACTATATGAAGCCCGCCGTACGTATGGCAGCCCTGATGGAACTCCCCGTGAAGTTCATCTGGACCCACGATGCCTTCCGTGTGGGTGAGGACGGACCTACCCACGAGCCCGTGGAGCAGGAGGCCCAAATCCGCCTGATGGAGAAACTGAAGAACCACCACGGCAAGAACTCCATGCTCGTGGTTCGTCCTGCCGATGCCGAGGAGACCACCGTCTGCTGGCGCATGGCAATGGAGAACACCGAGACACCTACCGCTCTCATCTTCTCTCGCCAGAACATCGACATGTTGCCCGAGGGCAACGACTACAACCAGGCTGAGAAGGGCGCCTATGTCGTGGCAGGCTCCGATGCCGACTACGATGTGATTCTGCTCGCCTCCGGTTCTGAGGTTTCTACCCTGCTTGCCGGTGCCAAGCTGCTCCGCGAGGATGGTGTGAAAGTGCGCGTCGTCAGCGTTCCCTCCGAGGGTCTCTTCCGCTCACAGAGCAAGGAGTATCAGGAGAGTGTACTGCCCGCAGGCAAGAAGAAGTTTGGTATGACTGCCGGTCTGCCTGTCACCCTTGAGGGTCTTGTGGGCAGCGACGGCTGTGTATGGGGTCTGCAGAGCTTCGGCTTCTCTGCTCCTTACAAGGTACTCGACGAGAAGCTGGGCTATACCGGCCAGAACGTGTACAACCAGGTGAAGGCTTTATTGGCATAACAGACCATGGAAGTGAAGACCATAGGCATAGCCAGCGACCATGCTGGCTATGCACTTAAACAGTTTGTGAAGCGTTATCTCGACGACAACGGCTACAAGTGGAAGGACTACGGCACCTACAGCGAGGCGTCGTGCGACTATTCCGACTTTGGCCATGCGTTGGCCGAAGGCATCGAGAAGGGCGAGGTATTCCCCGGTATTGCCATCTGTGGCAGTGGCGAGGGTATCAACATGACGCTCAACAAGCACCAGTCTATCCGTGCCGGATTGTGCTGGATTCCCGAGATTGCCCATCTCATCCGCCAGCACAACAACGCCAACGTACTGGTGATGCCAGGGCGCTTCATCGACGAGCAGACCGCCTCGCTCATCATGGACGAATTTTTCGCCACTGAATTTGAGGGCGGCCGTCACCAAGCACGTATCGACAAGATACCTGTGGGTGGCAAGGCCAATTCAAAAGCTTAGACCTTAACTTATCTGATAAGAAGGCTGAAGGCAGCTGGCATAAGCCTCCTGTCTTCAGCCTTCTTTGAAATCATCCTCTATCCCACTCTCAACAATGACCATCAAGCACATCCACATCGAGGAGGTCGACTCCACCAACCGCTACCTGCGCTACTACCGTAGAACGGAGGGTGAGGACATCACTTTCGTATGGAGCGAGAGTCAGACGGCAGGGCGTGGCTGTGGCACCAACACCTGGGAGAGTGAGGCAGGCAAGAACCTCACGTTCAGCGTGCTCCTTCATCCCCTTCGTGTGCCTGCAGCCTCACAGTTCATTATCTCGATGGCCAATGCCCTGGCCCTGCGCGAGGCACTCCTCGCCTACACGCCCCACATCGTCATCAAGTGGCCCAACGACATCTACTGGCACGACCGCAAGTTGGCAGGCACGCTGATAGAAAACAAACTCTATCAGGGTGGCATCCGCGACAGCATCGTGGGTACAGGACTCAATGTCAACCAAGAGGTTTTCCTTAGTGATGCGCCCAATCCCGTCTCGCTGTCGCAGATTCTAGGGCACACGCTCGACCGTGATGAGGTGCGCGCGAAACTAGTGGACTGTCTCACTCACTATTTCGGTCTGCTTGACAACGACAACGAATGGGCTACCATCAGGCAACGATATCACGAGGCTCTCTACCGGCGCAATGAGGAACATCGATACCGCACAGCCGACGGCCGCCTCTTCCATGCCACCCTGCGCCATGTAGAGGACGATGGCACGCTGGTGCTGGCCGAGGACAGTCCATCGGGCAGCCACGACCTCCGATTCGGATTCAAGGAAGTGGAGTTTGTGATTGAGCGCCCTTTATCCGAAAGGCGCAACACCAATAATATTAAAATCGACTACTTTCATGAAGTATCAAAATCTTAAATTCTGTCAATGAACGTGGGGCACTTCATGATAGCACACCCCCATTCTTTTGTTTCTCTGGTTATTTTCGTTTTCAGATTATTCTTCTTTGTGGATGACAGACCTAACGTTTCTTCCAATACACATCTGGGATTGGGCTGTATAGGCATTCCCACTTAGCAAATACAATATCTTGGAAAAACCCTCATCATAAGAGGATATCGTTCCTGTCCAATATTCTCCTACCATTCCAGGGTTGGAAATGGTCTCCTCAATATAAGAGCCGCCAAGGGGAAGGAATATCGTGTTGCCGTTGGGACCGGTAAACTGTATGCCACCCACTCCTTCTACTATGACTAAATTCTTGCTGCATTGGCTTATCAGTTCCTGGACATCAACGAGACTGGGCAATTGCCATTGGGCACCCCATTTCGAGCGTGAGACGTCGTATTCAGTTCCGCAAATGTCATCGCCGATATCCGTGACATCATAGGTCTCATTGTCGAAAAACGTATATGTCCACCACCAGTAATTGTCTTTTGTGAAATTCTCACCCCAAGCATAGAAGTCGCCCACAACCTCAGGAGCGGACGCCCCTATGTTGCAACTGGCCCATTTTGTTCCACTCGGCAGTCCGAGATCCACGGCATGGGGGTGCATGTCCTCCTCGTCGACAAAACTCACGCTGACCACCGCATCCAAAGGCACGACATAGGTGGTGTCGGGGGTGTGTATGACTTGCGAGATGCAATTGCCGTCCTGGTCATATTCATAATCGATTGCCACCTTTTCATCAAGGAGGAACGCATGGTACTGTCCGTCATTGCGATATACGTGCATCGTGTTCTGGGCCATACCTAAAACAGCGAAGGCGCAAATGACCATTGTCAGTAATGTCTTCTTGCTCATGGCTTGGAGTATTTGATGATTTTGTTGCCTGCTTTTATCACATACACGCCTTTGGGCAGGTGGGAGAGGGATATCCACGCCGTATCTGCCATTCGGCGGAGCCTTGCCGTGACGGGCTGACCAGAGACCGTGTGGATGGTGACGGAGGCAGCAGGATCAATATGGCGCAGCACCAGTTCGCCCTGGCTCACCGTTATCTGAGGCACTTCATGGGGATCGGTTATGCCTGAATCCATATCACCGTAAGTGATTCTCAACAGTTCTGAGCAATCAAACTCCATGGTGTTCCCCTCTGATTCCACGATCATCTTCTCGTCGCTGAACCGCACCGTCGGCTTCGTTTTGAAAGACACCTCAGTGGATGTGCCATCCTTGTGCCACACTATGAGTGCCTTGTATGTCTGCCCATGGCAGAGCATAGGCAGCATGAACAAGCATATAATCACAGTCAGTTGTTTCATCATCGCTTATTATGTTTTATGAATTACATTATCTCTACTCTTTCCATAACCTATCACTTGCAAATTCTACCACCAAGGACATTTTCAATATTGTTTTTTGCATAGGAGTAAGACTTGTAGAAGAGGAAATGTTTTGGAAAGCTTGACTCAGAATGCTTGGACTTTTTTGCACATATGCCATAAACCTTATGTAGTCTATATAGTCATTTGTCGCTGGGTGTGCAGTCTTAATGTTTAAAATACATGATGCTTCAGATGAACTTGTCTTTTGAATGTTTCTAATGGAATTGATTTTGTTAGATAGTGTATATGTAAATTCAGTATTAGCTAAAGGATGACCAGTAAGGTTAAAATCATGTTCGATTTTCAAGCATACGTTATACACAATTTGTTGGGTGGTCATTATCTCGTATGTTGAACCATCGGGATCATTCGCCAGCAAATCGGATATAATCATATTGTGATAGTAACCCAAACTGTCAGCAAAAGTAAATGTGGTTCCATTCATCGGATTTTGTGGAATGACATTAGATAAGGCTATAGTGGGAGCATTTAAAAGTGTATCTTTTGGAATGAAATTGAAACAGTAGCCCAGAGTATCTTTTTTAACAGGTGGGAGTAATGACAAGCAGACTACATAAGCTAATAATTTATGCGGATCTGTTTGAACAAAATTACATCCGATTGCGTCATCGATGACAATCATTTCATGAACAACATCTGGATTTATTTTTAATGGCAATCCTGAAAAGAACGAGGCAGACTCCACCATCAAAGAATTGTTTCCCCATTCGACAATGGTATCATCATCCGAATAGTTGTCAATACTGTTCGTACAAGCAGCCATGATTAACAATGGCATGAAAAATAAGGCAATTTTTTTCATTTTAATTAGAATTTTAAGGATTTGAACACTTTATTTAATATTATTGTTGCAAATATATGTTTTGTCTTATGTTTCATCCAAGAAAAATCATATGCATTTCTACGCTTTTTTTTTATTATTTGGTTAATGCGTAGAAATGCGTATCATTTTTGTAGGCGTTAAGTTGTTTTTTGATTATTTTTGCATAATTAACTTTTAAACAGTAATATTATGAAAAAAATAACGTTGATTTTTATCATATTATTTCTCCCAACTATCATGATGGCTAGTTCGGGGGTCGTGGTACTTCAAAGAGGAGATATTGGAAGTGGATGGGGTGATGATCAAACAAGTGGTGTCCCAATCCCTCGTGTGACTTACGATGACACTTCGATTACCTTCGCCTGTGACAGCGCTATCGCTGAAGTGGATGTTTTTGTGAAGGACATCCAAGGGAATGTGTTGATAGAAGATACCATATCGTTGAATCAGACATATGTGTTACACCACATGCCAGAGACCATGGGTCATCAGCGTTATTTGGTGGAACTTTTCTTTGACGACAAGTATTTTTATGGTTACTTTGAACAATAAAAGATGATAGTTACTTAAAACGAACAAAGCCTATAAACACACCAAAAATGATTAACCCAAATAATCGTCCTATAAGTCAGTTCCCGTTCCTCTTCATGGCAGTACTGGCATTTCTCTTATGTAGTTGTACCACCAAGAAAAATCAAGGTTTTGAGGGTATTCTTGCTACAGCAGACAGCCTGGCCAACGCCATGCAGTACAACGACAGCGCGGTGAGGTTGCTTGAACAGGTAGGCGATTCGATGCTAAGGCAGGACGAGGCTACAAAGATGGCCTACAAACTGATGTACATCAAAGCGTATGACAGGCTTAAGCAGACAAGTGATGATGAGGATGAGATTCTGGACATTGTGAAATACTATCAGAAAAAGGGTAATAATCTACTTTTACCGGTTGCACTATATTATGCCGGCCGGTATTCCGTCAAGCAGCACGATATACCGGCAGCATTGAAATACTTCCATCAGGCTCATGATTTGATAGCACTCGACTCTACCAATTTCTTGAATGGGAAAATTTGTAGTCAGTTAGGGCAGTTATATTCCAAGCAGATGTTGTATGAGGAGTCGAGAAAACATTTTGAGGACGCATTTCACTACAGCATGGCCTCGAAGGATACCGTGGGGTCGATTTGGAACATCCGCGACATCGGTGGCTCTTACCAAATGGTGGGCGACATAGCCACTTGTGACACCTACTTGCATAAGGCATTACGACTGGCGGAGGAGAAACGCGACACGATGATGGTGAGGAACATCCTCTGTTCCTTGGCCGACAACAACATTGAGATGGAGCGCTACGACTCTGCCATGGTTTACCTCAGACCCTTGTTGACCAATGTGCATAAAAGCGTGGAAAGTGCCATCTACACCAACGCTTCAAGGATTTATTACCATCAAGGGAAACTCGATTCTGCATTATACTATATCGGAAAGGTGCTGGACGTGGGCAATATTTATGGTAAAAAGGTCGCCTATCGCAACCGCACACGAATAGACTTGAAACGTGTGATTTTGAGAACTATGTACTGTATATCGACTCCATCAACCGCATCACGTCTTCGGAAGCCTTGACAAAGGCCGCCGCTGCCTATGACTACTCGATGAAGGAACAGGAGAACACGCGGCTGCGAGAAGAAAACCAAGCGAAATCGTTGTGGACGTGGGTGCTCATTTCGGCATGTGTATCACTGCTTGCATTATTGCTATTGGGCTATATCTACTATAGAAAAAGGCAGGCAGAGGGTATAGCCCGTAGCTTGGCTTTAGAACTTGAACTTGACGAACGAAAAGAGATGATAATCACGAAACAAAAGGAAATCGATCTCCTTAACAAAGATAATACCACCCTCAAGTACGGGTATAGGGAAGAGGTGCCCTTTCTCAAAAAAATAGCAGAGGTGAGGGGGCATTTCTTGAAAATACTGGAAGAGGGCGCGATGCCAAAGGCTGAAGACTGGATGATGCTGGAGAGTAGTATTTATGAGTTGTTTCCAAATTTCAGCAACCATTTCCCCGAAGAAATGGAGTTAAGCTACGATGAGAAAAAGGTGTGTTGGTTGTCGAAACTCAAACTTTCGAACGCAGTTGTGGCAAAACTCATGGTCAAGTCGCCACAGGCAATAACCAGCATTAAGTCGAGGCTTTACACGAAGATTACCAAGTTGAAAGGTACCAGCCAGGATTTCTATTCAATCATCAATTCGATTTAGGTGTAATACGAATCTTTGCAAAATGAAGTTTAATACTTATTTAGATGTTTTTTTGCCGTTCGCGTTCAAAAAGTGACAAAAAACGTATAAATGATTGTCTATGAAGCTAATGAACCTTTTGTTCCGTAAAGGTAGTCTCACGAATCGTGCGTGACTGGCAATAACTTATTACGACGCTTTCGAAACAATATGGCAAAGGGGAATCATTACCCCATGCAGCTGTTAATCTACCCGACATGGATAACGCAAAGAAACAGATACCAATAACCATCGTAACAAAGGATTGGCTCATGGGAGCTTAGAATCCAAGGCCAAAAGGTCGGCTTGATTATGAAAAAGGCCCTTTGGAGAGCGCTGTCAGAATACAAATCAGTGCAGCTATCACTGCTTACTGCCTAGTGTCAATTGTCCAGCATGACATGCAGTTGAAACGCTCGACCTATGAGGCCTTGCAAATCCTTAGTATATCACTAACGGACAAAACACCGCTCAGAGAACTGTTTGATAAGACTTATTCCAATGATATCAAAGAGCAATTTGGTCCCATTATTCCGGGATAGTTAGATTAATATTATACTCGTCCTGATTTTATCGGGACTCTAATGAAAGTAAGAGACTCTCCAATAAAACTAACATTTTCTAATTAAGAATATCTAGACAAATGCTATAGAATGCTAGATGTCTGTATCAGGGAAAACATGTATATAGTTCCCAAATCATCAATAATTTGCTTAACACATATTAAAATGATACGCTTTTTAACGCATTATTTAGACATATTAAAAATGCGTAGAAATGCGTTTGATTTTTCTTGGATGAAACATAAGACAAAACCTATATTTGCAAACAGAATGTAATATTGAAAGAAACAAATTTTAATCAACTAATTCTTTAAACTATGAGAAGCCTATTGTTATTTATACTGATTTTTTTCAGTCTCGGAACCTCTGCCCAACTTAAAGTGTACAATGACGGAAGCATGACCTTGGATCGGGACACCGCATATGCCACGAGTCGCTTCACTGTCGGCGCGACCACTTCGTTCCCAAGTCTTCTCCCCTCTGCCGGAATCAACAACATAGGTATCCTCTCCAATGCTCAGATAGAAGCGGGAAAACTTAACTTTGGCATAGCAGGCGGCAGCGTTGCCTCCACCACTACGAGTGGCCGGGCCTACGGTGTGGTGGGCGTCGCAGGCAACTGCACGTCGGGCTACAACTACGGCGTGGTAGGTGCTTTGCTGGGCACGACTAACGGCGCAGCGGTCTATGGCAGCGTCTCTAAGCCGTCGGGCAGTCTGATACCAGGCCGCTATGCGGGCTATTTCTACGGTGATGCCGTAGTTACAGGCACAGCAACCATCACCAGCCTGAATACCCCATCCGACATTCGTCTTAAAGAGAATGTAGAGTATGTGGGAAACGGTGAAGGGCGCGCTGACATCCATTCGCGGATGATGGACGTGCACGTCATATCATATAACCTCAAGAAACCTGCTCCCGAAACCGGCGACACCGTCACGGCAACAGTGGAGGATGAGAGTCCAAGCAAGACTTTCTACGGTGTCTCGGCTCAGGAGTTGCGTGAACTTTTCCCCGACCTTGTTGAGGAGGGACAGGACGGATACCTTGCGGTGAACTACATCGAACTCATCCCCATGCTCATCTGCTCGGTTCAGGAACTCTCAGGAGAGGTCGACAGGCTGCGTAAGGAATTGGGCGCAAAGGAGATTGAACGTCATGACGGTGGCGAGTCGGAAGACAGTGATATGCTCCGTGAATGCATTCTCTATCAGAACACGCCCAACCCGTCCTCGTCACAGACAGTCATCAAGTACAAACTGCCATCAACGGCAACGAATGCCTTTATATATATACTCAACCTGCAGGGAACACTCATCAAGCATATACCCATCAATCCTGCCATAGGAAGTGTCACTGTATCATGCTCGGACATCGAAGCAGGAATGTACTTCTACTCGCTTGTGGTGGCTGGGCAAGAAGTGGATTCCAAGAAGATGATTGTGAGCAAATAGGAATGTTGAAGAAATACTATTTTCAATACGTAGAATCTCACCTACTTATATCATATAAATCTTTACATCATCAACGCATACACAATGATTGAAACACTATTACGAAATAGAATATGAGAAAGATTATAATATTGTTGTTTTTGCTTGTTCCATCGTGTTTACTAGCACAAAAGACAAGAGTTTTCACTATCAACTTTAGTGAAAAAGATTTCTCTTTTGAAAATAATGATGATTTTCTTATAATTGTTTCAAAAGATAACAAAGCAGTCATTTGGGGTGATACTCTAGACCCGGCATTACCCTTTGTCGGGGTAAATATCCTGATTGACTATGCAGATGATTATGCAGGGTTCTCCTATAAAGAAAATGAGACGCTTGTTGGGTCGAATGTTACCATTGATTATAACCCCGTAATCTTACCGACCAATATTATTCAAGAGTCAAGACGTTCTCGTCAAATAATAGAATATGATAAGAAATCATATCCCGATGAAAATGTACAATTTACAGGAGAACATATGATGGATGGCTATAAGTTTCTTTCGTTTGTTGTATGTCCTTTCAGATATGACGCAGAAAATAAAAACCTTTATTTAAAGAAAAATATTAGTCTGAATATCAGCTTGAGGTCTCTTTCTTCAAAAGAATCCCCAAAGAGTCCAGGCAAAAATATGCGTGACATCGTTCGGGGCCTTACCATTAATGGAAGTGAAATGGACACTTTGTATCCCCATTCGACGAGAACCTTTTTGGAAACTGACACAATCTCTTACAAATACATAATTGTTACTAACGAAGCACTTAAGCCTTCATTTGAGAAACTTTCCCATTGGAAGACGATAAAAGGAGTGAGATCAAAGGTGATTACCGTAGAGGATTGCTATGACGCTCATCCAAATCTAACTCCACAACTGGCGATAAAGACTGTACTGGCAAATTATTATAAGAATAATGATATGAAATATGCTCTTCTTGCTGGCGATACAGACATTGTTCCATCCCAAATATGCTATCTTCCCCAGAGAACCGAGGATACTACCGATACTCCAGCTGACCTTTATTATGCATGTATAGATACCATTAATTGTTGTTTTTCATGGGATGCAAATGGAAATAACGTGTATGGTGAATTAAATGACAACGTAGATTTGGCTCCTGAATTTATCATAACGAGGTGTTCTGTATCCACACTTGCTGAAGCGGAAATCCTTGTTAACCGTATCATTGAATATGAAAGTTCACCAAAAACAGATGGGTGGACGAATAAGATGCTAAGTTGCGGTAATATTGCGTACAATTATGTTCGTAAAAATGGTATTCAAATCAGTGACAGCCAAGATCAGGGGGAATATGTCTATGAGAATGGTGTTCAGCCATATTGGGATGGTTCATTTTTTGAACTCTTTGACACATATTCAGACCATCCTGATGGAACTGACTATCAAGCAACAGGAGATCATTTTCAGATAGAATTTGAGAAAGGATATACTTTTATTGACGAGTATTCCCACGGTTGGGCAAATAAATGGGGGTGGTTAGAAGACAGTACATTATATAAATTGGATAAAGCATGCAGTTTGGATAACAACGGATATTCCATTATAACAACCAATGCTTGTTATACAAATGCTTTTGACAAGATTTCTACTGATTTCCCCAGTGAAGAGGATTATTATACGACTTGTCTTAGTGAATCATTCATGAGGAACCCCAACAGTGGTATTTTAGCATATTTTGGAAGTTCCCGTGAAGGCTGGAACTATACATCACATTTTTTTAGTGAAAAGTTTTATGAAAATCTCTTGTCTAGTGATGACAAGCAGTTCGGCAAGGCAGCCATGTCTGCAAAAAATGATTTTATAACTGCATCATTTCCACCATATTATTCACCAAATTATTATAATAGTTATCGATGGCTCATAATGTCTATAAATCCTTTAGGTGACCCCGAGATGTCTGTTTATACACAAATTCCACAAACGTTTAACAACGTTTCGGTTTCTTTTTCAAATGGAAACCTAAGCGTTTCAGCTGGTATCAGTGATTGTACAATTTGCATTTCCAGTGCAGCTGATTTTGGCGATAGTTATTATAGGATGTATATCAATGCGAATGGGGTAAGTCTCAGTGATGTGAATGCAGACTGCTATTTGTGCATCACCAAACAAGGTTATATCCCATACATCGCCCGTGTTGGTAATTCAGTTTATTTACAAAACGAATATATTGATAGGAACCTTTCTGTTTTTTCCACGAATACCTATGTTGGAAGTAACGTTAATAGTTCCATAACACAGGGTCCTGTAACCATTCATAAGGGAAAAGTTGTCAACAAAAGCACAGGAAGCATAATCATTCAAAACGATTTTGAAGTCAAGAGCGGTGCAGAACTGGAAATAATGCAGCCTTGATTTTTTCCATAAAAATTTTATGAATCTATTTTTTTCATTTATCCGTTGTAAACGGATAGTATCATATTTTAAATAGTATTTGATTATGAATAAATATTTACTATTATTGTATACCATTGCGATGAATTTGACTTCTGTAGCTCAAAGTAACTTTGAGCCAATAGTTGTCGAGGGCAGGATTTGGAATGTTGTGAGCATTCATCCGGCAGAACCACCAGAGTCTGATTCCATACCACCGGACTATTACCAAGACATAAAGGGGCGCTGGGGTATAGGATTCCCTCATACCTATGTGCTGAGGGGTGACACCATCATGAGTGGAGTGACTTATAAGAAATTATATCTTGATGACAGGTTTGTCAGTGGCCTGCGTGAAGAGGATGGCCGTGTATACGAACGCTATTGGGATGATGTTCCAGAGGAACTTATCTTCGACTTCTACCTCCAGCCTAGTGACATTTTCAAGGACGGATTTCAAGATCATGTTCAAATGGAGGTGAAGCAAACGAGAGAAGTTGACGTTGAAGGAAAGAGTCGTCAATGTTTGGATATGTGGGCTTATATGGAAGGAAAGGAAGTCATTGATGGCTTAGTCGACTATTGGATAGAGGGTATTGGTTGCATGGATGGTCCACATTTTCCCTTCTGGTGGGAAGCTATTGGTTCCTCGTCTTTGTTGCTGTCTTGCTATGATGGTGACGAATGTATCTTTGCCTCCGAGGACCTCAACCAAATTACCAACATCCATTCTGCCATCGCGGAAACCCCATCTAACAGCCAGGAAATATACGATTTGCAAGGTAGGAAAGTGACAATGCTACAAAGGAACGGATTATATATCCGTGACGGCAAGAAATATGTGGTGAGGTAAAAATGTTATCAGAGGAACAATCTTGTGTTAATCAATAATACCCCATTTATTCTATATTTACGATTGGCTATATTAACAGCTTGTGAAAATAATACGCATTATTGATAAGTTTGCTTTTTATGCTTATCCGAGTTTGACACGATGGGGCGCTTCCCTGTCCGCGAATCTCAGAGTGTGGACTCGAACGAGAGGGCCTTCGTCAACAACCTCTCGAGCAATGTGCTTGCAACCACCACATCCGAGACCACCTATTCCCTCATCGCCATCAATACACTCGAAGGATGGGGAGAGTAGTCGAATTGTTGGAACTATGTGACATCGTTGACCTTAGCCGACGAGGTGGCTGCAGCCATCAAGGGACAAGTCATATTGACTCTGATGAAAAGGGCAGACGGGAGAAGACTTTTCTGTGTTAAGTGGGTGACTCATTCAAAAAGAGAGTAGTCGTGGGAGACAATATGACTGTTCAGTGCAGTGATGATGGAATCACAACGATGAGTATCTATGACTTCCTATTGTAGGAAAATTTGCATTTGTAATATGAAATACTAATACAGCAGATATGAATAACTACGCAAAGATAATGGATATGTTCTATCGCAGCGAGACGAAACCGCATATCAGAGAGCGGCTCATCTCGCGCGAGCAGTATCTGGAGTTCTTGGAAGGGCAGTTGGAAGAGAATAGGGTGCTCTGTGTGCAGGGCGAGGAGGGAGTAGGCGTAACAACGACCTTGGCCCTGTTTGCAAAACGGCACGGGAGCCACTGTGCCTCGTACTTCAACAACGGCTGGAGTCGCTATCTACTAAATCCGAAGGCCATAGTAAGCAGCCTGCAAAGCCAGCTGGAGCAGGCTAACGCTAACGTTGAGGATGGCGATAACGAGAAGAATCTGACAACATGGGTATACCGGCTGAACAAGATGACACGAGGCAAGAACCGCTATTTTTACTTCGTGTTCGACGGCTTCGACAACCTGCCTGTTGTGTTCGTGGACGGCATCAAGAACGTTCTAGCACCGCTGTTTAGCGTGTCGAATGCCCGCTTCATCTTTTCCGGCGATGCCCAGAACCTGAAACAAATGCTGCCGGAGGGGACTATACTCAAGCAGACCAACGAGTTGTTTAAATTTCAAGAGAACGATGTAGATGGCTACCTACGGGGTATTGACCCCTACATGGAGGCGGAGGACATATCCATCTTCTATAATCTCAGCAAGAAGGGCAATGCCAGGCTTTTGACTATCCTGACGGAGAAATTGCAGAAATACGGCGTGCAGAAGATACGCGACTTCTACCAGTATGGTGTGGACGACTTCTATGCCGAAGACTATGAGTGGATAGAGGCGCAGGAGGGGAATGTGCAGCAACTGATGGCTCTGCTGGCATTCTGCGAGATACCTATGAACCGCCAGATGGTCAGGAAGACGCTTAGCCTGAGCGATGAGGACGTAAATGGCCTGCTGGCGTTGTGCGGCGACTATGTGGGTGAGACCGACGAGGGTACGATTGAGCTGAGGAGTGACGATTTCAGGAAGTATCTTCGTGAGAGGATGAGAGGACTGAAGAACGACATAGAGCTGTTGCTGATAGACGTGATAGAAAAGAGCACGGACATGGGCGAACAGTTTGTCTATCTTCCTGCTCTTTATAAGCACGTGAAGGACAACAAGCAGCTGGTGGACTACCTAACCAGTGAGAATGTGCAGCACTATCTGGTGGCGCAGCAGAGTCAGGCAGCACTGAATGCCCAGTGTGAATACGGTTACAATGCATGTACCGACTTTGAGACGCAGGCAGCAGCCTACTTCCGCTTTGCTATCAACCGTAGCGTGAGCCGCGAACTGGAGAAGAACGAGTTAAGCGACACCGAGATAGAGGCTCTGATTGCTATTGGCGATGACGAAAAGGCCTACGGGCTGACGCAGAGCGTATTCCTAATGGAAGAGCGGCTGAAATGCCTGCTCATCATAGCCCAGTCTAGTCAGCACTTGAGCGAATCGATGCGCGAGGAGATAGACCAGCAGATTGATGTACTGACGGCCACTATCAACTTTGAATACATCCCCGACAAGGCTTTGGAACTGGCCAAGCTGATGTTGCCAGTGAAGATGGAAAAGGCACTAGAAATCATCGACCGTGTGGCCAAGGTGACAAAAGATAGACAGCAGATAGACCGCCTCTACACCGCCATCAGTATCTCGTTCAACAACGAGGGAAAGGCTGACGACAATATGACTCAGAGAGCCGACATCGCCAACTCGAAGATTGAAGATGACGGTTTGAGGAAGATGGCTTCGGTGATGCGAACCATCATGAAAGAGAGCACGGCGGCACAGGTGGTGACCAAGATGAAGGATCTGCCCGCCAGTAGCCAGCTCTACTTCCTGCGCTTCTGGATTCCCGACCATAAGGATCTCAACGACATCGGCGAAGCCGTGGAGTATGCTGTGCGGCTAGTGATAGACACCTCGCTGACGATGATGCCGAAGGTGACGTTGCTGAAGATGTATTGCAAACCGCTTCCCAAGATGAACGAGGAGCAAGTGCGGAAGGTGGTGAGCCTAATTGATGCTGTGGTGGCAACCATCAAATTCCCGACGGTGGAGTATGTGAAGCTGCAGATACAGGTGGTGGCGGCACTGGTGAAGATAGACGAGGTCGATGCCAAAAACCGCATGGAGAACCTGTATCTGGAGATTGATGACTTGAGGGACAAAGCCCTGCAAGCCCATTGCAAGGCATTATTGCTACGCAACTACGAGAATTTGGGCGACAAGATTGAGGATTGGGTTATGAGTGGTAGAGAACTCAAGGAAGACATCCTCAAAGACATTTTCGAAGTACTAGGGAACACGGCCTACCACTTGAAAGTGGTGGAAGGACCTATTGCCGCCTTAGTGTGTACCGAGGAGGACTTCGTGAAGGATGTGATAGCAAAGATGAACACGGTCGAGCGGCAATCGCGGGCCTACCTGCGGGCTGCGCTGGAGTATGTGTGGCAGAAGGACGTGAAGCGTCTGGACTGGAACTACTTCGTCCGACTGTTCAGCCAAATATCCTACGATACGACCGACAGGTATAAGCCTGTGCTTGAACTGGTCAACAAAGTGACAGAGGTAAAGGACGGCGACAAGATCCTACTGAAGAAAATGTATAAACACTATCCGATGCTGAAGCAGGTGGAGCAGGCCGACGTGATGTGCTACTTATTTTCGATGCTGTATGTATGGCTGAGCAAATACTATGCTGGAACAGACCTGGTAGAGGACACGGCAGACGCGGATAACATGGATGGGTTTAAGGCGATGGTGAAGACCGACCTGGAGTGGGCTTGGAACCAGATCAGCGTGCCTTCGGTGAAGGTGGACACGGGTTACCAGATAGCAAAGGTTCTGTCGAAAATCTCGATGAAGAGCGAGGCCAATGAATATGCTGCCAAGGCAGCTGACGTGAGAAAGAATCAATGGCTCTCGTCGGTGTCGTGCCTGACGGCGTATAACATGAGCTTTGGCCTCTATGTTCACTCGCTTGGCATCCTGATACGCTCGGGACTGTGCAGGGATGATGACATTGAAGAGTTCAAGAAACTGATGGACTACGACGGCAACGAGGTAGACAGTATAATCCTCTGGTCGCGGGTGGCGCTGGAGTTTTACGGAGTGAAAGACATTGCGCGATTCGAAAATATCATGAACCGCTTTGTGTCCAAGGCTTCGGAGAAGGACTTCTCGGATTGGGATAAGAAACGGTTGCTGTATCATATCGCCCCTGCGATGTTCCTTAACGAAGAGGCCATTTTCTATGACCAACTGAAGAACTATGACGATTGTCTTTGGAATGCGTGCATAGAACACGCTGCGCGATATATCCAGACGAAATACCCCTATCCAGAGTATACTGGCAGCAGCGAGATAGAGGTGCAGGTAGCACTGGAAAAAAGCGACTACGACAAGTTGCTGAATTTGATGCGTCACACGAAAGATGACGGCTTTATCTTTACCTTGACCAACACGATGACCAAGGCCATCAAGCAAAATTTGGGCAATAAACTGACACGAGAGATGCAGCGTGCGCTGTGGAGCGAGATGGCAGACGTGGTGAACGAGCAACTGCCGATGGTTGGAGGTATTCAGCACGATGGATACAAAATAGCATGCATGGCGATGATAGGAGGGTCGAAACCGGGTGGTAAACTGGATGCCGAACAGCTGAAACATGAGATAGAAGCTGTCGGAAACCGTGCCGATCAGGCCTTCCTGTATGCTCATGTGGCCTGCTATATGCCAAATACAACACAGAAAAGTGAGTTTATTGATTTGGCCGTGCAAAAGACGGAGGGTATCGACTATACGTTTGACAAGTTCAACCGCTTTACGCTGTGTATGCAAGACTCGTTTGTGGCAGCGAAGTCGAAGGTAAAGGAGATAGGCAAGAAGGTGATGGACTCTCTCAAGAGCGACGGCAATGGGTCATACAGCGACTATCAGCGGATGTTGGATCTGGTGAGAGACCACGATGAACAGCTGGCAGACACAATGTTGGAGATGGTGGACGATGACCCTGCTCGCGTGCAATACAAGAAACGACTGAGGCTGCGTATGCAGTCGAATCGGAAGATTGAGGCGGCAAAGAACGACTTGGTACAGGTGTCGCGCCTGAACAATGACGAGCAGGTGAGGTTTTTCGAAAAACAGATGGAGTATCTGGTGAAGAACAAAACGATAGCAAGGGATTTTGACACAACGCAGAGTGTGCTGAAGCAGGTGTACGATCATCCTATCACCGACACACAGGATGCAGTGTTGTACTTCATGGAAAATCTGCACAAGAAGAATCAAGCCAACAAAAAGTACCTCACATTGCTGAGGGAGATGCATCAGGCCATCATCGACAATCTGAAAATCGTGCTTGCCATTGCCAGTGGCACGAAGGAGAAACTGGAGCGTGTGGACCGCATTATGAACGAGCACAGGGATGAGAACGGCGACTTTGTGCATATCGGAGAGGAAGCCAAGTGGGTAGAGAGAATCTTGGACTGGTACAAGGAACATCCGTATGTTGTGCTGCATATCATAGACCCATATTTCCATGCAGAAGACCTTTATATTGTGAAGATGCTGATGGATGTGAACAATGGGTTGAACTGCTCGATACTGACCTGTAAGGATATGGATGCACATAAGAACGAGTCGCTAGATGATGTCTTTCAGAATGGATGGAACCGATGGTCGTCAGAATTACCTGGCCGTATCGAAGTGAAGTCATGCTGCTATAGGCAAGACCAAAGAAATGCTCCTTTCCATGACCGCTGGTGGGTGTTGCAGGATACAGAAAGCGATGAGGCCGTGGGACTGCGGATGGCATCGGTGAGTACGATGGGAAACAGAATAGCAGAGGTAAGCGAGCTGAACGACGATGATATTGCATCGGCCAACAAGCTATGGACCCGATTTTTCCAAAATATGGTGCCGAAAGTGGAAGGGCGAGAATTGGATTATGATGAAGCGAAGTTGAGGTGATGGCAGAGACTGAGAAGAAGCACGGGAGCAGGGCGGCATCGCCGACGGTGATGGATAGGTCGCGTTATCTGGTGCAGGACCACTGTCTGCACGACAGTATGCGCTACTATCATCTGGAAGACTTGGTAGAGGCGGTGAATAGGATGCTGGAGCGGTATGACGACTATTTAGTAAGCTAGCGAACGATGCTGAAGTTTTAAGAGATGTTCTATAAATTAAAGTGTTAATAATCAATAAGTTACTTTGAAAATTCAAGAAAAAGTCGTACCTTTGTGGTATAAATCAGACGAAAAGATGGATAAACCGACAATATACCGCAGACCGATGGGTGAGAACCTGTTTGAGGAGGAGTTCACAATAGAGGCTCTCTCCCAGATGGGCAATCCCCTGGAGCGACTTTCCTCACTGGTGGACTTCGAGATGTTCCGCCCAGTTCTTGAAGACGTGTTGCTGACAAAGGAGTGCAAGACTCCTGCAGGCCGCAAGCCGATAGATGTAGTTATCATGTTCAAAGTCATATTCCTTCAACGTTATTATGGCTTAGGCGACCACCAGATTCAGTACCAGATAATCGACCGCACCAGTTTCCGCCAATTCCTTGGCATTCACACTGTGGCTGAGATTCCTGACGAGAAGACCGTGTGGGCATGTCGTGACAAACTACACAGCCCTGACCTGTCTTGTCTATAACATCTTCAGATATGAACAGCTCTGTCGCTGCCAACCCGCTATTATCAAGCAAGCAATGGCTAACGTACGGGGATAACTGTGTCCATACATGTCAAATCGTATAAATCAATAGCCAATGAGTGGATAAACGAACACTATCGCGAGCCGTAGACCTCTTCTGGGGGTGAGAATCCGAAAGAATCAATTTCTACGGAACGG
>ONGG01000054.1 GCA_900317305.1 uncultured Prevotellaceae bacterium | reverse complement strand
AGCCTGCCCGCGCCGATGGTACTGCAATGCAATGCGGGAGAGTAGGTCACCGCCTTCTTTAAGAAAGGGCTCCTGGAAGTTCGCTTCCGGGAGCCCTCAATTTTTTGTATATGCCCATCCAGCCCATCCAGCCCATCGTGCCCAATATGCCCATCGTGCCCAATATGCCCATCGTGCCCATGATGCCCATCCTGCCCATTCCATTATTTTCTCCGTTTGCAGCGGTTCCACCGCTGCTCATCCGCTCTTATTTTCAGTTGTGTGCGCACACGGAATTCCGCAAAAAAATGTAAATTTTACTCAGTTTCTTCTTGTTAATCCTTACAAAATCTTAAAATTGTTCCATATCTCGCTTAAAATGATGGATTTATGAGATTTTTTTCCTAATTTTGCATCGAGTTAAGTAAGTAGGTGTTACCTGTCTGGTTTTGATAGGCACCTAAAGTAATAACGAGGAGCCTTCCGGCATTTCTTTCTTGGCCGGTTCATCATGAATAATGTTTAAGGGATATCATTTGGCTCCATAAAAATTGATTTAGTATGAAGACAGCATTGAAGTATGTATTCGTAATTGCATGTTTATTTTTTACTACAAATTCTTCAGCCCAGACTTCCAATTTCGATTGGGATCCTGTGATTGATGCCATTATGATGGTGGAGAGCAAGGGAAATGTGAAGGCGCGCAATGGCATCTACTGTGGTCCGCTTCAGATGGCTCCAGTATGTGTGAGCGAGGTGAACAACATCCTCAAGCGTCGTAACAGCACGAAGCGCTATTCGCTCAACGATCGTTTCAATCTGCAGAAATCGAAGGAGATGTTCATTATCATCCAGTCGTATTACAATCCTTCGAACAATGTGGAGCGTGCTATCCGCATGTGGCAGGGTGGTGCTCATTATAAGGTGAGAAGCACTCAGCGCTACTTCGAGAAGGTGATGAGCTATATGAACTAATGCAATAAATATTTCAAGCAAGAGGCCGGCTTCCATTCGGAAGTCGGCCTCTTTTATATTGTTTTGGGTTGTCAAGTTCTTCTTGAGCAAGGTTGTTTCTCGACGGGGCTGTCATTTCCCCTGTCTTTCAGGGATGGTCAGGTCTGGCTTCGTGCCTCTCCCTATCTGATAACCTGATTTTTGTAATGCTGCCCTGATTTTCGGTGTGTTGGTTTTCTTATTGTCGTATGTCACAAAAAGAATCTTGGTTTTGAGGTCATAGGTGACTTTCGAGACACCTGGGACTCGTTTGGCGGTATTCTCGATTTTGGATTTCGACTGGGCATTGGCGATGGGAATGCGCGAAGTCACGGGTTTGGCCTCTGCTACGAATGTGATAAGCAAAGCCGATATGTAAACGATGAGTCTTTTCATAGGTGCAATTGTGATAATGAATCTATTCTGTGTCTGTCATGAAGCGAATTCCACGGTGCGCTTGCCATCTTCGGTCTCTTCGATGTGCACGCGGACGGCATCCTCGGGCAGGAGGTCTTCTATCAGTTCGGGCCATTCGATGAAACAAAGGGCACCACTGTAGAAATAGTCCTCATATCCCATGTCGTAGACTTCCTCGATTTTCTTGATGCGGTAGAAGTCGAAATGATAGATAAGTTCGCCTGTGGACGATGAGCGGTATTCGTTGACGATGGCGAAGGTGGGCGACGTGATGACATCGTCTACGCCCAGTTCCTCGCAGATGGCTTTGATAAAGGTAGTCTTTCCTGCTCCCATCTTCCCATACATGGCAAAGATGGTATGTTCGCCCATGGCAGCCACGAATTCTTTCGCGGCCTTGCCGATTTGCTCCAATTGGTCAATCTGGATGGTCATAGTGTGTTATCGTTTGCGTTGGGTAAGGGTCACCACGGGGATAAGCATCTCCTCGAGCGATATACCTCCGTGTTGGAAGGTGTCTTTGTAGTATGACACGTAATAGTTGTAGTTGTTGGGGTAGGCGAAGAAGTCGGCTCCGGTGGCAAACACATAGGTGGTGCTCAGGTTGGGGGCCGGCAGTTGTGCCTGTTGGGGATTCTTGATGAGGAACACTTCTTTAGGGTTGTAGCTCAGGTTCTTCCCCAGTTTGTAGCGCAGGTTGGTATTGGTGTTGCGGTCGCCGATAATCTTGATGGGCTTCGAGGCACGGATACTGCCATGGTCGGTGGTGAGCACAATTTTGTAGTCGGTTTGGGCGAGTTGCCGGAAAAGGTCGGCCATCACCGAGTGGCGGAACCAACTCCGTGTGATGCTGCGGTAGGCAGACTCGTTGTTGGCCAGTTCGCGCACCATTTTCGACTCTGTGCGTGCATGCGAGAGCATATCGATGAAGTTGAACACCACCACGTTGAGGTCGTTTTTCTTCAGGTTGTTGAGTTGCTGCATGAAGGCCTCGGCCGCAGGGGAGTCGTTTACCTTATGGTAGGAGAATGTGTTGTGCCGGCGATAGCGCTCTAGCTGGGTCTGGATGAGTGGTCCCTCATTGAGGTTCTTGCCTTCCTCCTCGTCCTCGTCTACCCACAGTTCTGGAAACATGGTGGCTATTTGTATGGGCATCAGACCGCTGAAGATGGCATTGCGTGCATATTGGGTGGCGGTGGGGAGGATGCTGTAGTACATATCCTCGTCGATGTCGAACATATCGCCAATCTCCTGCGACAGCACACGCCATTGGTCGAAGCGGAAGTTGTCGATCACAATCATGAACACTTTCTCGCCTTGGTCGAGCAAGGGGAAAATCTTGCGTTTGAAGATGTCGTTGCTCATCATCGGACGGTCGTCGGCCGGGGCAGATGACTGGCGTGCGGGCTTACCGGAGCCTTGGGGTTGCACCCAGTCGAGATAATGCTTTTTGATGAATTTCGCAAAACCATTGTTGGCATCTTCTTTCTGGGTGTGGAGCATCTCGGTCATGTTACTTTCCGTGTCGCTCAGTTCCAGTTCCCAGTGCACCAGACGCTTGTAGATGTCTATCCAGTCGGCAGAGGTCTTGCAGTCGGAAATCTTTGTCGAGATGTCGAGGAAGTTCTGCTGATATCCGCTCTGGGTCACTTCGGTGACGATTTCCTTTCGGTGGATGTTCTTCTTCAGCGTGAGGAGAATCTGGCTGGGGTTGACGGGCTTGATCAGGTAGTCGGCGATTTTCGAACCGATGGCCTGGTCCATGATGTTCTCTTCCTCGCTCTTGGTCACCATCACGATAGGGGTGATAGGAGAGATTTCCTTGATTTTCTGCAAGGTCTCCAATCCCGATAGACCAGGCATCATCTCATCGAGAAGCACCAGGTCGAAAGTCTGCTGGCGGCATTGGTCGATGGCGTCGGTGCCGTTGCTCACCGTCGTCACTTCATAGCCTTTGTTGCGGAGGAAAAGAATATGGGCTTTCAGCAGTTCAATCTCGTCGTCTACCCAAAGTAATTGTCCATTGCTCATCTGTTCGTGTTTAAAAACCGTCAAGTTCATAGTACTCGTCTTCCAAGTCGAGGTCGTCGAGTTCTTTCTCTTTCTTCTTTTTCGGGGACGATGGCACGGGAGGCGTGTCGTCGTCAAGGTCGTATTCATCGTCGAAGACGATGTTGTCGTCGGTATCCTGCTGCTGTTTCACCACAGGGGTATTCTGCTGGGGTTTCGCCTTTGGAGTATCTTGTTGTGGCTTCGCTTTTGGACTTACCTGCTGGGGCCTGCTCTTCGTCTTATCCTCCTGCCTTTGCTTGGGCTGGGTTTGCGAACTGGGCGTGGGTAGGGCTACCTCTTCTTGTATGGGTGAATTACCCGAGGCGTTGGCCTTCTTGTCGGCCTTTGGCTTGATGTCACGACTGGTCGACGGCTTGTTGGCCTGGCCCTTGTTGTCTTGGCGTTTCACCTCAAGGATGTATTCGTCTTCTTGGACATTCCCGCCATTGTTGTTGTCGTTTTCTTCAATTTCGATGTCATTGCCTTGGGGAACTGTGGGAACAACCGAACCTGCCGGCGGCACAACGACGTTGTCGTCGTTAAGGTCGTATGAATCGTCATCGGGTATCGTGTTTTGGTTGTCTTCCACAGAGGGAATCACCACGTCGTCGGTGGGAGGTGTCACATTGTCGTCGTCAGTTGGAACCACCACATTGTCGTCGGTCGACGGAATCTCCACATTGTCATCGTTAGTTGGAATCACCACATTGTCGTTCTCTGTGGGCACGTCTACCGCATTTTGGGCAGGTGGCTGACTGCCTTGTGTGGGATTGGTGGGCGCAGGCGTATCGGGCAGGTCGAATCCGTTGTCATCGTTGGCAGGTGTGTCGGGTGTTTCTTCGGGCAGGTCGAATCCCTCGTCCACGGCATTGCCACCACCAACGTTGTCGTCGATGCTCATTCCGTCGTCGTCAGTACCTCCTTCCGCATCGCGCTTCGGAAGGGCGTCTTTCATGTCTACCTCTTTCTCGTATCCTATCTCGGTGGGTTCGGAGAGCAGGTATTCGGTGCGCACCTTCAATGGGGCGAAATGCTTGGCGTAGAACTCCTCATAGTCATCATAGCTGAATTGCTTGCCCAGGAGTTCCACGTTGTCGGTGCTGATGAGGATGATGCGTGCTTTCCGTGTCAGCCTCACGATGTTGGCCTGACTTTGCACCTCGCTGGCATATTGGTGCGCCTCGTCGAAATTGCGGAAACCAGAGAGTTTCATCAAATGGATGCCGTCGGCATCTTCGATTTCGATATCGAAGTTGCGCACCATGAACGTGGTGAAGTTGAAGCGCGCCATCTCGAAGAGCAACTGATTCTCATTGAGCGAGTCGGGCGAGTATGCGATGATAAAGAGGAAATCTTTGTTGCGGTCGGCCACGAATCGGCGGGCAGCGATGGAGTCGCTGTCGTTGAGCACGGCGGCACGGCGGCTCCACACATCGCCCAGGTCGAATTTGCCACCATGCAACTTACGGCCTGCTTTCACTCCATTCACTATCATGCCGGCCATCTCGCTGATACGGCTACTGGGATAGTTTTTCACCACATAGTTCATGTCCTCGAGACAGCCGTCGGAGTCGCTGTTGTTCAGGCGGCTCAGTCCACGGATGAAGACGAACTTGTCGCGGTTGGCACCCAGAGGGAATCGGGTCTCCGAGATATGGGCGTTGCCGAACACCTCTTGGTAACGGTCGGCCTTGAAGGCTTCGTAGGTAGCGGCATAGAGCGAGTCTTCGATATGCTCGCCCCATTTGGAGTTCTCCACATAATAGGGGTCGGTGAGGATGGTGGTCCACTGACTGTTGGGATAACGCTCCCGTAGCTTGTTCACGTAGCCATCGGCGATAGTCGTCTCGCCTTTGCGTGAGTAGAGCAGGAACAGGTGGTAGTACACCTCGTCCATCTTCTCGAAGTCGGGGTAGGAGAGGGTGAGCCTGTTGAACTGCTTTTCGCTCAGGCGCAGGTTGTCGAATTTGTCTTTGAAGATGATGCCCGAGTTGAACAGTCCGTCGGAAATGGCGGCATGGCACTCTGCTTTCTGCTCTTCGGTGAAAGGTATTTGTGCCAGATAGTATTCTCGCTTGTGGGGGTCGTTCTGGGCACTGTCGGGCGCTGCCGCGGCCAGGGAGTCCTCAATTGCTTGCTGGGCAGCGGCAAGGGAGTCTTGTAAGGCATCGCCGCTGCCGTCGAAGGTGAGGTCGCTCACCACCGTCTTGTTCACGCGCCGCCAGTTGTCGGCATTCTCACGTTTGCCCCATTGTTTCTGGAATGTGGCTTTTCCCTGCGATACGGCCAACTGGTTGTAGAAATACCATTCGCCCTTTTGCTCGTTGGTCTGGGGGGTGGTGGGGGCGGTCTGGTTGCGGTTGCCTACGGCGCCATTGCGCTGTTGCACTTGCTGGGCATTGGCCTCCTCTTGCTTGCGGCGCTCCTCTCGCTCTTTTTTCTTCAGGGCCTCTATCACGCGGTCGATGGCCTCGTTGCGCTCTTTCTCGGACATCTCGGAGAGGGCGAGCAGGGAGTCTTGCAGGTGTATCGACTCGGTGTGGGGTGCCAACTCGTCGAGAATCTTCGAGCGGCGCGAGAGTTCCTCGTAGTCTTTTCGCTCCTTGTCAAGCATTCCAATGGCGGCACCATAGCAGCGCTGGGCATCGCCATATTTCTCTTTCTCCCAATACAGGTCGCCGAGTTTCAGGAGCAGCACGCCTTTCTCCACACCGCTGCGGGTGCCCTTCTCGTTGCCTTTCTCGTATGCGGCTATGGCGTTGGTCGTGTCTTTGTCGAGCAGATAGACATTGCCCATGGCATAGTAGACTTGGTCGAGATAGTCCTTGTTGTTGTCGTTGGCGGCCATGCGCTTCAGACGGCTGATGGTCTGCTTGGTTTTGCCGGCAGCCATCACCTCGGTCATGGCGATGCGCGCATTGAAGTCGAGCTCATAGGGCGGGTTCTGGCGGCACACCTTGCGGAAAGCCTTGTATGCAGCATCGCGATGGCCCAGTTCGGCCTCCAGTTGTCCGAGCAGGAACCACTCGCGGGCACGCTGTTTGCGACGCATCTCGTGCTTGATGACCCTGCGCAGGTAGGGGATGGCACGCTCGTAGTCGCCCATGTGGATGTAGTAGTCGGCATAGGTGTAGTCCCACTCTTTCTGGGCATGCCAGTCGATGGAGTCGCGGCTCATGTTGCGTATCACGTCCTCGGCATCGTAGAGCCAATCTTGCTCAATATAGCATTTGGCCAGCCAGGCGCGGGCCTTGCCGTAGATGGCCGGCTGGGTCTGGTAAAGGCGGCTCATATACGAGAAGGTGGCGGCGGCTTCGTCGAAGGCCCCCTTATGGAATTGTGAGCGGCCCATCAGCAACCAGGCTTTCCAGAGCATTGGGTTGTACTCGCGGCGGTTGAGCCACTCAATGTCGCGGGCAGTCTTGCGACGGTTCTTGGTCCACTCCGGGCGCTTGTTGATGCTGTGCAGTTTGATGGCCTTCTGGCATTTCTCGATAGCCTTTTCGTAGTTGCCTTTGCCTATCTCGCGGCTCTGCTTGTTGGCCACAGGATAGAGGGGGATCATCTCGGTATAGTTGTCCTTATTGCCATTCTCTTTCTCCAACGAACCATCGATATAGGCCAGTGTGCCATTATAGTAGGTGTTGTATTTGGCGGTGAACGATTGCCAGAAACGGCTCTTGGCCGTGTTCTTCTGTGAAGAGCACGACAATATGGCCAGCAGCGTGGCTGCAAGCGTCAGGGGAGCGATGACTTTCGTCCAATAATGTCTCATACTACAATTTAACCCGAAGATAGGCATTTTATTGCCTTCGGGAGGGCGGTTTTCTGTCGGTGAGAGGCGTTTTTGCTACCTGTTGTCGCTGATGAGCATGAGCACCTCGTCTTTCAACTGGTCGGGCAGTTGGATGCCGCGGAGTGTGAGGCTGCGTGTCCAGGGGGCCACCTCGTCGGGGCGCATGGTGTAGAGCACGTCGCTAAACTGCTCTGTCTCAGCCTCACTATAGCTGTCGGAAGGCCGGCCGGCGAAGGTGTCGAGCTCCTCGTCGTCGAAATACTCGATGGGGCGTACCGAGGCTTCCATCATGCACTCTTGCTCGCATTTGTTGTTGGTGCCGTCGCAGGTGTCACAACTCGCGCCCACGATGATGGGAGGCTCCTCACCCTTCGTGGTCAACTTGCTCACCAGAGCCGCCACAAGGCCTAGTACAAGCAGGGCTGCAATACTTATCCAGACGATGCTCATCTTTCCTCAACCAAGTAGCCGGCGAGGCGAAGGTCATCCCAATAGCGGGGATACGACTTCGTGACCACCGAGGGATTGTCGATACGCAAACCGGGAAACAGGTGGGCGGCGGGTGCGAAAGCCATGGCCATGCGATGGTCTTCGTAGGTGTGAATCACCGGGTGCACGTCGGGTCGGCAGCGCTCGCCTGTCCAGATGAGGTCGTTGGCAGCGTTGCTGCGCACCACGAATCCTATCTTCAGCAACTCGTTCTTGAGGGCTTCTATGCGGTCGGTCTCCTTGATGCGGAGTGTGCTGAGGCCTTCAAAGTGGAAGGGGATGCCTTTCAGCACACAAGTCAGGACAAAGGTCTGGGCCAGATCGGGCTGACTGATGAAGCTGTATTCCAGTCGTGGCAGAGTGATGTGGTGGCGACGGAGGGTGACGGTGGTGGGCACGCCTTTCTCGGTACTGTCAAAGGTGGTCCTCACACCAAGTACACTGAAGAGATAGCGCACCATCGAGTCGCCTTGTCGTGAGCCGTCGGTCAGACCGGTGAGGCGCACCTCCGACTCGTTGTCGGCCAGTAACAGCATCTCATACCAATACGAGGCGGCACTCCAGTCGTTCTCGATGAAATAGGGCGTGGTGTGGTAGGGAAGGGGCTTCACCTCAATGGAGTTTGGACCCGTCCATTCCACTTCGGCACCAAAGTCTCGCATGGTGCAGAGTGTGAGTTCGATATAAGGCTTTGAAATCACGTCGCCCGACAACTGCAACTGCATGCCATTGCGCATGGCAGGGGCTGCGATGAGTAATGCCGAGATGTATTGCGAACTGATGTTGCTGGGCACTTCTATCCAACCGCCATCAAGTTGATGGCCACGGATAAGCAAGGGAGGAAAACCTTCTTCCGACGTGTATTCGATGTCGGCGCCAAGACGGCGGAGGGCATCCACCAAAGTGCCTATCGGCCGGTGTTTCATGCGCTCCGTGCCAGTGATCACATGCTCACCGCTGTCGGTGACGGCCAAGTAGGCGGTGAGAAATCGCATGGCGGTACCGGCGGCTTTGATGTCGATGGTGTAGGGCATGTCGCGTAGGGCACGAACTATTACCTCGGTGTCGTCGCAGTCGGAGAGATTGTCGGGTAGTTTGTCGCCGCCCGACAAAGCGTGAATCACCAATGCACGGTTGCTGATACTCTTCGATGAGGGCAGATTGATCGTGCAGTTGAGTCGGCTTGGGGCGGTTATTTCATATTGCATATCATTCATTTTTATAGGGCGTCATTATTGTTGCAAAGATAGTGAAAGCCGAGCGCAATGCAAAACAAAACACGAAGTTTTTGTTTTGCTTTGCCGAGGCGCCTCCTATCTTCGATTAAGAATCAAAGATAGTGAAAGCCGAGCGCAATGCAAAACAAAACACAAAGTTTTTGTTTAGCATTGCTGAGGTGCCTCCTATCTTCGACCGAAGGCCAAAGATAGCACAGGGTGAGAGAAAAACAAAATAATAGTGCAGATTTATGGGAAAAACACTTGTTTTGCAGATTATTTTATCTAAATTTGCCCACAAACACTTCATATATCGCCATTATGTTACAAATTCTTGATATCATTTTACCTGATGGCAGTAGGCCTCGCAGAATCTTCGGCCCACTCACGGAACCGCACCGCACCAGAATTGATACAATTCAGACAGAAGTCAGTGATACGGTGAATGGTGCAGCCGACTCTATCAATGGCGCCACAGACTCGCTGAATGCAGTGCCCGACACACTGGAGCAGTCGGCGTCGCTGGTCAACAATCTGGGAACGGGCACGGGTGGCTCATCCTCGATGATGTGGACCATGCTTTTTGTGATACTCGCCCTGGCCATTTGTTTCTATTTGGTCTTCGCTTATCGCAGGCGTTCGCAAACGGGTAAGCGATAGCAAAGGCTTGATGCCTTACCCCTCTTGGTGGTCTCAGTAGCTGATGTCGCGCAGGGTGGTGCCTGAGGCAAAGCGATTGAGGTCCACCTTGCCTTTGATGCCCTCGATACGGCCAGTCTCGCTGTATTGCCAGATGTTCCATTTCCCTCCCCCCTTGATATAGGGCTTCTCTCCTCCATAGCGAGCGAGAAACAGATAATGTTTGTTGAACTCAGGGGCCAAATACTTGTTGTAGAAGTCGTGGCCACTGTAAATCAGCGGATATTTTCCATATTCGGCTTTCATCAGTTCCATCATTTCTCTCAGACTTTCCTGCAGCTGCTCACGGTTGCAGCCGCGGTTGCCCTTTTCCTCCACGTCGATCATCGGCAACAGGTCCTGCTGGCGCTTGTCCACACGCTTGCGGAAGTTCTCAAATTGTTCTTTGGCCGAGCGGCGTGAGGTGAAAAAGTGATAGCTGCCCACTTTCAGCCCTTCCTTGCGGGCTTCCTTGATGTTGCGGTTATAGCGGTGGTCGCAAAGGCTCTTCCCTTCTGTGGCTTTGATATACACAAACTGGATGCGCTTGTTGTTGGCCACTTTCTTCCAGTCTATCTTCCCGTTGTGCTTGGACACATCGATGCCGTCGTACTGACCTGTTGAGGTCTCGGACGAAAAGCCTATCCATGAAATGACCGAGGAGAATGTGCCTGGACTCACCAAGCGCCATAACAGCACCAGGAACAAGATGGTAAGAATCGTGTTCCGCACCCTTGCCCATGTCCACCGCTTGTGGCGCCGTGTCTTGGCTCGCCTTTTCTTGCTTGGTTTCCTATAAGTCATCGTGTCAGCAAATTCATCCATCCGATAATGAACCCAAGCAAGGCACCAAACCAGACGATGGCTTTCAGTTCTTTGTCGATCACCTCGAAAATGATTTTCTCCACTTCGTTCATGTCCATCTCGTTGATGCGGCTTTCCACCACCTTGCTGATGTCGACGGCCCTCAGTATCTTGGGCAGTTGCTCCCTGATGATTTTCTCGTACATCGAGAATATCGACTGCTTGGCACGCAGCAGGTCATCGTCCTTGTCTTCAAGCAAATGGCTCACTCTACAGGAAAGCAAGTTGTCGGCTTCAGTGCTGATCAGATTTCCCACAATCTCGCGCGAGTTCTTCTGCAACATCTCGTTGATGTTCTTGGCCAGAAGTTTCTCTACAGGGTCGGCAAGCGAGTTGATGAACTGAGAGGTGAACCGGGTGCCGCTACGGCCGAACAGACGGTCGATGCCACGGCTGATCATGTCGCCGATGCCTCCACCATGGCCGATACCCTCGTCGGCAAGCCTGTCACCGATGCCACTGCCAAAATGCTGCATTTTCTCCATGACGTGGGCCACTGCCAGATGGGCGATGTCGTTGCCTACTTCAGATGTGGCCAACTTCTTGTAAATCAAGTCGCTGAGGTCGTCGGCGCTACTATGGGCGATGTCGTCAATCTCCTGAGCCGACAGGTAGTGGGAGAGCAATTCGCGCAGCGACTCGTCGTTGTGCTTCTGCTTGTGAATGAAACGGTCGAGGGCTTCGTCGATCTTGTCGGTCATCTCCTTGCTCAGCAAGTGCTTCTCGAGCACCTCCTGGTTCATCAGGTTGGCACTGATGGTGGTGCCGATAGAGGCGGCCAGCCTGCCTTTCTCTTTCGGGATGATGCCCGGCGTGAAGGGGAGTCGCTTGCCAAACAAGTATTTCGCCTCATGGGGTCGGAAAAGCATCCTGATGGCGATGTCGTTGGTGATGTAGCCAATCGCCGCGCCTACCAGCGGCGGAATGATATAGGATATGAACATGGTGGTTTCTTTTGTTGAAGATATGGGGCAAAGATACGACGAAGAGAGTGAAACGCCAAATTTATTAAGTTTTTTTCAAATCCTTTGCTCCTCTTCACGACAATGCTGTCGGGCGAGAAGCACTTCGTATGACGAATTAATGTGCGATTCGTTTTGCGCAGCGCTCTTTTTTCATTAATTTTGCACCGCTTTTAGCAACTAACACAAAGTAGCCATGAAATATTCTATTGTAAAAGTGACGACGCTCATCGGGGCGCACCGATATGGGGATGTCAATACCGATATACAGTGGATTCTCACCGATAGCAGGTCGCTTTGCTTCCCTGAGGAAACGCTCTTTTTTGCCATCAAGACTTCACGCAACGATGGCCACAAGTATATCCACGACTTGTATGCGGGTGGCGTGCGCAACTTCGTGGTGCAACAAGTGCCCGAGAAGTGGGCGACGCTCTATCCCGACGCCAATTTCCTGAAGGTGGAGAACTCGCTGATGGCACTGCAGCGGTTGGCCGAACGTCACCGCGACACTTTCGATATCCCTGTGGTGGGTATTACAGGCAGCAATGGAAAAACCATCGTGAAAGAGTGGCTCTTCCAGTTGCTCTCGCCCCAAATGGTGGTCACGCGGTCGCCACGCAGTTACAACTCGCAGGTGGGCGTTCCTCTGTCGGTGTGGCTGCTCAACGAGCGTTCTGAAGTCGCACTCTTCGAGGCGGGCATCAGCATGCCTGGTGAAATGAGAGCCCTGCGGCATATCATCCAGCCCAATATCGGTGTATTCACCAATATCGGTGCTGCCCATCAGGAGAATTTTGATTCGCTGGAGCAGAAGTGCCTCGAGAAGATGACACTCTTCAAGAATGCCAAGACGCTGGTGTATCATGCCGACAATGAACTCATCGCACATGCTGTGCAAAATTGTGGGTTCACCGGCGAGTCGCTCTCCATCTCCACCACCGACAGCCATGCCGCGATGTTTGTGAGAAACATCGAGAAGACATACCTCAACACTCACGTGGAATATGTGTTCAAAGGTGTCCAGGGCGAATACACATTGCCTTTCATCGATGAGGCCTCGGTGGCCAACTCGCTCTCCTGTGCCACTGTGGCACTCCATCTCGGGGTTACGCCGGATGACCTCTCCCGCCGGATGGCTAAACTCGAACCTGTGGCCATGCGCCTGGAGGTGAAGGAGGGTCAGAACGGTTGTACGCTCATCAACGACTCCTATAACTCCGACTTCAACTCACTCGACATCGCCCTCGACTTCATGAACCGCAGGCCCGACCACAAGGGACGGCAACGTACACTCATCCTCAGCGACATCCATCAAAGCGGAATGTCCCCCGAGAAATTGTACAAGGAGGTGTCGACACTGGCTATGAGCAGAGGGGTGAAGCGGTTTATCGGCATCGGTCCTGAGATTTCGGCCCAGGCCAGCCAAATAGAGGTCGCTAAAAAGGCTTTCTTCAATGATACCGACGAGTTTGTGGCGAGTCCGGTGTTCAAGACCCTCTCCAACGAGGTGATTCTTCTCAAGGGCGCTCGCGACTTCAATTTCGACCGACTCACCGAGCGGCTTGTGCAGAAAGTTCACGAGACTATCCTCGAGGTCAACCTCAACGCCCTGGTGGCCAATCTCAATCATTACAAAACCTTCCTCAAGCCTTCTACGAAGATAGTGTGCATGATCAAGGCCGATGCCTATGGGGCAGGCGCCGTGGAGATAGCCAAGACGCTGCAAGACCATCAGGTGGACTACCTGGCGGTGGCGGTGGCCGACGAGGGTGTCACCCTGCGAGAGAATGGCATCACGGGCAATATCATGGTGATGAATCCTGAGATGTCGTCGTTCAAGACCATCTTCGATTACGAACTGCAACCCGAGGTGTATAGTTTCCGGTTGCTCGACGCTTTGGTGGCCGCGGCCAGGAAAGAGGGCATCTACAATTATCCCGTGCACCTGAAGATCGACACCGGAATGCACCGCCTGGGATTCGACCCGGAAAAGGATATGGATGAACTCATACAACGATTGAAACGACAGAACGCGGTATTGCCCAGGTCGGTGTTCTCGCATTTCGTGGGCTCCGACTCCGACGACTTCAACCATTTCTCCCAACTGCAGTACGAACGGTTCTTGCAGGCTTCGGAGAAATTGCAGGCCGCCTTCTCGCACAAAATCCTGCGACATATCGACAACAGCGCGGGCATAGAGCATTTCCCTGAACGGCAACTCGATATGTGCCGACTCGGACTGGGGCTCTATGGTATCGACAGCCGCGATGGACATGTGATTAACAATGTCAGTACGCTGAAGACCACCATCCTGCAACTGCGGAAGGTGCCCAAGGAGGAGACGGTGGGGTATAGCCGGAAAGGAGTGCTCACACGCGACAGCGTGGTGGCTGCCATCCCTATAGGATATGCCGACGGACTGAACCGGGGCCTGGGAAGAGGACGTGGCTACTGTCTGGTAAACGGACAGCGTGCGCCATATCTTGGAAATATCTGCATGGATGTGGCAATGGTCGATGTCACCGACATCCCTTGCCAGGAAGGCGACACCGTAGAGATTTTCGGCGACCATCTGCCTGTGACCGAACTCTCGGATGTGCTTGGAACCATACCTTACGAGGTGCTCACTTCCGTGAGCAACCGGGTGAAGCGTGTCTATTTCCAGGACTAAGACATTAGGCCATCCGCCGATGGCATCAACCAGAAAAGGGGTTAAGAGTCTCGGCTCTTAACCCCTTTTCAGATGGTTGGCAGGAGATTAGTAGTTCTCGGCCTTCAGTTCAAAATAGCTCTGCGGATGGTCGCAAACCGGACAGATCTCGGGAGCATCCTTGCCCACGACAATGTGACCACAGTTGCGGCATTGCCAGATGCAGTCGCCATCGCGCGAGAACACCACCTTGTCCTCAATGTTCTTCAACAGTTTCAAATAGCGCTCCTCGTGGTGCTTCTCGATGGCTGCTACGGCACGGAATTTGGCGGCAATGTCGTCAAAACCTTCCTCTTCGGCCTCACGGGCCATGCGGTCGTACATGTCGGTCCACTCGAAATTCTCACCCGAGGCAGCGGCCTTCAGGTTCTCCTCAGTGCTGCGGATACTGCCACCCTCGAGCAATTTGAACCACATTTTGGCGTGCTCCTTCTCGTTGTTGGCGGTTTCCTCGAAAATGGCGGCTATCTGCTGGTAACCATCTTTCTTGGCCTTTGATGCCCAATAGGTGTACTTGTTGCGGGCCTGGCTCTCGCCTGCAAATGCTTCTTGCAGGTTTTTCTCTGTCTTTGTTCCTTTTAATGATTTCATTGTGTATAGGTATTTGGTATGAATGATTATATGCTGATTTCACCACACAGCGACTGGTTCATCAGTTGGCGGATGGTGTGTGGGTCGGTATAAAGGGCCTGGAGATACATCAACTTGGTGACGGCACTCTCTACCGTACTGTCGTAACCACTGATCACACCGGCACTCTTCAGTTGGAACCCCGTGTCGTAGCGGTCCATCTCCACACGCCCCGATATGCATTGGCTGATGTTCACCACCGTCACACCCCGGGCACTCGCTTCCTTGAGCAAACGGAGAAGCCATGTCTTCTGGGGGGCATTGCCGCTGCCAAAGGTGCGCATCACCACTGAGCGCAACTCCGGGGCTTCGAACACGTGGCGAAGGAAGCACTCCTGAATGCCGGGGAATAGCGACAGCACGATCACATTGGTGTCCATCTCCATATGTGGTGTCATCGGTTTGCTGAAGTCGGGCGACAGGATATGGTTGCTGCTGGCATACACAAACTCCACACCCGCATTGCACAACACGGGATAGTTGAATGTGGCGAAGGCGTTGAAGCCGTCGGCGCTTTGCTTGGTGGCACGGTTGCCACGAAGCAGGTGCCCGCTGAAGTAGATGCACACCTCGGGAACGATGGCACGGCCATCGGGGTGATGGGCTGAAGCCAACTCAATGCTGGTCACCAGATTCTCCTTGCCATCGGTGCGCAACTGGCCTATGGGCAACTGACTGCCTGTGAGGATCACAGGCTTGGTCAGGTTCTCGAGCATGAACGACAGGGCCGAGGCCGTATAGGCCATCGTGTCGGTGCCGTGAAGCACCACAAAGCCGTCGTAGTCGTTGTAGTTCATCGAGATGATGCGCACCAGGTGCGCCCACATCCGTGGGGTCATGTCGCTGCTGTCGACGGGAGGGGAGAAATGGTAGGTATCGATGCTCGTGTTCAGGTATTTGAACTCGGGCATGTTCTTCGACAAATGCTCAAAGTCGAGCGGCTCCAGGGCACGGGTCAAGGGATTGCAGCCCATGCCAATCGTACCACCAGTGTAGATGAGCAATACCTTGCCAGTGCGGTGATAGGTGGTGCTTGAGGGTGACTTGTCTTCGGTGTACGACATCGTTTGCGTATTTTTCTCTGCAAATATAATTTAAAAATGACGGAATACAAAATATTTTCCTTATATTTGCATAGTTTTTCAAACTGGGTCAGGACGGCTTCATACACCGGCCGGCCTTCCTGCCAAAGAGTGAACCTTAAAAACATTCCAACTAAAACATATTTACTTATGAAAAAATTCATGGACGACAACTTCCTGCTGCAAACTAAAACCGCACAGGACCTTTTCCACAATCATGCGGCTAAAATGCCCATCATCGATTATCATTGCCACCTCATACCCGAAATGGTGGCCAACGACCACAAGTTCAGCAGCATCACCGAACTGTGGTTGGGAGGCGACCACTATAAATGGCGTGCCATGCGTACCAATGGCGTTGACGAGAGGTTCTGCACCGGAAAAGATACTACCGACTGGGAAAAATTCGAGAAATGGGCCGAAACAGTGCCTTATACTTTCCGCAACCCTCTCTATCATTGGACTCACCTCGAGTTGAAGACGGCTTTCGGCATAGAGAAACTCCTCTCACCGAAGACGGCACGCGAGATTTTCGACGAGTGTAATGAGAAACTCAAACTCCCTGAGTATACGGCCCGTGGACTGATGCGCAGATATAACGTAGAGTGTGTCTGCACCACCGATGATCCTGTCGACGACCTCAGATATCACAAACAGACCCGTGAGAGTGGGTTCGAGATCAAGATGATACCGGCATGGCGCCCCGACAAGGCCATGAACATTGAGAAACCTGAGTTTGCTGCGTATGTGAAGCAATTGGGCGAGGTGGCCGACATCGACATCAAGTCGTTCAAGGATATGGTCGACGCTCTGCAGCGCCGACATGACTTCTTCCATGAGAATGGATGCCGCTTGAGTGACCATGGCATCGAGGAATTCTACGATGAGCCTTACACCGACAGCCAGATTGAGATCATTTTCGAGAAGGCTCTCCGTGGACAGCAACTCTTCGACACCGAGGTGAGACAGTTCAAACACTGCTTCCTCACCGTTATGGCCGAGATGGACTACGACAGCAACTGGACACAGCAGTACCACTACGGCGCCATCCGTGACAACAACAGTCTGATGTACGACCGTCTGGGGCCGGATACGGGTTTCGACTCTATTGGAGAGTTCAACACAGCCCGTGCTATGAGCCATTTCCTCAATCATCTCAATGCTGAGGGCAAACTCACACGTACTATCCTCTACACGCTCAATCCTTGTGCCAATGAGGTGATTGCCACAATGCTCGGCAACTTCCAGGATGGTTCGTGCCCAGGAAAAATCCAGTTTGGTTCGGGATGGTGGTTCAACGACCAACTCGATGGCATGACGAGGCAGATGAACGCGCTCTCCGTGCTCGGACTGCTGAGCCGCTTCGTGGGCATGCTCACCGACTCGCGTTCGTTCCTCTCATATCCGCGTCATGAGTATTTCCGCAGACTCCTCTGCAACCTGCTAGGAAACGACGTGGAGAACGGACTGCTCCCCGACGACATGGAGTCGCTCTCCAGAATGGTGGAGGATATCAGCTATAATAACGCCAAGAATTACTTCAAATTCTATTAAAGCTTTACGCTTGAGTTTGGTGACTATAAGGCGGCTGAGAAGTGTTCTCGGTCGCCTTTTTTTAATCTTTCAACAAAAATATTTGTCAGTTAGAAAAAAAACACTAATTTTGCAGAAATTTTAATCGTAATCTTGAAATGAAGAAAATTCTATTACCTTTGGTGGCGATGATGGTCATCGTCTTTATGAATAGTTGCCAGACGAGCAAGCAGGTGCCTTACATGCAGAATATCGACTCTCTCGACCTCTCTGCATCCAAAGGTCTGTTCGACGCAAGGATCATGCCAAAAGACCAGCTTACCATCACCGTGCATACTTCCGACCCCGTGGTCTCGCATCCTTTCAACCTTACTGTTTCTAGGACTTTGACTTCGGATGGTGGATTGTCAGCTGGTGGCGGTTCGTTGCAAGGTTACCTCGTCGACAACGAGGGGTATATCAATTTCCCCATCGTGGGTAGAATTCATGTTCAGGGACTCACAAAGCGTGAGTGCGAGAAGACAATTGAGGAGAAAATCGCTCCCTATCTGGCCAAGAGCGAGAAACCTGTGGTTACCGTGAGGATGTCGAGTTTCCGCATCACACTAATCGGTGATTTCTCCAGTCCTAAAGTCGTGCCGGTTACCACCGAGAAGATGAGCATACTTGAGGCTTTGGCAAGTGGTGGTGACCTGACCCTCTATGGAAAGCGTGAGAATGTGATGCTCATCCGTGAGGATGCCACCGGAAAGAAGTCGGTTCACAGAATCGACCTTACCGATGCCAACTTCATCAATTCACCTTATTATTATTTACAGCAGAATGATGTGGTCTACGTAGAGCCCAAGAAATCCGAGGCCCGCAACGCCTTCTTCAGCTCCTCCACGAGCATCCTCTTCTCAATCACCTCCATGATCACCTCCCTCGCCACCTTCATCCTCGCCATCACCAAATAACCCC
>ONGG01000044.1 GCA_900317305.1 uncultured Prevotellaceae bacterium | reverse complement strand
TCCTGAGAGGAGGGGGGACTGATTAGCCAAGCATACTATCCCCCCTCCTCTCAGGAGGGGACGGGGGAGGTCACCTTTTTACTCGGGACTTCATTTTGTACGTTGCCCAATTCGTAACTCGGGAATTCAAAATAATCTTCGATATATTTTGCAGTTCCGCTCGGTTTGCACTAACTTTGCCGCTGCGCGGCGAAGGTAGGCTGCGGTTCAGAAAAGAAAATAAATCGCGATTTATTTTGCTTTTCACTCACCTTGCACTACCTTTGTACCCTGAATAACGTTATTCTTCATCATGAAAAAAAATTCTTCTATTATGACTTCTTATTTGCGGCATTTGTCGGCGGCCATTCTCATGTTGGCAGCCGTTTCCTCAGCCTTTGCTGCTAAAGCTACGGTGACGGTAACAGTGACCCTCACCCAGAATCAGACCATTACGGGCTTCGGTGGGGCATGCTGCGACGGCGCCATGTGCCCCTTCGGCAATGACACCGCACCCGTGAAACTACTCTATGGCCCAGAGTCAGAGATTGGCCTGAACATCTTGCGTATGGAAATCTCGCCCAACTTCATTGGCGATGTGGTTGTGCCCGAGTGGAACTATTGGGACTCCCCCTACGACTGGAAAGGTTCGCTGCCTTCGGCAAAGATCGTGAAACAGCGCGGCGGCATCGTGTTCGGCACCCCTTGGTCGCCCCCCGGTGAGTATAAGACCAACGGCACGGCACAAGGTGGCAACGCCGAAGACCAAGGCTACCAGCATGGCGAGCTGCGCGAGGACTGCTACGACAAGTTCTTCCCCTGGCTGAACACCTTCCTGGAGTATATGAAGAGCAACGGTGTGGATATCGATGCCGTGTCCATCCAGAACGAGCCCGACTGGTGGGTCAACTACTCCGGCTGCCTCTACTCCGCCCAGCAGCAGCTCAACCTGGTGAGAGACTACGCCCACATGCTCGACCGCGAGACCTACAAGGGTGTGCGCCTGATCAGCGCCGAGCCGCTGGGCTTCGACCCCACTTACTCCAACGTGCTGATGTATAACGAGCAGGCACGCAACCAGATCGACATCATCGCAGGTCACATCTACGGCCACCCGCCATTGAACAACCTGAAAGAATCGGCCAAACTGGCCGCCAAATATGGCAAAGAGGTGTGGATGACCGAGCACTCGGTGACCGACAACCTCGACAACCGTCTGCCCAACTGGCACGAGCAGCTGCTCTTCGCCGAGGAAGTGAACGAGTGCATGGTGGCAGGCTGCACAGGCTACATCTATTGGTATCTGCGCGCCCAATGGTCCTTCGTGGGCAATGGCGAATCGAAATACGGCCCCGACAACGCCAAGAACAAGTTGCTGCCCCGTGCATACGTCATGTCGCACTTCTCGAAGTATCTCCCCGGCGCCACCCGTCTGAACACCAACTCATCCATAGAGAACGTCACCAACGGCATGTTCGAGCACTCAGCCTACATCAAGGGCGACTCAATCATCGTGATGGCCATCGACACCACGAAGAACGGGCACAACCTTAGGCTGAGACTTCCCTACAAGGTGATGAGCGGCACGCAACTGGTGTCTACCGGCAATGAAAAAGAGAGCCTCTGCCAGGAGCAGGCCGTCGAGATCACCGAGCCTACCGACCAGCTCACCATCTCCCTTCCCGGACGCAGCTTGAGCACCATCGTCTTCCGCATCGACGACGGCACGGCCATCAAGGAACTGAAACCCTCTACCGACAAAGAGGTGAAGACCTATTACGACCTGCATGGCCGGCGGTTGGAGACGCCCCACGGCCTTTGCATCGAAAAATATGCCGACGGCACCTCGAGGAAAGTCATCATCAAAGACTGAAATTGGTTTGAGATTTAAGATTTGAGGTTTGAGATTTATCTCTCATTTACTATTTAGGCTATTTAGGTCGCTTCGCTCAAAATCATACAAAATCTTAAAGAAAATCTTTCAAGATTTTTCAAAAAGATTTTAATCCAAATATATAAGATTTTGAACCAGATTCTTCTGGATTTTGAGCGAAGCGACCCCTAAAAGTCGCATGTCAATCATCGTGCAAGACGAGCGCAATAGAGCTTGCTCTAATTGCCGAGGTGAAGCATAAACCTCAAATCTCACATAAATTTGGTCGCTTCGCTCAAAATCATACAAAATCTTAAAGAAAATCTTTCAAGATTTTTCAAAAAGATTTTAATCCAAATATATAAGATTTTGAACCAGATTTTTCTGGATTTTGAGCGAAGCGACCCCTAAAAGTCACATATCAAGCCTCGTGCAAGCCGAACCGAGTAAGCAGTGAGTGCAGTGTGAACTTGTTCAAATACTGCCGAGTCGCGTTCGAGGTCGACAAAAGTCAGCGCAATAGAGCTTGCTCTAATTGCCGAATAACAAATTGGGCAACAAAATGAAGCCCCGAATGGAAAGGTGACCTCCCCCATCCCCTCCTGAGAGGAGGGGGGATAGTTTGCTTGGCTAATCAGTCTCCCCTCCTCTCAGGAGGGGATGGGGGAGGTCAAAAATCATAATAGGTGTGTAAATCAAATATTTTTTATACGATAGGCACAGCCGATGTTCATCATGCAGGGCATGATAAACCTCAGTTGGATTTAAAGCTCAGCGCCCCCTATTCCGGTCCCGAATCCTTTTAATTTTCTTAACATAAGTATGAAAAGAAGTTTAAAACTTACGTTTCTCGTATAAAATATGTATCTTTGCACCAAATTTTCGAAGAGATTCGGCGTTATATACCCGACGGGCCTTATCGCTCACTTCGAAACCTCGAAGACAGACTACATTTCGGCATAGGTAAACGGGGCGCACCCCACACGCGCGCTTCAGCCTGTTAAGGAAAAAGATTTAAGAAAGGTAACTAAATGGGAAAAATCATAGCATTAGCCAACCAAAAGGGAGGTGTAGGCAAGACCACCACCACTATCAACCTGGCGGCCTCGTTAGCGACCTTGGAAAAGACCGTTCTCGTCATCGATGCCGACCCACAGGCCAACGCCTCGAGCGGACTGGGCGTCGACATCAACCACTTGGAATGCTCACTCTACGAATGCCTGGTCGACAAGATCGACGTGCGTGAGGCCATCTACACCACCGACATCGAAGGGCTCGACATCATACCCAGCCACATCGACCTCGTAGGAGCCGAGATAGAGATGCTCAACATCGACAACCGCGAGAAGGTGATCGAGCGACTGCTCGCTCCCATCCGCTCAGAATACGACTACATCCTGATCGACTGCTCACCCTCACTGGGTCTCATCACGGTCAACTCGCTCACTGCCGCCGACTCAGTCATCATACCCGTGCAGTGCGAGTATTTCGCCCTCGAGGGCATCGGCAAGTTGCTCAACACCATCAAGATCATCAAGAGCAAGCTCAATCCGCGCCTCGAGATAGAAGGCTTCCTGCTGACGATGTACGACAGCCGCCTTCGACTGGCCAACCAGATTTACGACGAGGTGAAGCGTCATTTCCAGGAACTGGTCTTCAAGACCGTCATCCAGCGCAACGTGAAGTTGAGCGAGAGCCCGAGCCACGGTCTGCCCGTCATCCTCTACGATGCCGACAGCACCGGCAGCAAAAACCACCTGGCCCTGGCCAAGGAGATTATCACAAAGAACAGTTAAGCAAAGCATGGTGGCCCACGCCATCACCCGACACACATATTCTATGGCAGCAAAAAAGAAATTCAATGCACTGGGTCGTGGACTTGACGCGCTCATCTCCACCGACGAGGTGCATCCTCAAGGCAGCTCCACCATCAGCGAGATAGCCCTCGACCAGATAGAAGCCAACCCCAACCAGCCCCGCCGCGAGTTCGACGCCGAGAGCCTGCAGGAGTTGGCCAACAGCATCCGCGAGATAGGCATCGTGCAGCCCATCACGCTCAGGCAGACCGACAACGGCCGCTACCAGATTGTGGCCGGTGAGCGCCGCTGGCGTGCCTCGCAGATGGCAGGGCTCACCGCCATCCCCGCCTACATCCGCACCATCGGCGACGAGAGCGTGATGGAGATGGCCCTCGTCGAGAACATCCAGCGCGAGGACCTCAACGCCATCGAGATAGCGCTCGCCTACGCCCATCTGCTCGAGAACGAGGGGATGACGCAAGAGAAGGTGGCCGACCGCGTGGGCAAGAGCCGCGTGGCCGTGGCCAACTACCTGCGCCTGCTGAAACTGCCCGCCCAGGTGCAGATGGCCCTCCAGAAGCGCACCATCGACATGGGCCACGCCCGCGCCCTGCTCTCGCTCGACAGTCCGTCGCAGCAGCTGGCCGTTTTCGAGCAGATACAGAAAAACGGCTCCTCGGTGCGCCAGGTGGAGGAAATCGTGAAGAAACTGAAGAATGGCGAGGACGTGAACCTCGGCAACAAGAAGATAGCCTCGGGCTCCCGTCTGCCCGAGGAGTTCAACATCCTGCGCGAGCAACTGGCCGGCTTTTTCGGCAAGAAAGTGGCGCTCAGCATCTCACCTTCGGGAAAAGGCAAGGTCACCATACCCTTCGCCGACGAGGAAGAGCTGGTGCACATCATGAGCGTGTTCGACCGGTTGAAACGTAGTTGAGATGACCAAACGAACGATAAGAACGTCAGCCATCCGCCTTGTCGCCACCATGATGCTGCTCATGGCAGCCGTCACGGGCCGCGCGCAAGAGATTGTCGTAGGCGACAGTCTCCTCGTCGCAGGCGATAGTCTCCTCGTCGGAGACGACACCATCGACATGATGATGGTCGACACGTTGGACATGGGCCGCTTCATTGCGGCCGACACTCTGGCAGCCCCACGCCGCGACTGGAGCACCTGGCGCCCCAACCCCAAGCGTGCGATGTGGCTCGCCATCGTCCTGCCTGGTGCCGGACAGATCTACAACCGCAAGTTCTGGAAGCTCCCCATCTTCTATGGCGGATTCGTGGGCTGCATCTATGCCCTGCAATGGAACAACATGATGTACCACGACTATTCGCGGGCCTTCCTCGACATCTCTGACAACGACCCCACCACGCAGAGCTACAACCAGTTTCTGCACCTGGGCACCCAGATCACCAGTCAGAACGAGGAGCGCTTCAGGAATCTTTTCAGAAAGCGCAAAGACTATTATCGGCGTTACCGCGACCTGAGCTTCTTCATCCTGCTCGGCGTGTACGCCCTCTCTGTAATCGACGCGTATGTCGACGCTTCACTGTCGGACTTCGATATCAGCAAAGACCTCAGTCTGAAGGTCTCTCCGGCAGTCATCAACAGCCGCACCGACCGCAACCCCATCAGGTCGAGTGCCATCGGACTGCATTGCAGCCTGAACTTTTAACCATTCAACCCCAGAAGCCAAGTCAGAAAATGAAGAAAATCGGAACACTCATCGTTTTATTATTGTGTTGCACTACTTACCTCTCTGCTCAGATCAGCGAAGACTACGAGATTCTGTTCACCGATGAGAACGGTCGTCAGGACGTGATGGAACTGCCCGAGTCGATGATGCTGTCGGAACTCGACAGCATGCTCGCGCTCTACCACGCCAAGACCTACCTCATCAACGACGAGGCCTGCGAGTCGACGGGAGAGAATCCCTACTACACCGACGACGTGTACGCCGACCGCCTCAGCCGCATGCCCACCGCCATCGACATGCCCTACAACACCATTGTCCGTCAGTTCATCGACCGCTACTGCACACGTCTGCGCCGGTCGGTAAGCGTGATGCTGGGCACGTCGAATTTCTACATGCCCATCTTCGAGCAGGCACTCGAGGCCTACAACGTACCACTCGAGCTGAAATACCTGCCCGTCATCGAGTCGGCCCTCAACCCGAAGGCCGTGTCGCGCGTGGGTGCCACCGGACTGTGGCAGTTCATGCTCGCCACCGGCAAGCAATATGGCCTTCGCGTCAACTCGCTCGTCGACGACCGCCGCGACCCCATCCGCGCCTCGTATGCCGCAGCACGACTGCTGCGCGACCTCTTCCGCATCTTCGGCGACTGGACCCTGGCCATTGCGGCCTACAACTGCGGTCCGGCCAACGTCAACAAAGCCATCCGCCGCAGTGGCGGTGAGCGCGATTTCTGGAAGATCTACCCCTACCTGCCTTCCGAGACCCGTGGATACGTGCCCGCCTTCATCGCCGCCAACTACGTGATGACCTACTACTGCGAGCACAACATCTGCCCGATGCTCACCAACCTGCCCGAGCGCACCGACACCATCATCGTCGACCGCAACATCTCGCTCAACACCATCTCCAAATTCTGCGACATCAACATCGAGTTGCTTCGCGAACTCAACCCCCAATACCGCCGCGACCTGGTGAACGGCAGCACCGAGCCCTCCACCATCCGCCTCACCGTGCCATCGATGAACAAGTTCCTCGAACTGCAAGACACCATCTTCGCCTACGATGCCGCCCATGTGGGAGGCAAGCGCCAGTATACCGCCGTGGAAGAGAAGTCGTCGGGACGCGAGAGCACACAGCGGCGCTCGTCGGGAGAGGGCAAGTCGTCGGCCTCGCGCAGCAGCGGCCGGCGTGGCAACTCGTATGTCTCCACCGCCACCACTGCCAGCACCTCGCGCTACGGGCGCAGTTCACGCAGCAGCAGTTCCTACAGCCAGCGGGGCAACACGGCCTCGAGTGGATATTCCACAGGCAAGCGGCGCAGCAGCCGGCGTGGCTAATCCCTACCCACCCCAACCACTATCAATCTTCCAACACATATGAACGAGCAGGACCATCTTGGCAGAGACGCCGAGCGTGAAGCCGCCGACAACAAACTCGTCGACGATGCCTACCAACAGTTGATCGAGAGTTACCTTTCCTCGCCCCACCGCAAGAAAGTCGACATCATCAACAAGGCATTCAACTTCGCCAGGCAAGCGCACAAAGGCGTGCGCCGCCTCTCGGGCGAGCCCTATATCATGCACCCCATCGCCGTGGCTATGATCGCCTCGAAAGAGATGGGCCTGGGCTCCACGAGCATCTGCTCGGCCCTACTCCACGACGTGGTCGAAGACACCGACTACACGGTAGAGGACATCGAGACCATCTTCGGCTCGAAGATCGCACAGATTGTCGACGGCCTCACCAAGATTTCGGGTGGCATCTTCGGCGACAAGGCCTCGGCCCAGGCCGCCAACTTCAAGAAGCTGCTGCTCACGATGAGCGACGACATCCGCGTGATCCTCATCAAGATCTGCGACCGCCTGCACAATATGCGCACGCTGAGCAGCCAGCCCGCCAACAAGCAATACAAGATAGCCGGCGAGACCTTATATATATATGCGCCCCTCGCCAACCGCCTCGGTCTGAACAAAATCAAGAACGAGCTCGAAGACCTGAGTTTCAAGTACGAGCACCCCGAGGAATACGACAGCATCAAGACCAAACTCGCCTCGACCGAGGAGAAGCGCAACATCCTCTTCGAGGAGTTCACCACCCCCATCCGCGCCGCCCTCGACAAGATGGGCATGAAGTACGTGATACTCGCAAGGGTGAAGACCCCCTACTCCATCTGGTCGAAGATGCAGAACAAGAACGTCACCTTCGACGAGATCTACGACATCCTTGCCGTGCGCATCATCTTCAAGCCCGAGAGCAAGGAGACCGAGATCAACGACTGCTTCAAGATCTACGTGGCCATCAACAAGATCTACAAGTCGCACCCCGAACGGCTGCGCGACTGGGTCAACCACCCGAAGGCCAACGGCTACCAGGCGCTCCACGTGACGCTGATGTCGAAGCAAGGCCAGTGGATAGAGGTGCAGATACGCTCGGAGCGCATGGACGACATCGCCGAGCAGGGATTTGCCGCACACTGGAAGTACAAGCAGGGCGAGGACGGCAGCGTGACCGCCATGAGCGAGACTGGTGAGGACGGCGAGCTCAACGACTGGCTCCACACCATCAAGGAAATCCTCGACGACCCGCAGCCCGACGCCATGGACTTCCTCGACACCATCAAGCTCAACCTCTTCGCCTCCGAGATCTTCGTCTTCACGCCCAAGGGCGAGATATGCACCATGCCCGCAGGGAGCACGGCCCTCGACTTCGCCTTCCAGATACACACCTTCCTCGGAAGCCACTGCATCGGCGCCAAGGTGAACCACAAGCTGGTGCCCCTGAGCCACCGGCTCAACAGCGGCGACCAGGTAGAGATTCTCTCGTCGAAGACCCAGCACGTGAACGCCTCGTGGGTGAACTTCGCCACCACCGCCAAGGCCAAGACCAAGATCCTGGCCATCCTGCGTCGCAACGAGCGCGAGGTGCAGAAGAACGGCGAGCAGACCCTTCACGACTTCCTTGCCGCCCACGACATGGAGATGACCACCTCGGTCATCGACCGCCTCTGTGCTTTCCACGGCATCGACAAACCCGAGAAATTCTTCCAGGCCATAGGCAACAAGAACATCATCCTGGGCGACAAAGACATCGACGAGTTGCTCGACAACAAGTCGGGCAAGAAGTCGGGCTGGCGCAAGCTCGTGCCCTTCCTGGGCAACGACAGCAAGAAGGAGAAAGAGAGCAGCTCGGCCGACGGCGACGCCACCGACCTGATTCTCGTCGACAAGAACTTCAACCGCAAGAAGACCTTCATCATCAACGACAGCAACCTGTCGCGCCTCATCTTCCCGCCATGCTGCCGCCCCATTCCCGGCGACGACATCCTGGGCTACATCGACAACCGCAACCACATCGAGGTGCACAAACGCAAGTGTCCTGTGGCCAACAAGCTCAAGACCAGTTTCGGCAACCACATCATCGACGCCAAGTGGGACATGCACCGCCGCGTGCTCTTCGACGCCACCATACAGATCACCGGCATCGACCGCATCGGCCTGCTCAACGAGGTGACCAACGTCATCTCGAGCCAGCTCAACGTGAACATGCAGAAGCTGGTCATCACCACCGATGGCGGCATCTTCGACGGCACCATTCAGATGCGCGTCTACGACCGCAAAGACGTGCAGATGGTCGTCGACAGCCTGAAGGCCATCAACGGAATCGAGGAAATCAAGCAAATCAAATAACAACGGGTATCCCTACCGGCATCCCACAAGGCGCCGGCATCCCGCAAACCGCCGGCATCCCACAAGGCGCCGGCATCCCGTTACCCACCCTAAAAACTACTACTTATGCGCCAATCACTCCTTATCCTCGCCATGATGCTCGCCCTGCCCACCATGGCCGCCAACAAGTACGACAACCCCGACACGCTCTTCGTGGCCCGCGACGGCACCGCCGAGTTCCGCAACGTGGCCGACGCCATAGAGGTGTGCCGCGCCTTCATGGACTACCACAAGGTGATCTTCGTGAAGCGGGGCACCTACAAAGAGAAACTCATCATCCCCTCCTGGCTCGATAACATCGAGATCGTGGGCGAGGACGTGGAGCAAACCATCATCACCTTCGACGACCATGCCAACATCCGCCTCGCCGGCACTGAGCAGGGCATGGGCACCTTCCGCACCTACACCCTGAAGATAGAGGGCAACGGCATCACCGTGAAGAACATCACCATCGAGAACAACTCCGCACGGCTCGGACAGGCCGTGGCCCTGCATACCGAGGGCGACCGCCTGCGCTTCATCGGCTGCCGGTTCCTGGGCCACCAGGACACCATCTACACCGGCAAGGCCGGCACACGCCTCTATTTTGAGAACTGCTATATCGAGGGCACCACCGACTTCATCTTCGGTCCGTCCACGGCATGGTTCGAAGGCTGCACCATCAAGAGCAAGGCCAACTCCTACGTCACCGCCGCCTCCACCCCAAAAGATGTGGAGTTCGGCTATGTGTTCAACCGCTGCCGTCTGATAGCCGACGAGGGCATCGACAAGGTGTTCCTGGGCCGTCCCTGGCGCCCCTACGCCTACACCGTGTTCATGAACTGCGAGCTGGGCAAGCACATCGTCCCCGCCGGATGGCACAACTGGGGCAACGCCGCCAACGAGCAGACCGCCCGCTACCTGGAGTATAACAACAGCGGCGAGGGAGCCGCCACCACCCAGCGCGCCCCCTGGAGCCGCCAACTGAGCAAGAAAGAGGCCGCCGCCATCACCCCCCAGCGGGTATTCAAAATAGAAAGCCAGTGGATGCCATGAGCCCGATGGGCATAAAAACTGCTGTCATTCTCCATCCGAGAATGACAGCAGTTTTTATTTTCTAGAATGTCTAGAATATTTAGAATGACTAGAATGACTAGAATATTTAGAATGTCTAGAATATTTAGAATGACTAGAATGACTAGAATATTTAGAATGTCTAGAATGTCTAGAATATTTAGAATGTCTAGAATGTCTAGAATATTTAGAATGTCTAGAATGTCTAGAATATTTAGAATGACTAGAATGACTAGAATGTCTAGAAAAACTAGAATATCTAGGAAAAAAACTCTTGTTTTACGATAGCGAGTCAAGCTGCTTTTTCAGCAGCTGCAACTCCTCACGGATGGCGATGAGACTCTCCATCACCTTGGCACTCTTGTCCACGCCGTCGCGGTTCTCGTTGAGCATTTTGCGGGCGGCGGCCAACTTGAATCCCCTCACCTTCACCAAGTTGTAGATGAGTCCTATCTGGTCGATGTCTTTCTGGGTATACTGCCTCACCTTGTTGCTGGTGGTCTGAGGCTTGAGGTGGGGGAACACGCCCTCCCAATAGCGCAGCAGACTCTCCTTGACGTCGTACATCGCCGCCACCTCCTTGATCGAATAATAAACCTTCTGTGTCTTTGTCTTCTCCATTTTCAATGCCTTTGATCTCTTCACCTTCTTTGGGATTGCAAAAATAGTGAAAAGGGCGAACAAAACAAAATTAAATTGCATGATTTTCAACGGCTAACGGCCACATTTTGACAATAATGTTACCTATTCTTGAAAAAAAGCAGTAATTTTGCCCCGGAAATTCCGGAAACACCGGAACGACCGGGAAAAACCCGAAAATCCGGAGTATTCCTCAACCAAAATCAAAGTGGAGTGAGGAAGATACACCGGACCTCCCGGACAGACCACCTACCCCACAAGAAACATTTAGAAGCAAAATGATGACAGCCAACGAAATCCGCGACTCATTCAAGAAATTCTTCGAGTCGAAAGGCCATGCCATCGTGCCCTCGGCACCGATGGTAGTAAAAGACGACCCCACACTGATGTTCACCAACGCCGGCATGAACCAGTGGAAAGATATCATCCTCGGCACCCGTGACCCTGAGCCACGCCGCCGTGCCGACTCACAGAAGTGCCTCCGCGTGAGCGGCAAGCACAACGACCTGGAAGAGGTGGGTCACGACACCTACCACCACACCATGTTCGAGATGCTCGGCAACTGGAGTTTCGGCGACTACTTCAAGGAGGGCGCCATCGACATGGCATGGGAATATCTTGTCGACGTGCTGCACCTCGACCCGAAAGACCTCTACGTCACCGTATTCGAGGGTTCGAAAGAAGAAGGTCTGGAGCGCGACGACGAGGCTGCTCAGTTCTGGCTCAAGCACGTGCCCGCCGACCATATCATCAACGGCAACAAGCACGACAACTTCTGGGAGATGGGCGACACCGGTCCCTGCGGTCCCTGCTCCGAGATCCACCTCGACTCGCGTACCGACGAGGAGAAGAAGCAAGTGCCCGGCCGCGAGCTGGTGAACATGGACAACCCCCAGGTGATTGAGATCTGGAACCTGGTGTTCATGCAGTTCAACCGCAAGGCCGACGGTTCGCTCGAGAAACTCTCGATGAACGTCATCGACACCGGCATGGGATTCGAGCGCCTGGTGCGCGCCCTCCAGGGGAAGCACTCCAACTACGACACCGACATCTTCCAGCCCATCATCCGCGAGATTGAGCGCATCACGGGCATGAAATATGGCGAGAAAGAAGAGACCGACGTGGCCATGCGCGTAATCGCCGACCACCTGCGTGCCGTGGCCTTCAGCATTGCCGACGGCCAGTTGCCCAGCAACGCCAAGGCCGGCTACGTGATACGCCGCATCCTGCGCCGTGCCGTGCGCTACGGCTACACCTTCCTCGGCCAGAAAGAGTCGTTCATCTACCGTCTCATCCCCACCCTCGTGGCCGAGATGGGTTCCTCATATCCCGAACTGCCCGCGCAGCAGAACCTCATCAGCCGCGTGATGAAAGAAGAGGAAGAGTCGTTCCTGCGCACCCTCGACAAGGGCATCAACCTGCTCAATGGCGCCATGGACGAGCTGATGGCCCACGGCCAGACCGTGCTCGACGGCGTGCAGGCCTTCCGCCTGTTCGACACCTACGGATTCCCGCTCGACCTCACCCAGCTCATCTGCCGCGAGCATGGCTACACCGTAGACGAGAAGCAGTTTGCCGAGGAGATGGAGAAACAGAAGGCCCGCGCCCGCAATGCCGCCGCAGTCGAGAATTCCGACTGGGTGGAGCTGCGCGAGGGCGAGCAGCAGTTTGTGGGCTACGACTTCACCGAATACAGCTGCCACATCCTGCGCTACCGCAAGGTGACCCAGAAGAAGGCCTCCTACTACGAGTTGGTGCTCGACTACACCCCCTTCTATGGCGAGATGGGCGGTCAGGTAGGCGACCGTGGCGTGCTGGTGAGCGAGGACGAGACCATCGAGATCACCGACACCAAGCGCGAGAACAACCAGAGCGTGCACATCGTGAAGGCACTGCCCAAGAACGTGGAGGCCGAGTTCATGGCCTGTGTCGACACCGACCTGCGTGAGGCCAGTGCCGCCAACCACACCGCCACCCACCTGCTCGACTATGCCCTGAAGCAAGTGCTGGGCGACCATGTGGAGCAGAAGGGCTCGTATGTGAGCGCCGACACGCTTCGCTTCGACTTCTCCCACTTCCAGAAAGTCACCGACGAGGAACTGCGCCAGGTAGAGCGCATCGTCAACGACATGATACGTCAGGACCTGCCCCTCGACGAGCACCGTGCCATCCCCCTCGAAGATGCCAAGCAGATGGGCGCCATCGCCCTCTTCGGCGAGAAATACGGCGACAAGGTGCGCGTGGTGCGCTTCGGTCCTAGCTGTGAGTTCTGTGGCGGTATGCACGCCCATTCCACGGGCCATATCGGCATGTTCAAGATCGTGAGCGAGAGCAGCGTGGCCGCCGGCATCCGCCGCATCGAGGCCAAGACCGGCAAGGAGTGCGAGGAACTGCTCTACATGCTCGAAGACACGCTGAGAGGCATCCGCGAGCTGTTCAACAACACCAAGGACCTGAAAGGCGTGATCGCCAAGTACATCGACGAGCACGACGCGATGAAGAAGCAGATCGAGGAGCTCAGGGTGAAAGGTGTGGAGCGCGCCAAGCAGCAGCTGGTGCAGAAAGCCCAGACCATCAACGGCATCCACGTGGTGGCCGCCGTGCTCCCCATCGACCCCGCCTCGGCCAAGGACCTGGTGTTCAAGGTGCGCTCGTCGTTCCCCGAGAAGGTGGCATGCGCCTTAGGCACCGTGCACGAGGGCAAGCCGATGCTCAACGTGATGCTGAGTGAGGACCTGGTGAAAGACTTCGGCCTGAATGCCGGGCAGATTGTGCGCGAGGCCGCCAAGCTCATCAAGGGCGGCGGTGGCGGACAGCCCCATTTCGCCTCGGCAGGCGGAAAAGACAGCGATGGCATCTCGGCCGCCGTCGACAAGATGGTGGAGCTGATCACCAAGGCATAATGAGCGAACAACATCCAAGGCGGTGGGCAGTCGTTATCCTACGACTTCCCACCGCCTTTTCCTATCCTGGTGAAGTTTCGCATCCGCTCATTCCCAATCGATGTCACATCGCGACAACTACACTTTTGGGAAGATTTTTTTTGGCCGTACAAGTTTTTTTCCTACTTTTGCATGTTGTGTGGAACCAGCGCGTTTCATCACACTATCGTCTATACGTTCAAACTAATAACCATCCATAGCAAATGAAAACAATTCAAAGATTAGCATTTGTCGTTGTCGCCACTATCGTTTGCCTCTCGGCCAGCGCCATCGACATCAAGTTGAAGAAAGACAAGACGGTGGTCGACGGCATCACCTTCGCCATCAATGCCAAGAAACAAGTGGCCCAAGTGGTCCGCGGCGAGGAGCCCTATGTGGGCGACATCGTGATACCCGAGAAAATCACCGTCGACAGCGTGGTGTGCTACGTAGAGGAGATCGCGTCGAACGGCTTCAAGGACTGTCCGGGCGTCACCTCCATCGTCATCCCCAACTGCATCACCAAGATTGGCTCGTCGGCATTCCAGGGCTGCTCCAGCATCGCCGAGATCACCATCCCCTCTCGCATCCAGGAGTTGCCTACCAGCCTCTTCGAGAACTGCACCAGCCTCACCACCGTCAATTTCGAGGGCAGCGTGAAGAAGTTGGGCAACAACATCTTCGAGGGCTGCAAGTCGCTCGTCGACTTCGAGGTGCCCAGCGCCGTGACCGAGATACCGAGCGATGCCTTCAGGGGCTGCGCCGAACTGCGCAACGTCACTCTGCCGTCGGGCATCAAGAAGATTGGCTCCAACGCCTTCCAGGAGTGCCACAGCCTGGAGTTCATCGACCTGCCTACCGGTGTGAGCAGCATTGCCAACGACGCCTTCAACGGCTGCACCATGCTGAAGGAGGTGCGCATCCCCTCGGGTGTGACCACCATCTCGGCCAACATGTTCAAGGGCTGCGTGGAACTGAAGCACGTCGACATTTCGAGTTCGGTACGCAAGATTGAGCACGATGCGTTCAACGGTTGCGCCGTGCTCGACAGCATCAACCTCTCCAACTCCATCTCCTCGATGGGCAGCAGCGTCTTCGAGGGCTGCTCCAGCCTGAAGCAGGTGAAGATTCCCAACAGCCTCACCGAGATTGCCTCCGACCTGTTCAAGAACTGCGCCAGCCTCGAGTCGGTGACCTTCTCCAACTCGCTGAAGAAGATTGGCAGCGGCGCCTTCGAGAACTGCGCCAGCCTCACCCAGCTCACCATCCCCGTGTCGGTGAAGGAGATTGGCAACGATGCCTTCGAGGGCTGCAACAACATTGCCGACATCTACATCAACAGCAGCATCCCCATCAAGATCAGCAGCGGCGCCTTCGCCAAGGCTACCATGAAAGAGGCCATCGTGCATGTGAAGAAAGGTGCCACCACCAACTACAACCTCGACAAGAACTGGAAGAAATTCCTCAACATCATCGAGTGGAAATAAGGAGTGAGGGGATGGGTTGGCCCAATTGCCCAACTAATCCCATCCTCGACGCATCAATCATCTATCATCCCCGGCCTCAGATGGTTGGGGATGATTGCGTTATAACAAAACGACATGAAAGGGGTACTCCTAAGTACGTATATTTTGAGGGTGGTGAGTAGTTACAATCTTTCTCAAAATAGTTAAAAATATAAAAAAAGAAGTGCTGATAGGCTTTGGAAAGTCCTTGTTTTGTAAATTTGTAGTTTACAAATAAATCTTTATCTCATTTGTAACTATTCTAGACTTAATTAACATGTTGAAAGCGAGAAATAAGAAGAATTACGGAAAGCCCCTAATGTTCATGGAAAAATTCGTTCCCAATGAATTTGTGGCTGGTTGCATACTATCTAGTTTAATAGATAATCCTAATCGTGTTTTATGCTTTGATAAAGATAATGATGGCATGTTTGATAATGGAGAAGATAATGGGCATGGAAATTATGAACTTGGTGTCTTAGATCATGCTGAAAGTTTTGAAGTATTGGAAAAAGGGCGAAAGACAGACAATGGTGCTTTGGGATATTGTTATGTTGGATCGGGCAAATTTCATTACAATATGCAACCGCACATAGAAGATGGGACGGCGGCAACATATTATAATTACCAGGGGAGCAATTTCGTCGATTGTTATTATGCCATACTCAAGATAAAGGTAAGTCAGTATGACATCCGAGAGCTAGAATTTTTAATGGATGAATCTTGCTTGACAGCAACAACCAACGCATCTTGATAGTGACTCTACACTTCCATGATGTTGCTCACCACACAAAAATAGGAGGCATTGCCTCATATTCACTTTCAAAAAGGAGACCGGCTGTTCCTGAAGAAAAATCTCGCCAGCGGTCATGTTGAAATGCATCTCTTTAGTCTTTGCGGCAATGAGGTTTACAGCATAGGTGTTTCCAGTTATCTTTCCTCCATTGACATTCAGCGTGGCGTTTCCAGATGCGTTGGTGCTGGCCAGTAAAAAACAATCATCTTTCCCTCATCCACCATTCACCGGCATGCATCGCAAGAAACTCGCTCTCAGTATACCATGTAGAGTCGAACCAATTCGTTGAATCACCATACTGATTATTCTTTGATGAATATTCGAGCCAGTGGGTGGAACGTAAACCACCACCAAGATGATGACGATATTGCTGTTCAACGTCGGGTTCTCTTTTCAACATTTCGAGCATCTGCTCCGTCTTAATCCATTTCTCCTCCATGCCTTTTTCGGCAAAGGTCGGAGATCAAAATGAAACAAGCAAATGTTTTAGATCAAGTTAGATCAAAACAGATGGTAATTAAGAAAGATTAGATCTTTTGCGAAGGATATAGCAAAGTTCTTAGCACATACTATCATCACAAGCATGAAAATCCTCATGATTACATCAAAAGATTAGCTGTTTAATCAATTTTTTTCTTGATATTAGCGTATTTTTGAGCAACTACGCAATTATATCATTTTTTTTTTTAAATTTACCGACAAACAACAGAATTCCATCATGGCAAAGTTAAATCGCATAAGAGTCGTTCTTGCCGAACGTGACCTGAACAACAAGTGGCTATCCGACAAATTAGGTAAGGACCCTGCCACTATTTCCAAGTGGGTTACCAACACCACCCAACCAAGCCTTGAAGCCCTCATTGCAATAGCCAATGCACTTGAAGTGTCTGTCCAGGAGTTGGTAAGGCAAGATAAGAGCAATAGTGAAATAGTACAAGATTGAAGAACAATTTCTACCTTTTTCTTTTGCACACTATAATCGTTTTTTTATTATTTCGTTCAGATGACCCCATACCAATATTCCGCTTCAATAAAGGACTTTTTCTCAACTAATGATAATCATATCATTGGTATCTTGACCCAATGTAATGCTTTCGACTCAAAGCGTACAACTATTGCATCTTGGAAGGAGGAGATCAAAACTCTAAAAATTGCTTTGAGAAACTATCAAGGAGAGGATGGATTTGTGGCCTTCGAATACACTATACCACGTGTCGATGGCCGAATAGATTGCATAATAGGGTTACGTGGAATATTGTTTGTTCTTGAATTTAAGACAGGCGAAACGCAAGACATTAACGAGGACAAGGATCAGTTGATGCAGTATGTTACTGACTTAAAGAACTATCATTTCGAGAGTTACGACATACCTATTGTTCCGATGTGGGTAATACCGAATGCAGACATTCCTATATCAAGACTTATTCGTCCAACTACGAACGAGAATATATTTGGGTTGATGACAGTTAGTGTCTCAACCATTTCGAATGTTGTGAGAAAGGTTTTGACTTCTGAATATGCAAATAAAATTGATATTAATGCAAACAATTGGCTTCATAGCCCTTATTGCCCTACCTCAAATATAATAGAGGCGGCGCGAAAACTATATGCAAATCATAAGGTCGAAGACATCAATCGAAGTGATGCTAGAGGTGAAGACCTCGTTCGTACCACAAAAGCCATAATTAGCCTAATAAACCAAGCGAAGGCTCACAATGAGAAATATCTTTGTATGGTTACTGGTGTTCCAGGAGCAGGAAAAACACTTATCGGGCTTTCTGTTGCTACATTACATCAAAACGAAGAGCAAACCAATCGCTCAGTTTATCTTTCTGGCAATCGGCCTTTGGTAATGGTTCTCCAGGAAGCATTGGCACTTGATGCTAAAGATAGGAGTAAAGATGAATTAGAAAAGAAACTTGCAACTATTGAAAATAAGAAAGAGAAGAAGGCTTACAAGAAAGCCCATAAAGTCAATATGACAGATATTCGTTCTCGCATCAAACAATTCATTCAACCTGTTCCAAATTGGCGAAAAGAATATTTGAAGGGCATATTAGTTTCAGGCAAAGGAGAAGAAGTTTCTATTGTCAAAGATTTGAATTATCAATATAAGGGCCAAGGTGAATATTATATTCCTTATGATCATGTTTCCATTTATGATGAAGCACAGCGAGCATGGGAAGCAAAAGAGAATGCGTCTTATGTTCGTAATAAAGAAAAACATCTTTCTAACTTCCCAGAATGGTCAGAACCTCGTTTCCTAATTTCTTGCATGGATAGACATCCGGACTGGGCTGTTTACATCTGTTTGATTGGTAATGGTCAGGATATTAACCACGGCGAAGCTGGTACAGCAGAATGGATTCGTTCCATAAAACTTTTTGATAATTGGAAGACGTTTGCACCATCCGACATACTTAATGATAAGGAAGTAGCTAAAGAAGTATACGGCCTTAAAATAAACTATTTGGACCAACTTCATCTTTGTACGAATCTCCGCTCTATAAGAGCTGAGAATCTTGCTGCATTTGTAGACGCTATTCTTTGTATGAGAATAGAAACCGCAAAAAACATTCTATCAGATTTGGATCGTTACCCAATACGCATAACAAGGGATTTGAAAAAAGCAAAGCAGTGGGTCAAAGAGAATGCTCGACCAAATGAACGATATGGTGCGCTTGCATCATCAAAAGGGCAACGACTGAAGCCAGAAGCGCTTATTCTTTTGCCTCCCAACTCAAAAAAAGAACAAGTCATCCCTTGGTTCTTGGGTGATAAGAAAAAAGTAAACTCATCTTACTATATGGAAGATGTTGCAACTGAGTTCCAAATTCAAGGTCTTGAAATTGACTGGGCTGTTGTAGCCTGGGACGCAGACTTCCGTTATTCTGAAGAAGGATGGAAACAATATCAGTTTCGAGGAAGCAAGTGGACAAATATTAAAAAAGAAGAAATACGCCGATACCAAATAAATGCATATCGAGTAATCCTAACTCGTGCTCGTCGTGGTATGGTAATCTATGTGCCAGTAGGCAGTGATGAAGACCACACTCGTAAAAGCGAGTTCTATAGCAGTACTTACAACTATTTTAAGCAAATAGGAATTAAGGAGATATAATTACAATGAATGTGGTATCACTCTTTGCAGGATGTGGAGGTCTTGATCTTGGCTTCGAGCAGGCAGGATTCAATGTAATTTGGGCCAATGAGCTCGAACGACATTGTCGTTCAACTTACATTCGTAATCATCCTAAAACAGAGTTTGTGCTTGGTGACATCTGTAAGATTGATCCAAATTCGATTCCTGATTGTGATGGATTCATAGGTGGACCTCCCTGCCAGTCGTGGAGTGTAGGAGGGAAACAAAAGGGACTCGATGACAAGAGAGGAATGTTATTCATTAATTATATAGAGCTAATCAAAGCAAAGCAACCTAAATTCTTTGTAATAGAGAATGTAAAAGGTATGCTTGACGACAAATTCAAAGATGTATTTAAAGACTTCGTTGATAGACTTGATAATGCTGGGTACGATGTTCAATGGACATTACTTGATGCTGTTAATTTTCGTATTCCTCAAAATCGCATACTATTTTAGTTGAATTTATAAAAAAAAGCATATGATAAACTTTCAATTTTTCCCAAGATCACATGGTGTAACACCTGAAATACAGGCGGTAATAGATTGTTTCAAAAAGATTGAAACTAAACTTGATGATGGCACACATAGAGTGTCCAATGACGTACTTGCCTTACTACGTCCATATTTAGAGGCATGTGGTTATAATGTCGAAAGAGGCAAAGGCCGCGATGAGAAAATAGATGTTCCCGTATTATTTGGAGAGAATAATGTCATCGATAAGTCTTTCTATGCAGATGCATTTAATCAGAATCATAAAATTGTAATAGAGGTAGAGGCCGGTCGTGCAGTAAGGAATAATCAGTTCCTAAAAGATATATTCCAAGCTTGTATGATGTTTGATGTTGAATATTTAGTTATTGCAGTTCTAAATGAATATTCTGGAGGGAGAGCTGTAACTAAAGATTACAAAGAAGTTAGGACTTTTCTTGAGACATTATATATTTCCAACCGGCTGAAGCTTCCGTTAAAAGGCATTTTATTAATTGGATATTGAAGTATGAGGCCAAATTATACCATAATAAGGTGCTATACGACTGATAAGTCTAAGGTCATGGACTTATTGTGTGATGCGGAAGAATACAAACTCATTCGCAACCATGTTGATATTGTTTATTACAATGGAGACACTCCGCTAGAAAATGAACAAACAAAACTGTTAATAGAAAAAAATGTAAGAATATTAATTTCGGACAATATAATTGCAGAGAGTAAATCTAGATTTGTAGACGAGTGGTTTTTCTTATCATAAGCAAGGACTTTCTACATAGTTGTCGCAAAAAGGTACTTTTGTAATTTATTATGTTAGATGAACTTGGCTACAATCTTCTTCCAGAACCTGTAATCTTTAGTCCTCATTACATTGGCATACCTCAGCATCGTGAGCGTGTATTTATTATGTGTGTACGCAAAGATATAGGTGATGTGCATCCTTTCGCATTTAAAAAAGAGCAGATGATACCTTGTTCCATTGACACCATTCTTCAAGACGACAACATGATTTCTAATATCGAAGAGTATCGTATTTCTCCTGACATGGAGAATCTTATTGACCTATGGAATGAGTTTATTCAAACAATAAAGGTTAAAAGATTGCCTGGCTTTCCAATATGGTCTGAAAGATTGTGCGACCTTAATCCTAATGAGGATTTAGCACAATACCCTTCTTGGAAACAGAATTTTATAAGGAAGAACAATGAACTATATATCAACAACCGTGAGTTTGTTGACGAATGGCTTATACGTGCAAGACAAAATCCATTATTTTTCGGGGCAAAAGCAAAATTAGAGTGGCAGGCAGGGCAGACGAAGCACCCTAATATCTGGAATCAAATATTCCAGTTACGACCTTCTGGTATTCGTGTTAAAGTTAACACATATTTTCCTGCTCTCGTTGCCATTGTCCAGACTTCAATCATTGGCTCTAGAAGACGTTTTTTGACTCCAAGAGAGTGTGCTCGGCTTCAGAGTTTTCCAGAGGACTTTCAGCCGGATGTTAAGCAACAACAGGCATATAAACAGTTTGGGAATGCAGTAAATGTTGAATGCGTAAAACTATTTGGAAGGCATATGTTTAATTATAATCAGGGGGATAACTATTTGATTGAAAATTGCAACCAAATCACCAGTCCCCGGATTCCTAGTTCGCCTGAGACTGTCAAATTGAATAAGCATTTGAATCTATAATATCATGTCAAAAGCAACAATAAAGAAAATGCTCAAGGCCATGCCAAAGGAAGAAATCATTGGCATGGTTCTGGAGATGTATGATGCTCGCAAAGAAGCAAAAGAGTATCTGGAGTTCTTCGCCAATCCTGACGAAGATGGTAAGCTGGAAGAGTATAAGAAAATCATCATTGAAGAATTCTATCCAGCGAAAATCACCAAAGAGCCCCAAACCCGGTTCTCGGTTTGCAGAAAGGCCGTCTCTGACTACAAGAAGTTGAAGCCTTCGGCAGACAAGCTGGCTGACTTGATGCTTTGCTATGTGGAAAACGCATGTCAGTTTACGTATGACTATGGGGACATGTGGGAGCAGTATTACACATCGGTGGAAAACAACTTCGACAAGACAATGGATTTTATTGCCAAGAATGATTTGCTGGAGCGTTTCAAGCCCCGCCTGAAGCAGTGTGTGGAATGGGCTTCGCCATGCGGATGGGGATTTGGCGACACCATCGCCGACATCTACTACGAATACTTTCCCGTTGAGTGTGACTGACAAAAGTTGGTTTTCAACCAGCGGAAATGAAATTGAATCAACATTTTGCAAACACGTTTATCGTATGGTGAACAATCATCACATTTTCACAAAAGAAGACGGCAGGGTCAAGATAAAAGGAATATACGTTGGGCTCCCGATAGAAAAGCTAAAGCCGGTGTTATTGGAACAAGGTTTTTCTATTTCCAGCCCGAGCGTATTTGTAGGAGACATTGAGGGGTTGGGAAACTGCAGGTTGACGATAAGGGAAGGCCAAAACACAGTTGGATTGATTACCATTCGTACAGAAAGGAAATGTAGCGAGGAAGAAGTAAGAGCTGTTATTGAGCAAGTGAATAACGACCTGCATGCGACGCCGGGGTTTGACTACAACGGTTTCGGCATAGCACCAAAACCTCATGAGATAGACCATTTCTGGGATACCACAGAAGGGTTGCTGAAAATAATGTGGGATGGCTTTAATACCAATGGATTCTCCTCCAAAAATGATGATGGGCTGGACCATATTACGATTTGGGTACAGGGACCCGTCGTAAAAGACGAAGAATATTGGAGGTCGGAGGTTGACTGACTCCGACTTTAGCGCTGGGAGCGCGGGCATGGTCACAACAAAAATCAGGGGAGCAGGCATTTGATTGAAAACCGCAACCGAATACCTGTTCCCCTGAACGATGTCCGCCTGATTCTTATCTCGAGAGGTCGAACCCGAGGCGCACGCCGTCGTAGTTCTTGCTCAGTTCGCCGATGGTGGCGAGCGACGAGTTGCCACTCATGGCGCCAACAGTCTGCAAGATGGTGAGCAGCTTCTGCGACTCGAAGAGCAGGCTGATGCCCGTGGTGGATGCCGTGACATAGGCATTGAGGGTGAAGAGGAGCGTCTTGATGGTCATCTGCCCGGTGCTGGGATCGTAAGTGTAGGCACCGCTGACGGTCTTTCCAGCTACCTTGCCCGAGAACTTGTTGTCGTTGCTGAAGGTGAAGTAGGTGTTGGAAGCGTTGATGCCCGCATTGTTGTAATAGGTCTGGAGTTGACTCTTGATTTTCTGCGATGCCACCTCGCCGCCGGCTTTTGCCAGCAGGTTGTCGCTGGTGAAAGCGCATCCCGGTCCGGCATAGCGCCAGGTGCCCACCAGATTCTCCTGTGTGACCTTGTTCAGGCCAAGCACGCTGCCAAGCACATTGCCCAAGACGCTTGCGCCATCGATTCCACCGAACAACCCTCCGGAGTTGCCGCCCATTGTGGCACAGCCGGTGAGCAAAGCCACGGCCATCGCCATTGCCAAAAATTTCTTTTTCATTTTCTCGTTGTTTATTTGGGTTATTAATTGAATGTTCTCATTGGCTCACTCCCCGACGGTCTGCGTCTTGGGCCAGTTGACGAGGAAGAGCGTCTGTGTGGCGCGGGTGAAGGCGGTGTACAGCCAGTGGAGGTATTCGGGGGTGACCATATCGTCGGTCATATACCCCTGGTCGACATACACATGCTCCCATTGTCCGCCCTGGGCCTTGTGGCAGGTCACGGCATAGGCATACTTCACCTGGAGCGCGTTGTAGTAGGCGTCGTCGCGAATCTTCATCATGCGGTCGTGCTTCACGGTGACGTCGGCATAGTCGTCGTTCACGCCCTGGAAGAGTGCGTCGCTCTGCTCGCGGGTGAGCGAGGGCGAGTCGGACCTGAGCGAGTCGAGGATCACGGTGCAGGTGAGTTCGATATCGTCGTAGTCGGGCAGCTGGATGCTCACGTCGGCGAACCGCAGGCCGTAGAGGTTTCTGAAGTTGCGCACGCGCCTCACCCTTGCCCTGTCGCCATTGGCAAGGAAGTCGAGCGACGTCTTCTGCTGCTCGGTCCAGAAATAGTTGTTTCGCACCACCATGAGCATGTCGCCCGAACTGAGTTCCTCCTCACGTCCGAGCACGGAGTTGCGTATGCCCTGGTTGTAGATATTGGCCCTCTTGTTCGACCTGGTGAGCACGATGGTCTCGTCGGTGCCCACATGGCTGTAACTGCTGTCGAGCGACTCGATGAGTTCGTCGCCGGGCACCATGCGGATATCGGCGAATCCCTCGAACCGCACCTTGGGCAGGAGGGTCTCGCTGTCGCGGCCTATCATCCTCCGCACCACCGTGGCGTTGTAGAGGATGCCCGACGACTGTCCCTGACGGAGCACCTCGTCGAGTTGGCAGTAGAACACCTGCAGACCGTATCCGGCCAGGATGTCGGGCAAGAGGGCCGGCGACTCCTCCTCGCCCACAGGCGGGAGCTGTGCCGTATCGCCAATGAGGAGCATGCGGCAGTTTTGTCCGGAATAGACATACTTCACCAGGTCGTCGAGCAAGCGTCCGCTGCCGAAACGGGCCTCGCCCTCACCCTCGTTGGCTATCATCGACGCCTCGTCGATGATGAAGAGCGTGTCGCGGTGCAGGTTGTCGCCCAGCAAGAATCCGGTCATGCTGCCCGTGAAGGTCTGCTGGCGGTAGATGCGCCGGTGGATGGTGAACGCGGAATGGCCGCTGTTGAGGGCGAACACCTTGGCTGCCCTCCCTGTGGGGGCGAGCAGCATCACTTTCTGGCCGAGGGCCGCCATCGTACGGACGAAGGCGCCTGCCAGCGATGTCTTTCCCGTACCGGCCGCTCCTTTCATCACCATCACGGGGTTGGTGCCACGATAGAGAAGGAACTGGGCGAACGTGGCGATGGCATCGTGCTGTTCGTCGGTGGGCTCCATCCGCAGGGTTTCCTTCACCCGGTATGACAATTCGTCTTCACTCATCTGCTGATTTACTTTCTGCAAAAATAGTGAATGGCAACTACAAAGCAAAACAAAATACAAAGTTTTTGTTTTGCTTTGTAGTTGCTAATTGGGCGGCACAAAAAAAAGAAGCCTCGAATAACGAGTGGCCAAGCCTGCGGCTTGGATGTTCCAACCCATCCCACCTTCCCGGGTAGAGCAAGCTTCCTAAACATCATTGTTATTTGACAAGCACAGCCTATTTTCGCGACGAAGTCGCAAAATTACAAAAAACTTCTTTACCTCCTTATTCAAACATTTGAGGGGTCGCTACGCTCAAAATCTCACAAAATATTAAAGAAAATCTTGCATTCCTGGCGTTATTTCTCATGAATGAGAGAAATTCATGATTTGTGAGATTTTAAAACAGATTTTTTTTCAGATTTTGAGCGCAGCGACCAATAATATGACCATCTCGCCCAATTAACTACTAACAAAACGTCGGTTGGGAAAAACTCAAATAAAGTTGGTTTTTCACCTTGCACTAAACATTTGAGGGGTCGCTACGCTCAAAATCTCACAAAATCTTAAAGAAAATCTTGCATTCCTAGCGTTATTTCTCATGAATGAGAGAAATTCATGATTTGTGAGATTTTAAAACAGATTTTTTTCAGATTTTGAGCGCAGCGACCAATAATATGACCATCTCGCCCAATTAACTACTAACAAAACGTCGGTTGGGAAAAACTCAGATAAAGTTGGTTTTTCACCTTGCACTATTTTTGCGACTCGTCGCGAAAATAGGCGTCGGTTCGGAAAAGAAAGCAAAAAACTTCTTATTTTGCTTTGCTATTCGCTCACCTTGCAGTATTTTTGCAGCAACTATCCATTTGATATGGCCCGACATTTCTATAATATACTCAACCGCCTGGCAACTCCACTCTTGCATGAGCTGCCCTTCTTCATCATCTTTTTCGTACTGATAGGCATGAGGCCTTTCTACAATATCTATACCTATTGTGTGGAACCCGACCTCGACACCACGCCTCTCGACCTGGCAGGCAGAGTGGCCATCGTGTTCACACTGGGCTATGTGTTCACCCTGCTCGTTGACTGGATAGGCAAACGGTGGTTCAAGATACTGGCTTATGCGGTGGTGCTGGCCTTCTTCACGGTAGACCTTTTCCTGCTCCGCTCGTTCGGCATGATGCTCCGGCCCGACGTGCTCATGCTCCTATCCGAGACCAACGGAGGGGAGGCTTCAGAATTCGTACGGCTCTTCCTGCTGACCAGGGGAGGACTGGTGAACTTCTCTATCGTGGCCCTGGCCATCGTGGCCATCGTGCTGGCCGAAAGAGCCTATCATCGGAAAAAGCGGGCCTCGCTCCCATCGCGCCAAGGATGGCTGACGGGGCTGCTGACAGGCCTCCTGCTGCTGTTTGGCCTCTTCTCGTGCACCACATTCGTCAGGTTGCTGCGGTGCGACGACGTGGAGCAGTATTTCGGGCAGCAAGACGAAGACCTGGTGCGCCCCACCGACCCTATGAGCAGCCTCGTGCAAAGCATCTACGGCATACGCCTGATGAGGAACGAGATGGCGACGGCCATCGCCACCAACCAGCACATCGACCGCTCGATCGGCGTGGCCGACACCGACTCGCTCAACGTGGTGCTCGTCATCGGCGAGTCGCACAGCAAGTGGCACTCGAGCATCTATGGCTACCCCCTGCCCACCAACCCGCTGCTCGAGGCCGAGCGCGACAGCGGCAACCTGTTCGTGTTCGACGATGCCGTAACGCCATTCTGCATCACGAGTCCGTCGATGAAGAACATGCTTTGCTGCAACAGCGTATCGCATGGCGAGCCCTGGTGGTCGTCGCCCTATATCCCCACATTGTTCAAGGCAGCGGGCTACAACGTCTTCTTCTGGGACAACCAGCGCCGCGTCAGTCCGAATGCCCTCTTCACCTTCGCCCTCAACTCGTTCCTCTACAACGACACCATCACACGCCTCTCCTACACGGCCACCAACGAGAGGAGCCATCCCTACGACTATACCATCGTATACGACTTCGCCAACAGCCACGCCAAGATGTCGAAGCACAACTTCATCGTGTTTCACCTCCTGGGACAGCACTTCATCGCCGGCGACCGCTATCCACACACGCCACAGTTTGACCGTTTCAACGCCGACAGCATCACCCTCAACGCGCCCTATCTCACCCGCGAAAAGAAAGAGTATATCGCCCAATACGACAATGCCACGCTCTACAACGACTATGTGCTCAAACGCATCTTCGACCTCTTCAGGCAACAGAACGCCGTGGTGGTATATCTCTCCGACCATGGCGAGGAGAACTACGACTACCGCGACTCCATGGCCCGCTACTACACCGAGATGGACGACCCGTGGCTGAAATACGTGCACGAGGTGCCTTTCGTGGTGTGGTGCTCCGAACGGTTCAAGGCCACCCATCCTGATGTCGTGAGGCAGATTGCCATGGCCACGCACCGGCCTTTCACCACCGATAACCTGTGCCACCTGCTCTTCCACCTAGGAGGGTTGCAGACCAAATATTACAAGCCCGAGCGCGACATTATCAGCGAACAGTTCAAACCCTACCGCCGCATCGTGGAGGGAAAGAACGACTACCTGAGAGTGGATTTCGACAGCATCAGGAAACGCTGAGCAGGACATAACCACAAAAAATCCCCACACATTAACTACTCAGCACCCCTAGTAAACATGTTCGGCGAATCAGAAAAGGGGTCGCTACGCTCAAAATCTCACAAAATCTTAAAGAAAATCTTGCATTCCTGGCGTTTATGGACGAAAACAAGATTTGTCGTAGACCCACTGACTGAAAGGAGGTAATTTACCGAATATATACTCTGTTTTCATTTCAATTTTTAATTCGTGAACTGCAAGATTTATTTCTTGACCTCCTATTTTATCTACGCCCCCTCCCCCCCTCTAATCAAGAGGAGGAGATAGTTACCTTAGCTTCTGGTGTGTGTGACCTCCCCCAGCCCCTCCTGACAGGAGGGGGGGTGCTTCGGGGGATGGAGTCTTGTGTAACTACTCATTCAATTTGTTAAAAATTGCTAACGAACCGTATAAGTTGTCATTTTTGTATTACCTTTGCATTATTGGGAACAATTAAGGAATTATTGTGAACAATTATAACATTATTGTGAATAATTAAGGCCATTTTGCTAAGAAAAAGTCCCTGCGACATTGCACAATGCCTTCGAACCACTAAGCGAATTATAAATTTAACAACTAAAAAATCACTTTGACAAAGGAAAGCGGAAGGAGATAAAGGAAAGATGATGTTAGGAGAGAGAGTGAAAGAATGAATGAAAATTAAACGATTTTTTATCAAAATATCACTATTTCAGCGACATTTACACCAATATTCTACAAATAGAGGAAATATCAGATACAAACAATGAATTGATATCATATCCAAACCGCTTAACTTTGCAAAACAAAAGACCTGGTACTTATGAATGTGGGGAAAGCAATTCTGATGGAACTTCAGCGGCAAGGCAGAACAGCGAAATGGCTTGCAACTCAGATTCCATGTGAGAGAACCAATGTATACAAGATTTTCAAGCGTCATGACATTGATACCGACCTGCTACAGCGGTTGAGTCTGATCTTGAATCATGACTTCTTCTACGACTTGTCGAAAGAAACTTTCGGTGATAACAGCGATAGAGTTGTGGATGACAGCAATCAATAAACTCCTGCTTATTTGTATACCGCATCAGCCATTGCCCAACCGGCAATGGCTTTGTAATTTAACCACGCGACTCCAATAAGGCACCTCGGGAAAGAAAAAAAATCTCGATTTATTTTGCTTTCTCAAGTTGAATATTTAATTGATATTCAGGTATTTTCTTCTTTCTGTGTGGACAGAAAGAAGAAACAAGAAAGAACCGCGAACACGCTCCGCCGT
>ONGG01000014.1 GCA_900317305.1 uncultured Prevotellaceae bacterium | reverse complement strand
GCGGCCACTAACGCCGAAGCAGAGCACAGAAAGCGTGACAAAGCCACTTCAAGCGGAGAAGGACCCAGGTGTTTATGGTTGGGCAGACCGGAGGCGGACGGTATACGGGAACGAGAAGCCGGAGTTTGGGTCACTGTCGGATGCCGTGTGGTGGGTGTACGACCTGATAGGCAACGTGCGCAACGCCAACGAGAACAGGGAGACAAGTGGCAAGGACTACTCACGCATGATCTCGCTTGACGACAGCCAGGGCATGAAGATAGACATGCCGACAGCAAAGCGCCACTACGATGCCGTGAAAGGCATGGTGGACGTGATAAGGAAGAACCTCGAGGGAACATTGGAAGGCTGCAAGAGCGAGGCTGCGAGACATGGTGTGTGACGAGGGCGGGACCTAAAATGTGAGACAAGTTTTTCCTTTTCTCGTTTTTTTTGATTACCTTTGCCGCAATCAGGCAAAATAAGACTTGCCATCAAGAAAAACAACCCACAAAACCTATGAGCGACAAGAAAAAAGACGACGAGATATTGGAAAACAACGAGAATGCTGAGAATGACCTTGACGCGGTGAACGCCGAAGCCCAAGAGGAAGGCGAGCAGGCAGAAGAAGTCACTGAACAGGGTGATGCCGAAGAGTTGGCCGACAGCAGCGAGGAAGACCGTGAGGAAGAGGCCGACGACCTCTCCGAGGACCAGCATTCCGACTACCGTCCGGTGAACCGTTTCGACGCCTCTGTGGTGCACCATCTCAGCGGAATGTACCAGAACTGGTTTCTCGACTATGCCTCGTATGTGATTCTGGAGCGTGCCGTGCCCAAGATTGACGATGGTCTGAAGCCCGTGCAGCGTCGCATTCTGCACTCGATGAAGCGCATGGACGACGGACGCTACAACAAAGTGGCCAACATCGTGGGCCATACGATGCAGTTCCACCCCCACGGCGACGCCTCGATTGGTGACGCCCTTGTGCAACTCGGCCAGAAGGACCTGCTCATCGACACTCAGGGCAACTGGGGCAACATCCTCACTGGCGACCGTGCCGCCGCTCCCCGTTATATCGAGGCCCGTCTCTCGAAGTTCGCCCTCGACACCGTTTTCAACCCCAAGACCACCGACTGGCAACTCAGTTACGACGGCCGCAACAAGGAGCCCATCGCATTGCCTGTGAAGTTTCCGCTTCTGTTGGCTCAGGGAGCCGAGGGCATTGCCGTGGGTCTGGCCTCAAAAGTGCTTCCCCATAACTTCTGCGAGATTTGTCAGGCAGCCATCAGTTATCTCCGTGGCGAGGAGTTCAAGCTCTATCCCGACTTCCCCACAGGCGGTTCCATTGACGTGAGCCGCTACAACGACGGATTGCGTGGTGGCGGCCTGCGCGTGCGCGCCAAGATTGAGAAGCTAGACACCAAGACCTTGGTGATACGCGAGATACCTTTCAGCAAGACCACCTCTACGCTCATCGACTCCATTCTCAAGGCCATTGAGAAGAACAAGATCAAGGTGAAGAAAGTGGACGACAACACCGCCGCCAACGTGGAGATTTTGGTTCACCTGGCTCCTGGCGTGTCGTCGGACAAGACCATCGACGCCCTCTATGCCTTCACCGACTGCGAGATCAACATCGCCCCCAACTGCTGTGTGATTGTAGACAACAAGCCGATGTTCCTCACCGTGAGCGACCTGCTGCGCCACTCTGCCGACCATACGAAATACCTCTTGCAGCGTGAGTTGGAGATTCGCAAGGGCGAGTTGCTTGAGCAACTTCACTTTGCCTCGCTCGAGAAGATTTTCATCGAGGAGCGCATCTACAAGGGCCGTCCGTTCGAGAACGCCCCCGACATGGACGCAGCCTGCGCCTATATCGACGAGCGTCTCACCCCCTTCTACCCCCAGATGATCCGCGAGGTGACCAAGGACGACATTCTCCGCCTGATGGAAATCAAGATGCAACGCATCCTGAAATTCAACAAAGACAAGGCCGATGAACTCATCCTGCGTATCAAGGCAGAGATTGAGCAGATTGATTACGACCTGGCCCATCTGGTAGACTACACGGTGAAATGGTTTGAGTATATCCTCAAGAAATACGGAGACCAGCACCCCCGTCTCACCGAGATCAAGAATTTCGACACCATCGTGGCCTCGAAAGTGGTGGAGGCCAACCAAAAACTGTATATCAACCGCAACGATGGCTTTATCGGCACGGGGTTGAAGAAAGACGAGTTTGTGTGCAACTGCTCCGACATCGACGACATCATCGTGTTCTACCGCGACGGCAAGTACAAGGTGGTGAAAGTGGCCGACAAGATTTTCGTGGGGAAGAACATCCTGCATGTGCAGGTGTTCAAAAAGAACGACACCCGCACCATCTACAATGTGGTTTACCGTGACGGCAAGCGCGGCAGCTATATGATCAAACGCTTCAACGTGACCAGTCTGGCCCGCGACAAGGAATACGACCTCACACAGGGCACACCCGGTTCGCGCGTGGTCTACTTCACCTGCAACCCCAACGGCGAGGCCGAGGTCATCAAGGTGACGTTAGAGCCCAACCCCAAACTGAAGAAGATTTTCATCGAGAAAGACTTCTCCGAGGTGCTCATCAAGGGCCGCGGCAGCAAGGGCAACCTGCTCACCCGCAATCCTATCCACCGCATCGCACTGAAGAGTCATGGCCACAGCACCCTCGGAGGAAGGAAGGTGTGGTATGACCCCGACGTCAACCGACTGAACTACGACGAGCACGGACGCTTGTTGGGTGAGTTCAACGAGGGCGACTATATCCTCGTGGTGCTCGACAATGGTGAATTCTACATCTCCAACTTCGACGTGAACAACCACTTCGAGTCGAACATCCAGATTCTGGAGAAATGGGATCCCGACAAAGTATGGAGCGCCGTTCTCCTCGATGCCGACCAGCAAGGTTTCCTCTACCTGAAGCGCTTCAGGATGGAGGCTACCAAGCGCCATCAGAACTATCTGGGTGACAACCCCGAGAACCGGCTCATGCTGCTTACCGACCAGCCCTATCCCCGCATACAGGTGAACTTCGGCGGCACTGACGCCGGCAGAGAGCCCATGGAGGTGGACGTGGAGGAATTCATAGCCGTGAAAGGTTTCAAGGCCCGTGGCAAGCGCATCACCACCTTGCATATCGACTCGGTGGTGGAGTTGGAGCCCACCCGCTTCCCCGAGCCAGAGAAAGAGGCTGATGACGAGGACCCTGACGAACCCGAGAACCTTGACCCTGACGCCGGCAAGAGCGAGCAACAGATAATCACTGAGATTACAGGCCAACAGTTCTTCCAGTTTGATGACGATGACATGTAGCGCGTCCCCACTCCGTCTTGTCTTCACCCTGCTTTTGGCAGGGTGTATGGGCATGCTGCATGCCCAGGAAGACGAGCCGTTGGAGGTGATCAACGCCCAGATGATTGGATTGGGACGTATCAACACGCTCGACACCTATCTCTCGCCCGAGAAACACAGCGGTCCGGAACTGCGCTATATCTCGCAGACCACCCGTCTGAGACCCGGCCGGCGGTTCTCTACCCAACTCACCCACTATGGAAGCTTTGCCACTACCGAGGACCGCTCGGGCGACGGCAGTCAGATGTCGGGACTCTACACCTTCAGTCTGGCCCGCCATCGCGATTGGTGGCTACGTGGCGACAAGTGGCTGCTTCAGGCCGGATGGATGGGCGACCTGAACATGGGGTTTATCTATGACGGACGCAACACCAACAATCCCGCCCAAGCGCGGTTCTCATTACAGTTAGGTCCTTCGCTCGCCGCCCTCTACAAGACGCATGTGGGCAAGATGCCGTTGGTGACCCGCTATGAGGTGTCGGCCCCCTTGGTGGGACTGATGTTCAGTCCGAACTACGGTCAGTCGTACTATGAGATTTTCTCGCTTGGCAACTACGACCACAACATCGTGGCCACCACCATCTTCTCAGCCCCTTCGCTACGCCAGATGCTCACTGTCGACTTCCGGCTTTGGGGTATTACCTGGCGTGTGGGCTACCTTGGCGACATCCAACAGGCCAAGCCCAACCATCTGAAGCAACATTTCTACACCCACTCTCTTGTTCTCGGATTTGTGAGACACTTCAACATCACCGACCTCCAGCCATGACCAAGACCACCGTTTACCGCCATCTGCCGCATGCATTGCGCCACCTTGCCATGGCCTGCTGCCTCCTGCCGTTTTTCGCCTCGTGCATAGACGAGGACGAGATGCCCGACACCCCCTCCGGCAATCTCGAGGCCCTTTGGCACATCATCGACGAGCATTACTGTTTCCTAGACTACAAGAAGGCCACCATCGGTCTTGACTGGGACGAGGTGCATGCACGCTACTCGCAGCGCATGAACGACAAGATGACCAACCGCCAGATGTTCGAGGTGCTCTGCGACATGCTCTCGGAGTTGCGCGACGGCCATGTGAACATCTTCACTTCGTTCGACACCGGCCGAGAGTGGAGTTGGCAGGAGGACTATCCCGCCAACGTGAGCGACACTTTGCTGCGGCGCTATCTGGGTACCGACTACAAGATGAGCAACGGCATGCAATATCGTGTGCTCGACGACAACATTGGCTACGTGCGCTACAGCAGCTTTGGCAACGACGTCGGAGCGAGCAACCTGGAGAGCATGCTCGTCACGTTGGCTCCTTGCCGTGGACTCATTATCGACATCCGCGACAATGGAGGTGGACTCATCACGACGGCCCAGGAACTTGCCGCCCGCTTCACCAACGAGGAAATGGTCGTGGGTTATATTCAGCACAAGACGGGGAAAGGCCGCAACGACTTCTCAAAGATGGAGGAGCAGCGGTTGTCGCCATCAAGCGGCCGTCGCTGGCAGAAGAAGGTGGCGGTACTCACCAACCGTGGCGTGTTCAGTGCCGCCAACGAGTTTGTGAAATACATGAAATGCTTCCCCAACACGATTGTCGTGGGCGACCGCACCGGTGGTGGAAGCGGTATGCCTTTCTCGAGCCAGTTGCCCTGTGGTTGGAGCGTGCGTTTCTCTGCCTGTCCGATGTACGACCGCGACAAGCAACACACCGAATTTGGCATCGACCCCGACTATGTTGTATCGCTCACCGACGACGATTTTGCCCGTGGGGTGGACACCATCATCGAAGCGGCCAGGAAGCTGCTGGTAAAATAGTTATTTAGGAGTTCAGGAGTTCAGAAGTCCAGGAGTTCAGGAGTTCAGACATTACTCTTGAAGTATTGGGAATTCACGGAGTTTTTTTAATCAATTCATCATAGTCGGCCTCACCTCTAATCCATCGTTTCCGCGACGTATCAAAGTGGTCGTCTATGAGGTTGCGCCCAGGTTGGTATTCCTTGCACGAGATGCCTGCCAAATCAAGCAGCAGGTGTGGCAGGTCGTCGGTCATGAAAGGCCTATGCACCGACTGTTCTATCTGTCGGCAAAGGTCGGGATGATTATCCATGTATCTTCGCGTGCAGTAAATCCAGAAGGGGATGTCGTATTGCGGTATGACCACTTGCGAGGTGAGTTGCAGGTTACGGCCATACTCCTGGCCACCGTCATAGACCAGTTCGCCATGGTCGGGCACATAGATGACAATGGCATCCTTCTGTTCGAAAGTCCTGACGATGGCATCCACCACGGCATCATTGTAGCGTATGGCATTGTCGTAGGACGCCAATATCTGCTTCTGCTCTTCATCGAGGTCGGGCCGATCGTAGTCGTCGGCATCGAAAATGGCATAATCGTCGGTATATCTCTGCTGATAGTCGGCATGCAATCCCATGAAATGGAAGATGACGAGCCGGGGTGTCGTGGCAGTCGTGTCGCAAGAGTTGAGATAGTCATCAATCAGGTCCATATCATAGGGGTGGCTTTCCGCATTGCGTTTGTCGAAGAGGTAAGGGTTCAATTTGTCGTTGTTCATGAACACATCCTCCGTGAAATCGCTGAAGGCCGATTTCTTGTCGAGCGTGAACTGGTTGCTGAAGAAATCCACCTCATATCCAGCCTTCTTGAAAATGGCTGGCACCACAGGATAGTCATACCATAGTCCTTTCTCGTCGTAATCATAGAGTGTGAGCATGTTCTGAAACGATTTGAACGTCAGGTTGTACGAGGCGATGACATCATCGAATCGGAACAAACGCCCATTCTCCCCATTCTCCATTCTCTGCTGCTGCAAGGGTGTGGTAGACTTGTCATACCCATAGAGCGAGGCATGGTGGCGGTTGTAGCTCTCGCCAATGATGAGCACGATGACAGGCGACCTGAAAGAGCAAGCCTCCACCCGTGTGGCGCGCACGTTACGTGCCAGGTGTTTTCTCATCTTCGAAAACCTATGGATTTCCTTGAACGACAGAGCCAGACGATAGACCGGCAGGTACTCACGGGTCATTGTGTCGAAATCCACGAACTCCTTCATATCGTCATCGGACACACGCGAGTAGACATGCAGCAGGTAGCGCTTGTTGGTGATGCCATAGACCGCGGATGCCAGCGTGATGACGAGCAACAAAGTGACGAGACTTTGCGGAAGAGTCGGCTTTTTCTTTCGCAAATAATGGATGGCGAAAGGGAGCAGGAGCAGCAGTGAGAGCGGTGTGGCCAACAACCTGGGCGAGAGATAGAAGCCAACAGCCTCGGTGGCCTCCTGCATATTGGTCTGCATCCAAGTCTGCACCACGTTGGGAAGCAGTGCCGTTCCCATAACTTGGAAGCAAACCATATCTGTCACACCTATTATATAAAGGAGAGCAAAGACCACCCCTTTCGCTGGGGTGCGCCATTTTCGGGGCACCAGCATCATGAGCAGACAGAGCACATAGACATCAGCAAACATCTCTAGTCCGGCGCGCATCCTGCTACAGCGTCCGTAAATGACAAAGATGATAGAAATGCTGAAGAGCAAAATCACGGCAATATAGAACACCGGATTCTTGCTCACCGGTGTCATCACCCAATCAATGACTTGTCGTATTCGTCTTCCCATTCCATGTGCAAAAGTAGTGCAAGGTGAGTAAAAAGCAAAACATAAAACAAAGTTTTTGTTTTCTTTTTCAAGCCGAAGCCTACTTTCACTTGCCTTTTTCCGGTCAAATGCGACAACGATTTTTGCCCTTTTCCCCATTTGTCGCATTTTCAGGAATCTGTCCTATCCTTATGGTAAAGAAAAGACAAAAAATGCACTGTCGGCAACGGGCAATACCTATCTTTGCATCAGGAAAAGGCAATTGCTGCCTACCCCATCACAATGAAAAAAATAACAATAATAAAAATACGACAATGGAAACAACAAAATCATCGACAAATGAGGACTCCCGAAGCAAGAAATCCGGAGTGATGAAGAAAATCAGGCATTATGCCAAATTTTTCGTCTACAGCTACACGCAATACCTCAAGACAGGCGAAACGTCATTCTACTCCATCTGGTATGGACATCCCTATGGAATGAGATAAATAAATGCGTTTGAGAACAACGGGAAAATAGTGATGGAATAAAACGAGGCCATCACATAGCCAAAAAGACAGCAAGAAAGAAATCGATGCGACACATTTCGCATCGATTTCTTTGTTTTGTCCACTATATACACTGCTGTCTGATACACTTTTGAAAGAAGTCATAAAAAAACATCCAAGCAACTGATATTAACAGTAATTTTGTCTCAGAAAACAAGAACAAAAAACAATAACAATAAAAAAAATACAAACATGAAAAAGATTAAGACAATGATGAACGCTATCCTCGGAATGATGAAACGTTCAGTAGCTTTCAAGAACAACAAGATGATTTTCGCCAACGAACTGCCAACAGACGCGAAGAAATTCCTTCAGGAGAACTTCCCCAACCAGTATGTCGCTTACGCTGAGAAAAAAGGAACGGAATATGAGATCAACCTCAACGATGGCACCGAGGTCACGTTCTCGAAAGAAGGGTTCTGGGACAAAGTCGACTGCAAGTTGAATTCTATCCCTACGACGCTGCTGCCAGAGAGCATCATCAACAACGTGAAAGAATTGTTCAACGACACGCTGGTGGTATGCGCCGACAATACGAAGATGGCTTATTGCGTCATGCTGTCCAACGGCATCTGCCTGAAGTACGACAAGGAGGGCCATCTCGCCTAACGGCAGGGAGAAAAGTCAATCAAAGGATTACATATTAGTATAGAACGTTTGGAGGGTGCGTCAAGTGATTTGGCGCACCCTCTTATGCTGAATGGCGGCAATATAGAGCAAGAAGTAATGTGCTGAGGACCATGAGCCGTGAAGGCGGTATGGAGCATTCACATAACCAAAAACACACTAGAAAAGAGGTCGATGCGACAAGTTTCGCATCGTTTTTTTTGTTTTGACCGAAATATGGTCGACTGTCTGATGCACTTTTGAAAGAAACCATGAAAAAACATCCAGGCTACTGATATTCGCAGTAATTTTGTCTCAGAAAACAAGAACAAAAAACAATAACAATAAAAAAAAACAACATGAAACAGATGACAACAATGATGAACGCTTTCTTCGGAATGATGAGACGTTCAGTAGCAATCAAGAACAACGAGATGGTTTTCGCCAACGAACTGTCAGCAGACACAAAGGCATTCCTTCAGGAGAACTTCCCCAACCAGGCTGTCGCCTATGCCGAGAAAAAAGGCAATATGCTTGAAGTCAGTCTCAACGACGGAACGGAAGTCACTTTCTCAAAGGATGGCACATGGGGAAAGGTCAGCCGCAATCAAGAGCCGCTTCCAGCATCACTGCTTCCGGTTTCCATCACCAACAACGTGAAGACGCTCTTCAACGACGCCCTGGTAGTATGCGCCGACAAGACGAAACAAGCCTATAGCGTCATGCTCTCCAACGGCATCAGTCTGAAATATAGCATGGATGGCCATTTAGCATAATCGCCCGCGATATTCAAACGATAGATAAAGAATGATTGATAGTTGATGGGGTGTGCCTAAAGTGAAGGCACACCCCATTTTCGGGAATTATAGGCATCAAAAAATCCCTAGCAATTGTTTTGCAATTACTTGGGATTAATACGGGTGCGCCTGAAAGGACTCGAACCTTCACGTCGTAAGACACTAGATCCTAAGTCTAGCGCGTCTGCCAATTCCGCCACAAGCGCATTTTTGATTTGGGCGGTGCAAAGTTAAGAAAAAGAAACCGAAAGCGCAAATAAATGCAAGAATAAATCAAAGTCTGTTCAAGAAAGCAAGGAAACACGGCTCATCCAATACGTCGATGAAGAAATATGAGAAGGAGTTTTTCCGATAATCACTTTTTTATTATCTTTGCCATTACTTGAAGTAGAAAGGCGCAGTTCGGAAAAGAAGAGATGAAACTATTACTACGAGCGGCCTCAGCAAAACAAATAAAACAAACGATGAGAACAAGAAGCGATGTATTCCAGATCGAACAGGATATCGAATGGACCAACCCTGCCCCAGGTATCCAGCGGCAAATCATGGCCTACGACGGTCAGTTGATGATGGTGAAAGTGAAATTCGAGAAAGGAGCCGTGGGCACCCCACACACCCACTATCACTCACAGGGCACCTATGTGGCCTGTGGGAAGTTTGAGGTGACCATCGGCGGCGAACAACGCGTGCTCCAGACCGGTGATGGCTACTATGTTTCCCCCGACGAGATTCATGGTTGCGTATGTCTGGAGGCCGGTGTGCTCATCGACACCTTCAGTCCGATGCGTCAGGATTTCCTCTAATACCATCCATAGACTTTTCACTCCTATTCAATCCATCTTCAAGGCCGAACTCACCTCGTTAGGCCATTATTGCAATAAGGCAAAAAAATCACCCCCACGCCTCAAAGCGAGGCATGGGGATGTGTGCATCATGATTGCTCATGCTGTGTATATAGGGGTTTGGATTACCTGCGGTGACCATTCGGGCGGCCGGGGCCATGACCATTGCCGTGACCGACAGAGGGGCCGTGATGACCATTGCCATGACCTACCGAGGGACCATGATGGCCGGGACCGTGACCTGCAGAGGGACCGTGATGACCGGGGCGTGCTGGCGGAGCCGGGTGGTTGAAGTGATGATGGGCGTAGAAGCTTGCCCCCCTATGGTTGTGTCCACCACGGTAGCTCACGAACACGGCAGGGCAGTGCATGAACATCCGGTTGTGATGGTAACGACCGTAGATGGCGAAGGACCAACCCCCAGCATTCCAAACAAGCGGACGGTAGAAGTAGGTGCTTGCCAGGTAGCGGTTGTACTGCACTGTGCTGAGCACGAAGCGCAAGTCGCGGTTGCGCAGATCCCACCAGGGTCCGAGCACGTCGGCACGGGTGTTGACATTGAGCAGGTAGTCGAGGTTGATCTCATACACTGCCTCATACTGTGCGTTGGTAAGACCCAGTTCGTATGCCATTTTATCACTGAGGAACAGTGCCTCGTTGCGTGCGGCATTATATGTCATTGCGTTGGCCGAGATGGCTATCGTCATCATCATTGCCATGAGCATCATCTTCTTCATAATCGTATATTTTTATCTGGTTTGTAAATCGTTGTTGTTTCTTTTCATTGGCAAAGGTAGTGCAAAAAGGATGCCCATGAAAAGGATTGTACCTAAAGAGCGGTAGGTTTTTCCCTATCGTTGCGGGGGAATGTCCTAAACGGCTAAAAAATACGTCCAAAAGATGTCAATAAAAAATAAAAACATGGTTTGTGACACGAGAAATGATATTTTTTATTATCTTTGGCGAGGAAAAGGCACAATCCTTTCACCCCATACCTTAAAATAAAATTGAACGATGAACGACGAAGAAAGAAAAGAACTGGAGCAGTTGCGTGAGGAAGTGGCGCGGCTGGAAGAGACGAACAAGAAACTGACCGAAGGCTGTGAGCAACTCGTAGCCCGCAATATGATGCTTGCCGAGAAGCTCGACTTCTACTATGAGGTTCGTAGGCATGTGGAATGGCTGAAAGACCTTGTGAGAAGGCACCGTGAGTTGATGGCCCAGGCCGACCTCCGCAACGATGAGGAATTGCTGGCCATCATCGAGGCGAAGTTGGAAGGCGACAACATTCCCCTTCCTCCAGAGTATGGTATCCGTGAGGTGGCCGAGTTGGTGGGCACAACCCAAACCCGCATCTCCACGCTCTACAAGGAAAAAACCATCTACCACTCTGTGGACAAATATCTCGACTTTCTCCGCCTGATGCGTGCTTTGCGCATGCTGAAGGAGAACCCGCAATACAGCATTGAGGCGATTGCGGCCGATGCCGGATACAACACCGTGCGCACCCTGAACCGGAAAATCCAGGAAGCCATAGGCATCACTCCCCGACAGTATCGCGACATCACCAACCCCGACCAAGATTAAATCAAGACGTCCTCTCCCAGCAAGGAGGGGACGCTTTCTTTCATCACACCTGTTCTTGGGCGAATAGTTTGTATTTGGGCAAATAAAAAAAGTGTGCTACACTCACGTGCAACACACCGTCATTAAAAAAAATACAACATGATGTGATGATTATATCTTGTTATGGATTAGCCTTTCCTCCCCTGACGAGAGGGATTCCTCGACCTCTCCTGCATTCACATCCATGATGTTGGTTCAGTTTGTGATTTTTTGCTATGCAGAATTCTTATGTCAGGTATTGTTTACAATGCAAAGATACGACGGGATGATGGCTTACGCCAAATAAACCTATCATCATCTTCTTATGCACTTCGGACACATCCTTGTATTTCAGACAAATAGGCAAAATAAGATTTCCAGCTGTCCGAAACCCGTTTTTCCTTTTGCGTTTTCTGGCATCAAGGCTGAAAAAAAGCCATGTGTAACAAAACGAATAACTTCTGATACAATCGAGGAAAACCACGTGCAAGATTTTGCCTATCTTTGCTCACACTAACAAAAAAACAAGAAAAAAATGAAACGACTGCATTGCTTATTCATGCTCATCGCCCTCTCGCTGCAGGTCATGGCAGCCGGCCAATGGCCTATGAGGTCGCAAGGTCCTTTGGAGAAGGGAGCCTTCGAGACCCGTCAGTATCGTAATCTCTTCGTTGAGACGGGCTATCGTCCTGACGCCGTGGAGCAGAAACTAAAAGAAGTGTTCGATGACGTGTTCCATGGTCCCAACAAAGTGTATTTCGAGGTGGGCGACAGCCTGGGCTACATCAGTGACATCAAGAACCACGACGTGCGCACCGAAGGCATGTCGTATGGTCTGATGATTGCAGTTCAGATGGGCGAGAAGGACATTTTCGACCGTATCTGGCGCTGGAGCAAGAAATACATGCAGCACCAGGAAGGCTCGCGCAAGGGCTACTTTGCATGGAGTTGCAAGACCGATGGCACCCGCAATGCCCAGGGAGCCGCTTCCGACGGCGAGTTGTATTTCATCACCGCCCTGCTCTTTGCCTCTAACCAGTGGGGCGATGACACCGGCATCAACTACAAGGGCGAGGCCCAGCACATCCTCGACTGCATCATGCCCCGTGAATACGAGCCCGAGGCAGGTGGCTTTGGAGGCTTCGGAGGTCCCCGTCAGTCGGGTCCACAAAAGATGTACCTGATCGACCCAGAGACGAAACTCATCACCTTCACCCCCGATGGTTTCGGACAACGCTATACCGACCCTTCCTATCATATCCCAGCCTTCTATGAGGTATGGGCACGATGGGCCGACGACGGCCGGTCCGCCTATTGGAAAGAGTGTGCGCAGAAGTCGCGTGAGTTTCTGCACAAGGCCATCCATCCCGAGACCGGGTTGAACCCCGATATGTGCAACTACGACGGCAGTCTGATGCAGAACGGTTGGATGGCCCGTGGTGGAGGCAGCAATTTCCGCTATGACTCCTGGCGTGTTCCGATGAACATTGCCCTCGACTACGAGTGGAGTTGTGCCGACAAGGATTGGCAGCGGCAGTATGGCGAGCGGTTCCAGAACTTCCTCTACGCGCAGGGCATTGACACCTTCGTCGACCAATACCGTGTCGACGGCACGTTGCCCGAGGGCAACGAGATCCTGCAAGCCGGCGGATTCAGGAAACTGCGCCACAGCATCGGGTTGGTAGCCACCTCGGCAGCCGCCTCGGTGATGTGCAGCCATGAGAAGCGCAAGGAGTTTATCAAAGCCCTATGGGAAGCCAAGCATGAGCCATTCGAAGACGGCTATTTCGACGCCTACTACGACGGTCTGCTCCGCCTGTTCGCTTTCATGCACCTGAGCGGGCACTACCGCGTCATCTTCCCCTCTCCCTACCGTGTGATGAAGACCGGCAACCTATCGGCCACTATCGACACTGGTGCCGGCGGCAAGATTCTCTCGCTGAAATATGGCAACACCGAGGTTATATCGAAGTCGCGCATGCCCGAGTCGTTTGGCAGCACGTTCTGGACCAGTCCGCAGAAGGAATGGAACTGGCCCCCGGTGCAGGAGTTCGACAAGTATCCCTATGAGATAGAGGAGGATGGAGCCACGCTGAGCATCATCAGCAGTGTGGCCCCGAAACTGGGACTGAAGGTGCGGAAACAGTTCAGCACCGACGAGCGAAACAACGCCTTGGTGGTGCGCTACTCCATCATCAATGCCGGCACCACCTCGCGCAAGGTTGCCCCCTGGGAGATTACACGTGTGCCCAACGAGGGCCTGATTTTCTTCGACGCACCTGTGGATGCCATCACCCCAAGCGGATTGATGCCTTTCACCTCTTCGGAGGGCATCGCTTGGTATCAGACCGACACGGCCGGCGAGAACCGCAAGATCAATGCCGATGGTAAAGGATGGCTGGCCTACCTGAACAATGGTCTGCTGCTGGTGAAGCGGTTTGAGGACCTCTCTCCCACCCAACCTGCTCCCGGCGAGGCCGAGATACAGGTATATGTGAACCGGGGCAAGACCTATATCGAGCTTGAGAGTCAAGGAGCATACACCAACCTGGCCCCAGGCGAAGAACTCACCTGGACCGTGAGATGGCAGTTGGAGCCCTACGAGGGAACCGCCCCATCGAAACAATTGGTGAAAAAAGTGAGGAAGATGGTGAAGAAGCGCTGAGGCTTGCCGTCAAACGGTAGCCTCGATACCGGCGACCGAATCGCCCGGCACCTCTATACGTGCCTTCTCCACACTCACATCGCCCATGCGCGAGATGGTGACGATGAAGGGGATATACTCCTCGGAGAGTTCGTCGGGCGACCCCACACTTCCCAAGAAATGAAGTCCGCTGGCATCGGCATCGTTGAACACCAGTCCAAGGATGACGTTCTTTGAGAGATAAGCCTCGTCCACATAACTATCGAACAGGTTCTTCGTGAAATTCTTCTCGAAGAACACGCTGCCATCGGCCCGCGTGATTTTCATTTTGATGACGTTATTGCGATAGCGCTTGCCATTGTTGTCGGTCACTACCGAAAGACTGTCGGAAGTGTGCCGTCTCACCGCCACTTTGTATGAACTGCCAAGCCACCTCACCGTCTCTTCGTTCTCGGTGGTGTTCATCTTATGTACAAGCGTGTCGACCACTTTCTCCTCGCGGGGCGGCACAATGATATTGTTGTGCACGGTCGATTTCTTTTCTTTCTCGCACGACATCATGAAGGCCGCAGCCATCAACACGGTAAAAAGGACAGTTATTTTTTTCATTTCGGAAAAGAGACTTAATCAATCAATTATTCAATATAAGCAACCTCGCTAGTTCACCTGATCCTCAGGAGGATAGAGGTAAAAGCCCGCCTCGCTGGGATGGTCGAGCACCTTGCACTGAGAGTCCTCCTTGGTGAGCAGCCAAGCCATCCACAGGTCGCCCGCCGCTGCCGCGATAAAGAACACCCCCAGGGCCAGCAGCCACAGCGATGAGATGTACATTGCCACCATAGTGGGAACGATGCCCAGCAGCACGCAAGGCATGAGCGCCGCCTTCTGATAGTATCGCAGTGAAATCGGCTCGTCGCAGTGACAATAAGGGGTGAGCATCTTCCATATCACACCAAAGCTGATGCTCTTCCATCCACTTGGTGCGAAACAAGCGAAAGTGATGCCATGGATGAGTTCGTGAAGCACGATGCCCACCATCATTGCCCCGACAAACAGCAACACCTTTGTCGGTGACAGCAAATCCTTGAAAGTGGCCAGATTGAAAGCCTTTGGCCAAATCATGAAAAAGAAGAAGAGCATCACCAGTGTAGTGCCCACCAATAATCCCACGGCAAACTGATTGGCCTTCACAATGTCGATTGTCACCATGCGACGGCTCTCATTGGAGTTGTTCTCGTTATTCATTTAGCTGCAAGGATACGATTTTGATTTGCAAAATTAGGCATTTCCAATCTAAATCGCAAATTTTGATGTCTTTTTTAGTTGGTCATCCATCGACTACCGCCACCAACTCAGAATCTCAGCAGTTGGGAGCCCTTGAGACCCGGTTCGTCACTGTCGACCTGAATGACGTAGACCGCATGGGGCAAAGAGAACGGCAGATAGTAATCGAGGGCACCACTTTCGAACTGTCGGTTGGCCACACACTCACCACTCACGGTGTAGACCCTCACGGTGAAGGGATGCCGAGGAGCGGCATCCAACTGCATGTGAATGGCCCCGTTGCCATTGGGGCGGATATGCAAGAGAGCAGGCTGGTGCGTGCTGACACCAGGTATCGAACTGTCGATGCCCAACACATGGAGCATGCCTGCATAAGCATCGATGAGTCCATAACCATAGGAGTTGTTGGGATATTCGAGATCCGCCTCTGGAGGCATACAGGTGGCGGCAAAGGTGGCCTTCACGTCATCGGGAGTGAGGTTGGGATTGGCCTGAAGCCAAAGGGCAATGATGCCAGCGGCTGCCGGACAAGCCATGGATGTGCCCGACAAGGCCATCCAAGGATATTCACGGTCGTTGTAAGATGTAGTACTGACAAAAGACACCGACCTGTCGGTGGTGCAAAAACTATTTCCCGACGAGATGACGTTTACGCCAGGAGTCACGGCATCGGGTTTTGTCAGTCCGTCGAATGTAGGACCTACTGAAGAAAAAACAGCCAGGGTCCCCTTAGGAGTCCTTATGCCATGTCCAGCAATGGTGTCTCCCTTCATGTTCACGAAATATTCCCTACAATTCAGAGCCCCTATTGAGACCATGTTGGGCAAGCAGGCAGGCATCGTAACGCTGTGGCTGTGCTCGGCCGATTCGAATCGTCCATCGAATGAAAAGTCATCGATAAAATGGTTATTCAAGCACGTGTACATCTCCACAAAGCACGGTTCATCTTCCTTGTTTTCAATGAGCATCATCACCCTGTTGTTGGATTCAGAATTGGAACTCACGCTGAAAGTATAGAATGTGCCCTCCTTGCTCAGCGACATGTGATAGGGCCCGAGGTCTACGGGATGGTCGGGCAGGTCGTTGGTGTCGTAAACAAGAGAGTCGTCCTTGACGTAACTGATAATATCCAATTTTGATGAGATGCACTTCAGCCTGAAGTTGCCTTCACTCCTTAGATACACCTTTCCCCTTCCATCCTGCAGCAAGAGGGTGGAACCGGCGTGAGCCTGTGATGCAGGCTTCACCACATAGGTGGCATAGGTGTTGCTGTTGCCAGCCGCCACCACAATGATGCGGCCGGGTCCGGTGAGAAGGCCAAAGGCCTCGCGGAAGAGTTCGGCGTCGGTGTCGATGTAGTCGAACCCCACGCTGTAGGTGATGACACACGGACGCTGCAGTGAGTCGGCATAATCGAAGATGTGCTTCATCAGCGCCACTTCGTTGGCAGAGCACAAGCTTAGAGGAACCCCTTTCGAGGCCACGGCATATATATCAGCCCCATAAGCAGCCCCAGCATAGGGCGTGCCGAAGCCACTACCAGCGGCTATACCGAGGCAGTGGGTGCCATGGGTCCCGCTCACGTCGGCAGAGTGCTGTTTCGCGGCAATGTCATCGGGAGTGAGGTATTCGCGGCCAAGAGGTATTGTCTGGCCAATGGTCTCATCATCGGGCGCAAACTGGTCGAGAAATCCGACAATGCGCGTGTGGCCCCCATCAGCGGAGAGGAACGTGGGATGACTGATGTCGAAGCCACCATCGACGATGCCCAACAGCACGCCTTCACCATCATAGGCCTGAGAAAGAGGCGCTTGTCCCTCGTACAGCGGTGTGCTGTTCACCCATTGGCGGGTGACGTCGTTCATAACCACCCCACCCAACTGGGTCTCTATGCGATCGATGAGTTCGCTCTCGGAGAGAATGGGCAACGCATCGACAGGTATATTGACGATGAGGATATCACCCACCCGGGCCACCACCTCGCATTGCTGTCGGGCGAGCAAATCCTCACCACTGGCATGGCGCAAGCGGACAAATGCGCATACCTTTTGCCCAAGGCCTTTCGCATGGAACAGTCCACTTGCCTGCCCATACATGATTCGCTTGATATCCATCGACAGTGACGGACCATTCCCGGCCATTGCCGGCAAGGAGAGCAACAGCATGGCTATCACTCCTATCAAACTTCTGATGGGTGCTTTCTCCTTCGTAAACATCTTTTTTTCTATATTTTGCCCTTTTCTCTGCTCATTAGGGAAGGTTGACTATTTCACCTCCTCCCAGTGAAGTACGGCGCCATTGCGACGGGCCGGGTCGACACCTGTGAAGTCCATGGAATAAGGGCTTCCTGTCGTGGGACTCTTCCCGATATAGCGGTGGTTCCGCAGGGAGAGGAGCATGAAGTCGTGGTCGAGATAGTCTTGCCACATGAAGGTCTCGGCTTCCAGCGGGTCGGTGGTGAAACGCACATCGCCGGGGAGTCCTTCACCAAAGACCTTGATGTATCGTCCATCGGCACATTTCAGCGCTATGATGCCGCAGCCCCTGTCGTCAATGGTGAATTTCGTCTCTTCGCTCTTGTCACTGGGATGGGTGTCGTGGAGTAGGCCATGCTTGAGTGCTATAGCCGGTTTTCCCGTGGCTTTGTTGATGATGCGGAACGTCTTGCCGCAGGGGATGTTGCCGCTGCGATCGGCACAAGGCTCATCCACGGTGAAGTTGTCGAATTCGGCATAACCACCTTTCTTTCCATCTTTGTTGAAGGCGAATAGGGCGTGGCGAGAACCCTGGAAGGTGACAAGCTGATAGGAGAGAGGCATCATGCGTCCGAGGGTCTGGAAGGTCTTCCCGTCGGTAGAATAAGCATACTGGGCTTGGTCGTTGTCATACTCGCCTATGCAGCGCAGCCATATTTTCCCTTGGGGTAAAGTCACTGGCACATCAATGGTGTCGTTGGTGAGTTGTTCGAAGCAGCGGAGGGTCAGTTGGTTGCCTTTTTTGACGATACCAATCCACGAGCAGGGCAGGTTGATATTGCCAAGGCCGCAGACATCACCATCCTTCATCCCCTTCACATAAAGTTCCACGGTGGCTATTGACTTGGGGCCTATGACGCGTTGTGTCAACGTGTTACGTGCCCACATCAGTTGTTCGGCGGGCATGGCGTTCAGTCTTAGTCTCCCTCCTTTGATGCTCCACATCTTGTCATCGGGGTTATGGTTCCATTGCCAGACGCGGCCGAGTGTTTTCCCGTCAAAATTCTCATTGCGTTCATAAGGTGCGCCGACGGGCTGTGGGTCTTTAGTGCCATATAAGGTCAAGACGGTGCCGACGCAATTAAGGGTTGCGTCGGGCTTGTACCATGTGCGTGGTGCACGGCCAAGATTGCCTTCCAATCCCACCATAGGCCAGCCATCGACCCATGTCATCGGCATGAGGCATACGGTGCGGCCGATGGAGTGGAAGTCTTGCATAAGCAAGGCCCACCACTGTCCGTTGGGACCTTTCACGATTCCACCCTGATGGGCGTTGGTGCAAGCCGTGGCGTCCTTGTCCAATGGACCAAGGCCGAACTTCGTGCCGTCGCGCCCGATGCGGTATTTCTCGCCACGTGGCACCTCGGTGAGCGAGGCGGCGTGGTAGCCATAGGTCTCATCGGCGGTGATGACGCGCGTCTCGTAAGGTCCCCAAATGCTCTTCGACCGTGAGCAAAGTGTGCGGCCGTTGGGGCGGTAGTCAGTGGAGATGAGGTAGTACGTGCCGTCGATTTTGTACATGTGGTGGCCCTCTCCCACTCCATTGCCCTCGGGGATGATGGTGCGGGTGGTGCCTTCCTTCGGGCCACTCATGTCTGGCTCCAGTTCAGTGCATTTCACTTCGCCGTAGCCGTGAATGGCGTAAATCTTACCATCGTCGTCGAAGAGCACGCTAAGGTCGTAGATGTTACCTTTCATATTGTGGTGTTGCCACGGTCCCTTGATATCCTTTGCAGTGTAGCATTGCAGTCCCTTGCCATTGACGTTGGTGTAAACGTAGAACTGTCCGTTAGCATAGCGGATGCAGGGTGCCCAAACGCCTTGACCGTAAATCTCCTCGTGGTTTTTCAGCGAGAAACGGTCTTCCTCGAAGTCGAAGCGGTCGAAGCAATAGGCGATATTCTCCCAGTTCACCAGGTCTTTGGAGTGGAGGATGACGAGTCCGGGAACGGTATGCATAGTAGTACCGGCCAAGTAGTAGTCATCGCCTACACGCAGGATGTCGGGATCGCTGAACTCATCGTAAAACAAGGGATTGGTGAATGTCCCATCTCCATTATCGGCAGTCCAAGAGGTGGTCTGTGCTTGAGCACAAAGTGCCATTACCGATAAAATGATGGCTAAATAAATGTTTCTTCGCATATTGATTTGTCTTAGGATTATTTTTGATGCAAATTTAGGCATTTTTTGTGGATACTGAGTATTTTGCGCTTTTTTTCACACTTCTTTTCCGCTTTCGATGATATTATTTCCCTGTTAGCCCATTAGGCTTATCAAGGCCGAGGCAGGACCTCGTCATACTGAGAAAAGGGCGTGGTGCCCGTCTTCCACCCTCTTTGCCACTTGTGGCGAAGATAGGATGCGGCTTGGGAAAGCAAAAAAACTTTGAATTATGTTTGGTTTTCCGCTCACCTTTCACTATCTTTGCCACTGCGTGGCGAAGATAGGATGCGGTTCTTGCACTATCTTTGCAGCAAATAGACAAACTACGACCTAAACAAACTTGGTCTCTGAGAACCACACCGACCATGAGCAAAACTATTTTCCATTGCCCGTCATGGCTATTGTCGTTGACACTCCTGCTGTCGGCGACACTCTCGTTGTGCCCTACCCCCTCGCAAGCGCAACGCCACGATTGGGAAGACCAAAGTGTGCTGCAAATCAACCGCGAAGCCCCAAGAGCCAGTTTCATGGCCTATGGTATGGAGCCTGGCGACCGCCACCTCTCACTCGATGGTCAATGGAAATTCCATTGGACGAAGACCCCCGACGAGCAGCCCCAAGGGTTTGAGCGCCCGTCGTTCGACGACTCCTCCTGGGAGATGTTTCCCGTACCTGGCGACTGGGAGATGAATGGCTACGGCACTCCCATCTACAGCAGTAGCGGCTACACCTTCAAGATCGACCCTCCACGGGTGATGGGCGAGCCCAAGTCTACCTATACCGCTTTTGTGGAGCGTAATCCCACCGCCGTATACCGTCGCACTTTCAGCGTGCCCGACGAATGGAAAGGCATGGAGGTGTTCCTTAGGTTCGGTGCCGTGAGCAGTGCCTTCTACGTTTGGGTTAACGGCCAACTTGCAGGCTACTCGCAGGGCAGCATGGAACCCGCCGAGTTTCGTATCACCGACTATCTGCACGGCACCGACAACCAACTGACGCTCCAGGTGATGAAATACAGCGACGGCAGTTACCTTGAGGACCAGGACATGTGGCGCATGGCCGGCATCCACCGCAGCGTGGAGTTGATAGCCACCCCCCGCATCCACATCCGCGACTTTGGCATCCGCACCCTGTTCGACGACCAGTACCGCGATGCCCAGCTCATCATCCACCCCGAGCTAGCCGTTGTGGGCAACCAGCGTGGCGAAGGTTTCCGGGTGACCGCCCGCCTCACCGACGAAGACGGACAGGAGATGCTCGACAGCATCCTTTCACAGGATGCCGCCACCATGCTCAATCTCGACCACAAGGCCGCCATCATGAACGACCGCAACCCACAGCGTGGCTATCCCAAATGGGGATGGCTCACGGCCAAGGTGAGGAATCCCCACAAATGGTCGGCCGAGACCCCTTATCTCTACACCCTTCATCTCTCGCTTGTCGACTCTATGGGCAACGTTGTGGAGCAAGTGCAGACCAAAGTGGGTTTCCGCCAACTGGAAATCAAGGACGGCCGACTGCTCGTGAACGGCAAGCCCGTAAGGCTGCGTGGCGTGAACCGTCATGAGATGGACCCCGTGACCGGACATGTGATGACCGAGGAGCGCATGCTGCAGGACATTCTGCTGATGAAACGCGCCAACATCAACGCCGTGCGCACCTGCCACTACCCCAACACCGAACGGTGGTATGCGCTCTGCGACAGCATCGGACTCTATGTGATGGATGAGGCCGACATCGAGGAGCATGGCCTGCGCGGACAGTTGGCCAGCGACCCCTCATGGGCCCCGGCGTGGATAGACCGCACCCAGCGCCTTGTGGTGCGCGACCGCAACCACCCCAGCGTGGTGATGTGGAGCCTGGGCAACGAGGCCGGATGGGGTTCGAACTTTGCCCTCACCGCCGCATGGATACACGAGTACGACCCCACCCGTTTCGTACACTACGAGGGAGCACAAGGCACAGGAGCAGAAGCCTACGGATGGCACGGCGACCCAAAATCGGTGGACGTCATCTCACGCTTCTACCCCCGCACACAAGACGACTACCTGAATCCTGGTGTGGCCGACAACAATATGGAGCGCCCCGAGAATGCCCGTTGGGAACGTTTGCTCTCCATTGCCCGCGACGACAGCGACCAGCGCCCAGTGCTCACCAGCGAGTATGCCCACGCCATGGGCAATGCCCTTGGCAATTTCAAGGAATACTGGGACGAGATATACAGTCATCCCCGTATGTTGGGTGGCTTCATCTGGGAGTGGGCCGACGAAGGCATCTTCAAAACCCAGAATGGCAAGCGGATGGTGGCCTATGGCGGTGACTTCGGTGATGTGCCCAACCTGAAAGCCTTCTGCGTGAAAGGCATCGTGAGCAGCGACCGCGAGACCACCCCCAAGTACGATGAGGTGAAGGCCGTCTACTCCCCTATCCAATTTTCCTATGAAAACGGCCAAGTGCACCCCATTCTCCGCGACGAGAACTACACGCTGGATGATTTTGCCATCAGGCAAGAGAGCCACGACGGACTCATCGACGTGTATGCCACCCTCTGCCACGACACCCGATGGGCAAAAGCCGGGCATCTGGTGCATCACCAGCAATTCGTCAGCGACCCAAAATGGTATAAGAAAGTCGTGGAACAGCGTCAGAAGCAATTCTTGAAAAAGAGCAAAAAGAGAAAGACCGTGACCACCGAACAGCAAGAAGCCGCCGCACGGGAATTCTTTGCCTTGCTCAGGCCTCATTTCTTCCGAGCCCCCACCGACAACGACAAAGGATTCGGCAACTGGATAGCCAAAGACTGGAAGAAGCAACAGCTCGACCAACTGCGCGACTCCATCGTCGAGCCCCTCATCCTTGTACAGGGAGCCGATGGCAATTTGACCGCCACCGCCACGACCGCCTACCACACCCTCGAGGGAAGCATCACCACCGAATACCACTTCGTGGTGGCCCCAGACCTCAGCATCGACTTCACCGCCACCTATACCCCTTCGGGCAACCTTCCCCCGCTGCCCTGCATGGGCAACACCCTCGTACTGCCCAAGCAGTATGGGCACATTACCTATTACGGTCGTGGCCCCAACGACAACTATCCCGACCGGCACGCCTCCACCACCATCGCACTGTGGAAAAGCACTGTGGGCGAACAATACGTGCATTACCCAAGGCCACAAGACAGTGGCAACCACGACGACGTGGCCTATCTGGAACTCACCGACAATAAGGGGGGTGGATGGCGCGTGACCTGCACCGACCTTCCCTTCTCGTTCGCTGCCCTGCCCTATAGCACCGACCACCTCTATGCCACGGCCCACGACTGCGAACTTGTGGAAGATGCCCAACACATCTACCTGAACCTTGACGCCGCCGTGATGGGACTGGGCAACAGCTCATGTGGTCCGGGTGTGCTCACCCGGTATGCCATCCCCCAGCGCCCCCACACCCTGCATGTGCGGATAGAAAGGAAATAAACCAGCATGGGCAACAAAGAAAACAATAAAGAAGACACATATATGAGAAAAGTATTTCCTATCATCATGGCCATATGGGCACTTGCCTGCAATGCCCAAACCGATGTCTATACCCACCGCCAGTACCTGAGCGGCACAGGCTGCGACGACATGGTGGAATGGGACTTCTGCTGCACCGACGGACGTAATGCCGAAAAGTGGACCAAAATCGGCGTTCCTTCATGCTGGGAGTTGCAAGGATTCGGCACCTACCAATACGGCATGCGTTTCTACGGCAAGGAGAACCCCGAGGGCATCGCCAACGAGAAAGGTCTCTACAAGTATGAGTTCAACCTGCCGAAGGAATGGGCTGGCCGCCAGATTCTGCTCACCTTCGAGGCCGTGTTTACCGACGCCCGTGTGACCATCAATGGGCGGAAGGCAGGTTCCGGCTTGCATCAGGGCGGATTCACGCCATTTCAGTTTGATGTGAGCGACCGCATTTTCTTTGGCAAAAAGACCAACCGTCTGGAGGTGGAAGTGGCCAAGGAAAGCAGTTCGCCGCAGGTGAATATGGCTGAGCGCCGTGCCGACTACTGGAACTTCGGTGGCATCTGGCGACCCGTATATATCGTCAGCAAGCCCGTGCACAACATCCGCCGCGTGGCCATCGACGCAGGGATGGACGGCCGCTTCAAGGCCGACATCTACTTGAACCGCGCCACCGACGGAGCACAGGTCGACGTGGAGATTCTCGACAGCAAGAACCATGTGGTGGGCAAAGGAAAGAGCCTGGGCTCCTCCGACTACCACAAGGCCGACTTCGTGGTGAAGTCGCCTCTGCTTTGGAACGCCGAGACCCCCCATCTCTACACCGCCGTCTTCACCCTTCGAGGCAACGACGGCAAGGTGCTGCATGTGGAGCGTGAGAAGTTCGGCTTCCGCACCATCGAATACCGCCATTCGTTCAAGGGCGAGAACCTGCCCTACCCCCATCTTCAGGGATGTGATGACGACGGTGTCTTCATCAACGGACAGAAGGTCATCTTCAAGGGAGTCAACCGCCATTCGTTCCGTCCAGAGACAGGCCGCACCCTCTCGAAGGCAAAGAATATAGAGGACGTGGAACTCATCAAGTCGATGAATATGAACGCCGTGCGCCTCAGCCACTATCCCGCCGACCCCGAGTTCCTCGAGGCCTGCGACTCGCTGGGCCTCTATGTGGAATGCGAACTGCCCGGCTGGCACTGGGCACACGAGACCATCAACGGTCAGAAGTTGGTGGAGGAGATGGTGACGCGCGACGTGAACCACCCCTCGATTATCTTCTGGAGCAACGGCAATGAAGGCGGCTTCAACTACGAGTTGGAACCCTGCTTCGACAAGTTCGACCCTCAAAAGCGCGTGGTGCTCTATCCGTGGGCCAACCGCAACGGTTTCGAGACCAAGCATTACCGCTCATGGGGCGAGACAGCCGAGTATATGCGGCAGAAGGAAATCTTTCTGCCCACCGAGTTTCTGCATGGCCTCTATGACGGTGGCCATGGAGCCGGACTGAAAGACTACTGGCGGCTGATGATGTCGAATCCACGCTGTGCCGGCGGGTTCCTGTGGGACCTGATGGACCAAGCAGTGATGCGCACCGACCAAAACGGAATCCTCGACTGCGTGGGCAACTTCGGTGCCGACGGCATCGTGGGTCCCCACATGGAGAAGGAAGGCTCGTTCTATACCATCCGCGAGGTGTGGAGTCCCGTGCAGGTGAAGTATTGGGATAATCCCACCAGCCCCACCATACAAAACTGCTATGATTTCACCAACCTGAAGGAATGCCAGTTCAGTTACAAACTTTTAGACATGCCCGCCTATGGCGAGAAAAACGTGAAGGTTGTCAAGGAGGGCAAGCTCCCGTCACCGGACGTGGCTCCAGGGCAGACTTTCAGGCTTGATTTGCCCAAGACCGACGCCGAGGTGATACAACTGACAGCCACAGACCCTAAGGGACAGGAAATCTTCACGTGGAGTCATAGAAACGGGATGAAGTCAGGCAACCTGAACAAGCAACATCTTCAAGACAACACACAGCAGTACAAATATACAGAAGATGCCGACCTGCTGACGGTTCAAAACGGCAACCGCCAGTTGGCTTTCAGCAAGAAGACCGGTAGGCTGATGAGCGTCATCGTGGGTGGAAAGAAGCTGTCGTTCGGCAACGGTCCCCGCTTTGTCGCCGCCAAGCGTGCCGACCGTTCGCAGGACGGATTCTACAACCACGACGACAAGGAAGCCTTCCAGAAGAAGACCAGTTATACGGAGTATGCCGACCAAGGCGTCTTTGACGGTTTCACCATGAGCGACAGCACCTTGGTGGCCAACTACCGCCATGGAACGGTCCAGACGGTCATCTGGCGTTTCCTGACCGACGGCAGTGTGTACATGCATGTAGAATACTACTTCAACGGTGTAGTTGACCTGATGGGCGTCTGCTTCGACTATCCCGAGCAGTTGGTGAAGTCGAAGCAATGGTTGGGCAACGGTCCCTATCGCGTTTGGAAGAACCGTATGGAAGGTCCGCAGTATGGTCTGTGGAGCAACGACTATAACGACCCCATCCCCGGCGAGTCGTGGGAATATCCCGAGTTCAAGGGCTACTTTGCCGGCATCAGTTGGATGCAGCTGACCACCACGGAAGGCAAGGTGGGCATTGAGACCCTCAACGGCAAGGTGGGCGTCTATACCCCGCGCGATGGCCGCGACCATATCCTCTACGACCTGCCCGAGACAGGTATCTCGCTGCTGAAAGTCATCCCCGCCGTGCGCAACAAAGTGAACACCACCGACCTGAACGGTCCCTCTGCCCAACCCTACTGGTCCAAGGGCAATGGAAGCATCAGTGCCTTGCTGAAATTTGAATGAGCCACCCATGAGAAAAGCCACCATTATCATCTGCATGCTGCTCCTAGGCACCCTCTCCAGGGCTGCCGACAGCACCGGCCGCCATGCCGACGACACCCGTCCCTGGACTTTCTGGTATTGGATGTATGGCGCCGTGAGCGACGCGGGCATCCGTCTCGACCTACAGGCGATGAAGGACGCCGGCATCGCCGGTTTCTACCTTATGCCCATCAAGGACGTGAGCGACGGAGCACAATATGAGGGCACTGCCCGCCAACTCTCGCCCGAATGGTGGCAGCGTATCGACACGGTATGCAAGGTGGCCGACAGTCTGGGACTGCAGATGGGCATCCATTTCAGCGACGGCTTTGCCCTGGGGGGCGGTCCCTGGATTAAGCCCGAGGAGTCGATGCAGCGTGTGGTGTGGACCGACACCATTGTCGAGGGAGGGAAAGGCGCTCTCCAAATCTTACAGCCCCAAGGCCATGAAGGTTATTATGAGGACATCGCCACCTATGCCTTTCCCATTGCAGAAGACAGCTCAGCCCTGCCGAAAGCATCGGTGGAGTTCCCCTTCCGCAGCACCGAGCCCTGCGATATCGTCTTCGAGTACGACCAGCCGTTCATCCTCCGCCATATCCGTATCGTGACCGGCGGCAACAACTACCAGGCCCACCGCTGGCAACTCTATGCCTCTGACGACGGTCGTGACTACCGCCATGTGCGCGACATCAGTCCTGCCCGTCAGGGATGGCAAAACACCGATGCTCAGGCCACCTATGCCATCCCCACCACACGCGCCCGTTTCTTCAAGATGCACTGGACTCCCGACGGCAGTGAGCCCGGCTGCGAGGATATGGACGCCGCCAAATGGAGGGCTACGCTCAAGGTGGCCGCCATAGAGATGGGCAGCGAGCCCGTGGTCGACGGCTATGAAGGCAAGTCGGGCATGGTGTGGCGTGTCTCGTCTCCCTTCCCCATCGCCGATGCCGACTGCGTGCCATTCAACCAAATACGGCGCCTCACACTGCACGGCGATGAGGTGACCGACAAGTTGCCCAAGGGCTTTTGGCGCGTGCTGCGTATGGGCCACACCTCCACCGGCCACACCAATGCCACTGGTGGTGGAGGGCGCGGACTGGAATGCGACAAGTTCTCACGCACGGCCATCCGCAAGCAACTCGCCAACTGGTTTGGCACCATCTACGACCACGCCCCGAAATCCGTGCTCACCCGTCTGCATGTGGACAGTTGGGAATGTGGGTCACAGAACTGGAACGAGCAGTTTGCCGACGAGTTCGCCCGTCGGCGAGGCTACGACCTGCTGCCTTGGTTGCCCGTCTATGCCGGAGTGCCCATCGCCAGCAGTGCCACCTCCGAACAAGTGCTCCGCGACATCCGGCAAACCATTGCCGACCTTATCGATGAAGTGTTCTTCGACGAGGTAGAGCAGGCGGCCAAACGCTATGGTGTGGCCCTCTCTACCGAGTGCGTAGCCCCCACGATGGTGAGCGACGGACTGCTTCACTACCGCCATGCCGACTACCCCATGGGAGAGTTCTGGCTCAACTCGCCCACCCACGACAAGCCCAACGACATGCTCGATGCCATCAGCGGAGCCCATATCTATGGCAAGCGTGTGATTCTGGCAGAAGGATTCACCGAGGTGCGCGGCACATGGGACGAGACCCCTGCCATGCTCAAGCCTCTGCTCGACCGCAACTTCTGTCTGGGCATCAATGGCATCGTGCTGCACGTGAACACCCACAACCCCTGGACCGACCGGCATCCGGGCATGACCCTCGATGGCATCGGCACCTTCTTCCAGCGCGACAACACCTGGTGGCGCGAGATGCCCGCCTTCACCCAATACATCACCAATTGCCAGGACCTCCTGCAACAGGGGCAACCCGTGGTCGACCTCGCCGTATATATCGGCGATGAGGTGCCCCGGCGCTCCATCCTGCCCGAGCGGCTCACCGACCTGCTCCCCGGTCTGTTCGGCGACTCCATCCTGCATCGCGAGACCATTCGCCTGGCCAATGAGGGACAGCCCATGGAGACCAGTCCGGTAGGTGTGAGCCATACCCGCTACATGACCAAGGCCGAAGACTGGATCAACCCCCTGCACGGCTACAAATACGACTCGTTCAACCACGACGTGCTCCGTGGCATGCGAGTGGAGAACGGTGAGGTGGTGACACGCGACGGCATGCGCTACAAAGCCCTCGTCATCCCCCAAGTACACAAGATGAACCCCGCCGGCATCAATACCGGGCAAAAGGAGATTGAAGCCCTGCGCAGTCAGGGCGCCACCATCATCGAGAAACCCTGGACGAAACCCGACCTCTCATCGGTCGGCATAGTCCGCGACATCGTCTTGCCCACAGGCCTCGACTACACCCACCGTCACACCACCGAGGGTGAGATTTATTTCATCAGCAACCAGACCGACCAGTCCATCACCTTTGTTCCCCAAGTGCGGGAGAGCCGTGCCCACCGCTACCTGATGGATCCACTGAGAGAGCGGTTCACCATCGCCGGTGACTCCATCACCCTCGAGCCCTACGCCTCCGTCTTCTACGAGCTAAGCGACAAAAACCTCAGCGCTCTGACTAAAGAAGAGCCATCTCCCAGACGGTCGACGGTACTCGATGGAGAATGGACCATCACGTTCGAGGAGACCGGACTGACCACCACCGACTCCCTCAGGTCATGGGGCAGCTATGATGACACACGTGTGAGATACTACTCGGGGCATGCCGCCTATGAGAAGACCTTCAAGCACAAGGGCAAGGGCAGGACCTGGATCAGCATGGACCAGGTGCACGACATTGCCACGGTGTATGTGAACGGCATCTGCTGCGGCACCTCCTGGATGCCTCCCCATCGCATCGAGATTACCGACGCCGTGCGCAAAGGCAAGAACCTGCTGCGCATCGAGGTGGTGAATACCTGGGCCAACGCCCTTCTGGGAGCCGACAATGGCACCCCACCCTACAACGGCATCTGGACCAACGGCAAATACCGCAGGGCAGAGAAGAACCTGTTGCCCGCCGGACTTCTGGCACAACCTAAAATACTAACAGAATAATAAACTATATGAGAAGAATCGTATTGTCATTGTTTATTGGTCTTTCCACACTCACCATGAGTGCGAAAGTCCGCCTGCCACAGTTTTTCTCTGACGGCATGGTGCTGCAGCAACAGTCGGAGTGCAACCTGTGGGGATGGGCCGAGCCAGGCAAGAAGGTGAGCATCAGCACGTCATGGGACAAGAAAAGCTTTATGGTCACAGCCCGCAAGGATGGTTTGTTTAGTCTGAAGGTGAAGACACCTGAGGCTGGAGGCCCCTATTTCATCGGGTTCAAGGACCAAGACTATGTGCAACTGAACAACGTCATGATAGGCGAGGTATGGATATGCTCGGGCCAGTCGAACATGGAGATGCAGATGAAAGGCTTCAAGCAGCAACCCGTGGAGGGAACCACAGAGGAGCTGTTGCGTTGCAAGGATGCCAACCTGCGGCTTTTCACCGTAAAACGCCATGCCTCGTTGACCCCCGAGCAAGATGTCACGGGACAATGGAATGAAGCCAATAGTGCCAGTGTGCGCGAATTCTCTGCCACAGCCTACTATTTTGGCCGTGCCCTGCGCCAGGTACTGGATGTTCCGGTAGGACTTATCTGTACTTCGTGGGGAGGTTCGGCCTGCGAGGCTTGGATGCACCCCGACTGGCTGAAGGCATTCCCCAAAGTGAACCAACATGTGACTGAAGCAGATGTGGAGAAACTCCAGCAACGCTGTCCCACAGCATTGTATAATGGACAACTGAAGCCACTGGTTGGCTACACCATGCGAGGAGTCATCTGGTATCAAGGCGAGGATAACATTCCACGCTATGATTACTATGCCACACTGATGAAAGCCATGGTGGAAGGATGGCGCAGCGATTGGAAACAGGGCAATTTTCCCTTCTACTATTGTCAGATCGCACCTTACGACTACTCGCTGATAGGATGGGAAAACAGTCAATATCTGCGTGAGCAGCAGGCCAAGGCAGAGACCATAATCGACAATGCCCGGATGGCCGTGCTGATGGATGCCGGACTGGAGTATGGCATTCATCCCAGGAAGAAGCGCCAGGCAGGAGAGCGGTTGGCACTCCTGGCACTCAGCAACACCTATGAGCAAAAGGGCTTGCCCGACTTTGCCACCTACAAAGAGGTAACCTTCCAAAACAATACGGCTGTAGTGTCTTTCGACCGAAGCAAGGAGTGGGTATACTTCGAGCATGGTCCGAAGAGTCAGAACTTTGAGATAGCCGGTGCCGACAGGGTGTTCTACCCTGCTGAGGCCTGGGTATCGCGCAACCGCGTCTACGTGCACAGCGACAAGGTAAAAGCCCCCGTTGCCGTGCGCTATGCCTTCCGCGACTGGGTGGAGGGCGACCTGATGCACGACGGTCTGCCCGTCAGTTCATTCCGCACCGACGACTGGTAAACATCCACATCCAGCCATCCACGACAACATCTCACAGCAAAGCCACCCATTTATGACCAGAGCATTATCCTTACTTTCAGCCTTAGTGCTGTCGGCCATGCTACATGCCGCCGACTATGTGCCCCACGATTATGTATGGACCACGCAGAGCAAGAACTCGAGCGAGTCGATGCCCTGTGGAGGCCATGATATCGGCATGAACGTGTGGGTGGAGAACGGCGACCTGCTGTGGTACGTCTCGCAGAGTGGGTGGTTTGATGCCAACAACACCCTATTGAAAGTCGGCCGATGGCGGTTGCATCTCGAAGGCAACCCCTTTGGCGGCAGCGACTTCCGCCAGACACTCCGTCTTGATGGCGGCTATGTGGAAGTCACAGGGGGTGGCATGCAAATCGTCATCTGGGCCGATGTCTTTGCCCCCTGCGTCTACCTCGACATCCGTTCGCGGCAAAAACGTGAGGCCACGCTCAGTTATGAGAACTGGCGCTACCAAGACCGTCCGCTCACCAAGGCCGAATGCCAGCAATCATCATGGAAATGGCTTGTTCCAAAAAACTGCATGACCCAGGCCGACCATATCGAGAGCAGTGCGCACCGACTCGTCGCCACCCATCAGAATACGAAGGAGACCATCTTCGACTTCACCGTGGCCTACGAGCATATCGAGGCGTTGAAAGACAGCCTCTATAACCCCATTGGTGGAAGGCGGATGAGCGTGGTGACCGAAGCCGACGGGTTTACCTTCGACGGCACCACCGAGGGGCGTTATGCCGCCACCGACTACCGGGCATGGAACTACCGATGCGGTAACCTGCGCCACAGTGTGGTGCGCATTGTGCCCGACAATGGTGAGGGAGCATCGTTCACGATGCCCAAGACGGCCAGCGAGTCGATGAGGCGTAGCCAACAGTGGTGGCACCAATATTGGCAACGCAGTTGGATACAGTCCGACGGCACCAATGCCGATGTCACCCGCATAGCCCGCAACTACGACCTTTTCCGCTATATGCTCGGTTGCAACGCCTACGGACAGTGGCCCTCGAAGTTCAATGGCGGATTGTTTACCTTCGACCCCATGTATGTGGAAGCGCCCGCTGCCGACGGCAGTCCTACCAACGCCTATACCCCCGACTACCGCAAATGGGGCGGCGGCACCATGACCGCCCAGAACCAGCGTCTGGTCTACTGGCCCATGCTGAAGAGCGGCGACACCGACCTGATGGCATCGCAACTAGAGACCTACCTGCGCATGCTGCCCACCGCCGTGGCGCGCACCCGTCACTATTGGGGGCACGATGGCGCCTCGTTTGGTGAACAGATAGAGAACTTCGGTTTGCCCAATCCTGCTGAGTATGGCAAGCATGCCGAGGGCATGGACTATGGTCTGGAGCGCAACGCCTGGCTGGAATACGAGTGGGACACTGTGCTCGAGTTCTGTATGATGGCCCTTGAGGCCCATCAATACCAGTCCATATCCTCCCCACGCATCAAAACCGGTGTGCCGGATTTCGACCTCGACCGATACCGCCCACTAATCACACAAAGCCTGCGCTTCTTCGATGAGCACTACCAATACCTAGCCAAGAAAATGGGCAGCAAGGCCCTTACCGACTCCGGCCGCCTGGTAATCTATCCTGGTTCGGGATGCGAGACCTACAAGATGGCCTACAACCCGTCGAGTACGGTGGCCGCCCTCCGCAGTGTGAGTATGGCACTCGGCGACTCCACGTTGCCCCTCTCACGCATCCCCGACATCCCGCTGCGCGTGATTGACGGCGACACCTGTATCGCCCCTGCCGTGGCATGGAGCCGCATACAGAATGTGGAGACTCCCCAACTCTATCCCGTCTTCCCCTGGCGTATCTACGGACTGGGGCGCCCACACCTGCAAATTGCCCGCAACACCTACCTGAAAGACCCCCATGCCGTGGCCATGCGCAGCAGCAAGGGATGGAAGCAAGACAACATCTGGGCTGCCTGCCTCGGTCTCACCGATGAGGCCCATCGACTCTGTGTGGAGAAGTTCGCCGACGGCCCCTACCGTTTCCCCACGTTCTGGGAACCCGGTTTCGACTGGGCACCCGACTTGAACCGTGGTGGTTCGGCGATGATTGGTGTGCAGGAGATGTTGCTTCAGGAGACCCCTGAGGGAGAATTGCTGCTCTTCCCCGCCTGGCCCAAGGAATGGAATGTCACCTTCCGCATGCATGCCAGCGGAGGCCGTGTGGTGGAAGGCGCCATCAACCGAGGTATTATCACCTCAAGGATCATTCCCTAACCCTCTATTCAACAAGGAAATATGAAAAGACTGCTCACACTAAGCCTCTTGTTAACCGCCTGTATGGCCACATCGGCCAAACTGGTGGTGACGCGGACCAGCTGCAACCACCAGAAAGGCGCTATGGCCATCGTTGCCGACAAGGCGAGGGTGGGATGGCAATATATCGAGAGGATGGGCTGGCCCATCAATCAGGAAGCCTATCAGATAGAAGTGCATGAGCGCATCACCAGACAGCTCATCTATGACAGCGGTGTGGTACACTCTGCCGAGAGCCAACTGATATCACTGCCCCATCTGGCACCCAATGTTTACGGCTATACCTGGCACGTGAGAATAGCTGGCCAGGGCCAAGAGAAGAAAGGCAAAGGAAAGACCAGAGGAAGCGACATGCTGGAATGGTCGGACTGGAGTCAGGAGCAGACGCTCCGCGTGGTGCCTGCCGACCTGCGCGTTCTCCCTACCAACCGGCAAGCCCCCATCTCCACCCCCCAGTGGATCGGCGCCATCAGCAAGCGCGATGCCCATATCCCCACCGGCCGGTGGAGCAACGAGGTGTTCAAGAAAGACACTTTTCTCACGCAGTGGGACCAGGTGGACAGTCTCTCCTCGCGCAGCATCATCCTGCGCAAGGGATTCCGTGCCAGCCATGCCATCACTGATGCCGTGGTCTATGTCTGCGGTCTGGGCCACTACGAGATGAGCATCAACGGGCGGCGTGTGGGCAACAGCGAATTTGCCCCACTATGGAGCGAATACAGCCGTACGGTGTACTACAACACCTACGACGTGACCAAACTCTTGCGCGAGGGCGACAATGCCGTGGCAGTGCTGTTGGGCAACGGCTTCTTCAATGTACAGCGCGGCAACCGCTACAGCAAGTTGCAGACCAGTTTCGGTCCACCGCAACTGTTCCTGCGGATGGACATCACTTACGACGACGGTACCACTGAGCATGTGGTGAGCGATGACAGTTGGCATTGGTGCAAGAGTCCCATCACGTTCAACAGCATCTATGGCGGTGAGTCGTATGATGCCCGATTGGAGCAGGAGGGATGTCTTGAACCCGAATTCGACGACAGCAAGTGGGAAAAAGCCGTGGTGGTGGAAGGTCCTGAGGGACAGTTGTATCCCGAGACCGCCTCGCCTGTGAGCATCATGGAGCGTTTCGCCGTCCAGTCGGTGCGCCTTATCGACAAGGACTCGCTCGAATCGGCCTCTCGCAAGAGCAAGCGTCAGGTAGACGCATCCGCCTTCGTCTGCGACATGGGGCAGAACCTCGCCGGATTCCCCTCCATCACCGTCTCGGGCAAGCGTGGGCAGAAGGTGACGATGCTCGTCTCTGAACGCCTCACCCCACAGGGCGTGTGCGACCAAAGCCAAACGGGTCGCCAGCATTATTACGAGTACACTTTGAAAGGTGACGGAAAGGAGACATGGCATCCCCGGTTCTCCTACTATGGTTTCCGCTACATCCAGGTAGAGGGAGCCGTGATGGAAAAGCAGGCCAATCCCGATGGTCTGCCGGTCGTCCACGACTTGAAGAGTTGCTTCATTTACAACTCCACCCCCGAGACCTCCACCTTCTGGTGCGACAACGAGTTGATGACGAAGACCCACCGGTTGATAGAGCGCGCCGAACGAAGCAACATGCAGGCCGTGCTCACCGACTGTCCGCACCGCGAGAAACTGGGTTGGCTGGAGCAAGATCACCTTGTGGGTCCGTCGCTCTTCTACAACTACGACATGACCACCCTGGTGCCCAAGATTATCCGCGACATAGTGGACACCCAGAAGCCCAACGGCATGGTGCCTACCACCGCACCCCAGTATGTGTCGTTCGGCAATCTCTTTGATGACTCCCCCGAATGGGGCTCCACCCTGGTGATTCTCCCCTTTATGTACTATGACATGTATGGCGACAGCACCCTCATCACCGACAACTACGAGCCGATGCGCCGCTATGTGGACTACCTCACCAGCCGTTCTGACGACGGCATCGTGAGCCATGGCCTGGGCGACTGGTATGACTATGGTCCGTGGCGTGCCGGATTCTCACGCAACACCCCCGTGCCCTTAGTGGCCACCGCCCACTACATCTACGACTTGCAACTCATTACCGAGGCAGCCCGTATGACCGGTCGTCACACCGACGAGCAAAAATACAAGGACCTTTGCGACAAGGTGGTGGCCTCGTTCAACCGCCATTTCTACCATCCCGACTCCTGCTATTATGGCACGGGCAGTCAGACGAGCAATGCCCTGCCACTGTTCCTCGGCATCACCGGCGAGCACAAGGACGCCGTGCTGCAGAGCCTCATCAACGACATCCACGCCCACGGCGACCGCCTGACCACCGGCGATGTGGGCAACCGCTACCTCTTTCGCGTGCTGGCCGACAACGGACAGAACGAGTTGCTCCTCCGCATGCTCAACCACTACGAGGCTCCCGGCTATGGCTACCAAATAGCCCAAGGCGCCACCACGCTCACCGAGCAGTGGGATCCCCGTCAAGGGTCGTCGGAGAACCACTTCATGCTTGGGCAGATCGACGAGTGGTTCTTCCGCTCGCTCGCCGGCATCCGCCAGAAGCCCGGCACCCACGGCTACCGCCATCTCGTCATCGACCCTCAGCCCCTTGAGGCTATCGGCCGCGTGAAAGCCACCATCCATACCCTTTACGGTGAGGTAAGGATAGATTTCGACCCTGCCAGCAAAACCCTCAACACCAGCATTCCTTTAGGATGCACCATCGAGCGGTCTGCTCTTCCCCACAAGAAAGACCAATTGGGTGGTGGTGGTTTGATATTCTTGCTGGCACCGACCCTGACCTTCAGAAATGTCTATTACGACAACAAGGAGTCGGAGCGTTACGACCCCCAGTGGCCCACACTCTGGTTTGGTCCCTCCTGGGTGAGCAGCAGCATCATGGGCAGCAGTCATCCGGGATTCCATATCAGACACGGGGTGTTCAGAAAACAAGATTTTGGCTTCACCTTCATGCAACTGTCGAGAAACATGTACCGGGGCATCGCCGGTGTTTCAGCCGGTCTGCAGTTCGCGAGCAACAGCTTCGACATCGCCCTCGACCAAGTGATGAGGAGAGAAGGCAATGACGTGAGATTCGAGCCACAAGACGAGGCACTACGCGAAAACTATCTTACTTTTTCCTACATACGTATTCCCGTCATGGTAGGCTTGCAGACCTACGGTCGCCAACTGTCGATACAGACCGGCCTGGGCCTATATGTAGGCGGCAGTGACTACAAATACCGGTACAGGGGTGAGGACAAGCCCGAGGACCATCATCTGCACACCCAGAACTTCGGTGCCCAGTGGATGGTGATGGCCGGCATCGGCCCTCTCACCGTGACCTTCACCCAATTCCTTGTGCCCCTCTACAAGCTCAGCGACGGCACCAAGGCTTATCCCGCCTCGCTCACCGTGGGATTCGACTTCAACTACTGGATGCGCCGGCATTTCCGGCCAAAACCCCAATAAACAAAACGAACTACTTCAAGACAATGAGAAGACTAATATTACTGACACTGATGCTGTTTGCCTTTCATGGCATGGCGCAGAAAATTGACTTCAACAAAGGCGGCCGCCCCGAGAGCGAGGGGCTCGAAGAAGGCTACCAGCCCTGGATTGTGAACGAGACCGAGGAAGCCACTGAGACCTTCGACGGTGTGACCATCACCCTCGCCTGCGACAAAAACTACGAGGGCGAGACCGTGATGTCGAACTACTGGAAACAAGGTGTGACCAATGGTGCCAAACTCGTGGGCGATGCCGTCATCGCCTACAAGAACGACCATGGCAACATCACCTCGGGTGCTGTGAAACTTGACGTCACCATCAATGGCCTGTCGGCTGGCCGCCACTCACTGCAAGCCTTCCACAACAACATCGACGGTTTTGACGCCCCCAATATCGACGTGTATGTGAACGGCGAGAAACAGTTAGAGGGTGTGCAGCAGACCAACCGCCAGACTACCGCGTCGGCCAGCGGCAAGTCATATGTGGAGTTCGATGTGACCGAGGGCCAGACCATCGTGGTGTCGTATGTCACCATCCCCGACCCAGGAGTGACCTATGGGTCGACCACCGTCACCATCAACGCCCTGGTCTTCAACGAGGCCGACAACACCAAAGTGGCCCTTGACCCCTACCCCGCCAAAGGCGACCTGCACGCCGCCGCCGATGACGGCAGCATCACCTTGCTATGGCGGGCTGGAGAGGGTGCCGTGAAACACCACATCTTCTTCGGAGAGAGTGAGGAACATCTCGCCGAGATAGGGTCGGTGACCGAAGCCTCCTACAACATCGGCTCGCTCGACAACCACCACACCTACTATTGGCGTGTGGACGAGGAAAGTGGCGACGGCAACATCCACCAAGGCGAAGTATGGTATTTCAAGCCCCGCCACCTCGCCTTTCCTGGTGCCGAGGGCTATGGGCGCTTCGCCACTGGCGGGCGTGACGGTATCGTATACCACGTCACCTCGCTCGACGATGACCCCGACAATCCTCAGCCAGGCACCTTCCGCTATGGCGCCACCATACTTTCAGGACCACGCACCATTGTCTTCGACGTGGCCGGTGTCATCCATCTGAAAGCCCGCCTCACTATCTCCGACAAGTTTGTCACCATCGCAGGTCAGACCGCCCCCGGACGGGGTATCCTCTTCCGCGGAAGTGCCTTGGGAATAGGTAGCGAGAACGTGGCCCGATTCATCAGACTCTATCTCGGCGGCGGTGACGATTGGGACGGCAGCAGTCCCAACCCCCACACCTCCGACGGCATCGGTGCCGCCGGCACCAACCACACCATCATCGACCACTGCTCCATCGCCTGGACCATCGATGAGGGATTCTCGAGCCGCAACGCCAAGAACCTGACGCTGCAGCGCACCCTCATCTCAGAGGCCCTGAACTATTGCGGCCATAGCCACTATGCCGAGGAGGGACAGTTGGTGAGCCATGGCTATGCCGCCACCATCGGTGCCGGACAGGCCGAGGGCACCGTAGGGTCGTTCCACCACAACCTGCTGGCCCATAACGAAGGCCGCAACTGGAGTATCTCGGGCGGTCTTGACGGAGGCGGCTTCTACGACGGACATCACGACATCTTCAACAACGTGGTCTACAACTGGGGAGGCCGTACCAGCGATGGAGGCACCCATGAGCTCAACTTCGTGGCCAACTATTACAAGAAAGGAGCGGCATCGTCGCAGAACTACCTGTTGCGCCACCAGTTCGAGGGCACGGGGAAGGGCACCCAGGCCGCCTATGTGAGTGGCAATATCCGTGAGGAGAAAAACGGCACGCTGACCTACGACAAGGAGGGCGTGACCTACCGCTACGAACTCTCTGGTGGTCAGCAACTCACCTGGGAGCCCTGGGCAAGCGAACCCTTCTTCCCCTCGTATGCCACAGTGGAGACCGCTGAAACCGCTTTCAAGAACGTGCTCTCTGACGTAGGCTGCAACATGCCCGAGGCAATCAACCACGACCAGCGCATGGTGAGCGAGACCCTCAACGGCACCACCTCGACCACGGGCTACTACACCAAGAAGAAAGGACTCATCGACCGTGAGATGGACGCAGAGGGCTTCGACGGCCTGGATATCGTAGAAACCACCCGTGCCACCGACTGGGACACCGACCAAGACGGCATCCCCAACTGGTTTGAGCAACTCAACGGCACCGACCCCGACTCCCCCAACCACAATGCCGACCCCGACGGTGACGGCTATACCGATCTGGAAGACTACCTGAACTGGATGGCCGAGCCCCACTTCGTGCTTGAGAATGGCATCATCGCCATCGACCTTAACAGCTATTTTTCCGGCTACAAAAACCCCGCCATCACCTTCAACACCACTGTGGAAGGTGTAGATGGCAGTACCAGCAGCGGCCATTATACGCTCACCGTGGAGCCCACGGCATCCACCCCCAAGCGGTTTGACATTGAGGTGCAGGCCACCGATGCCGACGGCTCCAGTCTGGTCCGCACTTTCCATTTCGCCTACCCCAATGGCATCGATGGCATAGGAGCCGTGCGCACCCAGCAAGACGCCACTGCTCCTTACTTCGACCTTACGGGCCGCAAGGCGAGCACCCCCACCCGTGGCATCTATATCCACAATGGGCAGAAAAAAGTGATCAGATAACCATCGCCCCAACCCCATCAATACAACTACTTTAAGACAATATACAAAAACAAGAAACGATGAAAGAACTCGCAATGAAAACCAAACTGGTGGTGCGCCCCATCGTGGGATGCCTCACACACACCCATTTCTGGGAAGGTCCGTGCCGGGCAGGCTATGCCAAGGACATGACTCCAGAGGCAGAGGCCCGTGCCGCTGAGGCCGCCTTCGAGGCCGCCAAGCAAACCCTGCTCCAGGCCACTCCCGAGATAGAGATGCTGCCCGCCATCGACGCCCGCTACAACGAGACCTTCGTGGTGAGCCGGGAGGTGTATGCACAGATTGAGGAAGACATCGACCGTGTGGACTTCTTCCTCTGCATGAACTGGCGCATTCCGAAACTTGAGCGCTACCGCAAACCCGTGGTCATCCTACAGAACGGCAACGAGGGCATCGACTTCGCCGCCTACTGCCGCTCGATAGGTTTGGAGGCCCATGTGTGCATGGACGTGCAAGACCTGAACGAGATAGCCCATGCACTATGGGTGCGCAAGGTGGTAGCCAACACCCGCGCCCTCGTACTCACCCACGGCAGCATGCCCACGTTCGGACTGCAGAGCGTCATCCGCGACCCAGAGCTGATACGCCAGCGCTACGGCATGGAGATTGTGAAACTGCCCTTCCGCGACATCTTCAAATACATGGATGACGTGACCGATGACGAGGCCATGCCCATCGCCGAGAAAATCTTCCAAGGAGCGATGGAGACAAAAATCAGGAAAGAGTGGTTTGTGAACGACATCAAATACTACCTTGCCGCCAAACGGATGATGGACGCCTACGATTGTAACGCCTTCTCTACTGCCTGCCATGAGCTATGCACGAGCGAGATACCCCAGCAGCGCAAGTTCACCCCCTGCACCTGCCACTCGCTGCTGAAAGACGAAGGCTACCCCAGCGGCTGCGAGGAAGACCTAAACGCCCTGTTGGCTATGACCATCATGCAGGCCGCCGGCCACCGGCCCGCCTTCATGGGCAACCCCAATATGGAAACCGACGACCTGCTGCGCATCCACCATGCCGTGCCTGCCCTCTGCATGAACGGCTATGGCAAGCGTCCGCTGCGCTACAAACTCTGGGCCTTCACCGGACAGGGCTTTGGCGGCAAGTTGCAGGTCGACTTCACCGAGAACGACGAGCAGTATGTCACCATTGGCCGTTTCAACCCCATGGCCGACACCATCAGCCTCAAACGTGGCGAGGTGCTCAAGTCGGAGTTCGACGAAGTGTACTGCTCGCCCTACTACTATATCAAGATGAACGACGCCCGTGGCTTCATGCACCAGTTGGCCGGTTTTGGCCATCATCAGGTGCTCATCTTCGGCGACTACACCAAGATGCTTCACCAGATAGGCGAGGTGATGGGCTTTAAAGTGATGGAACATCTATGATATACCTGAACAACGCAGCCACCAGTTATCCCAAGCCCCTATCGGTGGTGGATGCCACCATTGGGGCCTTGCGAGCCATGCCCGCCAGTGCGCTGCGCAGTTCACTTGCCGACGACCAGCTGTTGCCCACGCTGCGCGAGCGTCTGGGCGAACTCTTCCATATTGCCGACACCCACCGTATCTATCTGGCCAGTGGAGCCACCGATGCCCTGAACCGCGTAATAGGAGGCCTCGATGCCCCTGCCATTGTCGCCACCGACAACCACAACAGTGTGCTGCGGCCAATATGCAACCGGAGAGGGACTTCCGGCTATCAACTCACCTCGCTCACACCCGACCTTGAGTCGCTGCGCGAGATGCTCGACAACGACAAGCCAAAGCCAGGCACACTGCTGGTGGTGAATCACTGCTCCAACGTGACAGGCCACATCCACGACCTGTCGCCGATATGCGAACTTGCCCATGAGCATGGACTGCTGGTGCTTGCCGACGTATCGCAGAGTGCCGGATGCATCCCTATAGATGTTGACGGCTGGGGTATCGACCTGCTCGCCTTTACCGGTCACAAAGCCCTGATGGGGCCACAAGGCACCGGAGGCTACTATGTGCACGAGGGCATCGACCTGCGCCCCACTATTTTTGGCGGCACTGGCCGCGACAGCAGCATCATCACCTATGAAGACGGCAACTGGGAATACGAGGTGGGCACGCCCAACCTCCCCGGACTGGCCGGTCTCTCAGCCGGTGTGGAGGTTGTGCTGCAACAAGGAGTGCGCCACATCTTCGAACAAGAACGGGCCCAGGCCAACTGGCTCATCGATGCGCTGCGGGCGACTGCCGGTGTCAAGGTCTACAGCACGGGGGGCGAGGCGCAAGGACCCGTGGTGAGTTTCAACATCGAGGGGCTGCTCCCCTCTGACGTGGGCTACATCCTGCAGAACAGTTATGGAATCACCGTGCGTACCGGCCTGCACTGTGCCCCACTCATCCATCAAGAACTGGGAACCGCCCCGCAAGGCACGGTGCGTGCCAGCCTGTCGTGCCACACCACCGACGCCCACCTGCAAGCACTTGTCGATGCCGTGGGTGAAATCAGAAGAAGCCTATGAGCATCATCCGCATCACCCCCTCGCCCGAGCCCTGTGTGGAAGCAGGATGGCAGGCCTCTCAATACTATCTCGACCATCCCGTGGACCGCGATTTGGTGAACGCCCTCCGTCCGTTGGGCACGCTACTCGTGCTCGACAAGGTGCGACAGCCCTTCTTCAAGGTAGAGAGTCACCACTACATCATCAAAGGTCTGTTGGGCGACGACAGCATCCGCGTGGCGGTGCACCGCGACCATACCGACGAGACACAACACATCATCCAAACCATCAACGACCATGAATAGACTTGTCCTCATCCTTCCCACCCTACTGCTGGCGGTCAGCACCTGGGCCGGCAACATCACCGTACGTCCCGGAGAGAGCCTTCACGATGCCCTTCGCCAAGCCCGCGAATGGCGGCGCACCAATGATGCCCGCTGTGCAGGAGGCATCAACATCGTGCTGCAAGGAGGCCAGCACCTGATGAGCGAGCCCCTGCTCATCCGTCCAGAGGACAGTGGTACGGCCACCTCACCCACCATCATCCGGGGCACCGATGGAGCCATCCTCTGTGGTGACATTCCCCAGCAGCACACCCAACTCTTCCCCAAGGAAGGCATGGAGCGCCTCATCGGTTTCGATGTCACGCGCCGCACCATCACCATCCCCACCCCACCCAAGGGTGTGCTGCGCGAGAAGAACCTCGAGATGGTGGTACACCAACGTTGGGCCATCGCCATCCTCAGGGTGAAGGAGATGCAGGTGAGAGGCAACGAGACCGACGTGACTTTTCTGGAACCTGAGAGCCGGTTGGAGTTCGAGCATCCCTGGCCCCAGCCCGTCATCGGCGGCGAGAAGGGCAACAGCAGTTTCCTGTTGCGCACCACTGAGCAGCGCGACGGCATAGAACAGCTCGTAGTGGTGGAGGGTACCGAGGAGACCCTCGTGAGGTATGTGACCTTCGAGAACGTGCAGTTTGCCAACACCTGCTGGAACAGGCCACTGCACAAGGGGCACGTCACCCTGCAGGGCGGTTTCCCCATCCTCGACGCCTATCAACTACAGCAGGAAGGACTGCCCTGGGCTGCCACCCTTGAGAACCAAGCCTGGGTGGAGCGTCCCGTTGCTGCCGTGAGCGTAGGCTGGGCCGAGCACGTCGACTTCCGCCAATGCACGTTCACCCACCTGGCCTCCACCGCCCTCGACTACACCATCGGCATCAGCGACTGCACCATTGAGGGCAACACCTTCGCCCATATCGGTGGCACAGCCATCCTAGCGGGGTCGTTCGCTGAGCATCCCCGCGAGGTGCACCGACCCTATGGCCATCTAGCCCGCCTCTGCCAGCGCCTCTCCATCAGCGGCAACCACATCAGTGAGGCTGCCACCGAAGACTGGGGAGCCGTGGCCATCGGCTGCGGTTATGTGCGCGACCTCACCATCGACAACAACGACGTGAGCGACGTGAACTACTCCGGCATCTGCGTGGGCTGGGGCTGGACACCGCTCTACACCGGTATGGAGCACAACCGCGTGACCAACAACCGCGTGACCAACTACGCCCGGCAACTCTACGACACCGGAGGCATCTATACCCTCTCCAACCAGCCCCAGTCGGTGATAGCCAACAACTATATCGGTGCTCCCGTCAAGGCACCCTATGCCACCAACGACCGTGCCTTCCGCATCTACCTCGATGCCGAGACCGACGGCTATACCATACAGGGCAACACCACCGAGGAAGGCGCGCTGCGACGCGAGGACATCGGCGACAACCATCCCGGACCATCACTGCGGTTCGTAGAGTGAGGGAAAGGACAAATGAGAAAGAAAGAATGAAAGCGACCAACTATTATATCTACGACTTCATGGACTTCGACCCTGTGCTGTCGCGGCACGAAGCCCTATGGAAGGCCTATGCGCCAACGAAGATGGAAGAGCACGACGGCGACATCCTTGTCACCATGCCTTTCCAGAAACAACTGGAACAAGACGACATGGCACCCGACACCGCCGTGGCACCACGCATCCATACCCTTAGGGTAAGAGGCTATGAGCACAATATCCTGCGCCTTTTCATCACCATGAACGGCGACGGGATGACGGACGACGACGAGATGATGGACTGGCAGGTGCGACAAGTGCCCCTCCATCTTGAGGACAACCGCATTGTGGATGCCTGCGGCACGCTGCGCGGAGCGCTCGCCTCGGAGCCACCCATCAAGGAGCACTGGAGCGACCTGCTTCCCCCACCCCAGCCGGCACCCCTCCTCACGTTCTATCCCGATGGCGACACCAGCAAGCCCATCACGCTGAGCGACGACCATTTCTCTCCACCTCGTTACGACGCATTGCCTATCGGGTTCGTGACCGCCGGCGCCCCCTCCACGGCTACGGCCGAGCGCGCCACCATCAGTTTCAAGTGCGCCCCCGACGAATGTTTCGCAGGCACTGGCGAGCGGTTCAGGAAGATGGACCTCAGCGGCCAGACCTTCCAGTTGAAGAACCAGGACGGACAGGGCGTGAACAACCGCCGCTGCTACAAGAACATCCCTTTCTATCTGTCGAGCCGCATGTATGGCGTGTTCTACCACACCAGCGACTACTGCAAACTGTCGCTGGCCGACCACTCCACCCGTTCGGTGCAGTTCATGTGCGACCGTGCCACCCTCGACGTGTTCCTTATCGGAGGCGCCACCCCCACCGATATTCTCCATGGCTACCGTTCGCTCACCGGCTTCCCCGCTATGCCACCGTTATGGTCGTTTGGCATCTGGATGAGCCGCATGACCTATTTCTCTGCCCAGGAGGTAGAGGACATCTGTGCGCGCCTGCGGCAGGAGCACTACCCCTGCGACGTGATCCACCTCGACACTGGCTGGTTCAGACAAGACTGGCTCTGCGAATGGAAATTCAACCCCGAGCGTTTCCCCGACCCCAAGGCCTTCATCCATCGGCTCGCCGAGAAAGGATTCAAGGTGTCGCTCTGGCAGTTGCCCTACGTGGCCAAGGGAGCCGAGCAACTGGAAGAAGCCCAGGCCAACCACTATATCGGCCCGCTGTTGAAAGAACAGGCTGGAGAAGGCAGCAACTTCTCTGCCCTCGACTATGCCGGCACCATCGACTTCACCTATCCCGAGGCCACCAAGTGGTACCAGGGGCTGCTCAGGAACCTGCTCGAGATGGGCGTGAAATGCATCAAGACCGACTTCGGCGAGAACATCCACATGGATGCCGTATACCACGGCATGACACCCGAGCGACTCAACAACCTCTACGCCCTGCTCTACCAGAAAGCCGCCTACGACGTGACCAAGGAGGTGACCGGCGAGGGCATCGTATGGGCCCGTGCCGCCTGGGCAGGATGCCAGCGCTATCCGCTGCACTGGGGCGGCGACAGTGCCAGTTCGTGGGACGGTATGGCCGGTTCGCTGCGCGGAGGTCTGCACTTCGGACTGAGTGGCTTTGCATTCTGGAGTCACGACGTGCCAGGATTCCACTCCCTGCCCGACTTCATGAACTCGCCCCTCGACGAGAAGGTGTATGTGAGGTGGACCCAGATGGGTGTCTTCACCTCGCACCTGCGCTATCACGGCACCTGCAAGCGCGAGCCGTGGCATTATCCCGAAATTGCCCCCATCGTGAAATGGTGGTGGCAACTGCGCTACCGTCTGCTGCCCTACATCGTGGCCCAGAGCCAAGAGGCCTGCGCTGGCGGCAAGCCCCTGCTGCAGGCCCTCATCCTGAAGCATCCCCACGACCGCCAGTGCTGGCATATCGACGACGAATACTATTTCGGTGAGGAGTTCCTCGTCTGTCCGGTGATGCGCAGCGACGACCGCCGCGATATCTACCTGCCCGAAGGCGAGTGGGTGGACTTCCTCACCGGTGAGCGGTGGGAAGGCGGGCGCTGGCACTACGGCGTAGAGACCCCTCTCGATCGCATGCCCCTCTTCGTTCGTCCCGGTGCCAAGATCCCCCTCTATCCCGATGATGTGGACAGCACCGACGAGATGGACCTCTCCAAACAAATCATTCTGGAAATCAGCCCACAATTCAAAGGTTACCTACGATGAACACACACTACATGCAAAGTCTCGACTGGCTGATTCTCGTCGTCTATTTCGCCATCCTCATCCTGATAGGCATCTGGGCAAGTATGAAACGCAAGAAAGAGAGCAGCCTCTTTCTTGCCGAACGCTCGCTGCGCTGGTATCACATCGGCTTCTCGATGTGGGGCACCAACGTGGGACCGTCGATGCTCATTGCGAGCGCGAGTGCGGGATTCACCACGGGCATCGTGTCGGGCAACTATGCCTGGTATGCTTTTGTGTTCATCGCGTTGCTGGCCTTTGTCTTCGCCCCCCGCTACCTGGGCTCCAAGGTACAGACGCTGCCCGAGTTCATGGGTCTGCGTTTCGGGCAGTCCACGCGCAATATCCTGGCCTGGTATACCATCGTCACTATCATCATCTCGTGGCTGGCCCTCACCCTGTTTGCCGGCGGCATCCTCATCCGTCAGGTGTTCGACATCCCCATGTGGGCCTCGGCCCTCATCCTGTTGCTCATCTCCGCCTTCTTCACCATGCTGGGTGGCTTGAAGGCGGTGGCCTACACCAATGTCTACCAGATGATACTGCTCATCGTGGTGTCGGCCACGCTCACCATTGTGGGTCTTTCGCATGTGGGAGGCGTGGGCGCACTGCTCGAGAAAGTGCCGACCGACTACTGGATTCTCTTCAAGCCCAACAGCGACGAGGCCTTCCCCTGGTTGCCCATCGTGCTGGGCTACCCCATCATGGGAGTATGGTTCTGGTGCACCGACCAGTCGATGGTGCAGCCCGTACTCGCCGCGCGCCATCTGCGCGAGGGACAGTTGGGCACCAATTTCACCGGATGGCTGAAGATTCTCGACGTGCCCCTCTACATTCTTCCCGGTGTCATCTGCTTCGCGCTGTATCCCACCCTCGAGAATCCCGACGAGGCCTATCTCACGATGGTGGAGAACCTGTTCCCGAAAGGCATGGTGGGACTGGTGTTTGCCGTGCTCACCGCCTGTCTGGTGTCGACCATCGGTTCGGCACTCAATGCCTTGAGCACCGTTTTCACCATCGACATCTACGTGAAGCGTTTCCGTCCCGATGCCACACAGCGCCACATCAACTATGTGGGCCGCATCGTGACCATTGTGGGTGCCGTGCTGGCCATCATCATCACCGTGGCCATCGACAGCATCAAGGGTCTGAACCTCTTCAATGTCTTCCAGTCGGTGCTTGGGTTCATCGCCCCGCCGATGACCGCCGTGTTCCTGCTCGGCGTGTTCTGGCGGCGTACCACCACCCGTGCCGCCAACCTGGCCCTTACGGTGGGCACGGCCTTCTGTCTGATAGTGGGCATCCTCTACCTCTGGGGCCCCAAGAGCGATCTCTGGCCACATTTCATGATGCTCTCGTTCCTGCTGTTCGTCGTGCTGGCCGCCATGATGGTGGCGGTGTCGCTGCTCGACAGGAAGGGTGAGCGCCATGACATCCCGAAGCCTGTCCAAGGCCACACCTCCGCCCTGGTGATAGGTTTGTGGACCGCCCTGGCCGTTGTGATGATCACGCTGTACATCATCTTCAACTGAGCGGCAAAACAATAACGACGATGGCCAATCCTTTTCGAGAGGATTGGCCATCGTTGTTGTTGAAAGGCGTTGTGGGAAAGCCCCGCTATTTCTTGAAAACTTTCTCCACGGCCCCATTCTGCTGTCGAACGATATTGAGGCCAGGAGTCAGTTGGGAACGGCGTGTGCCGTCGGCACCATAAATGGCGGATACCGAGGTAGGCAAACGCAGGACGTTGTCGCCCACGCCCGTACCATCACCGGCAGTGGCTTTCAGACTTAGTCCGCCATATTCGTTGACGGCTTGCACCTGATAGACACCCTCCGCAGCCACGGGATAGGAAGTCTGTGTAGTGAAGCCCACCACCTCATCATCACAGGTCACCACATAGCAGATGGCGAAAGGCACAGGCTGCCATGAAACGACACCGTCTTTCAGTTCCGGTTGGGGTGCCTCGCAAGCCTCGCACATCAGGTCGGGCTGCCAGGAGTCGCTGCCTCCCACCACGTTCTTGATGGTGTATTGTGCGGCCTCCTCGTCGGTGAGATAATTCTTGGCCGTGCCATAAATGCGCTCACCACTGTCGTTCACATAGTAGTAGGTATCGCGTCGCTGACTGAGGTCTACGGGATTACCGTCGGCATCCACCGTATTGTAGTCGGCCCAAAGCACGGGCAGTCCTCCCATGGTCTCATACCATCCCTTTGCGGGAATATTGACGAAAGTCTGCGTGTTGATATATACCGTCTTGGGACTGTTTTTCCAAGGTCTGCCCAACCACACATCGGTGACGTTCATACCCTTCAACGGGCGGATGATACTGTTTTGGAACACATAGCCCCATCTCACGTCGGCAGCATGCGAGGGCGCCACGATATATCCTCCCGAAGGCCGGTTGATTTCGAGTGTGTCGCCATCAAGGTAAACGTTGCCGGAGTTGTAAATGAAGTCGACGGCACCCTCGATGAGTGAATGGCGGATATAATGACGGTTGTTGGAGGTTGACGTGGTAATCCACGTGTCCTGATATGACAGCAGGCGCACATGGTTCATCGCGATGCGGTCGCCAACGGTGTTGAGGGCCAGGGCCTGTGGTCCGGCCTGTTTCTCATGTCCCCAGGAATTCTCCATGGTGAGGTTCTCGATAAACGTGTTGTTGGCATTCACCACCAATGTGGCTCCCACGCTCACGTGTACGGCATTGTCGCCACCGCTGAGGCGGCTGTCACAGATGACAGTCTTGTCGCGGTCCTGCCCGATGAGGTGCAGATAGGGTTTTCTTGCCGGAATGTCGACATGCTCTTGGTACCGCCCGTTCTTAATGAAAATGAGCCATGGTGTTGCCCTTTCTGCCGGTGCGGCATCGATGGCCTCCTGGATGGTGGCATAGTGGCCCGAACCATCCTGTGCCACCACGGCATCATAGAGCCGTGGAGCAGGCTGGCTGCGCTCCATGGTGGTGAACGAGATGGTGGTGGCGACCACAGGCCTTCCACTGCGGCTGGTGAGCACCCCTTCGGGCATCACGAAGTCATAGGCTGTGGCGTATTGGAGACCTGAATAGCTGAAGACCGCTGTCTTTCCACTGATGATGGGCGAGAGTTCCTCACCATTGAGCCTTGCCGTTCCCTCTCCCGCCACGATTTTCTTGTCGAAGGTAAGGATGATGCTTCCGTTGGCCGACACGCCCGTGGCACCCTCGGAAGGATTGCTGCTCACGAGTGTTGCCGTCTCATCGGCCAGGGCGCTCGCGTCGGCGGTGACGAAGATATCAGTGATGGCCAGTCCGTCGTAGTCGGTGTCATTGCCCACGAGGGGAGCCGTCCGGTCGGGCATCCATCTGATGTAGACCCGGTCTTTGTCATCGGCCTCTGCAGGCAGTTGGAACTCGTTGTCGAACCATCCGTTTCCAGTAAGGTTGAACGTACCTATCGACGTGTAGTTCTGCCCGTCGATGGAATACTCCACATGGTTCACCGAATAGGTGTTGTAGCCCACGCCCAAGGCGCTGGCCACCTTCAGGTTGGAGTAGCCTTTGGCAGAGAACGAGATCTCGAAATAGAGGCCTTGGCTACGTGGTTTCCATATTCTGGCAGCCCACCGTCCGTTCTCCGCACCGTTGTTGATGCCTCTTGTCAGCCAACTTGAAGTCTGTCCCTCGGCATTATGGAGCGAGAGGATGCCCGCATTCTCAGTGTCGCTCTTATAGTCAGCAGCCCGCTCCTGGTTAGGTTGGTCGAAGTAGAAGTCCCATCCCACGATATAGTCGACGGCAGAGAAATTGGCTGTCAGCTGTCTGTCCTCTTCCATCCTCACAATGCGCACGGGGTCGGTAGACTGGTCTTCCCATCCCACGAAAGTGAGGATTTTGTTGTTTTGCGCCGAGAGCCTCACCTCGGTGCCCTCCTCATACATGCGTTTGCCATCGATGAAGGTTCCGGCAGGCTCCACGCTGACAAGGTTGGCCTGTGCCCCCTCAGTGAGGGTCAGGCCGAGCTGATAGGTGTTGACGTGCTCGAACGCCCCAATCAGCTCCGTATCGGCCGTAATGGTGAACGTATAGGGATTGTCCGTGGACACCACATTTCCATCAGCACTGGTCCATGCCTTGAAATGATAGCCAAAATTCTCTGTGGTCGACACGGTCACTTGGTCGCCCTCGTCAAAGGTGTCGGCATTGGGGGTGATGGTCACTTTACCGGCCTCTTCAGGCACCTGCACAACGAGTTTGCATTGTGTCACGTCCTGGATTGTTCCCTCCACAATGCCCTCGATGACAATATTACCGAATCCCACCTGCTTGGTGTTGCCCAGGGAATAAAGGTTGAGCCTCAGTCCGCAGAGGCCGTCGCTGGCAGATATTCCCGAGAGTTCCTGCGACCATTCGGTCTTGTTGGGAGTAGCATTGTTTCGCGCTGGGATGATGGCCTTGGCCAGACTGGTCGCCTGGCCGTCGCTGCCCACCCACGAGGCATCGACCTTGCCACCGTCGGTGCCAAAGCGTGTGGTGACGAACGACACCTTTACGGGAGTGAACCGTAGTCCGTTTTTCGGAATGAACAGGAAGTCCACGGCATTTCCGTCGTTGGCACTGCCCTCGTTAGACACCACAGGCTGGAACTGCGTCTGTGACATCGACACACCGGTGATGATGAGGCCATCGCCATGGGTGGAATAGCTTGTTTTGAAATAGGAGTCGGCATTATCGGCAGGTCCGAACACCGCGGTTTGTCCTTCCGTGCCCTGGTCGAACGGGAAGGTAATGGTGACATGTTCATCGGAGACCACATCACCGAGGATTTTTGGCATTTGTGGAAGTCTCATACCAGACTCCACGCCCTGGGCTGCCTGGGCCATAGTCAGCAGGCTGCCACACAGAATGGTAAGAAGCAGACGTTTAATCATTTTATCAGTAGTTTGTTTTTCGGTTTATTTTAGTTAGCCCTCTCGCAAAAGGGCTGTAAAGATACACATTTACTTTGAGATTATCCTAAAATGACGAAGAAAAAATGAGTTTCATATATCCTGTCACCCAAAAGCTATGCCCTATTCTTTTGCAACCTGTGCTTGATGGTACGGATAGACTCTGGTGAAATACCCATAATCTGACTGACGACCTTGCTGTCTTTTCCCATCTCATTCAGTATGAGGAAAAACAGATTATGCAATGTCAGGTGTTTATATTCCTTTTCTATCGCTTCATACTCCTTGATATGCAGTGCCTTGTAATACTCTACAAAACAATGGAAATCGTCTTTGCTCCATGAGACCGTGGGTTTGTTATCAAGGATGAAATCATAGAGTATTTTTCCCCGATTCAACACCGGAGAGGCATTCTCGACAATATCCGATATATTATTCCTCAGTACCTCTTTCTGCCTTTCGGCATTCATACAAGACGCCTCCAGTTCCTCATTTCTCCGGACCAAGTCATCTATTTGCCGGTTCTTCTCTGCCACCAGTTTATCCACATTCTCACCCGAAGACTGCAGTTGTTGAATCTGAACCGTATAGTCAGCAATCATCGACTGGTATTTGCTGATGTCATGCTCTGCCAACTGGCATTGGTCGTTGAGTTGCTTGATTTCGTTACTATATTGACCGATGAGCATTTGGTGCTTGGCCATCAACAACTTTGAACGATATCTTCGATACCTTACATATCCCATCAAGAGGAGTACGGCAAGAAGGAGGATGAGCGTCGCTATCATCCACCTCATCAGTTTGCTTTCATAGAGATGGGCGAGCGATTCCTCATCATATTTTTGCTGTAAATCTTGTATTGTCCGGTCTTTCAGGGTGGATGTCATGCTGTCCTTGATGGCATAAATTCGGTTCATACGCTCACAGGCATCCTCCAGGTTGTTTTTGTGGTCCAAGTCGTATTGAAGCATGTTGAACATGATGACATCTTTTTGCCCGCCATCATCCAAAAGAGAGGCTTTCTGCCAAAGACGATATGCTTTCTCCTTGTTGCCCTCCTTCACATAAACATCCGCAAGGTTCACCAATGTCTTTGCCACTTCCTGATGCTCCAAAGACTCCTCATAATATTTCTTGGCCCTCGACAAGTCGCCATTCTTGAAATACATCAATCCGATGCTGTTCAGGAAATGAGGAATATCCTGTGTATCGATATCATCAAGCCTTGGAATCAGTTTTTTAGCATAATACGACAGGCTGTCGGTCATCTCAAGGTTTTGGAAGGCGTTGCTGAGATTGAAATAGGAGTAGGCTATCCATTTCTTGTTTCCGGCGTGCTGTGCGCAGTCAAGTGCTTTTCTGGCATAGTTCAACTGGAGGTTGTAGTTGCCATTCTGGTTGTTGATTTTGGCCATCGACTCGGCAATTCTATACTGCAATCCCAGGTCATTGGTTTGGCCTGCAATATCCTCCGCCTTTTTATAGAATTGTATGGCTTTCGGGTTCTCGTTTCTCTCATGAAGACATGAAGCCTTGAAATAATAGGCCTCTGCAAGTTTTTCCAAGTCATTGCTGTTCTCAAAATAGGAGATGGCCATGTCGACAACTGAATCGGGGGGCAGCGTGCTGTTTGTCAGGTAACTGGTCTGCACCAAGAGCAATCCGTAATGGGCCTTGTCTTTCTCATTCTTAAACTGTGGGCTTATCATCATCAGTCTATGGTATGCCGAATCGTATTTTTCAGCGATAACGAGGGAGTCGACCTCATCCAGTTTTCTGGATTCAGGGGCGGTGCCACATCCCAAGAAGAAAAGTGTGATTACAAAAAGGAAAGTCAATCTCATCTCCACGTATTGTTCTTCATTAAGTATTTGCAAAGATAGTGCAAGGTGAGAGAAAAGCAAAGCAAAACACGAAGTTTTTGCTTTCTTTTCCGAACCGCCGCCTATCTTCGCCGCGCAGCGGCAAAGTTGCAAGGTGAGAGAAAAGCAAAGCAAAACACGAAGTTTTTGCTTTCTTTGCCGAACCGCCGCCTATCATCGCCGCGCAGCGGCAAAGTAGTGCAAGGTGAGAGAAAAGCAAAGCAAAACACGAAGTTTTTGCTTTCTTTTCCAAACTGCCGCCTATCTTCGGCCATTTTCCCACCTTTCCACCGTTACATTTTTTGTCAAATCCACTGACGAATTTAAAGTATATTGTTGAATATCAATAATTTATCCATAGAACAAAGTGTAACGCTCCATTGTAACATATTGTCTTGTTACCATTGCATAGTAAACCGAAATGTCTATATTTGCAAACGTAATCGGTCACTGTATCAATCAAAGAGAAGAGAGACTATGATAAAAAGAGGAAAAAGGATATGCAACACCCTCAAAGAGGTGCGCTTGCAGGTAGCAAAGGCCAACGGCATTGAATATGCACCGACGGAGTGCCACCATAAGGGTGACTGCGCCGGCACCTGTCCGAAATGTGAGGCTGAGGTGCGCTGGCTCGAACAACAACTGCGGCTGCGCCGACAACTGGGCAAGGCCGTGGCCGTGGTGGGTGTGAGCATGGGACTGGCTGCCCTAACGGCATGTAACAGTAAGACACCCCCCACAGAATCTAGTCGCGACACCGTGTCAATAGAAAGCCAAACTGCCGGTTTCGTAGACAAGATTCCCGACACACTATCTGTGGGAAACCGAATTGCTGAGCCCAATGGGACAGATCAGAACGAAGAACGAAGCACCCCTTCGGCTGTGAGCCAAGCCGTAGAACCTGTATATATAGATGACGTCACCGGTGAAGTCTTGCCAAGCCCTTCCTTTCCCGGTGGCCAGAGTGCTCTCATCAATTTTGTGAATGAGAACACAAAATATCCTGAGCAAGCAAGGAAAGACAGCATTGAAGGACGAGTGGTGGTAAGTTTCACTGTCGAGACCGACGGCAGCATCAGCAATCCGAAAATTGAACGGAGCATCCATCCACTTCTAGATGCTGAAGCGCTACGTGTGGTAAGACTTATGCCAAAATGGGAGCCAGGGGCTCAAAGCCGATACAACCTTCCCATCTACTTCAAACTGAATTAATATCCCTTTTGAGAGAACACATTTGAGTTTCATCGTAGATAAAAAAATAATGCCAAATAAATACAACTATGAGACAGACCATCGTGTTTATGATTTTCCTCCTCATGCCATTGACCATTCAGGCTCAAGAGGAACGTGAGATTATTCCAGTAGATTGGAAAGAAGTGAAGAAAGTGGCTGAGCAAGACCCTCAGCGGATAAAGGATCTTGTGACGAGATTGTCGGCAAACCAAATCGACACCACCATGACTTGGCAAGAGCGCATCTTGGCATTCTATGGACAATCATACCTCGAGTCGAATGATGATACGGGAGAGGGTGTGATGGATTTGGACAAGCTGATGAACGAGAAGAAATACGAAGAGTGCCTTTCTGCCGCCAAGAAGGTGCTCAATAAGAACCCCCTAAGTTTGAAAGCACTTCGTCATGCGGCCTTCTCAATAGGTTATATGGTGAAAGACTCAACCCATCATTATGATGTGACCATCAGAGAAGGACAAGTATATTACAACCGTATGAATAGGATTTTCAATACGATAGCCACTACGGGAGATGGGTCGAAAGAACATCCTTTTTATGTGACGTCGGTTTCCGACGAATATATGTTCATGCGATACTATCTGGACCTGTGGGAAATCTCCAAGCAATACGCGACAGACAGTTGTGACATCATCGAATTGAAAGAGACAAGCAAATACTACTCCCAGAAACTGATTTACTTTGAAATAACCCGTGTGATGGAGCGGTGGAAGAGTATGTTTGAATAGTCTGTGATTGTTAACTGTGGTAATGTCTGGACTCCTAAAACTCCTGAACTTCTGAAACTTGCGAAAGCTTAAGAAGAGTAGGTATGCACGCTGGTTCCCTGAGCGCTCGGCAGATAATTGATGCCCCACCAACACATCTGGAGCAAGACGAAGGCAACGAGGAGCATCCATAATGCCATCCTGCCATGATGTGAGGGGATGCGGCGGTAATGAACGTAGACGAGGTAGGCAAACCAAGTGATGGCCGCCCACGTCTCCTTCGGGTCCCACGACCAGTAGTGTCCCCAGGCCTCCTTGGCCCAGAGGGCCCCGAAGAGCATACCGATGGTCATGAAGGCCAAGCCTACGTTGACGAGGTCGTCGCATATGCCGAACTCCTCTTTCGACGGTTGTTGCTTCTTGAAGAACAGCAGGTAGAGCGCCATGACCGCTGAGGCACCAAGCAGCGCATAGGCAAACATATAGACGATGACATGGGGTGCGAACCACGGACTCTGCAGGGCCGGCATCAACGTCTTGGAATGAATCTCGGGCTTGAGCAGGTTGACGCAGATGAAGACGAGCGCCAGAATGGTGGAGAACGTGAGAATCCACTTGTATTTCCACCGGCCATAGACGAGCAGTCCGGAGAGTGGCAGGAAGAAAGAATACCATAGGCGCGTCTCGCCCATGGTGCGCAGAGGCGGCCGTTCAAGAGCAATCCAGAAGAGGACGATGAAAGCGAAGAACACCGTCAGTCCTGCCATGGTCACGGCCACGGCCTGTTTGCGCCTGTCTCTCCAAGCGAACCAGGCGCCAACCATCCACAGTAGCACCGCCACGATAGAGAAATAGGGGAAATGTGTCCAGGTCATACGCTCTTCCTCCTCACTCCAAAAAGAAACATACTGATTGCCCCGGCTATCATCATCCAGATGCCAGTATAGACAAACGGCAGCCACGGGTCGCTCACCAGTTCGAGGATGCTCATGTTGCTCTTGGCGCCCATCTGCGTGTCGTAGCCATACTGGTAGATTTTCCATCCGTCGATGCTCACAGGCTGATTGACATCGACCGTGGCAGAGATATTCTTTCCCGACTTGGTGAGAATCTGGATGTCGCTGGCAAACCGCTTGGGCGTGCGCTGCACCATCATCATGGAGTCGGCAGAGCGTTGGGGCACCATCTCAGCAGGATATTCCTCAAGGATGAACTTCTTCAGCTGGATGGCGATGGGCAGTTCCTGCACCTCTCCCCTGTCGTTGATGGCCCGCCACTCGGGCTCCCCCACCACGGTAATCATCTTCAGCCGCTGCATGTCGGCATTGCCCAACGTGGCCGTGACGAGGGCGATGAGAAGTCCGCAGTGGTTAAGGAAGAAAGGCACGTCGCGTCGCCACACCCATTTCCTTTTCCCCCTCAGCAGTCGAGACAGGCGGTTGAGGACAACCAAGGCGAGAATCAGTGCCATATAGGTGTAGATGAGCACGAAGGGCCAGAACGAGAGCATATCGTTGAACCAAGTGCCATTCACTTGCTGCCGGGTAAGTCCCATGACGATGGTGAGCGCCACGACATAGACCAAGGTAGGCACGGCGGCATGGTAAGAAGCAAGGAAGCGGCAGAAATAGGATTTCGGCTGCAAGAAGAACAACAGGGCAGCAAGAAGGAGGAGCCCCACCAGCACGATGAGGTTGGCAGGCCATGAGAAGGCATCCCACACCACCTGTCCGACTGTCAGCTCCAGCATCAGTCCGGCACAGATGAGTCCGCCCCCAATCACGAATCCCTCTTGCATTCTCCAGGGTTTATTCCACATGATGAACTAAGGGTTTAGGCTTTTTTTCTTTTTTCTACCTTAAATAACTCCCAATCGGCGCTTTTATTATTTGAAGAGCACTTGTATCCAAAGAAAAAGGGCCAGCCTTCCGACCAGCCCTCTTTTCTGTAAGCCTGTTCAGATTTCGATGAGCTTTCCATTTTTCTTGGCATCGTCGATCCATTTGGGGACGACGGTGTCGAGGAAGCGCTTTTTCTTCTCCTTCAGTTTCGGCATGTCAAGACCGATGGCTGCCTGAGCCTTCGCCTTCGAGGAGTAGTCGGGCACCGGGATGTCACCGGTATGGCCGTGCTTTGCTGCCACCTTGGCGATGAGCAGGCGAGCCTGTTGGGCATAGTCGACGCTATGCGAGAGCAATCGGGTCACCTCCTGCGGTGCGTGGAAAGTAGCACCATGCGAAGCGATGGCATAATCCCAGCGCCACTGG
>ONGG01000035.1 GCA_900317305.1 uncultured Prevotellaceae bacterium | reverse complement strand
GTAGCAAAAACAAAGGTAACAAAAAAGGTCGGGTTCCAAGAGAGGAGCTCGACCTTAATTCATATTTCGCTCAAAAAGTTTTAGCGGACACCAATATTTTTATTAGATTTTTGTTTTAGAACCAATATCCTCCGCTCACTTTTTTGTTTTTGAAGATTTTCGGGATGTAGAGCTGGGCGGTGGGGGAGTTGTGCCACTCGGGGAAGGTCTCGGGGTGTTGGCGGATGACGTTTACGAGGTCGTAGAAGGATTGGCAGTGTACTTCCATGTCCGTTACGAGCATCAGTTCGCAGGACTGTAGGGCGCGGATGACGTGGAGCATCTGCGGGTGGCAGTCGGTTAGGAGATGGATGGCCTTGTCGCGGAAGACGGCCATCTGCTCCTGCGAGAAATAGGTTTCGGCAAGGGTGTTCTCAATCTTGATGAGCCGCTCTACGCGGTCTCTCGAAGCCGGTGCAATGTTACCTGTGTTCACGATCCCGAATCCGTTGGGCGTGAGCACGAGGTCGATGGAGGGGATGGCTGCCATCAGGGCATGGGCGGTGATGGCCTTAGCCGCGAGCCGTTTCAGGGGGACAGTCTCGGGCACCTGGTACATCGAGTCGATGACCTGCTGGGAGGTGATGTTCGTGGCGAGCCAGTCTTCTGCTTGCTCGAGGAATGGGTAGAGTTTGTCGTACCATGTTGTCTCGCCGTCTACGGTGGCGAAGGTGTTGGGGATGCACTGTCGGAGTGCGGTGTTGCCGGTGATGATTCTCATGATTTGAGATTGGAGATTTGAGATTTGAGATTTATCATGCTTCGCATGATGTTGGGGCGACGGCACAACCGTCGCTTACTGAGAAGGGGGATTGTCGTCGTTTTGGGTGACTAGTTTAGCGTCGCGGTTCTCGTCCAGGGTGGTGAGTTGGATGAAGGGGCAGTCGGGTCGGACGTTGGTCCAGTGGTTGTACCGGATGATGATGTTGTGGGGCGTGAAGAGCAGGTCGTGGTAGGGCTTCTGGAGTGCTTGTGCGATGGTGTAGAGCTCGCGTTTGTCGCTTCCGCTGTTGTTGGTCTGCGTCTTCCCTGGTACTGAGCCGACGAGGTTGGAGTGGACGCGCATTGTAAAGCAGAACATGTTCACCGCCTCGATGATGTCGGTTGACCAGTCGCCCCCTTCCTTGTCCGTTTCGATCTTCGTTATCATCACGTCGTGCTGCTCGTTGCCGTCCGGTGAGACGTAGAATGTGGAGAAGAGGACTTTTCCTGAGTTTTCCATGCCTGTGAGGAAGTTGATGATTTTCTCCTTCTCCTCGACGACGCGTTCCTGCTGCAGTTTCCGGTCCGTGATTTTCTCCGCCTTGAAGATGCCGTCCCAGAAGCGGTTGGCAATCTCGATGTGGTATTTGATGGGCACCGAGTTTTTGAGTTTCGCCTCCTTCGCTATCCCGATGAGTCGCTTGATGTTGTACCAGTTGCCCCGGAACAGTGAGCCGTAGTAGGGGATGGGGTAGTAGGTGCTGTCGGGTGTGGGTACGCGTGTGAGGATGGCGAACTTGCGTGTGCGGCATTTCTTGTCCGCCATGCGTAGCCTGAGGTCGGCCCATGGAGCGTGCGTGTCGAGTAGTTCGATGCGTTCGATGTCCTCTTTCTGGACGCATTTCCGCCAGTTGGCATAGAGGATGTAGGGTATACGCCCGGTCTTGTCCGCCTCTGCGAACCGGCAGTAGCATGCTTCTTTCCGGAGCAGCCGCACGATCCGTGAGCCGTCGTTGGAGAGGATGATGACGGAGACGCAGAAGGCGAAGTGCTTGAAGTCCTGGCAGACCCCGAGGAAGTACGAGGGGAGGTCGTTGTCCAAGAGGAAGTCCTCCACCTGTTTTTTTATGTCGCTGCTCGCTTGGGCGGTGTCGTAGACCAGTCCCGAGCCGTAGCAGACTTCCGCGTTGAAGATCTGGCAGGTGGAGAGCGTCTCGTCCGACTCGATGAGGTCGAGGATGCGGTAAGGCATGTTGTTGGCCGCTCCCCATGGCATGTAGTTGAGTTGCTTGTCGATGATGACGGGTGACGTGTCCTCCTGCTCTTTGAACACCTCGCTGGTGCTGGTGGTGAAAGCAGCGGACGAGTTCAGGCCGGGGATGATCTCGACGCTGTTGAAAGAAAAATCCATAACGAAGCTTTTTGGGCAAAGTTATGGATTTGGGGTGGGGTGGGAAAAGACAAGGGGATAGCCTTTCTTTGTTGTATTATGCAGTTTATTCCGACTTTTCACCTTTGTCTTCAAGTGTAAAATTTATAGGTAAATTGTATTTAATGCGTACAGGCGTACCGTTTTGATAGCCTGGAGTCCATTTAGGCATAGATTTAACGACTCTTACAGCTTCTGCGTCTATTTCAGGACTTACAGAATTGACTATTTGAACATTTGAAATAGAGCCATCAGTTTCAACAACATAAGAAACAACTGATTTTCCTTGAATCCCTTTTTTTTCTGCTTCTGGTGGATAATGAACTTGAGAAGATAGCCAATTCAATAGAGCCGTTTGCCCTCCGGGAAATGAAGGCTCTATTTCTATAGGCTCTTGATAAATAGATACATTTGTGCTTGAATTTTTTCTATTTTGTTCCGCACTTGATGTTGTAGTTGAACTTGATGAAGTGCTAGGATTGTTTTGGGGACTTGGCTCTATCCAATAATAAAGCTCATATTTATCAGTCATTTCATTAAATCTAAACCACTCTTCATAGTTCTTTTGATTATTAATCCTTTTATACCAAACGGAAATACAGTCGGAAAACATACCATCTCCAATAAATTTGAATCCATTTGCTTTTGCTGTATTTACAAATGTAGTAAATGCAGGTTTTCCAGTTAATATAACATTATATTGAGTATTTGCTTTATAATTATACACTATTAGTAAACATGGCAACACACCATTATTCCATGTATATCTTTCAGTGATAAAATTATATGTGCAATTTTTACACCACACAGCTTTAAGGAAAGCACTATCAGTATTTTCATTGTATTTTTGACTTCCTGCAAACTTATACCCTTTAGCATTGACAGTATTATTTAGCTCAGACCATTGTTCAATTTTGACCAATTTCATAAAGTCAGCATAAGTAATGTGTTGAGCTTTTGCTGGTACAACAAAAAGAGATATGGCTAGATAAAGGATTATTCTTTTCATGATTTGCTTATTTACCAATGGTGTATAACTACTATATTAATAAAAGGAGAATTAGCTGTATATTTATCAACTATGAATGATGGCAAAAATAGCAAAAAAAAAGAGAAGATAAAAGAATCTTGCTGTTTTTATCGATTTTTTTAAAGAATCACAGAAAAACCTCCATGCCGTTGAGTTCGAAGAGGCAGCATTCGCGCATTTGGCGGATTTGGTTCGAGTCTAGGAGTTTGAATTTGCGCGTTCCTTTATAGTGCCGAAATGATAATAACTCTTGCTTCCATGATTGTAAATTTTTAATTGTTTGACATTTGTTTTGCGCCGAGGCGCTCTTTGTAATTTTTACGTGCATATAGGAGCAGGCAAGTGTTAGTGAGTAAATGCAAGGGATGGCCGGAAATATTTTCATCCTCCAGGGCTTGGAAAATTAGTAGCTTGCGCCCTCATTTTCTGAAAAAAATTCCGAGGCAATGTCGGCGACGAGCCCTTGCAGCGCACGTGCTTGCGCTATCTTTGCAAAGGAAAAATCCAAGAGCCGCCCATCGGATTGAGCAGATACAAATAAGTCAAATCAATGCCCGAAAAATGGAAATCAAAGGATGGCTGGAGTAGATGGTAATGTAGGCTACAAGAAAGTCGGAACGGAAGATGAGATTAACACCGGGAGGTGCGGTGGCCCACAATTGGCGTTACCTATTTCCTCATCAGCCTATGCCAAGAAAGCGCCGGAAAAGCTTATGCTGAAGTGTCTGCGGGATGCGTCGCGGGTAGAACCTTTGAAAAAATAGAATTGCCACACCCTCTCATGGAGTCAAAAGGATGGACAATGTGCCAACCGTCAGCATAGGGGCGGCAGGAGGCGAAAGGAGCCGTTTAGAAATGATATGGGCCGGGAGCCCATAGCAAGAAGAATGCTTTGAGCGGTGCTGATGGAGATAAGGGCCGTACCTCTTTTCTTGCGAAGCTGGGTGATTTGGACAAAAAAATGGTGAGGCTTTCCACCGAGTTTGCCCAAATATCGTTATCTTTGCGCAGTGTGATGCAGCGAGAATTCGCCCTATACACCATTATTATTCATCTCAACTGACCAAACGACAATGATGGAAAATAAATCTGTTATCATATCTACATTGCTCTTGATGCTGTTTTCATGGACTTCTGCGCAAGCCCAAAACCAAGAAGACAAGCAAGGAAATCAGGAGAACAGTCTCAATAAGTTGTTGAACATGCTCAACAACTTGACAGACGAGCAAAAGGCGTATGCACGTGCCAATTGGCTAGTGGCCCCAGAAAAATATGTCAACACACACGACCACCCCTCGTCGTTTGTCATCTATCCCAATCCCAAGCCCGACACACAAAGCGGCAATGAGTGCGCGGCATGCTCCAGCGCCTACCTGCTGCGGTTCTACGGAGAAGATGTTGATGGAATGACGCTCTATCATCAACCCACTTTTCCATGCAAATATGACGATGGAGCCTATCCAAAATGTTTCAAGGTGCTTTTTGAAGAACAACGCTCCAACTACACCGCAGAGTATTACACAGGGACTATCGACGATTTGAAGAACGCCATCAGCAAGGGTATTCCTGTCATTGCCTTGGTTTCCACTGGCAAGACACTCCACTATGTGCCAGTGGTGGGATATGACGAAACGCACTTCTTCATTCAGGATTCTGTAGAGAAGTACAGGAACGCAGCCGACAAGGAAGCCTACAACGAGTCTATTGAGATAGAGACGTTCGACATGATGTGGAACATACCCATAGAATCGTGCCAGCGGCTATTTGTTGTTGTGAAAAAACGTTGAATCCCTGGCAGCGTTCGTTTCATTCACCGATGAACATTTCTCTTCCTGAGTCATAGAACAAGTAATCATCCTATTGTTTTGACCATTGGGGAAACACAAAAAAATCGTGTTTTGTTTGCATATCCTCTCCATTTGCATTATATTTGCATGAGATAGACGACTAACAAAGAATCAAGCACGATATGACCATATTCCCCTGCGCAAAAATCAACCTAGGCCTGAACGTCGTGTCGAAACGGCCCGACGGCTATCATAACCTGGAAACCGTGTTCTACCCCATCCCACTCTACGACGCCCTGTCGGTGCACAAGATGGACCACCACTTCCCCAGTGAACACCCCTGCGATATCAAGACAACAGGCATCAATATCGACAGCGATGACGAGCACAACCTGGTGGTAAAGGCCTACAACCTGCTGGCCAGAGACTTCAGACTGCCACGAATCCATGCCCACCTGCACAAACGAATTCCCTCGCAGGCCGGACTGGGAGGAGGTTCGAGCGATGCAGCATACATGATCAGGTTGCTCGACGAAGAATACCACCTGAACATCGGCAATGCCGAGATGGAACGATATGCCGCACAGTTGGGAGCCGACTGCGCCTTCTTCATCACCTCGGAGCCTGCCTTCGCCACAGGCATCGGCGACATTCTCGAGCCTGCCGATGGCGAGTACGGCAACCTGAAGGGCTACCATCTGGCGCTGGTGAAACCCGACATCGCTGTCTCGACCCGCGAGGCCTATGCCAACATACACCCCCACCAACCCGCCAAATGCTGCCGGGAGATTGTATGTCAGCCCATCAGCACATGGCGTGAGGAATTGGTGAACGACTTCGAGGCTCCTATTATCGCCCTATACCCCCGCATAGGCGAAATCAAGGACCAGCTCTATGCCGATGGTGCCCTTTATGCCCAAATGTCAGGCAGCGGCAGCGCCGTCTTCGGCATCTTCGCCAATCATCCCACAGGCATCGCCGAACAGTTTGGCGACTGTTTCACCGCTGTCATGGAACTCTAACTCAACTGGAAATGGACAACCAAAGAGAACTCTTCCCCGTAGTTGACGAGAACGGCCATGTGATAGGGAGCATCAGTCGCGGACAGGCCCATGACGGCACCAAGATACTGCATCCCGTGGTGCACCTGCACCTGTTCAACAGCCAAGGGCAACTCTTCTTGCAGGAACGTCCACAGTGGAAAGACATACAACCCGGCAAATGGGACACGGCCACAGGCGGGCATGTGGACTATGGCGAGAAAGTGGCCGACGCATTGACCCGCGAGGTAAGCGAGGAACTTGGAGTGACCGACTTCATCCCCGAATTCCTGGGCAAATACATCTTCGAGGGCAAACGCGAGCGCGAGTTGGTATATGTATACAAAACCATCTACGACGGAGAGGTGTGCCCCAACCCCGATGAACTGGCCGGTGGCCGCTTCTTCAGTCGCGAAGAGATACTGGAAAAGTTAGGAAAAGAATTCTTCACCCCAAATTTTGAGGATGAATATATTAAAATATTTGGCAATAAATGATTTTGGCACGATGTTTGAATGACAGATATTGAGTGTTATTAATAGATATTGAGTATTATTTTTTAAGGTAAACAAGAAAATGACAAGCCAATTTTCACCCAAAGTGTCAGAAATCCTCTCCTATAGCAGGGAAGAGGCCACTAGGCTTGCCTGTAGTTGGGTGGGGCCGGAGCACCTGCTCATGGGTATACTTCGCGACCGAGCCAATGAGGTACATGCGTTGTTCGAGCGCATGCACATCGACATCCAGACGGTGAAAGAAGAACTGGAGTCGATAGCGAGGACCAATGAATATGGCCATCCCGTCAACACCCGTGAATTGGTATTGAACGACAAAGCAAGCAACATTCTGAAACTGGCAGTACTAGAGGCCCGTCTACAGCGCACCAGCACCGTGGACGTGCGACACCTGCTGCTTGCCATTCTCCACGACCAGGTGGACAATGGCGCCAAGAAAGTATTGGAGGACAACAACATGAATTACGAAGACGCACTGACATATTTCCAGCAGATGGCCAACCAGCCACAGGACGGCCTGGGTATTCCCGACGACACCGAGGACGATGACGACGGCATGCCTCTCGACAACCATGGTGGTGGCAACGGCGGAGGAACTGCCACACAGACCCGCAAGCCAGCGGGCAAGACCCCTGTGCTCGACAACTTCTCGACCGACCTGACCAAGGCCGCTTCTGAAGGCAAGCTCGACCCCGTTGTGGGCCGTGAGCACGAGATGCAGCGTGTGATGGAGATACTCTGCCGACGCAAGAAGAACAACCCCATCCTTATCGGAGAACCCGGTGTGGGCAAGAGTGCCATCGTGGAAGGCCTTGCCCAGCTCATCGTGAAGCACCACACTTCACCAATTCTCTTCAATAAGCGTTTGGTGAGCCTCGACCTCACCTCGGTGGTGGCAGGAACCAAATACAGAGGCCAGTTCGAGGAGCGCATCAAAGCCCTCATCAAGGAACTGGAGGAGAGTCCCGACATCATCGTGTTCATCGACGAGGTGCACACCATCATCGGTGCCGGCTCGACACCCGGTTCGATGGATGCCGCCAACATCCTGAAACCTGCCCTTGCCCGTGGCACCATCCAGTGCATTGGCGCCACCACGCTCGACGAGTACCGCAACAGCATTGAGAAAGATGGTGCCCTTGAACGTAGGTTCCAGAAAGTGATGGTGGAGCCCACCAACCGTGAGGAGACCCTCCAGATTCTGGAGAACATCAAGGACCGCTACGAACAGCACCACCACGTGAACTACACCGACGATGCCATCGCCTCGTGCGTGAAGCTTACCGAGCGCTACGTCACCGACCGTGCCTTCCCCGACAAGGCTATCGACGCCATGGACGAGGTGGGAGCCCGTGTGCATCTGCAGCACGCCCAGATACCCCCCGAGATCGTGGCCAAGGAGAAAGAGATAGAAGAGTTGAAGACAAAGAAGCGCAATGCGGTGCAGAACCAGAACTACGAACTGGCAGCCAGTTACCGCGACCAGCAGAGTCAACTGCAGGAGGAGTTGCGCCAACTCAACGAAGCCTGGAGCAACGGCACCAACGAGGCGCGTGAGACCGTGACCGAGAAAGAAGTGGCTGATGTGGTATCGATGATGACAGGCGTGCCCGTTCAGCGCATGGCCGAGGCCGAGGGTGCCCGTCTTCGCACGATGGGCGACGAGCTGAAAAAGGCCGTGATTGCCCAGGATGCCGCCATAGAGAAGATGGTGAAAGCCATCCAGCGCAACCGCGTGGGACTGAAAGACCCCAACCACCCTATCGGTGTGTTCATGTTCCTCGGTCCTACGGGTGTGGGCAAGACCTATCTGGCCAAGAAACTTGCCGAATATATGTTTGGCAGTGCCGATGACCTGATCCGCATCGACATGAGCGAATATACTGAGAGTTTCAACGTTTCTCGCCTCGTAGGTGCGCCTCCGGGATACGTAGGATACGAGGAAGGAGGCCAGCTGACCGAGAAGGTGCGCCGCCACCCCTACTCCATCGTTCTGCTCGACGAGATAGAGAAAGCCCACGGCAACGTTTTCAACCTGCTACTGCAGGTGCTTGACGAGGGCCGCCTTACCGATGGCAATGGCAGGCTGATTGACTTCCGCAACACCGTGATCATCATGACCTCGAATGCCGGCACACGCCAACTGAAGGAGTTTGGACGTGGTGTGGGATTCAATTCCACAGGCACGCTTGGACTGAGCATCAACGAGAGCGACAAGGAACACGCCCGCTCCATCATCCAGAAGAGCCTGAGCAAGCAGTTCGCCCCCGAGTTCCTCAACCGTCTCGACGAGATTATCACCTTCGACCAACTCGATATGGAAGCCATCAAGAAGATCATCGACATCGAGCTGCGCGGACTGGTGAGCCGAGTGGAGAACATGGGCTACCACATCGAGATCAGCGATGCTGCCAAGGAGTTTGTCGCCACGAAAGGCTACGACGTGCAGTTTGGCGCCCGCCCACTGAAGCGTGCCATCCAGAACTACATCGAGGACGGTCTGTGTGAGCGTATCCTTGGAGGAGAGGTGAAATCGGGCGATACCATCAAGATTGGGAAGAATCCCGACACCGAGGCCCTTACTTTCGAATAAACCATACAACGGCATGAGGCTGACACCTCATGCCGTTATTCTTAACAATAAAACAGCATGACCCAAGAATTCATTCTCCGTCTGTTCGCAGCCGCCCTGATGGGTGGCGTTATCGGTATGGAGCGCGGCTATCGTGCCAAGGAAGCCGGATTCCGCACCCATTTCCTCGTAGCTCTTGGCAGCGCCTTGTTCATGATCATTTCTCAGTTTGGTTTCGAGACCGTACTCAGCCTGCCCTACAACATCCGTCTCGACCCCTCACGTATCGCAGCCCAGGTGGTGAGTGGCATCGGTTTCATTGGTGCCGGCACCATCATTTTCCAGAAACACGTGGTGCGTGGACTGACGACAGCTGCCGGTCTTTGGGTAACAGCCGCCATCGGTATGACATGTGGTTCAGGACTATATGTGCTCGCTGGTGCCACTACGCTGTTGGTGTTGCTGTGTCTGGAAACCCTCAACCTGATAATGCACCACTTTGGCACCCGCAACATCGTCATCACCTTCTCCTCGCCCAGCATCAACGATGTTCGCGACGTACTCGACCGCTTTCGCAGAGACGGCATGAAAATCGACAACTACAACATGCGCGAGGTGCAGAAAGATGGAAAGACACTTTTCTCGGTGGCCACCGACGTCATCGTGAAACGCGACAAGTATGAGCAACGAGTGCTTGCCATCATGGAGGAACTCGATGGCGTACAAATAGAGAGCATAGAATAAAAAAGCCATGAATAATGGCATCTCTGATGGGCTATAGACCAAATTCTCTATAGCCCGCACCATTCATAGCATAGGGGGAAAGGTTCAGCGCAACTCGAACAGTTGCACGAAGCCTGTCATCATGAAGACCTTCTTGATATCGTCGCTGATATGCTCGACAATCACTTTACCTCCCTTGGCAGCCACCTCCTTGCGGATAGCCAAGAACAAGCGAAGGCCAGAACTACTGATATACTGCAGTTGCTCGCAATCCAAGATAATCTCCTTGTCGGCATTCTCCAACAAAGGCAGAATCTCTTGTTGCGCCTTGACGGCAGATGGAGTATCGAGACGTCCACTGATGATAGCGGTCAGGCCACCCTCATGCTCTTTAATTTCCCAATTCATTTTCTTTCGTTTAGTCGGTTTTAAAAGCATGCCCTCCTCCAGGAGGGCATGCCTAAAGGATATATGGAAAAAGTATAATTACTTAATCAAAGCCTTACGTGCAGCGTCGATCTTCTCCTTCGACTCAGCAAGCTGCTTCTTTAGGTCGTTGAGGTCAACTGCATTGAGCGACTCCAAGGAAGCGAGTGCATCGGCCACGGGCTTGATCTCAGGATCATAAGCAGTGAGGCGGTTCACGGCATCCAGAATGAGGACGATACGGAAGGTAACGTCGGAAGCAGCCTTGTCATCGAATACGCTGAGGAACTTCTCAGAGTTCTGGTTGATCACAAAGAGTTGCTCAACCAAAGCAGCAGAAGCAATCTGCCAGAAGTAGTTGACACGGCCGTTCTCGTTCATAGCGTCATAAAGAGCAGAAGTGCTCTCGAAGATGCTGTTGGCATTGTCGAGCACCTTGAACGACGGATCGTTGATGTCGGCAGAGAGTTTGGCTATGGCCTTGTCGTATTCTTCGACAGGCATCTCATACAGAGAAGCGATTTTCCTGTCTACGGAAAGTGCGCTGAGGATACGGTATTTCTCAGCGAGAGTGGAAACCTCGTCGGCCACGGCGGGGTTGAGCAGATAGTCAGGTTTCACCTGCTTTTCCTCCTTGGTCAAAGCGAAATCAGTGCCTTCCTGAACGAATGGGAACTGCTTGAGCTGACCAATATCGTTGGCGATGCTGTCGATATGCATTTTGATGCTGGCCTCGATCTGCTCTTGCTCAAAGGTCTTCTCTGCCTCTGAAGCGTCTGCCTTCTGATCGGTACCCTTTCCGCCGCATGCTGCCAAGACGATGGCTACAAAACCAATAGCTAAAAAAGATAATTTCTTCATTGTTTTGGATTTTTGTTTATAAATTAATAATTGATTATGTATAGATTTCCAATAGTTAATAACTCATGAAAAGGGCCACATTTCCCTATCCAACTGCAAAAATAGAAAAACTTTTAAGATAATCATCATTCTTTTATTTCTTTTTTTCAAAAAAAACATAAACGTTCAATGATTTTCTCTCCTGACGTACTGTCCGGGGCAATCGGTAAGGAGTAACAAGGCAGCGATGACACTCATGAGCATGAGCACGGACAGATTGAACCACAGCGTTGGAATATGCCATGACCCTAGGATTTTCTCGCTGCTGTAGAAAGGAGCCCTACCAATTCGGCTATGGGGTGTGAGGAATATCTGCCCTGTCCGGGGCACAACATAGTTATCAATCACCTCATACATATGCAGTTGGTCGGCACCGATCACACAGTCCTCGAGTTTCAGGTTATGGTTGTCGCGCTTCAGTTGCATAAGAGTCTCTTTACCGTTTTTACGGATAAAGTCCTGCACCTTCTTGTCGGCCTCCAGCGTAATTTGGTTGCTCCGTTTCGAGAGGATTTTCTCTGCCTCTTTCATATAGTCGCGGAGCGACTCGTACGACCAGTCGCCACTATAGTCCTCCATTCCGCAGTATGCAGACACGATATGCAGGTTGGTCCTGACCACCTCCATATGCTCTGGTTTGACCTCCTTTCCCGTTTTCTTCTCGTCCTGCATGGTCTCCATCTGCGACTGCAGTTCGTAGAGCAATCCCATGTTGTAGTATTGCGTCTCGTATTTCTCCTTGTCGGTATCAAAGAAGTTTTTCTCATATGCATTGTCGGTGAATGATGCGACCGCCAATGCCTCGTAGGCCCATCTTGAGGGAATCAGGTCGCCAATGAGTGGCACATTGCCCGTGGTGCTCTTGGGGGCCAGGTCGTTGAAACTCACCACCAGTCCGCAGAGCAGGATTTGCGGTATGAGCAGCAGGGGAATACAAATGTATATGGCCACCACCGAATTAAGACATTGCGACAGAAGCAGTCCGGTGAGGCTTGCCAGCAAGGCTGTGGCGAACAAGATTGCCCACCATGTGAAGAACATGCCATGGATGCCCATGATGGTGTTGCCCACAATGATGAAGAGTAAGGTCTGGAGAAGCGAGACGCCTGCCATATAGACGATTTTCGACCAGATATAGCTATGGTATGACAAGTTAAGGAACTTCTCGCGTTTGAGCAGCGCACGGTCTTTGATGATTTCCTCGGCACTTCCGCTCATGCCCGTGAACGTAGCCACGATAACGGCCATGAAGAAATAGCTCACCATGTTCTTGTTGTCCATCACCGTATATCCCTCTGGAGGAGAGAAGCGGGTAAGGAGCGCGCAGATGACTGCCAGCAACGGAGCCACCAACAAGGTGATGGCCAGATACTGAACGTTGGTGATTTTGGTCTTGATGTTTCTTGTCAGGAAGATAGCAAACTGTTTGAGCGCACCAGGTTTCTTCTGGTCGGAAAGCGGCACATCGAACTTCTCTGGGGCAGTCATCTCCTCTCGGCTGTTCAGGTAGAGCTCATGCCAGCCCTGCGGCGACATTTTCCTCTCGTCGGACTGCTCGCCGCTGTTGTTGAGCGCTTTCTCGTCGATGATATTGAGCACGATTTCAGGATTGACGTTGCCACAAGTAGGACAAGCGCTGGTCTCTGCGTCGGCATAGTTGGCAGCCTCCTTGAAATAGGTGATGGCATCGATAGGATTACCATCGAAAACAGGATATCCACCTTTGTCGAGGAGCCAAAGCCGGTCGAAGAGCTTATAAACGTCGCTTGAGGGTTGGTGGATATTCACGACAATGAGTTTTCCCTTGATAGTCTGCTCCTTCAACAGGAGGATGACCTTCTCGGTATCGGCCGACGACAACCCCGAGGTGGGCTCATCGAGGAAGAGAACGGCAGGTTCGCGTATCAGCTCAAGTGCGATGTTCAGTCGTTTCCGCTGTCCACCCGAGATGAATTTGTTGATGGGCGACCCCACTTTCAGGTCCTTGGAGGCATAGAGTCCCAAATCGGTGAGCGTCTTCGTAACCCGCCGGTCGATCTCGCTGTCCGACAATCCGTCGAAACAGAGGCGTGCCGTAAACCACAAGTTCTGGTAGACGGTGAGTTCCTCGATCAGCAGGTCGTCTTGAGGAACGTAGCCGATGAGATTGGTAGCCTCAGGCTCTGATATGTCGTGCCCATTGATGGTGATGCGGCCTTCCTGAGGCTTGAGTGTGCCGTTGAGCAGCGAGAGCAGCGTGGTCTTTCCTGTTCCCGACCCACCCATGATGGCCAGCAGTTCCCCGTTTCGGAGCGTGAAGCTCAGATTGTGCATGCCATTATCGCTGTTGGGGAACCTGAAGTTGATATCGCGACCACAGAATTCCACCTTCTCAGCCTGTTGGCGATCCTTATCGTATGTGCTGATGATATAGGAATAGTAAACCGGTTTTCCTCCAGCGTTTTTCAACACACTGCTCTGTTGCCACACCTGATATACGCCTGCAAGGACGGGCACATCGTTGAGCGTCACGATGTCATCGCCATTGTAAGTGAAGACAAGGAGTCCCGACTCGCTATCGAGCAACGTCTTGATGACGCCCTCGAACCCCTCGACCTGATGGAGCCTCACCCGCTCAGACGGACGGTTGGCCACATAGTCAGCAAAGTCGGCGAACTGCTGATCGGAAATGTGAAATTGGGCCGCCATCGTGGTGAACATGCCATCGGCCTTCTCACCATGGGTGCCACAGAACTCCATGACCCTGAGCAAGAGCAAAGCCTCCTCAGTCTTCTGTATCTTTCCGTGCAATGACGAGCAGATATAAGTGACCGTCTGCTCACTGTCGAGGTCGTCGGTCATCTCATACGCCATACGCATGTCGCTATAGAGATTGATATAGAGGTCGGTGTTCCGTATACCGAAATGCCGGTGCAAGTAGTTGACGAGCATTTTCTTTGCCCGCTCCTCGTCCACTTGCTCCACCTTGCCGAAAAGGGCAAAGAGGCTGATGAAACTAGAGAGTATGATGTCTGTCATCTCCTAACTGTCTTTGGTTAGTTTCTTTCTCAGTGTCAGAACGTTCATTCCTTCGATACGCTCATAGTTGATGCTGTCCATAATCTGCCTCACAAGATGGATACCCAGTCCGCCGATATGCCGTTCCTCGGCCGACAGCGTGGTATCGATGTCATCCTGGGTGGTGGGGTCGAACGGTTTTCCCCAGTCGCTGATGATGAACTTGAGGCGTATGTCGTCGGCCTTGGCCTCGACCTTGATATCACCCACGGTTCCGGCAGGATAAGCATAACTCATCACATTGACCACAGCCTCCTCGATGGCAAGGTTCATGCTCATGATGGTGCTCATATCGAATTCCAATTCCTCGCATACCTCATCGACGAAGGCAGCGAGCTGTGGCACCTGCTCCACATCATTAGTGAGGTTGAGCGTGCGCGAAAGTCTGGAGTCATCTGACATCATTTTACAGTATTGAACAGCAAGCATGGTCATGTCGTCGAACTGGTCGGCATCGCCCACAAACTGCTTCACGGCATATTTCATCTGCTCGATAAGCGTTTGGGGATGCTTTCCTGCCTGACGGGCCACCTCAAACATTCTTTCTTCCTGGAATTGTTCATATTTCAAGTTCTCGGCCTCTGTCACCCCGTCGGTATAGAGGAATACCGTAGTAGGCGGCTTGAGGGTGACCTCCTGCATGGTGAATTTCCAGTTTTCCATCACTCCAAGCGGCAGGTTGGCATCGCAAGGAAGCATAACAACCTCCTCGTCGTTGACAAGCAACGGGGCGTTGTGCCCGGCGTTGCAATACCGCATACGGCCAGTAGGCAGGTCGATTACGCCGATGAACATGGTGACAAACATGTTGGAGTCGTTATCCTCAACCATCTGTTCGTTGATACCACCAAGGATTTTCGCAGGATTACTCTCATGTGCCGAGGCTGTATGGAACAACGCCCTGGTGACCATCATGACCATCGATGCCGGAATGCCCTTGCCCGACACATCACCCACACAGAAATACAATTTCTCGTCGCGTATGAGGTAGTCGTAGAGGTCACCTCCCACCTCTTTGGCAGGATAGAGTTGGGCGAAGACGTCGAGGTCGGTGCGGTCGGGAAACGCTGGGAAGTGCATGGGCAACATCGACATCTGGATGTTTCGTGCGATGAGCAACTCACTCTCTATACGTCCTTTCTCCTCGTTGGAGTTCTTGATTTGCTCTATCTGGGCAATGAGCGACTGCTGCATGGTAGACAACGAATTGTGGAGCCTGAACATCTCGTCCTTTGACTTGATGACGGGGAGTGGCGTGTCGAGATTTCCCTTTGCTATCTCATCGGCAGAGTCGGCAAACTTGCTCAACGGTTTGATCATTTTATGTATATTTCTTCTGCAAACCAAAGCCACTATCAGCAGTCCGAGAATCAAAGCAACGAGGATTCCGATAATGAAAACATTCACCGGGGCAATGATATCACGCAGAGGAATGATGATTCCAATCACCCATCCCGTATGCAGGATAGGAACGACGAAAATGAAGTTGGTATTTCCATCAATGTCGGTAAAGAGCAGCAGATCTTGGTCACCGTCAAGGATTTCTTTCTCAAGATGAGATTGTCTTTTGGCTCCTCTCCTCTGGAAATAATCTTGTAATGTCTCTACGCCTTTGAAATTCCTGTCGGGGTGAACGGCCAATACACCCGTCTGTGTGGTAATGAAGCTCCTACTATGTCCCATCTTATCACCAATCCCTGCATAATACCTATTATTGTATAGGCTGTCTATCCGGTCAGCCTGTTTGGTGAGCCAGCCAAGATCGATGTCGGCCGTCTGTACGGCATACATCTCTCCCTTGGGATTGATGATAGGCATGGAATAGGTGATCATGAGCACTTCGCCGCCGCCCTCATCCACATAGGGGTCGGTCCAGATGCCTTTGCCCTCATCGAGCGGCCGGGTGAACCATTCCTGGTGGGTGTAGTCATATTCCTTAGAAGTCAATTGCTTGGTGTGGATGCCCGTACTGTCATGATAAGCATAAGGAGAGAAAAGCCTGCCTTTGTGTGGTCCCACTTCGGGGTTAGTAGCTACGGCAGCACCCACGATGTTGGGGTTGAGAGTGAGCAAGTGCTCAATGGCAAAAAATTCATTCTCTTGTCCATTTATGCTCTCCTCTGCCTCGGTAATATTATTCGACACCGCTATCTCGACTGCCGTGAAAACATTGTTGATCTTCTCGCCAGCCAAATCCATACCACTCCAGTAAAATGCCGAAAGCACCAGGAATCCCACTGTCCAGATGAGGGCGAGAAAAAGTGCCGCAAGGACGAGTGAGATGAGAAACAACGTGCCCACTATGCGCCATGTGAGGCGCACAGCAAAAGATTCTGAAGGGCAAAACATTTTTGGCAGTCTCATGATATAGATCTAATTCTTTGCAAATTTAGCAATAAAATGCGAAACAGCAAGAAGTTATCCTTTTTTTTCGGTCACTCGGCATTTTCGCCATCCCAATTAAGGGCATCCCAATTAAGTGGAATCGGGCGAGACACACCGAAGTAAAGGATGTGAAAAAGGCGGATGGGGTGCCCATCCGCCTTGATGTATGAAAACGTCTTATTCTTATTTGTCGAGCAAGATGTTCATCATCTCCACAGCAGCCTTGGCCACGGATGTTCCAGGACCGAAGATGGCTGCCACGCCAGCCTTGTAGAGGAAGTCGTAGTCCTGAGCGGGAATCACACCACCAGCGATGACCATGATATCCTCGCGGCCCAGTTTCTTGAGTTCCTCGATAAGTTGCGGGATAAGGGTCTTGTGACCTGCTGCGAGCGACGAGGCGCCCACGATGTGCACGTCGTTCTCCACGGCCTCACGTGCAGCCTCTGCCGGAGTCTGGAAGAGCGGTCCCATATCCACGTCGAAGCCACAGTCGGCATAACCGGTAGCCACCACTTTGGCTCCACGGTCGTGTCCGTCCTGGCCCATCTTTGCCACGAAGATACGTGGACGACGGCCCTCTTTCTTGGCAAACTCCTCTGTGAGCTGACAAGCTTTCTCGAAGTCGGAGTCGTTTTTGCTTTCTGCTGAATACACGCCTGAAATAGTTCTAATGATTGCTTTATAACGGCCTACGATTTTCTCGCAAGCATCACTGATCTCACCCAGCGTACAGCGCAGTTGTGCTGCCTTCACAGCGAGGTCGAGCAGGTTGTCCTTGCTCTTGCGCCCCTCATTGAAGTCGCGCACGCACTCGGTGATTGCCTTGAGTGCAGCCTGGCAAGCAGCCTCGTCGCGAGAGCTTCTGACTTGAGCGAGCGACTCCTCTTGCTGTTTGCGCACGGCAGTATTGTCGACCTCGAGGATATCGATGGGATCCTCATGGTCGAGACGGTACTTGTTGGTGCCCACGATGGTCTGCACACCCGAGTCGATGCGAGCCTGAGTACGTGCGGCAGCCTCCTCGATACGCATCTTGGGCAGACCGGTCTCGATGGCCTTTGCCATACCGCCCAGTTTCTCAATCTCCTGGATGTGTTCCCAAGCTTTGTGCACCAATTCGTTGGTGAGTGTCTCCACGTAATAGGAGCCAGCCCACGGGTCGATCTGCTTGCACACCTTGGTCTCGTTCTGGATATAGATCTGGGTGTTACGGGCGATACGGGCAGAGAAGTCGGTAGGCAGTGCGATGGCCTCGTCGAGAGCGTTGGTGTGCAACGACTGGGTATGTCCGAGCACGGCAGCCATAGCCTCGATGCAAGTACGGCCCACGTTGTTGAACGGGTCTTGCTCGGTGAGCGACCAACCAGAGGTCTGCGAGTGGGTACGTAGGGCGAGCGACTTCGGGTTCTTCGCGCCGAAGCTCTTCACGATCTTGGCCCAGAGGAGTCGTCCGGCCCTCATCTTGGCAATCTCCATGAAGTGGTTCATGCCAATGGCCCAGAAGAACGAGAGGCGGGGTGCGAAGGCGTCGACGTCGATACCAGCGTTCACACCGGTGCGGATATAGTCCATACCATCGGCCAAAGTGTATGCCAACTCGATATCGGCGGTGGCACCGGCCTCCTGCATGTGGTAACCGGAGATAGAGATGGAGTTGAACTTCGGCATCTTCTGTGAGGTGAACTCAAAGATGTCGGCGATGATCTTCATCGAGAATGCGGGAGGATAGATATAGGTGTTGCGCACCATGAACTCCTTGAGGATATCGTTCTGGATTGTGCCAGCCATCTCCTCGAGTTGTGCACCCTGCTCCAGACCTGCCACGATATAGAAGGCAAGGATAGGCAGCACGGCACCATTCATGGTCATTGATACCGACATTTTGTTGAGGGGGATGCCCGAGAAGAGCACTTTCATGTTCTCCTCGTTGCAGATCGACACACCAGCCTTACCCACATCACCCACCACGCGGGCATTGTCGGGGTCATATCCACGGTGAGTGGGGAGGTCGAATGCCACGGAGAGACCTTTCTGTCCGGAAGCCAGGTTGCGGCGGTAGAATGCGTTCGACTCCTCGGCGGTGGAGAATCCGGCATACTGACGGATGGTCCAAGGACGGAAGGGATACATCATGGAGTACGGGCCACGGAGATATGGCGGGATACCAGCAGCGAAGTCGAGGTGCTCCATGCCCTCCAGGTCTTCCTTGGTGTAAACTGGTTTCACCTCGATGTGCTCGGGTGTCTTCCAGTTGTAGTCAATGCCGTTGGCTTGTTGCCACTCAGCACCATTTTGCGGCTGAATGCCAGCATAAATATCGATGTCTTTAAAATTCTTTCTCATGACTTTAGCGATTTAAATTCCCAACTTGGCATTGTATTCACGAAGTGTATCCAGCACATTGCAGCGCACATGGATGAAATTCTCTATGCCTGCGGCCTTGAGGTCTTCCATGCAAGCGGGAGCACCTGCCACGACAAACATGGCGCGGTTGTCGAGATACTTGAATGCGGGGATGGCATACTCGGCGTATTCGTCATCGCTCGAGCAGATGACCACGATATCGGCATTGGCCTTGAGAGCAGCGTCGACACCTTCTTCTACGGTCTTAAAGCCGAGGTTGTCGACCACTTTGTATCCGGCGCAAGCCAGGAAGTTGCAAGAGAACTGAGCACGTGCCTGGCGCATGGCCAGGTTGCCGATGGTAAGCATGAAGGCCACGGGCACACGGGTGTTCTCGGTATGGATGCGGAGATCCTCGAAGTCGGCAGCCAGACGGGTGGCTTTCACGGCCTTGAAGTCGGTCTGCTCCTCTTGGCAGCAGCATGCGCACTGACGTGCGGTCTTGCCGTCGGACACCTCGGTGAAGTTGGGGAACTGGTTGGTACCGAGGATGAACTCCTTGCGCTTGGCGGCGTCGCCATGGCGCTTCACGTTGGTGGCGTTGATGACATCCTGCACCTTGCCATCCTTGGCAGCAGCCAGGAATCCGCCATCCTCCTCTACCTGGAGGAAGATTTTCCAACCCTCGACAGCGAGGCTGTCGGTGAGATGCTCGATATAGTAGGAGCCAGCACCCGGATCGACCACGGCCCCGAAATGGCACTCCTCCTTGAGCAGGAGCTGTTGGTTGCGTGCTATGCGCTCCGAGAAATCGTTGGGCTGCTCATAGGGAGCGTCGAACGGTGTGACCACCATGGAGTGGATGCCGGCGAGAGCAGCACTCATGGCCTCGGTCTGCGAGCGGAGCAAGTTGACATAGCTGTCGAAAAGTGTCTGGTTGTATTTCGAGGTAGTGGCGTTGACCACCATCTTGCATGACTCGTCGCACTTGGGCTCATACTGCTTCACGATCTGTGCCCAGAGCATGCGAGCGGCGCGGAACTTGGCCAATTCCATGAAGTAGTTCTCGCTCACGCCCATATTGAACTTAATCTTCGAAGCGGCAAGGTCGGCATCGATGCCAGACTCGGTAAGCAACTGCAGATACTCGTTACCCCAGGCCAGGGCATAGCCCAGTTCCTGAACGATATAAGCACCGGCATTGTTGAGCGCCTCAGAGTTGACCGTGACACAGCGGAACTGAGGATAGTCCTTGAAGGCCTCCACCAGACGGGCGGTGACATCGAGCAGCGGAGTGACATCCTTACCCTTCATGACGATTTTCTCGATGGGGTCGAAATCGATGCTGCCCACGAGTTTAGCCTTGTCGTATCCTTTTTTCTCGAAATAGGCTTTCAGGATCTCTGCGAGTTCGAGGGTATGGCGCTTGCAAGTAGTAACATTGAGTTCGATATACTCGCACTCAATATTATTTAATAAGGTGTCGATGAACTCCTCGCTCACCTTTTCGCCAGGGATTTTGAATCCCAGAGAGTCGATGCCCTTGTTGAGGACATCCAGGGCTTTGGCGTTGGCAGCGGCAGCATCCTCGGCGAGGATGTTCTGGCGCACATACCATTCATTGTTGTCTTTCTTGTTACCACGGACGAAGGGGAATTCTCCGGGCAAAGCCTCTGGTGTTTTCAGTTTCAGCACATCTTCCCTGCGGTAGAAAGGCTGCACGTTGAAACCTTCATTGGTTCTCCATACGAGTCTCTTGTTGAAATCTGCCCCTTTGAGATCGACCTGGATTTTGTCGAGCCATTCTTGAGTGGTGGGAGCCTGAAACTCGGTAAAGAGTCTTTCCTTGTTGTTTGACATAGCGAAATGTTTATTATATAAGTTGAAAAGTAATTAAGGTTTAAGAAAAGGGCCTTAAATCATCGTGCAAAGATAATGGTTTTTTGCGACATATGGAAAGAAATTCGGATAATTTAATATTTAAACGTGAAAAATTCAAAATCTTGTTCTATGGCCTAGATTTTATTGCACAAAAATTATTTTTTGCGCAATAAAATGAGTAATTTTGCACCTTGAACGAAAATTGCTTTTATTGAAATGGATTGGCTAATTCATCTTTTTACCGAAACTGACTCTATCGCCCATACGGTGCTGCTCTATGCCTGCGTGATAGCGCTGGGTGTGTATCTGGGCAAGATTAAGTTTTTTGGCATCTCCCTGGGTGTCACATTCGTTCTTTTCGCCGGCATCCTGGCTGGTCACATCCATTTCACCGCGCCAATCGAAATATTGAATTTTCTGCAGGATTTTGGTCTGATACTCTTCGTGTTCATGATTGGTCTGCAGGTGGGTCCCGGCTTCTTTGAGAGTTTCAAGAAAGACGGCATCACCCTCAACGGACTATCCACCGGAGTCATCCTGCTCAACATCCTGGTGATGTTTGGCTGCTACTACCTGTTTTTCGACACCTCCAACCCGTCGAACCTGCCGATGATGATTGGTACGCTCTATGGAGCCGTGACCAACACTCCAGGTCTGGGTGCCGCCACCGAGGCCCTGAGTACCGTATTCGCCGAGGGAGCCCCGCAGATTGCCTCGGGTTATGCCTGCGCCTACCCGCTTGGTGTCACCGGCATCATCCTGGCCTCTGTCGCTGTCCGCTACATCACCCATTGCCGCTTGGAAGACGAGGAATCCAAATTGGAAGCCCTGGAGGCCGAGAATCCCCATGCCAAGCCCTACAAGATGCACTTGCGTGTGGCCAACTCCTACCTGGCTGGGCGTACGCTGATGCAGATCAGCGAGTTTCTGAACCGCGACTTCGTATGTTCGCGCATCCTGCACAATGGTCAGGTGGGCATTCCCAACCGCAATACGATTTTCGAGATCAACGACGAGTTGCTTATCGTGTGTGCCGAGGCCGACGCCGAGCCCATCAAGGCTTTCATAGGTCCGGAACTGGAAAGTGAGTGGAAAGAGGAGAACGAGCAACAGCAGCCGATGGTGTCGCGCCGCATCGTGGTGACCAGTCCGCGCATGAACGGCAAGACCTTGGGCAAGATGCATTTCTCGAGCGTGTATGGCGTGAACGTAACGCGCATCACACGTCACGGCCTCGACCTCTTTGCCGGCCGCAACCACCACTTCCATGTGGGCGACCGCATTATGGTGGTGGGTCCGGAGGACAACGTGAACCGCGTGGCCGAGATGATGGGCAATTCGGTGAAGCGCCTGAACGCGCCCAACATCGCCACCATCTTCATTGGCGTGATGCTTGGCATCATCTTCGGCAGCCTGCCCATTGCCATCCCCGGCATGCCAGTGCCCATGAAACTGGGTCTGGCCGGTGGTCCACTCATCATCGCCATCCTCATCGGCCGATTCGGATACCGTGTGAAGTTGGTGACCTACACCACCACCAGTGCCAACATGATGCTGCGCGAGATAGGCTTGGTGCTGTTCCTAGCCAGTGTGGGCATCAAGGCCGGTGCCGGATTCTGGGACACCGTGGTGTCGGGCGATGGTCTGAAATATGTCTACACAGGTGTGCTGATCACCGTGCTGCCCATCCTGATTATCGGCACGATAGCCAAGTTGGTCTACAAGTTCAACTACTTCACGATTATCGGTATGCTGGCCGGTGCCTACACCGACCCACCCGCCTTGGCCTATGCCAACCAGATTTGCAGTCGTGAGGCACCTGGCGTAGGCTATTCCACTGTCTACCCACTGAGCATGTTCCTGCGCATTCTCACCGCGCAGATTCTGGTGCTCTTCTTCTGTGGCTAGCAAGACATCAACAATCTATCAAATATAATACATTTCGATGAAAAAGAAGTATTCACTAACTGCCGTATTGGCGTTGTGTAGCCTCGTGGTGTTCGGTCAGGGAGCCAAGAACATCAAGATCAACGAGGTGATGACGAACAATACCTCGAGCATTGTGGATGAGTATGGCGAGCACCTGGCCTGGATAGAGTTGGCCAACACGTCGTTCTCCACATTCAATGTACGTGGGATGTACATCACCACCGATACGGCTGTGCTCAACAAGTCTCTGACCGTTCCGGAGCGCGTGTCGAAGATGAGCATCATTCCCAACAATGAGGTCCGCACCAACCTGTCGGGCCGTCAACATTTGCTCTTGTACCTGAACAGCCATCCCGCCAAAGGTTCTACCCACCTCACTTCGGTCATGCCCAGCGAGGGCAAGGTATGGATTGGTCTTTTTGAAGGCAATGGCGTGGACCTGGTAGACTCTGTCACCATCCCCACGACCTTGAATGCCAACACCTCGTATGCCCGCCAGAAAGACGGCTCGGACATATGGGAGGTGAAGGCCGTGGATGCCGTGACCCCGGGAATCGAGAACTACATCAACGTGACTGAAAGCAAGGTGTCGCAGATCAAGCGCGACGACCCACATGGTTTCGGTATCACATTGCTCTCGATGGGCATCGTGTTCACCTGTCTTGCCCTGTTGTGGGTTTTCTTCACCCTTTTTGGCAAGTTAATGCGCAGCAGGCAGGAACGGAAGCGCCAGAGTGCCAAACGTGCTCACAGGGAGCGCATTCTGAGCAAAATCAGTATGGAGGAAGAAGACGAGCGCGCGTTCCCCGGCGTGGTGACGAAGCGGCGTGACGAAGATCCCGAGGTGCTGATGGCCGTCGTTGCCATGGCCCTGAAGGAGTATCTCGACGACACCCACGACACCGAGAGTGGCGTGATTACCCTCATTCCCAAATTCACGAAATGGACAAGAATCTAATAACCAAGCATAGGAGAAAATGAACAAGTATCAATATAAAGTCGATGGTATCGACTACACCGTAGAGATAGAAGACATTGAAGGCAACGTTGCCAAAGTGATTGTCAATGGCAAGCCCATCGAGGTAGAGATGGCCCATGCCGTGACCAAGCATCCCCATCCGAAGAAGGTGACCCCAGTCGCCGCTCCCGCCCCTGCCGCCGCTCCCGCCGCCAAGGAGGAGTCTGCCGCCAAGCCCCAGATGGCTGCAGGTCCCGGCACGAAGATCATTGCCCCGCTACCCGGTACCATCACCGAGGTGAAGGTGAGTGTGGGCGACACAGTGAAGAACGGCGATACCGTGGTGGTGCTCGAGGCCATGAAGATGCAGAACAACATCGAGGCCGACCACGATGGCAAGGTGACCTCTGTATTAGTAACCCGTGGCGACACCGTGATGGAGGGTGCCACCCTGATAACAATCGGATAGCGCTATGGGATTCTTGGATTTTATCACATCAAAATTTTTCGATTTCCTGTCGTATACGGGTTTTGCCAATGCCACGCTGCCCAACCTCATCATGATTGTGGTGGGCGGCATCTTCATCTGGCTGGCTATCCGCAAAGACTTCGAGCCTCTGCTCCTGGTCCCCATCGGTCTGGGTATCATCTTGGGCAATATCCCCTTCCGTGCCGACGCCGGTCTGGAGATCGGTCTTTACGAAGACAACTCCGTCTTGAATATCTTCTACCAAGGTGTGCGTCAAGGCTGGTATCCTCCGTTGGTATTCCTTGGCATCGGGGCATTGACCGACTTCTCGGCACTCATCAGCAACCCGAAGTTGGTGCTCATCGGTGCTGCGGCACAGTTTGGTATCTTCGGTGCCTACATGGTGGCTTTGGCCCTTGGCTTTGAGCCCAACCAGGCTGCCGGTATTGCCATCATCGGTGGTGCCGACGGTCCTACCGCCATCTTCCTGTCGTCGAAGCTCTGTCCGAACCTGATGGGTGCCATTGCCGTGTGCGCCTATTCGTACATGGCGTTGGTGCCGGTAATCCAGCCCCCGTTGATGCGCCTGCTCACCACGAAGAAAGAGCGCGTGATCCACATGAAGCCCGCCCGCCACGTGAGTCAGACCGAGCGCATCCTCTTCCCCATCATCGGACTTCTGCTCACCACGTTCCTCGTGCCCTCTGGCCTCCCACTGCTTGGTATGCTCTTCTTCGGCAACCTGCTGAAAGAGAGTGGCAAGACCACCCGTCTGGCCAAAACCGCCGGCAGTGCCCTCAGCGATGTGGTCGTGGTTCTCCTCGGCCTCACCGTAGGCTGTTCCACCCAGGCCAGCGAGTTCCTCACGCTCAATACCATCAAGATCTTCGTGCTCGGTGCCATGGCGTTCATCATCGCCAGTGCCAGCGGCGTGCTGTTCGTGAAAGCGATGAACCTCTTCCTCCCGGCCGACAAGAAGATCAATCCGCTCATCGGTAATGCCGGTGTGAGTGCCGTACCTATGAGTGCGCGCATCTCCAACAACCTCGGTCTGGAGTACGACCGCCACAACTTCCTGCTCATGCACGCCATGGGTCCGAACGTGGCCGGCGTGATCGGCTCGGCCGTGGCAGCCGGTACGTTGCTCGGATTCTTCAGCTAAGCACAAACAAACCACAACCATACCACTTTCTCAATGGCGCGGTGCTCCGGCACTGCGCCATTTATTCTTTCAAAAATTTGCCTGTCTCGCGAAATATCGCTATATTTGTGGCAAATACTACTCTACAATGAAAAAGCCTATCTTACTTTCCTTTGCCCTCCTGCTTGGCATCCACACACTCTGTGCACAACCCTTCCCCTACCAAAATGCCTCGCTCAGTGCCGAGGAGCGCGCCGCCGACCTGTGCAGCCGCCTCACTCTCAAAGAGAAGGCCACGCTGATGATGAGTTCGTCGAAGGCCATCCCACGCCTGGGCATCCCCCAGTTCGACTGGTGGAATGAGGCGCTCCATGGTGTGGCCCGCAATGGTTTCGCCACTGTCTTCCCCTCAACGATAGGCATGGCTGCCTCGTTTGACGACGACCTGCTGTTCAAAGTCTTCGATGCCGCCAGCGACGAGGCCCGCGCCAAGAACAACCTCGCCCGGCGTACCGGCGAGATCAAGCGCTACCAGAGTTTGTCGTTCTGGACGCCCAACATCAACATCTTCCGCGACCCCCGTTGGGGCCGTGGTCAGGAGACCTATGGCGAGGACCCCTACCTCACCGGGCGCATGGGACTGGCCGTCGTGCGAGGCCTTCAGGGAGACGGCTCACACCGCTACCGCAAGCTGCTGGCCTGCGCCAAGCACTTTGCCGTACACAGCGGTCCGGAGTGGAACCGCCATGTGTTCAACGTGGAGTCGCTGCCTGAGCGCGACCTATGGGAAACTTACCTGCCCGCCTTCAAGCAACTCGTCCAGGAAGGCCATGTGGGCGAGATCATGTGTGCCTACCAGCGCATCGACGGAGAACCCTGCTGTGGCAACTCCCGCTACCTGCAACGTATCCTTCGCGACGAGTGGGGATTCGACGGCATTGTGACCAGCGACTGCGGCGGCATCGACGATTTCTGGAAGCCCGGCCGCCATGGCGTGTCGGCCAATGCCCATGCGGCCTCTGCCCTAGCCGTGCGCACTGGTACCGACGTGGAGTGTGGAAGCAACTACCGCACGCTTCCCGAGGCTGTGGCAGCCGGCGAGATTACCGAGGCCGAGATTGACGTGAGTCTGAAGCGCCTGTTGAAAGCCCGCTTCGAGTTGGGAGACTTCGACTCGGAGAGCCTTGTCGACTGGCAGAAAATGCCCGCGAGCGTGATTGCCAGTCCGTCGCACAAGCGCCTTGCCCTCGATATGGCCCGCGAGTCGATGACACTGTTGCACAACAATGGTGTGCTCCCGTTGAAGAAAGACAGCCGGGTGATGGTGATGGGTCCCAATGCCAACGACTCGGTGATGCAGTGGGCCAACTACTCTGGCTATCCCACCAGCAATGTCACTATCCTGGAAGGCATCAGGGAAAAAGTGGGCCAGGTGAAATACTATGCAGCCTGCGACCTGACGAAAAACACGGTAGATGAGAGCCGTTTCGGCGACATCGTCACACCCGATGGCCAGAGAGGCCTACGTGCCACCTATTTCAACAACAAGAAGTTTGAGGGGTCGCACGCTGCCATTGCCACCTACTCGGAGCCCGTCAACCTAAGCAATGGCGGCAACACCGTCTTCGCCCCCGGCGTATCACTCGAGGACTTCAGTGCCCGTTACGAGGGCACATTCTGCCCCACACACGACGAGGAGGTGACTTTCAGACTGAAGTTCGACGATTGTGCCCGCCTCATCATCAATGGCGACACCTTGGTGAATGTATGGAGCGGTCGTGACCGCATCCAAGCAGCCGAACGGAAAATGCAGGTAAAAGCCGGCGAACGCTACACCCTCCAACTCGACTATCAGCAGAGCAAGGACATGGCCGCCCTTTATTTCGACATCATCCATCCACTCACTCCCACCATGGACCAGGTGGTGGCCGAGGCCAAAGACTGCGAGACGGTGATTTTCGTGGGTGGCATCTCACCCCGACTAGAAGGAGAGGAGATGAAAGTCGATGCCCCAGGCTTCAAGGGAGGCGACCGCACCGACATTGAACTGCCCGAGGCGCAGCGCAAGGTCATCGCCGCCCTCCATGCCGCAGGCAAGAAAGTGGTGCTTGTGAACTGCTCGGGCAGTGCCATCGCCCTAGAGCCAGAGACGCGAACCACCGACGCCATCCTTCAGGCCTGGTATCCTGGAGAGTCGGGAGGTCAGGCCGTGGCCGACGTACTCTTCGGTGACTACAACCCCAGTGGCAAACTGCCCATCACCTTCTACCGCAACGTGGGCCAGTTACCCGATTTCCTCGACTACCGCATGGCAGGCCGCACCTACCGCTACTTCAAGGGCGACGCTTTGTTTGCCTTCGGTCATGGACTGAGCTACACCACCTTCGATATCGCCAAGCCCAAGTTGAAGAAAGGCCTACTGACAGTGAATGTCACCAACACAGGCCATTGTCAAGGCAGCGAAACTGTTCAAGTATATATTAAGCGAATTGGCGACAACGATGGCCCAATCAAGACCTTGCGTGGATACGCTAAAGTATCGCTTGCACCAGGTGAATCGAGGCAAGTGACCATCGAGATGCCCCGTGAGCGCTTCGAGGTTTGGGACAGTCAGACCAACACCATGCGGGTGCTTCCCGGTCGCTACGAGGTAATGGTGGGCAACTCGAGTGCCGACCCCAACATGAAGCGTTTAGTAACCAAGATCAAATAAACACCTCCCTGGAAGGAAGGCTGTGAATCTTTAAGTATTTTTTGACATAAAACTTTGTGATTCCCGATAAAAAGAACTAATTTTGCAGCATGATAGAATTAGGAAGACACATTGAAATACTCTTGTTGAACAATGACTGCGTGATCGTGCCCAATCTGGGTGGTTTTATGGCTCACCATGTGGAAGCCCGCTACGACGACCGCGACAGCATGTTCATACCCCCATTGCGAACCTTAGGCTTCAACCCCCAGCTCACGATGAGCGACCCGTTGTTGGCACAGTCGTATGCCGATGCCTATGACATCAGTTATCCTGAGGCCGTGGCGATGCTGGAGCGCGAGGTGGAATCGGTGAAGAATCAGATTGAGCACACAGGCAGTTATGAGTTTGCCGACCTTGGCACGCTCCGTTCGAACGACGAGGGCCGTTATGAGTTCGAGCCCAACGAGTCGGGGCTGCTCACCCCCATGCTCTACGGTCTGAGCAGCATCGAGATGCCTTTGCTCGCAGAAGTGCTCAAGCACACCGACAAGCCCGGCACCATCACCTTGGAGAGCCGTCGCATCACACCCAACCCATCCTTCCAACCCAGTCTTGCAACAATGATGTCACAAGTATCCCCCTCCGACCATCAGCGTGAGGAAAAAACCATCAGTATAAAAGTCAGCTTATTGCGCAACCTCGCCGTGACCGCCGTGGCTGCCGTGGCGCTGCTGCTCTTTGCCCGTCCGGTGTCACCCAACCAGGATGTCATCGTCGACAATCAGCCCGCCGAGGCCAGTCTGCTCACCACCATCACCCCCAAGAAGGAGGTGAAGGAAGTGGCTGCCGTTACCCTGTCGGCTGAGACACCGGCACAAGAAGTTGCCACCGCAACAAGTGCCGCCACCCCAGAGTCGCACAGTATCGTAGGCGCTTTTGAGGAATTGGCCAAGCACATTGAGTCGCTCAATGCAGAGGCCGTGCTTCCCACTCCCGGGCATTTCACCGTGGTACTGGGTTGCAGCCTTCCATTGGAGAACGCGCAGAATTTCCTTGCCTCCATCCACGAGAAAGGAGCCCGCAAGGCCGCTCTCTTCGAGTATAAGAACGACCATATGGTCGTCTATGGCGACTATGCCGACAAGGAAGAAGCCATTGCCCAGTTGCAGACACTTCAAAACGACGGTGTTGTGAGCAGCGGATGGATTATGGAAGTGAAATAGTCGATGAAGAGAGTACGTTGTCCGAAATGTGACCAATTCATCACTTTCGACGAGACCCGTTACGAGGCTGGCCAGTCATTGGTCTTCGAATGTCCGAACTGTGGAAAGCAGTTCGGTATTCGTATGGGGGTGTCTCATTTGCGCAACACGCAGAAAGAGGAGAACCCTGAGGAGGAAATGACCGAGGCCAACTGCGGCAGTCTGCTTGTCATCGAGAATGTGTTTCATTACAAGCAAGTGCTGCCCCTACGCATGGGCGACAACACCATTGGCCGCTACATGAAGGGCAGCAAGACCACCCTTCCGATTGAGACCAACGATCCCAGCGTCGACATGCTGCATTGTGTGATAAACGTGTCGCGAGGCAAGAACGGCAAGCTGAAATATGTGCTTCGCGACGGACCGAGCAACACCGGCACCTTTGTAGACAATGAGATTCTTGGCGACCGTGAGCGTCGCGTGCTCGAAGACGGCTCACTTTTTACGATTGGTGCCACGAGTATCATCCTGCGTACAGCCGACTCAAGCGAGGACTGATGACGAATTTGCATACAGTTCATCACAAGCGGCTCACAAATACCCATACCACAATTAATGAAAAAAGAGAAATCTTGAAACGTTGTTGTTTCAAGAGAATAATGCCGTGCCCAGCATTTGGGTGAGCCAGATGAGGAACCACACCATTCCTGCAATGGCAACGATAAGAAGAACAAGCACAGCAGCCGACTGCCAGGCTTTCCGATGAAGTTCATGGACGACAAGTGGGTCGTTGTTGATATATCCATCGATCAACTTCATGTTTTTCGAATGCGACTTGTTGAAGAAATCGATGACATCGCCGACAAAAAACGGGAGCATGCCCATGAGCACATCGCGCATCGCATTGTTGAGCACAGCCAAGGTAAGAGGGATGGAGCGCAACTTGAAGAGACTGAAATACACGTGAACGAGAGCAAGCGCCGACGCTGCCATGTCGCCCAGTCCGCCCGGCACCAGTCCAGCCACCCCATCGAGGTAATACTGGTCCATGTAGAGCGCCACCTTTTTCATCATACGATAACTCTGAGATTCCAGCAGCCTTTGTTTGCGTACCTCTTTTTTACTGACAGACGAAGGCTTTTCCGGTTTTTGAAGTTCCTCTGGCATGATGGCGACAATATTTCGTTGTATCGTGAAATGCTATGCTCCTAGCCGTTATTTCTTGCTGCGGAGTTGCAGTTTGGGAATCCTGTAAGATTGTCCGGGCTGTGGTTGGTCGTTTCCATCATTGGCCACGACGATATAAATGGTATATTCCGTTCCGAGCATCATCTTCGATATACTGAGAGCCGTCTGTCCTTTTCCTACGGTGATGACCGTATCGATGGCCACGATGTCGTATGCCCCATAAGGAATCTGGGCATTCATGGCATCGAAGTCGATGGTGTCGGTCGCCTCGTTTTCAGGCAATGCGCTTGTGGTTGAGATGCTATCGTTTTCGGCTACCAATGCTGAGTCGGCAGTAAGAGAGACATTCGAAGCCACTGCATTCCCCTCCTCATCGCCAGTTTGATTGAAGAAGAAGATAACCAGACCGATAATGGCCACCGCGCCCAACAACACAGCCAGTCCGGTGAAATTTCTCTTGGTTGGAGGAGCAGGTTCCTCAATAGGAGCGTCGGGGTTGGAAGTGGCAGGCACGATGGGAGCAACGACATCGCTGGCAGGAGCAGGGACGGGAATATCGACAGCTGAAGCATCATTTGTGGTCTCGGAGTTTTCAGAAGACTCGGAGTTATCAGAGTACTCTGAGTACTCAGAAGACTCAGAAAACTCTGAAGACTCTGAAGACTCTGAAGACTCTGAATCATCCAATTTTTCCAAATTATCCGAATCATCCGATTCTGTTTTCTCCAATGTAGATTCAGGAGTCTGACTTGGCGTTTCAGCCATGTTTTCTGCTTCGTCAATGGTCTTGATAACGAAAGTGTCGGCGGTGATGGCAGGGTCGTCATCATCAGACAGCACCTCTGTATCATCGAAAGTAACCCCCTCATGGAGTGCAACAGGCTGGAAATAGGAGAATGGACGGTTGACAAGTCCAGCAAGCGTCTCATCAGGGCGGAACGTAACCTTTCCATAAACATGATTACCGACCTGCATCTTAGTGAGTTGGAACTCCCCTAGGCCTGAAATGGCAACCTCGCCATCGTTGTTCATCACATGGAGCAGCGCCTTGAAGAACTCCATCACGGCCTTTTCAGACACGTTGGATGCGATTTTCAGTTGTCCGGCCACCACGGAAGCCACTTTCTCCATGGCAACATATCCGCCTTTCTCCTCCTCATCCAGCAAAGGATAGGCCACGAACCGCATGAGGAGTTGGGGTGGGATGAGCGTGCGCTTCTTTGTAGCAGCATCAATGACGATATGCTCATTGCGTTTCTCCACGACGAATTTTCCGAAATCACGGATAATAAGTTCCCCGCTATCCACAACAGTATTGCCCAGCCATTTTACGATGGTAGTGATATATTGTTCAGCCGTCTCAGGCGAACAGCCCAACCGTGCGGCCAGGAAAAAAACGAATTGGCTATTATTCATGGTAAAAGCATTTAACTCACGACCTCACCATAGAGGTCGAACTCCTCAGAACCTGTGATACGCACATTGTAGAACCTTCCGTTACGCAGGGTTCTATCACCTACGGGGATAAGCACCTCGGGGTCGACCTCGGGTGACGAGAATTGTGTGCGGCCCACATAGAATCCTTTCTCCTTGCGGTCGACAATCACTTTCATCGTCTTTCCCACCAACGAGGCCTGAATCTCGGCACTGATGTCCTGTTGCACAGCCATCAGCCGGTCGAGCCTGTCGCGTTTCACGTCCTCGGGCACATCATCCTTGTAATGGAGCGCGCTATAGGTGCCCTCCTCCTCGGAATAGGCGAAAGCCCCCAGCCGCTCGAAGCGTGCCCATTTCACGAACTCGATGAGTTGGTTGAAGTCATCGTCGGTCTCACCGGGAAAGCCCACCATCATTGTCGTGCGGAGGTTCACTCCCGGCACCATCTCCCTAAGACGGGAGATGAGGTTATAGGTCTCCTCCTTGGTGGTGTGGCGGTGCATCCGTTGCAGCATATTATCGCTGACATGTTGCAGGGCGATGTCAAGGTATTTGCACACCTTGGGATTGTCGCGCATCACCTGGAGCAGGTCGTCGGGAAACTGGTTGGGATAGGCATAATGCAGTCTGATCCACTCTATTCCCTTTATCTCTGCCATCTTGGCAACGAGTTCGGCGATGTGTCGATGTCCGTCGATATCTACCCCATAATAGGTGAGTTCCTGAGCGATGACCTGCAGTTCTCTCACCCCCGCATCAGCCAGCAGGCGCACCTCTCGGAGGATATCCTTCATCGGTCGGCTCTGATGACGCCCTGTGATGATGGGTATGGCGCAATAGGCACATTTCCTGTCGCATCCCTCGCTAATCTTCAGGTAGGCATAGTGGCGGGGGGTGGTGATATGGCGTTGGTCTCTGTAGGCCGGAATCTCAGCCTTGCCCAAGTCGGTGAGCAACTGGTTATAGTCGAACTTCCCGTAGTATTTGTCGACGTTGTCGATTTCCTCGAGCAGTTCCTTATGATACCGCTGCGACAGGCATCCCATAACAAAAAGCTTTCGGATGCGTCCTTCCTCCTTAGCCATGGAGAAGCGGAGTATCTCGTTGATGCTCTCCTCCTTGGCATCCTGAATGAAGCCACAGGTGTTGATGACAACGATTTCCCCTTTCGGGTTGACGCTGTCGTGCTTGCACGTGTATCCGTTCGCCTCGAGTTGCCGCATGATTTTCTCGCTGTCGACGAGATTCTTCGAGCAACCCATGGTGATGATGTCGACTTGGTTCTTGATCATTCTGTGTGGTTAGAAAGAAAGAGGTGCACGTTATTTCTCGCCGAAGAGCGAGTCGACGAACTGCTGTTTGTTGAAGAGTTGCAAGTCTTCCATGCCCTCTCCCAGACCAATATACTTCACGGGCACTTTCAGTTGGTCGCTGATACCAATCACCACGCCGCCCTTCGCCGTGCCATCGAGTTTGGTGATGGCCATACTGGTGATATTGGTGACGGCCGAGAACTGCTTGGCTTGCTCAAAGGCATTCTGTCCGGTACTGCCGTCGAGGACGAGCATCACCTCATCGGGAGCATCAGGCAGTACTTTTTTCATCACGTCCTTCACCTTCTTGAGCTCGTTCATCAGTCCTACCTTGTTATGCAGTCGTCCGGCAGTATCGATGAGCACCACATCGGCCTGGTTGGCCTTGGCCGATGTGAGGGTATCGAAGGCCACGGAAGCGGGGTCGGACCCCATCTGCTGCTTGATAACCGGCACGCCTACGCGCTCGCCCCAGATACAAAGTTGTTCCACGGCAGCGGCTCGGAAGGTGTCGGCAGCGCCAAGATACACTTTCTTGCCAGCCTGCTTGAACTGATAAGCCAGTTTGCCGATGGTGGTGGTCTTCCCCACTCCATTCACGCCCACCACGAGGATGACATAAGGTTTATGGTCTGTGGGTAGATCCCAGTCCTCATTATCATTGGTATTGTTCTCTGCCAACAACGAGGCAATTTCCTCTCGCAGGATACCGTTGAGTTCGCTGGTAGTCACATACTTGTCTCTGGCCACCCTCTCCTGAATGCGCTCGATGATCTTGAGCGTTGTCTCTATGCCCACGTCGGAAGTGATGAGCACCTCCTCGAGGTTGTCGAGCACGTCGTCATCGACTTTCGACTTTCCGGCTACGGCCTTAGTGATTTTGGAGAAAAAACTTTGCTGTGTGCGCTCAAGACCCTTATCGAGAGTCTCCTTCTTTTTCTTATTGAATATACCGAATAATCCCATAATACAATATTTTGGTACAAAGTTAGTGCAAACCGAACGAAAAGCAAAATAAATCGAAGATTTATTTTCTTTTCTAAGGTGCAGCCTAACTTCGAGCGAAGCTCAAAGTACGACTAAGTGAGCAAAATGCAAAATGTTTTTTGCATTTTCGAACGGGAGTATCTTCGAGCGAAGCTCAAATTAGTGCAAACCGAACGAAAAGCAAAATAAATCGAAGATTTATTTTCTTTTCTAAGGTGCAGCCTAACTTCGAGCGAAGCTCAAAGATACGACTAAGTGAGCAAAAAGCAAAATGTTTTTTGCATTTTCGAACGGTTTGTCACTTCTCGTTGAATTGTGCTCTTTTTTTTTCGTATTTTTGCACTTGAAATATATGATGGATTCCATCTAAAGAAAGCAACAAGATGAAACTAATGGTTATTATCAAGCGCGTGATGGGGAGTGTTGCCTTCAAGACCCTATTGTTGATGGCAGTCTTGAGCACCCTTCTTTCACAGCGGGGCTTGGCACAGACGAACGACAGCATCCCGTTTCTTTACCGGGGACATCTATTTGTTCCTTCAATCATCAATGATTCAGTCAGTTGCAACGTCATATATGACACTGGCGCTGCCGATATGTATGGTGTGGACAGTGTCTTCCTGGAACATTGTGGATGGCATCCCGAGCATTTTGGCGATGCCTATACGGGTGGTGCGGCTGGAAAAACGAAGGTGAGAATCATCACGGAAAAGACAAAGGTGAACATCGGGAACATCGAGGACCGTTATGGGATAGTGCCTATTTTCAAGCTTAGGGATGTGTTGGACTGCCACGTTGACGGCATTTGGGGTATCAAGAACGTTGCCGACTACCCGTTTGAAATCAATTTCGAACATTCATATCTGAAACAGCATAAGGCCGGAATACCTTGTTTGGATGGATATCAGAAACTGCCTATCCTGTATGAACAGAACAGGATTATGCTTCAGGCGGAGACATACATTGGTGGAACAGTGATCAAGGGGTGGTACCTGATGGATACAGGCTCGGGCAGTACTATTGATTTCACGGCAAAAACAGTCAAGGATTATCGTTTGGATTCCATTCCTGGAAAAAGATACATCTCAGATATGGCACAATTAGGGATTGGAGACAAGGAAAAGGAATGGTATGTGGACATGATGTCGGACAGGATAGTCATTGGTGAAGACACCATTCGCAAGGAGTCTGTATCCTATTTTCCAGAAGGAGCGGGCGCATTCAGCGACAGACCTTATCTTGGAG